>VGBZ01000001.1 GCA_016870275.1 Actinomycetota bacterium
GGTTCTGTTCCACGGCGGCCAGCACCAGGAACGACTTGTCGATGACTCCGACGGCGCTTACAGTATGTTCCATACATCGGGAAGTGTATCTCATTATTTGAGATCAATGGATTCACGAGAGCGAGCGACACCCATGGCTGACCCAGCACCCCGGACCCTGGCCCAGAAGGTCTGGGACCGACACGTGGTCCGGTCCGCACCCGGCGAACCCGACCTCCTCTACATCGACCTGCACCTCATCCACGAGGTCACCTCGCCCCAGGCGTTCGACGGACTCCGCCTGACCGGCCGTGGCGTGCGACGGCCGGATCTGACACTCGCGACCGAGGACCACAACGTCCCGACCGAGGACATCGGCGTTGCGATCGCCGACCCGATCTCCCGCAAGCAGGTCGACACGCTCCGCACCAACGCCGAGGAGTTCGACATCCTCGAGTACCCGATGGGTTCGGCTGATCAGGGCATCGTCCACGTGATCGGACCAGAACAAGGCGCAACGCTGCCCGGCATGACGATCGTCTGCGGCGACAGCCACACCGCCACGCACGGAGCGTTCGGCGCACTCGCCTTCGGGATCGGCACCTCCGAGGTCGAACACGTGCTCGCCACCCAGACGCTCCCCCAGTCCAAGCCGGCTCAGCTCGCCATCGAGGTCGACGGCGAGCTGCGGCCGGGTGTCTCGGCCAAGGATCTGATCTTGGCGATCCTCGGGCGCATCGGGACCTCGGGCGGCATGGGCCATGTGGCGGAGTACCGCGGGTCAGCCATCCGTGGGCTGTCCATGGAGGGCCGCATGACCGTGTGCAACATGAGCATCGAAGCCGGCGCCAAGGCCGGGCTCATCGCTCCTGACGACGTCACGTTCGAGTACCTGCGCGGCCGTCGGTTTGCGCCGTCGGGGGACGTGTGGGACGAGGCCGTCGCCGACTGGCGGACGCTCCAGACCGACGACGACGCCACATTCGACAAGGTCGTCCGTCTCGACGCCGCTGAGATCGAGCCGTTCGTCTCGTGGGGAACCAACCCCGGACAGGTCGTTCCGATGTCCGGCCGGGTGCCGTTCCCGGACGACTTCGACGACCCCACCCAGCGTGCTGCAGCCGAACGTGCGCTCGAGTACATGGGGCTGAGCGCCGGGCAGCCGATGACCGACGTCGCCGTCGACACGGTGTTCATCGGGTCGTGCACCAACTCCCGCATCGAGGACCTGCGCGTCGCTGCCGAGGTGGTGCGCGCCGCATCCGGCCGTGGCCAGCGGGTGGCCTCGGGGGTACGGACCTTCGTGGTCCCCGGCTCCCGTGCCGTTCGTGACCAGGCCGAGGCCGAGGGACTGCACGAGGTGTTCACCGCCGCAGGGTTCGACTGGCGGGAGCCCGGATGCTCGATGTGCCTGGCCATGAACCCCGACAAGCTCGCACCCGGCGAGCGCTCGGCGTCCACGTCGAACCGCAACTTCGAGGGCCGCCAGGGCCGGGGCGGACGCACCCACCTGGTCTCCCCCGCCGTGGCCGCCGCCACGGCGATCGCCGGCCACTTCACCACCCCCGAGGAGCTCTGATGGATCCCGTCCGCACGATCACCGGCCGCGGCGTGCCGCTCGACCGCTCCGACGTCGACACCGACCAGATCATCCCGTCCGACTGGCTCAAGCGAGTGGAGCGCACCGGGTTCGAGGCCGGTCTCTTCAGTGAGTGGCGCGACGACCCGACGTTCGTCCTCAACCGGGACGCCTACCGCGACGCCAACGTGCTCGTCGCCGGCGAGAACTTCGGCACGGGCTCGAGCCGGGAGCACGCAGTGTGGGCCATCCAGCAGTACGGCTTCGACGCCGTCGTCTCACCACGCTTCGGCGACATCTTCCGCAACAACGCCACCAAGAACGGACTGGTTCCCGTGCAGGTCAGCCCCGAGTTGGGCCGTCTGCTGATCCAGGCCATCGAGGCAGATCCGACGCTGGAGATCACGATCAGCGTCGAGGACCGCACCATCTCCGTACCCAACCTCCACGTGGAAGAGGCATTCCCCCTCGACGACGCCGTGCAGCACCGGTTCCTGAACGGACTCGACGACATCGGACTCACCCTGCAACACGAGGCCGAGATCACCACCTACGAGCAACAGCGCCCCGCCTGGATGCCGACTGTCAGCTGATCAGCACGGGTCCCGGGAACCAATCCCCGATCCGCATCGTCAGAACCCACAGCGCACCACGCTGAAGGGGGAACGACGTGACCATCCGGCAACTCATCGCCCGACTCGTCGCTGCGAGCGCCGTAACCGCCGTCGTGGCGGTCGTCGGCGTCTCGTGCACGTCCGACCGGCCGGCGGCCGGCTCGCTGCTTCCGCCGACCGGCACCGGCGAGGTGGCGCTCGCTGCGCTCCAGCCGTCGGACTCCTGCGACGCCGTCGCCGAGCGGGTCCGGGCGGTGCTGCTCGACTCGGTCGAGTACGTCGAGACGTGGAACACCTCGACCCTCGACGGCGGCCCGCCGGTCTCGACACTGGCGGGTGAGGAGCGCAGCTTGAGCGTCGCCAGTGCGTCCGACGGCACGATGGTGCAGAGTCTCGCCGCCGAGGACGGCGGCGTGGTGGTCGCCGGCTCCAACGACCAGGAGGCCGGCGTGGCCGAGGGCAACTCCACCGTCACCGACGGCCGGTTCCTCCACACCACCGTCCAGACGCCAGCAGGGCTGGAGCTGCGGACCGTCGCCCTGGAGGACCCGCCGCGCGTCGTCGGCCGGACCACCCTGCACGGGGCGGGCGCCGGCTCGACGACCACCACACCCGGCGCAGGGTGGAGCGGGAGCACGGTCGCGTCGTTCTTCGCTCCTCCGCAGCTGTTCCTCCGGGACGATCAGCTGGTCGTGGTCACCAACGAACCCGGTGGCGTCGTGCCGCTCGATGACGTCCGGACCGGCAGCGTCGACGGTCCGCGACGGGTGGCGCCGTGGACCTCGCAGCCGACGGCGACCGTGACGCTCGTGGACACCTCGGACCCGGCGGCTCCACGCGTCGAGGCCAGCACCCGGCTCGAAGGGTCGGTCGTGGCCACCCGGATGGTCGACGACGTGCCCCGCATCGTGCTCACCACCACCCCGGACGTCGTGGCGCAGGCCAGCAACGAGCTGTACTCCGATCCGTCGGGCGCACGGGCGCTGATCGAGTCGATCGACGGCGACCAGGTGCTCCCGAAGCGGGTCGCAACCGACGGCACGGTCGAGCCGCTCGTCCGGTGCGACCAGGTTCTGGCCACCCCCGACGCCACCGCCAGCGTCGACGACCCCAACTCGACCGTCTCGAGTCCCGAGCTGGTCAGCGTCGTGAGCATCGGCGCGACGCTCGACGATCTGTCGACCACGACGGTGCAGGGCGGCACCGGTCTGGGCACCACCGTCTACGCATCCCCCGCCGCCGTGTACCTGACGTCGGGCGTCGGCACGTGGGACGCGCCGACCTCGGCGATCCACCGGATCGAGCTCACCGACGACGGGAGCCGCTACACCGGCTCGGGCACCGTGCCCGGCGAGGTGCTCGACCAGTACTCCCTGTCCGAACGAAACGGCGACCTGCGCGTCGTGACCACCACCTCCGAGGCGTCGACCGTCACCACGATGCCGCTCCTCGAACAGCGACAGATCCCCGAGCCGATGCCGACCCCAGAACCAGTGCCGACCCCGGAACCAGTGCCGACCCCGGAACCGGCACCCGGACCGGACGTCACCAGCGGGCCCGTCGAGATCGCGCCGCTCCCCGCCCCCGAACCGCTGCCGGTGCCAGAACCGCTGCCGGTGCCGGAACCGGTGCCGGTGCCCCCGACCGAGGGGCGTCTGACGGTGTTGCGTCCCGGCCCCGACGGCGTGCTCGCCGAGATCGGCCACGTCGACGACCTGGGTGTGGGCGAGCGGGTGCAGTCGGTCCGGTTCGCCGACGACATCGCCTACGTCGTCACGTTCCGTCAGGTCGACCCGCTCTTCGCCATCGACGTCTCCGACCCGACCGCACCACGGGTCCTCGGTGAGCTCAAGATCCCGGGCTTCTCGGAGTACCTCCATCCGCTCGGCGACGGGAAGCTCCTCGGCGTCGGGGTCGACGCGGACGACCAGGGCGTCACCAAGGGCGCCAAGGTGTCGCTGTTCGACGTGTCGGACCCGACCCGGCCGACCGAGACCGCCGTGCTGAACTTCCCCGACGCCAACTCACAACTCCGCGGCGACCCGCTCGCGTTCACCTGGGATCCGGTCCGGCGCACGGCGTCGTTCCCGACGGACCGCTACGCGATCGGGCAGATCGACTGCACCACCAGCCCGGTCCAACCGGCCGCGCCGGCCGGGGACGACTCGTCGATCGCGTTCTCGCCGCAGACCTGCGCGCCGTCACCCGACCCGGGTGGACCCGACGGCTTGCGTCGCGTGTTCGTCCGGGTCGCCGGCGACCGGCTGGAGCTCGCCCGGGAGTTCGCGCCCGACGCGAACGGCGACCGGATGACGGACGAGTCGATGATGCGGACCGTGGTCGTCGACGACCGGATCCACGGCGTCACGGAGCGGGCGGTGTGGACCGTCGACGCCGAACTCCGCGGCCCGGAGGTCCGGACCGAGCTGTGACCGTCGGCCGCCGGCTCAGACCGAAACGGCGGCGACCGACGTGATCCCGTCGACGGCGCGCAGCTCGTCCTGCACCTCGGCGGGCACGGCGGCACCGGTGGCGATCGCCATGAGCGCCTTGGCGCCGTCCTCGGCGGCGCCGACGGCCATGTCGTCGATGTTGAGCCCGGCCGCACCGAGCACGGTGCCGACCGCACCGATCATGCCGGGCCGGTCCTCGTTGCGGACCACGAGCAGGTGCTGCGCCGGGGGGACGTCGACGGTGTGATCGTCGATCATCACCACCGTCGGGACACTGTTCAGCCCGACGAGCGTCCCGGCGATGCTGTGCCCCGAGGACCGGATGGTCACCAGGTTCACGTAGTCACGTGCGGTGGTGGTGGAGGTGGGCCGCACCTCGATCCCCTGCTCCTCGGCGACGGTCGGGGCATTCACGTAGCTCACCGGCTCCCCGGTCACCACGGAGAAGAACCCCTTCTGAACCGACAGCGTGAGGATGCGGGTGTCGTAGTCGGCGATCTGTCCCTGGTACTCGATCTCCAGTGGCCCGTCGGTGGCGCCGACCAGTCCGGCGAAGATGCGGCCGAGTCGTTCGGCCAGACCCAGGTACGGCCGAATGGTCTCGGAGGCCTCGGCTGCGCTCACGTTGACGGCGTACGGCACGAAGTCACCGGCGAGTGCCAGCTCGACCATCTCGGCGATCGTGTCGCCGGCCTTGTCCTGCGCCTCGGCCGTGCTCGCTCCGAGGTGCGGAGTGACGACGACGGAGTCGAGCTCGAACAGCGGCGAGGCGGTGGTCGGCTCGGTGGCGAACACGTCGATCGCAGCTCCGGCGATCTGACCGCCGCGCACAGCCTCCGCCAGCGCCAGCTCGTCGACGATGCCGCCACGGGCGACGTTGACGATCCGCAGGTTGGGCTTGGCCTTGGCCAGCATGTCGGCGTCGATCAGGCCGACGGTCTCAGGCGTCTTGGCCAGGTGCAGCGTGATGAAGTCCGACTGCGCCACCAGGTCGTCCAAGCTGCACAACGTCACGTTGATTCGACGAGCCCGATCGTCGGTGACGAACGGGTCGTAGGCCACCACCCGCATGCCGAAGGCCATGGCCCGCTGGGCGACGAGCTTGCCGATCCGGCCCAGACCGATGATCCCGAGCGTCTTGTCCGACAGCTCCACCCCTTCCCACTTGGACCGCTCCCAGCGACCCGCCTTGAGTGCGGCGTGGGCCTGCGGAACATTGCGCGCCTGAGCGAGCAGCAGCGCCATGGTGTGTTCGGCGGCCGAGAGCGTGTTGGACTGCGGTGCGTTGACGACCATCACGCCGCGGTCGGTCGCCGCGGCCACGTCGACGTTGTCGAGGCCGATCCCGGCCCGGCCCACCACCACCAGGTCGGAGCCGGCAGCGAGTACCTCGGGCGTCACCCGGGTGGCCGAGCGGATGATGAGAGCGTGGGCACCGGGCACGGCGTCGAGCAGTTGCTCGGGGCTCAGGTCCAACTCGACGTCGACCTGATGGCCGGCACTGCGCAGGCGCTGCAGACCGTTCTCTGCGATCTTCTCGGTCACCAGTACTCTCACCGCCCCATCCTGCCCGAGCCGCACGGGTGCGGCCAGCCCACGCCGATGCCCCGTGCGTGGCAGCATGGCGACGTGCCGGATCGTGATGCAGCAGCCGACGTCGCAGCCGACGTCGTCGATGTCGTGGTCATCGGCGCAGGCCTCGCTGGACTGACCGCCGCACGGGAACTCGAACGGGTCGGTCGTCGGGTCACCGTGGTGGACAAGGGACGGTCCGTCGGCGGCCGCCTGGCCACCCGACGCATCGGTGAGGCTCGTTTCGACCACGGGGCCCAGTTCTTCACCCAACGGGGACCGGAGCTCGCAATGTTCGTGGAGGAACTTCGCAACGCGGATCTGGTCGAGGAGTGGTGCCGTGGCTTCAACCGATCCGACGGGCATCCTCGCTACTGGGTCGCCGGAGGAATGACGGCGCTGGCCAAGTATCTCGCCGTTGACCTCGCCGACGTCCGCACGAGCGTGGAGGTGCGTTCGATCCATGCCGACGAACTCGGCTGGCGGATCGTCGCAGAGGGGCCCGTCTCGGCCAATCGCACGGAATCCGCCGAATCGACCAACGAGCGCAATCGGGTCGAGCCGGTCGAACTCTTCGCAGCGGCGGCGCTCATCACCTGCCCGGTCCCGCAGACCTTGGCACTGCTCGACGCCGGCGGCGTACAGCTCGACTCGGGCATCAGGCCCCCGCTGGAGGACATCAACTACGACCCGGCGTACGCCCTCATGGTGCTGCTCGACGGACCGGGAGCCGTTGGAGACCCGGGCGCAGTCCAGTTCTCCGCCGCTCACCCGGACCCGGACAACGGTCCATTCAGTTTCGTTGCCGACAACTCCGTCAAGGGGATCGCAGTGCCCTCGGCGCTGACCCTGCACTCCTCACCGGCGTGGTCCACCGCCAACTGGGAGCGACCGGACGACAAGGTCCACGCCGAACTGCTCGCCGCAGCGAGCCGATGGTTCGGCGGAGCTGCTGTGGTGGACTCGCAACTCAAGCGTTGGCGCTATGCCGCACCGCGGACCATGTGGCCCGAACGGAGCTGCGTCGCTGTCGACGGTGACACACCGATCGTGCTCGCTGGCGACGCCTTCGACGGCCCGCGAGTCGAAGGCGCCTACGTCTCCGGCCGTTCGGGGGCCACTGCCGTGCTGCGCGCCAGGACCGCCGCCCGACCTCCCGCCGGGACGAACCCGAGTACCTCGCCGTAGAACGCCAACTCCGTCTCCAAGGCCCTCACGATGTTGGTGGACTGACGGAATCCATGCCCTTCGCCGGCGAACACCACCATGGCGTGCGGCACACCCCGTTCGGCGAGGGCATCGCGGAGGAACTCGGCCTGCGACAGCGGCACCACGGGGTCATCAGAACCCTGCAGGATCAACACCGGGGCCCCGATCAGGTCCACCTGCGTCACCGGCGACCGCTCGGCGTAGGTCGCGGCGTCCTCCGGCCACGGACCGACGAGGCCGTCGAGGTACCGGGACTCGAACTCGTGGGTGTCCGCTGCGAGCCGGGCGAGGTCGGTGACGCCGTAGAGGCTGCACGCCGCAGCGAACACTCCGGGCCCCGCAGCTCGCCGCTCGGTTCCGTCGGACACGAGCGCACCGAGCGCAGTGAACCCTCCGGCCGAACCGCCACGGATGACACAGGATGCCGGATCGACCCGACCGTGGTCCGCAAGCCAACGAGCTGCGGCGCGACAGTCCTCGACGTCGGCGACACCCCAGCGACCCCGGAGGAGGTCCCGGTAACGGCGGCCGTAGCCGGTGGAACCCCGGTAGTCGACCTCCACCACTGCGATTCCCCGGGTGGTCCAGAACTGCACCGACGGCGACCACTCCGCACGAGCCGCAGCGGTCGGTCCGCCGTGAATCCGCACGACGAGCGGAGGGAGAGCGTCCTGCGGACCGGCGTGGGTTGCGGAGGCCGGTGGGAAGAACAGTCCGTGCGCCACCTCGCCGTCACTCGTTGGGAACGAGATCGGCTCGGGTCGGGACGAGTCGTCGGCACCGATCGGAGTTGACACGTTGCGCAGGTCGAGTGACTCGCCACTGCTGAGGTCGACGAGCCAGACCGTCGTGGGTTGGGTGGCGGTCCCGGCGATCAGCGCCACGTGCTGACCATCGACGTCGAGGCGTTCGACCGAGGTGAACTGCGGTCCGGGAACCGGCTCGGGCACACGGCCCGGCTCGGCGACCCACGCCGAGGTCCGGCCACCGGCGGTCGACGCTGCGACCACCCGGCCGTCGCCGGTCCATCCGTAGCGGCGCCCGCCGGCGACCCACCGAGGTTCACCAACCTCCTCGGCCCGATCCCACACCAGCGGTGCCGAGTCCCCGGATCCGGCCTCGGGGAGTCCCGGTCTCGCTGATCGCCGGAGGTGCCAGAAGTCATCTCGGTCGTCGCACCACCAGAGGAGGGAATCGGCTGACCAGCGTGGCAGGCACACCGACACCGCTCTGTTCAGACCGGCGTCGGCTCCACCCGCGACCCGTCGAGTTCGCTCAACGGCGAGGGCGCCGCTGCGTTCCACCAGATCGCCGGCCCACAGGGCGGCTGCGTCCCACGGCATGTCGGGGTGGTCCCAATTCAGCCATGCGAGGTGCGCTCCGTCGGGCGACACTGTTGGAGCGGCCACGAACCCAGGGCCCCGGACCAGCTCGATCGGCGTCGACGCACCGCCGTCGAGGCGCACGGCGACGAGATCGTGGTGGAATCCATCTGCGGGTGCCGGATGATGCTCTCGTTCCGCAACGAGCCAGCGGCCGTCGGGCGTGAGGACTCCGGCGGCGTGACGCACCCCCGCTCCGGCCACCACGACGACCGGCTCGACGCCGGCCTCGATCTCCACCACGTCCTGGGATCGGGCATCGACAGCGAGCACCGTGTCCCCGGGGCCGTCCCACCACGCCCCCCCGCCGTACTCGTTGACGAGGCTCCGTGCCGACACCCCGGCCGGGAGCAGATCGACTGCGGACCCGCCGCTGCGGACCGACCCGACCCACTCACACACCACACCTCGGCCCGCCTCGTCGGGTCGGGTCTCCAACCACCTCACCCGGACCCCACCCTCGGCGACCTCGCTGAGCGAGACCCCGTCGAAACGAACCGATCCTGCCGCTGCGTCCTCGGTCGACAGCGCCGAGACCCAGCTGCCGAAGGGTGCGACCGTCCGGCTCACCCCTCGACCAGGCGCTGGAGCCGAGCGAGGCCCTCCTCCAGATCTGCATCACCGAGGGCGTAGGAGAACCGCCCGTAGCCCGGGGCACCGAATGCCTCGCCGGGAACGAACGCCACGTCCGCACGCTCGAGCACCAGGTCGGCGAGCTCGAGCGTGGTCGAGGCACTCGCACCGCCCAGATCACGCCCGAGCAGGCCGGTGAGGTTGGGGAACGCATAGAACGCACCCTCAGGCTCGACACACTGCACGCCGTCGATCGCCGAGAGCATGGCGTGCATGGTGCGGCGGCGGCGATCGAACGCACTGCGCATCTCGGCAACGGCATCGAGGGGGCCGGCGACAGCGGCGAGGGCGGCACGCTGGGCGACGTTGGCGACGTTGGACGTGAGGTGGCTCTGCAGGTTGGTGACTGCGGCAGTCACATCGGCGGGTCCGAACAACCAGCCCACCCGCCACCCGGTCATCGCGTAGGTCTTGGCCACGCCGTTGAGGACGATGCAGAGGTCGGCGAGCTCGGGCACCACCGCCAGGATCGAGTGGAACCGGGCGTCGCTGTAGACCAAGTGCTCGTAGATCTCGTCGGTGAGGACGAAGATCCCGTGCTCGAGAGCCCAACGACCGATGGCCTCGACCTCGTCGCGCGGGTACACGGCGCCGGTCGGGTTGGACGGTGAGACGAACACGAGCGCCTTGGTCCGGGAGGTGCGGGCCGCCTCGAGTTGTTCGACAGTCACCCGGAATCCGGTCGACTCGTCGGTCGGGAGGACCACCGGTACGCCACCGCCGAGCGCAATGGGTTCGGGGTAGGTCGTCCAGTAGGGCGCCGGCAGGAGCACCTCGTCCCCGTCGTCGACCACGGCGAGCGTGGCCTCGTAGACGGCCTGCTTGCCGCCGTTGGTCACGACGATCCGAGCCGGGTCCACCTCCACGCCGGAGTCCCGGAGTGTCTTGGCGGCGATGGCCTCACGCAACGCCGGGAGCCCGGGCGTGGGTGAGTAGCGATGATTGACCGGATCGACACACGCCGCTTCCGCCGCGGCGACGATGTGGGCGGGCGTGGCGAAGTCGGGTTCGCCGGCACCGAAGCCGATCACCGGCCGCCCCGCGGCGACGAGCGCCTTGGCCTTGGCGTCGACGGCGAGGGTCGCCGACGGGGTGATGGCCGCAATACGGCTGGCGATACGGCGGGACTCCGATCGAGGACTCATGGGCCCGCAACCTAGCTGTGTGTCCGCCGCAGGTCGGAACGACATCGGGGCCGGTGTCCCGGGCGACCCGGCGCGTGGGACACACTGAGGGCGTGAGCCAGATTCCCGACATTGCCATTCCCGACGATCTCCTCCCCCACGATGGCCGCTTCGGCTGCGGCCCCTCCAAGGTCCGCGGCGACGCCGTCGAGATGCTCGCCGGATCCGCCGGCCACTACCTCGGGACCAGCCACCGACAGGCCGTGGTGCAGTTCAAGGTGGGCGAGTTGCGCAACGGCCTCGCCGAGTTGTTCTCGCTCCCCGACGGCTACGAGGTCCTGCTGGGCAACGGTGGCTCGACGGCGTTCTGGGACGCAGCGACGCTGTGCCTCGTCGAGGAGCGCAGCCAGCACCTCGTCTTCGGTGAGTTCTCCTCCAAGTTCGCGGCCGCCGCAGCGGCGGCGCCGTTCCTCGCTGACCCCGACGTTCGACGATCCGAGCCGGGCGGAGCACCGGACGCCGAGGCGGTCGATGGAGTCGACGCCTACTGCCTCACCCACAACGAGACCTCGACCGGCGTGGCGGTGGCACCGGCACGCCCCGAGGGCAGCGGCGACGCGCTGGTCCTGGTGGACGCCACCTCCGCAGCCGGCGGGTTGCGTGTCGATGTCGGCGAGTGCGATGCCTACTACTTCGCGCCGCAGAAGTGCTTCGCCTCCGACGGGGGTCTCTGGATCGCCGCGTGCTCCCCGGCGGCGATCGACCGAATCGGGCGCCTCACTGCGTCGGACCGCTGGGTGCCGGCGTTCCTCGATCTTCAGATTGCGCTCGAGAACTCCCGCAAGGACCAGACCTACAACACTCCGGCACTCGCCACGCTCTTCCTGGCCGTCGAACAGCTGAACTGGGTCCTCGAACACGGTGGGCTCGAGTTCGCTGCCGGACGCTGTGACGCATCGGCGAACAGCATCTACGGCTGGGCCGACGCCCACGAGTTGGCCAGCCCGTTCGTGGCCGACCCGGCGCTGCGCTCCCACGTCGTGGCCACCATCGACTTCGCCGAGACCGTCGACGCCGCCATCCTGGCGGCGATCCTGCGGGACAACGGGATCCTGGACGTGGAGCCGTACCGAAAGCTCGGACGCAACCAGCTGCGCGTGGCCCTCTTCCCGGCGATCGACCCGGACGATGTCGCTGCGCTCACCCGGTGCGTGGACCACGTGCTGGAACGGTTGGCCTGAACGCCACGACCCAGCGCGACCGGAGGACGACGAGCACGACGAGCGAGACGGCCACCAGCAGGGCACTCAGGACGAGGGCAGCGCCCGGGTCGGTCTGGGTGCCCAGGTAGACGGCCAACGGGAGCGTCTGGGTTCGTCCCTGCAGGTTGCCCGCAAAGGTGATCGTGGCGCCGAACTCACCGAGTGCCCGGGCCCAGGCCAGCGCCACTCCGGCCAACAACGCCGGCGCCACCGACGGAAGCGTGACCTGCCGGAACGTCCGCCAGCCACCCGCTCCGAGGCTGGCGGCGGCATCGGAGCTGCGGGCGTCGGTGCTGCGCAGCGCCGCCTCGACGGTCACGACTAGGAACGGCATGGCCACGAACACCTGGGCGGCGACGACCCCTGCGGCGCTGAAGGGCAGGACCACACCGGCCTGAGCGAGCCAGGAGCCGGCCACACCCCGACGCCCGAGCGCAGCGAGCAGGGCGACGCCGCCGACGACCGGAGGCAGCACGATCGGCAACAGCACCACGGCACGGCCGAACGCAGCCACCCGACCGTCACCGCCCGCCAGCAGCCAGGCCAGCGGCACGCCGAAGGTGACGCTCAGACCGGCAGCGGCGAGCGAGGTGGCGAGCGACAGCCCGAGGGCCTGACGCGAGGCGGGAGCTCCGAGCACGTCGAGAGCATCAGACCACGGGACCCGGACCAGCAGCGCGACCACCGGCAGCGCCAGGAACCCCGCACCCGCCAGCCCCAGCACGACGACCGGAGCGGGTCGCGCCCCGGTGTTCACGGCGCCCCGAGCCCGGCCGAGGCGAGGACCGTCGCTCCCGGACCGAGCACGTACTCCACGAACGCGACGGCGTCGACCGACGGCGGCGACGCGTCCGGAGTGCGCAGCGGCGAGATCAGGTACTCGACGAGCACTGCGCTCGGTGGATCGACTTCGACCGCCTCGACCATCGGCGCCACCGCCGCCACCTGGCTCCGGTAGAGGATTGCGGCATCGAGGTCACCTGATCGGACCTTGGCGAGCAACGACGCCGCGTCCGGCTCGTCGGTGTCGACCGACGCCTCGACGCCGGCGTCGGCGAGCACCTGCCGTGCGTAGTCCCCACACGGCACGCCGACCGCACAGAGCCCCAGCCGCAACTCCCGGCGTGCCAGATCTGCGGTTGCAGCCACCGCAGCCGGGTTGCCCGCAGGGACGGCGATCACCAGGTCGTCAGTGGCGAACACCCGAGGGTCGACGGCGCGACCGCCGGTCCGCCCCATCGGTCCCGCAGCAGCCGAGGCGAACACACCCGCCGGAGCGCCCTCGGCGATCTGCTGGGCGAGCGTGGCGCTCGAGGCGGGAGCGAGCTGCACGTCGAGGTCTGGTCGACCGGCCTCGAACCCGGTGGCCAACTCCTCGAACGGCACAGCGACCGACGCGGCGACGAAGACCACGAGTGGAGCACGTGCTGCTGGAAGCGACGCGAGGCCGGGTCCGTCAGCTGCGCAGCCCACCAGAGGGATCGCTGACACCGCTGCGATGCACACCAGCGCGGCCACCGATCGGACGTCCGCCTGCGCCCGGATCACCCGACGACCTCGACCACCACGTTCGTGGCCTTCACCGAGGCGGCGGCCACGACGCCGGGCCGGAGGTCGAGTTCCTCGACCGCCTCGCGCGTCACCAGCGCCACGACCCGGTGTGGGCCGCACTGCAGCTCCACCTGCGCAGCGATGCGGTCCACCTCGACGGCGGTGACGATGCCGAGGAACCGGTTGCGCGCCGAGCGGCGAGACGTCTCGGAGCCACCGGCGCCGCGCTCGAGCAGCAGGCCGGCGAGCGAGACGGTGTCGACGAGCCGCTGCCCGCCTGAGGAGCGCGAGGTCCGGAGGCGTCCGTCGTCGCACCAGCGACGGACGGTGTCTACGCTGACCCCGGCGAGTTCGGCGGCGAGGCCGGGTCGGATCGGCGGCACCGGCGCGGCGGCACCAGAAACCGCATCTGCTCCTTCTGGAGTTCTCGAAGCTGGCATCTGCCAGAGGCTACGCCGAGGTAGGCCGGTGAGGCCACCGTCGTCACCGGCCGACGACCGTCCAAGGCGTAGCCGGTCGGGCAGTTCGCGGTTGGATACACGACCGGAAACAACTCGGAAGCACCACCTTCCCACCGAACCGCCACCCCGGCGGGTCGCAGGAACCAGGAGGTCACCTTCGTGCTCAGATCACGCAAGTCCCAGCCGTTCGCTGGCCTGCTCGTCATGGGAGCCGTACTGGCGTCGCCCGCAGTGGCGCTCACCCGGCGCGTCGACCACGTGCTCGAACGCCTGGCCTGAGTGCCCACCGCATGAACACCGGGTCGGAGCGGCTCTGGCTCGTGTTCACATCGCCGAAACATATCCCGGCGATAGTGATCCGGTGAAGATCTCGGCCGGTGGAGTACTGCTCGAGCGTCGCCGCCGCCGCCGACTGCTCCGTGAGGAACGAGACCCGTGGCGAAGATTCCGAGGCGGGCTGCTCGTCCTGGGAACCGTGCTCCTGATCGGGACCGTCGGCTACGCAGCGCTCGGCGTGCCGGCGTTCGACGCGCTCTACCAGACCGCCATCACGATCACCACGGTCGGCTACGGCGAGATCGGACCAGAGGACGAGGTCGACACCGCCTACAGGGTCTTCACGCTGTTCCTGGTGCTCGTCGGAGCGAGCTCCGCCATCTACACCGTCAGTGTGCTGCTCGAGACCGTGATCGAAGGCAGCTTGAACGACGGATGGAGGAAACGACGAATGGACCCACTGATCACATCGATGAGCGAGCACGTGGTGATCGCCGGGTGGGGGCGTGTGGGCCAGTCGATCGCCAACTATGCCAACCGGCACGGCGCCGAGGTCGTCGCAGTCGACGTCGACCCCAATCGGCGGGACTGGACCGTCCCGATGGTCGTCGGTGACGCCAACGACGACGACGTGCTGCGCGCCGCCGGCGTCGAACGTGCGAGCGTCCTCGTCGCCGCCCTGTCCAGCGATGCCGAGAACATCTCACTGACGCTGACCGCCCGGGCGATCAGCCCCTCACTGTTCATCGTCGCACGGACCTCTACCCAGAGGAACGAGCGGAAGTTCTTCCAGGCCGGCGCAGATCGGGTCGTCAACCCCTACGAGATCGCAGGATCCCGCATGGGTGCGATCGCCCTCCACCCCCACGTCGCCGAGTTCCTCGATGAGGTACTCCACGATGACGGCCACGACGTCGAGATCCACGAGCTCGTGATCGAGGATGGATCCGAACTCGCCGGAGGTTCGGTCGGGGACGTCGCCCCCGCCGGCCAGGCCCCGTTGGTGGTCGCCGTTCGGTCCTCCAGCAGCGGATTCACCGCCGCTCCACCTGGGAGCCACCGGTTGGGAGCCGGCGACGTCCTGATCGTCCTCGGTACGTCCGACGACCTGCTGCAGATTCGTCGTCGGAGCAGTGTGTCGCCCGGAATCACCTATCGCGGCGCGCCGAGCACCTGATGCAGGCAACTCGGAAACGAAACGTTCACATCGGCGCAAACAGCCGGTGACTGCCTGTTCCTACGTTTCGCCCCGTGGACGTCCCAGTCGGTACCGAAAATCTGAGCGCATGGAGCGAGCGCGCCCAGGTGGACCGGCGCCAGACCGGGGCGGCCCGCCCACCAGTGGCGCTGACACGGAACCGAACCTGTGGGTCGACCGACCGGATCAGCTCCGCCCCAACCCGAAACAGAGGAGTGCACACATGAAGTGGCGACGATTCGCCCTTGCGGCCGTCGGTGCGGCGACAGCAGGCGCCATCCTGATGATCGCTGGACCCGCAGGTGCCCAAGAGGCTCCAGCAGACGCGGAGACGTTGATCGGCGAGGTGCAAGCCAACCTCGACAACGTGTTCGTTCTCCTCGCAGCAGTCCTCGTGATCTTCATGCAGGCTGGCTTTGCGCTGGTCGAGGCCGGACTGACCCGCGCCAAGAGTGTCGCCAACATCATGATGAAGAATCTGATGGACTTCTGCGTCGGCGCAGTGGCGTTCTTCTGCGTCGGCTACGCCATCGCGTTCGGCTCAGGGAACGACTACTTCGGCTCGACCGGTTGGTTCCTGGGGAGCGGCGCCGAGTCCCCCTACGAGAACCTGACGGTCCCGACGTTCTTCGTCTTCCAGGTCGCCTTCGCCGCAACTGCAGCGACCATCGTGTCGGGGGCCATGGCCGAGCGGACGAAATTCAAGTCGTACATCATCTACAGCCTCGTGATCACCGCGGTGATCTATCCCGTTGTTGTGCACTGGCTCTGGGGCGGCGGCTGGCTCGCCAACCTCTCGACTCCGTACCACGACTTCGCCGGCTCGAGCATCGTCCACATGACCGGCGGAGTCGCCGCACTGATCGGCGCCATCTTCCTCGGGCCACGCATCGGCAAGTACGGGCCGGATGGCAAGCCGCGAGCGATTCCCGGACACAGCATCCCGTTCGCCGTGATCGGGGCGTTCATCCTCCTGGTCGGATGGTACGGATTCAACCCGGGGTCGGAGCTTGCGGCGGACGGGCTCATCGGCCCGATCGCCCTGACGACGACGCTGTCCGGGGTCGCCGGAGCCATCGTGGCAACGGCGGTGATCTGGATCGTCGCCGGCAAGCCCGACGTCGCCATGGCCGCCAACGGCCTGCTCGCCGGACTGGTTGGCGTCACCGCCGGAACCGCTGTCGTATCCAACACCGGAGCGTTGATCATCGGTGCCATCTCTGGCGCCATCGTGGTGGGAGCGGTCCTCTTCATCGAGCGGATGAAGGTCGACGACCCGGTCGGAGCGGTCTCGGTCCACGGCGTCTGCGGCGCCTGGGGCACGATCGCCGTCGGTCTGTTCGCAGTTGAGGAGAACGCCTACGAAGTCGGACCCGGCCTCTTCTACGGTGGTGGCACCAGCCAGCTGGTCTCACAGCTCACCGGCGTGGTCGCCATAGCCGCCTTCGTCGCCGTGACCACGGCGATCCTCTTCGGGGTCATCAATGCCACCATCGGCCTGCGAGTCACGGAGGAAGAGGAGATGAACGGCCTCGACGTCCACGAGCACGGACACGCCGGTTACGTCGACGACATCGTGGTGCCCTCAGTGCCCGGAACGTCGCTCACCTAGTCGCCCATCCCCCTGGGTGTCACCGAGGACCCGCCTCTCCCCGGGGCGGGTCCTCGCACGTCCGGGCACCTACCCTGAGCGACGTGGACGACCAACTGCTCCCCGACGGCACCTACGACGTGTTCGTCGTCGACGCCGAGGACGCGCCACCCGACGACGGTGAGGGACCACCCGGCACGACGCTCGACCTGACGGTGACGAGTGGGCCGCACAAGGCCGAGACCCTCCTCCTGCGCTCCACCACCTGGCTGGGTGACCCGATCGACCTGATCGGCATGCCGGCGACCATGACGGTGACACTCGGGGTGCCGTCGGTCCGCATCGACCACTGACGGCTCAGGTCTCCAGCGGCCCGTCGACGATGCGCGCGCCGACACGGTCGACACCGAGCACCCGCACCGAGCAGCCGTCGGCCAGGGCGACCGAGGCGGCGACGACCGGCGCCAGGGTCGAATCGGCCAGGGCGGCGACGGACGGGCCCGATCCGGACAGCCACACCGCGTGCACGTCCGCTCGGGCCGAGAGCTCGGCGAACACCACGGCGACGTCGGGTCGGGCCTCGAGCCGGGTCGGCTGGTGGAGCCGGTCGGCACTCGCCGCCCGAAGGCCGCGCAGGTCGCCCGTCGCCACAGCGGCCACCCAGGCCGCAGCCGCGCCGACGTTGGCCACTGCGTCGTCGAGCGGCACACGGGCCGGCAGGGACCGGCGTGAGGCCGTGGTCGAGGTGCGCGACGACGGCGACCACACGACCAGGTCGACGCCATCAGGGAACCGAAGGCGCGCGGTGTGTCCCGCAGCAGCGACGACGAAGTCGCCGTGGGCCGAGGCCGCAGCGTTCTCGGCGTGCCCCTCGAGGTCGGCGGCCACGGCGAGCGCCCGGACCCTGGCGTCCACGACACCGTCGCCCTGCTGGAGCCCGGCCAGGAACGCGCCGGCGACGCGGGCGGCACCCGAGAAGCCCAGCCCGCGGCCGGGAGGGATGGGGCTCCGCCACCACAGCGGCGTCGGATCCCCACCCGCGGCGGCGTGCGCAACGACTGCCGGGTGCTCAGGCTCGGCCACCAGGAGATCCCCCTCGTCGGGCGACGAGTCGGCCAGCACGAACGGCAGGTCGACCGCCACGGCGAGGCAGTCGAACCCCGGACCCAGATTGGCCGAGGACGCCGGGGCGGTCACGATCACCGGGCCAGCGTACGGCCCGGATGACCGGCACCCGGGTCGCCGGTACCCTGTGTGCGGGCGATCGAACCCGGCGGTGTGGCAACCACCGGGTGGGAACCGAGGGGGCGACATGGACGTCATGCGGGAGGCCACTGGCACGTACGCCGCCGCCGGCACGCGCATCGCCGGGACCGGCGGCCACCTCCCCGGCCGACCGGTCGGCAACGACGAGGTGGTCCGCCTCCTCCCGGACGGTGTCACCGACGCCGGGTGGATCTCCGAGCACACCGGCATCGAGCAGCGGCACTGGGCCGGTCCCGGGGAGGCCACCAGCGACCTCGCCGCCGCCGCCGGCCGCCTCGCCCTCGATGCCGCCGGGATCGCACCGGAGGCGCTCGACCACATCCTCCTGTGCTCCACCACCGCCGACTGGACCTCACCGGCCGCGGCCAGCCGGGTGCAGCACCTCCTCGGGGCCGCCTGTCCGGCGGAGGACAAGCAGGTGGCGTGCGCGAGCTGGCTGTTCGGCCTCGACCACGGGGCCCGACTCTGCGCCACCGGGGCCCGCGCCGTGCTGGTGGTGGGGGCCGACGTGAAGTCGCGCTTCGTGTCCGACGAGGACCACCGCCTCCGACCGGTCATGGCCGACGGTGCCGGTGCCGTGGTCCTGGTCCCCCGACCCGCCGGCGACGACGGTGCCGGCCTCCGGACCGTGCACCTCTACTCCGACGGGAGCCGGGCACGGAACATCTTCACGCCAGCGGGAGGCAGCGCGGTCCCGGCCAGCGAGGAGAGCGTGCGCGACGGCCTCCACTACGTGCGCATGGCGGTGCCCGGCGGGACGATCAAGGCCGATGCCATCGCCATCATGAGCGACGGCGTGCGGCGGGTCCTGGCCGACACCGGCTGGGCCCTCGACGACGTGGACGTGTTCATCGGCCACCAGGCGAACCTCGCGATCCTGCGCGGGCTCGCCGACGAGCTCGAGGTGGGGATGGAGCGGTTCCCGGTGACCATCGACCGGACGGGCAACACCGTGGCGGCGACGCTGCCCTTCACCCTCGACCACGCCGTTCGCACGGGCCTGGTGCGGCCGGGCCACCGGGTCGTGTTCACCACGGCCGGGGCCGGCTACGCCGGCGGGGCCGCCGCGTACCGGGTACCGACGTGAACCCGGGCCCACCACTCGCCGGGCGGCGGGCACTCGTGGTGGGTGGCGGCCGGGACCTCGGCGCCGCGGTGGCCCGACGTCTCGCCACGGATGGCGCCACGCTCCTCCTCGTGGGCCGGGACACGCGTTCCCTCGAGGGGGTGCAGGCCCAGCTCGACGGTTCCGGCCACGACCACCTCGCCGCCGACCTCACGGACCCGGCCGACCTGGCCCGCCTGTGCGCCCACCTCCACCGGGTCGCCCCGGTCGACGTGGTGGTGACCGGGCTGCGGGTCCGGGAGCCCTGGGCCCGCCTCGAGCACACCGGGGCGGAAGCCCTCGCGGATGCCCTCGCCGACAACGTCGCGTACCTGGCCGACGTGATCCGGGCCGTGCTGCCGGGCCAGCGCCAGGCGGGTTTCGGGCGCTGGGTCGTGCTCAGCTCCGCCGTCGCCGCCCTGGGCGGCGAGGGACAGGGCGCGTACGTGGCCCAGAAGGCCGCCCTCGAGGGACTCGTGCGCACCCTCGCGCTCGAGGAGGGCCGCCACGGGATCACCGCGAACGTGGTGGCGCCCGGGTTCGTGGAAACCGACGCCACCCGCACCGCGTACCCACCGGAGGTGGTGCACACGTTGGGTGCGGCCAACGCGCTCGGGCGGGCGGTCCGACCTGCGGAGGTGGCCCACGCGGTGGCGCTCCTCGTGCACCCGGACGCCGGGGCGATCACCGGCACCACCCTCCCGGTCACCGGAGGGACCGAGCTCGGCTGGGCGATCGGCGCCGCCGTGCGCGGGGCACGCAGGACGGCCGGCGGCGGCCGGCCGGACGACGGGGAGGAGGATCGGGCCGGTGCTCGCTGAGACGCTCACCGACCTGCTCGCCCGACGGGCTGCCATCCACCCGGAACGGTCCGCGTTCGAGGACGCGGGCGGCGGGCCCGGCCTCGATCACGGCGGGGCGTGGGCCGCGGCGTGCCGAGCCGCCGGCGGGCTGGCCCGCCGGGGAGTGGGACCGGGCGACCGGGTGGTGGTGCTCGCGGACCAGACCGTCGACGCGTGGGTCTTCCTCCACGGAGCGATGCGCCTCGGCGCCGTACCCGTGCTGCTCAACTGGCGGCTCACGGTGGAGGAGCTCACGGCCATCGCCACCGATGCCCGCGCCGGCCTCGTGACCTCCACTCCGGGGTGGGCGGCGCCGGCGGCCGGGGTGGCCCGAGCGCTCGGCGTCGAGCACCTCGACGTGTCCGACGTGGCGGACGGCCGGCCGCTCGGCGGGGACCACCCGCTCCCCCGGCCCGACGACGTGGCCGTGCAGATGTACACCTCGGGCACCACTGCGCTGCCGAAGGGCGTCTGCACCACGCACGCCAACCTGCTCGCCCTCCTCGACCTGCTGACCGCGGAGCTCCCGGGATTCGCTGCCGACAGCCGGCACCTCGTGGCCGCGCCCCTGTTCCACATCGCCGGGTTCGGCTTCGGAGTGGGGCCGCTCGCCGTCGGCGCCCCGGCCGTGCTGCTGGAACGATTCGACCCGGCGGCAGCGCTCGACGCCGTCGAGCACCACGGCATCACCCACACGCTGCTCGTGCCAGCCATGCTCCAGGCGGTGTGCGCGGTTCCCGGGGCGGCGGAACGCGACACCTCGGGTCTCCGGGGCCTGCTCTACGGCGGCTCACCCATGTCGGTGTCCCTCATGGAGACCGTGGCGCGGACCCTCGGCTGCGCGATGACCCAGGCGTACGGGATGACCGAGACCACCGGCATCGCCTCCCTCCTCCGCTTCGACGACCACGCCGCAGGGCTCGCCGCCGGGGACGACGACCCGGCCCGGCAGCGGCTGGCCTCGGCGGGACGCGCCGCGATCGGCACCGAACTGCGCATCGACGGGCCCGACGACACCGGCGCCGGCGAGGTGCTCGTTCGCAGCCCGATGACCATGCCCGGCTACTGGGACCGCCCCGAGGAGAACGGGGTGACACTCGCGGAGGGCGGCTGGCTGCGGACGGGCGACGTCGGGCGCCTCGACCGCGACGGCTACCTGTACCTGGTCGACCGCAAGAAGGACGTGGTCATCACCAAGGGTGAGAACGTGTATCCGGGCGAGGTGGAACGGGTGCTCGCGGAGCACCCAAGGGTGGTCGACGTCGCGGTGGTCGGCGTGCCCGACGACGAACACGGCGAGGCCCTGTGCGCCGTGGTGCAGGTGGGCCCGGACGGCCCGCCCACCCTGGGGGAGTTGCAGGAGTTCTGCCGCGGCCGCCTGGCCGGGTTCAAGTTGCCCAGGCGACTCGAGGTGGTCGACGACCTCCCCCGCACCCCGTCGGGCAAGGTCATGCGGCGGGTGGTGCGGGAGCCGTTCTGGGCCGACCGGGACCGGCAGGTGAACTGAGGTGGCCGGACCCGCACCCGCCACGCCGGATCGGCCGCCACGCACCGGACCCGTGGGGCGCGACCCGTTCCTCGACGTCATCCGGGCGTTCGCCATGGTCGCCGTCGTGGCCAACCACTTCCTCTACACGCTGCTGTTCCGGAACCCGACGGGGCAGTTCGAGCTGATCATGCTGCAGGAGTCCGGGCACCCGTGGGTCACGTGGCCCTTCGTGTGGGAACTGCAGGCGTTCTTCCTGCCCGCGGCGGCGCTGTCGTTCGGCCCGGCCCTCCGCACCGACGGCCGGCGCTTCGTCGGGCGTCGCCTCTGGCGGCTCCTTGTGCCGGTGGTCCCGCTGGTGGTGGGGCTCGTGGTGCTCGAGGCCTCCACGCGTGCCGCCGGCATGGGCGACTGCGCGACGTGGACCACCGGTCTCACGTGCGCCACCGCCATGCCGATCGCCCCGTTGTGGTTCCTCGTGGTGCTGGTGCCGCTCACCGCCCTCACACCGTGGCTCGCCCGACACTGGCACGGCCGGTGGCGCATCGGACTTCCCCTCGCCGTGGTGGCCGTCACCGTGGTGTCCGACGCACTGTGGATCGGCGGCGGCGCCGCGCTCCCGCTCAACGAGATCACTGTCTGGGCGCTCGTGTGGTTCGCCGGCTTCGCCTACGCGGACGGGACCTTCGACCGGCTGGGCACCGGCACCTGGTGGGCCGTGGTGGCCGGCGGGGCGGCGGTGATGGTGGCCCTCGTGGTGGCCGGGCCCTACCCCCCGTGGCTGGGCGCCTCGCCCCGCTCGATGATGACGGTGCTCGAGTGCGTGGTCGGGGTGAGCCTCCTCATGGCGCTCCGCAGCCCGATCGCCGCCGTGCGCGAGCGCCGCGCGGTCGACTGGACCGTCCGCAACGTCGGCGACCGGATCATGGGGGTGTTCCTCTGGCACTACCTGGCGTTCGCCGTGGTCATCAGCGCGGCGGGGCTGGCCGGGGTGGACCTCGCCGAGCACCTCGGCTGGTCCTATGTGGCCCAACGGGCGGTGATCATCCCCCTGGCGCTCGTGCTCCTCGTGGGCCTGCTCCGGGTGGTGGCCCCCGTGGACCGCATCCCCTACCCGGCCGACCGGCGCCGGGCCCGGCCGACGGACGCGGACCGCCCACGCGACACCGCGGCCGCCACGGACACGGTGACCGGGCAGCGGGACGGACCGGGGGGACGCAGGTGACCGGCACGCGCACGGGCGCCGTCCCCGGGATCCGCGTCGCCGCCACCGCGACGGCGGAGGAGACGGGGGGCCGACGGGTCGGCAACGACGAGGTGGACGACGTGGTGCGCGCCGCCGGGGGCGAGCCGGCGGCTGCGGGCTGGGCCGAGCACCTCGGCCTCCGGTCCCGGTGGTGGACCGCCCGGCCCGGGGGCGTGCAGTTCCCGGGCGCCCCCGCCACGGAGGACCTGCTCGTGGACGCCACGGCACGGGCCCTCGACGCCGCCGGTGTGGCCGCCACCGCCGTGGACGTGTTCGTGGCCGCGACCACCACCCCGAGCCGGCTCACGTCATCGATGGCCACGGCGGCCACGGGACGGCTCGGTATCGGTGGCATGGCGGTCGAGGTGCGCGCCGGGTGCCCCTCGGCCCTGCACGGCCTCGTGATCGCCGCGGCCCAGCTCGCGCTCGGCGCCGAGGTGGCCGTGGTCGCGGCGGCCGAGACGCTGAGCGCGGTGGCCCCGGGAACGGGGCCGCTCGCGTACCTGGCCGGCGACGGGGGCGCCGCGACGGTGCTGGTGCGGGACCCCGCAGCGCGGGGACTGGCGCCCGCCGTGCTGGGCAACGACGGCACGCTCGCCGACGAGGTGGGCGCGCCGGCACCGCTGCCGCCCACCCGGGAACGGCTCGAGGGCGACGGCTACCGGCTCCGTTTCGGCGACGGCTACAACGGACCGGCCCGCGCCGCGTGGGAGGCCGTCGGCGCCGATGCCCTCGCCGCCGCGGAGGTGTCGGCCGGACGGATCGGCGCGGTGGTGGCCAACCAGCCCGGCCGACCGCGCCTGCACTCGGCGGCCGTCGCCGCCGGGGTGGACCCGGCCACCGTGGTCGACGTGGTGGGGCGCACCGCCAACTCGGGCTCGGCCGGGTTCCTCACCGCGCTGCACGCCGCCGGCGGGCTGCACCGGGAGGGTCCGTGGCTCCTGGTGTCGGTGGGCGGCGGACTCTCGTGGGCGGGGGCCGTGCTGTGGCCATGACCGCTGACCGACGCCGGGAGCTGCTCGTCGCCGCGCTGGCCGACGGTGCCGACGCGGGCGAACTCCGGGACTTCCCGCTCCCCGACCGCTACCGCGCCGCGGTCACGCGACGGGAGCAGGTCGAGGCGGTGCTCGCGGTGCCGGAGTCGGAGCGCGACCCGGCGGACTCCCTGCACGTCGAGGAGGTCCCACGGCCCGACCCGGCCCCCGACGAGGTGCTGGTGGCGGTGATGGCCTCGGCCATCAACTACAACACCGTCTGGAGTGCCAGCTTCTCGCCGGTGCCCACGTTCGCCTTCCTCGACCGGCTCGCCGCCGAGGGCGGCTGGTCCGCACGACACGGCGGTGACCGCCACGTCCTCGGTTCCGACGCCGCCGGAGTGGTGGTGGCCGTCGGATCGCTCGTGCGGCGCTGGCGGCCCGGCGACCACGTCGCGGTGCACGGGAACTGGGTGGCCGCCGACGACCCGGCCGCCCAGCAGGACGCCATGCGGGCCCCCACCCAGCGGGCCTGGGGGTTCGAGACGAACTTCGGCGGCCTCGCCGACCTGGCCCTCGTGAAGGCCAGCCAGCTGCTGGCCAAGCCGGCGCACCTCACGTGGGAGGAGGCGGCCAGCACCACGCTGTGCAACGCCACCGCCTACCGCATGCTGGTGTCGTCCAACGGGGCCGGACTCCGCCTCGGCGACCGGGTGCTGGTGTGGGGCGCCACCGGCGGGATCGGCAGCTTCGCCGTGCAGCAGTGCCTGGCCGCCGGGGCCGAGCCGATCTGCGTGGTGGGCCGCCGGTCACGGGTCGAGTTGCTCCACCGACTCGGCGTGCGCCACGTCATCGACCGCACCGCCGAGGGGTACCGCTTCCTGGACCGTCACGACCGGGTGGACGTGGCCGAGGTGGAGCGCTTCGCCGAGCAGGTGCGGGCGCTGTCCGACGGCGGGGTGGACGTGGTGTTCGAGCATCCGGGCCGCGAGACGATGCCGGCCTCGGTGGCCGCGTGCCGGCGGGGCGGGACGGTGGTCACCTGCGCAGCCACGACGGGATACCGGATCCCGCTCACCGGGAGCGGGCTCACCCAGGAGTCGGTCCGCATCGTGGGGTCCCACTTCGCCAACTACCTCGAGAACGAGCGGGCCAACGAGCTGGTGCGGCGGGGCGTGGTCCATCCCACGCTCACCAGCACCCTCCCACTCGAGTCGGTGGCTCGGGCCACCCGGCTCGTGCGCGACGGCGCCCACGAGGGGAAGGTGGGCATCACCTGTCTCGCCCCGCCCGGCGCGGGCGTGACGGAACCCGCCACGCGGCGGCAGCTCGGCGAGGACCGGATCGCCGCGTTCGCCCGCGCCGCAGGGGCCTGAGCCGCCTCAGTCGCCGCCGGAGATGTCCTCGACCTTGGTGCGACCCGCCGAGATCCACGGCATCATCTCGCGGAGCTGTGCGCCCACCTGTTCGATCTGGTGGGCCTTGCCGGCCTCGCGCAGCTCGGTGAAGCGGCCGCCGCCGCCGCGCACCTCACCGACGAACTCCTCGGCGAAGGCGCCGGAGACGATCTCGTCGAGGATGCGGCGCATCTCGGCCTTGGTCTCGGCGTCGACCACACGGGGGCCGCGGGTCAGGTCGCCGTACTCGGCGGTCGTCGAGATGGAGTAGCGCATCCCGGCTACCCCCTGCTCGTACATGAGGTCCACGATCAACTTCAGCTCGTGCAGGCACTCGAAGTACGCCACCTCAGGCTGGTAGCCCGCCTCGACCAGAGTCTCGAACCCGTTCTGCACCAGCGAGGTGAGCCCGCCGCAGAGCACCACCTGCTCACCGAACAGGTCGGTCTCGGTCTCCTCGGCGAAGGTCGTCTCGATCACGCCGGCCCGGGTGCCGCCGATGGCGTCCGCATAGGACAGGGCCAGGGCGAGCGCTCCGCCCGAGGCGTCCTGCTCGACGGCGACCAGGCAGGGCACGCCGCCGCCCTCGGTGTAGGTCCGCCGCACCAGGTGGCCGGGTCCCTTCGGGGCCACCATCGCCACGTCGACCGAGTCCGGGGCCTGCACGTAGCCGAAGCGGACGTTGAAGCCGTGGGCGAAGAACAGTGCGTCGCCGGGCTGCAGGTTGGGCGCCACCTCGGACTCGTAGGCCGGTCCGATCTCGGTGTCGGGCAGCAGGATCATGATGACATCGGCCTCGGCCGCCGCCTCGGCCAGACCCAGGACCCGGAGACCCGCCTCCTCGGCCTTGGCCCGGGAGGACGACCCCTCCCGGAGTCCCACCCGGACGTCCACGCCCGAGTCCTTGAGGTTGAGTGCGTGTGCGTGACCCTGCGAGCCGTAGCCGAGGATCGCCACCTTGCGGCCGAGGATGATCGACCGGTCCGCGTCCTGTTCGTAGTACACGTTCGCCATGACGCCATTGTTGTCGCCGGTCGACTCGGCCGACGAATCCGTGTGAGTGGTTGAACACGCTCCGAGAGTGGGGCCCTGACAAACAACGCTCATCTCCGCTGGCTGCGCCGCCTGTCCGGCGTCGCCCTCGCCGCCATCGCAACGGTCGTCGTCGTCGCCTGCGGCGGTGCCTCATTCGAGGACAAGGCCGCTTCGACGACCACGGCCCCGACCGACTCAGGAACCGACTCAGGGTCCGACTCAGGGTCCGACGGTTTCAGCGCCGAGGCCACCACGCTCGGCACCGACCTCCTCACCCAGTTCGACCTGACCGAGAGGGAGATCGACGAACTCGAGGCTGGGTGCCTCGGCCAGACCCTCATCGAGGCCCTCGGGGAGTCGGACGCCCGGGACGTGGTGACCACCGAGACGCCATCGACCGAGCAGCTCGAGGCGCTCTCCGCCGGGTTCGACGCCTGCGTGAGCGGTCGGACCCTCGGCCCGGTAATCACCGCGCTGTTCTTCAACGAACTCCCTGGGGCGCCGACCCCGGACCAGTCGGTGGAGAGCTGCGTTGCGGGTGAGATCGACGGGTCGACCGGCCAGCTGATCATCGGGTTGTTCGGCAGCAACGAGTCAGGTGGACTCCCAACAGAGTTCCTCAACACACTCGACGTGTGCGTGCCCGACGACGTGGTCGCCGAACAGCTCACCGCCGAGCTCGCCTCGGACGGAACCTTCACCGAGGCCGAGGCGAGCTGCATCGCCGAACAGGTGGCACCGCAGCTGTCGATCAGCACTCTGGCCGAGGCCGGGGAGAGCGGGGCGCTGCCCCCCGACGTGCAGGCACTCATCGAGGAGGCCACGCTGGCCTGCGTCGTCGGAGGTTGAACCAGAGGGTCTCAGTGGCGGTTCGAGCCGACGCCGCCGGGTTCCAGCTTCGGCAGCGCCACCCGCCCGGTCCGCTGGATGTCGACGATCCCGAACGGCCGCAACAGTTCCTCGAAGTCGTCGAGTCGGCTCGGATGTTCCTCGGCAGTGACCGTGAGCTCGTCGACGCTGACGTCGAGCACGTGGCCCTCGAACAACTCCACGAGGCTCAGGACCTGCTGACGTTGCTCGGCGTTCGCCCGAACGGTCAACAGGACGAGTTCCCGCTCCACGGAGTCCCGCGGGTCGAGTTCGGAGATCTTGATCACGTTGATGAGCTTGTTGAGCTGCTTGACCACCTGCTCAAGCGGCGCCGACTCCACGTCGACCACGACGGTCAGACGGGAGAAGCGCTCGTCCTGGGTGGGTGCCACGGCGAGGGAGAAGATGTTGTAGCCACGTCGAGCGAACAAGCTGGCCACACGGGCGAGCACCCCGGCGCGGTTCTCGACCAGCACCGAGAGAACGTGGTGCTTCGGGGCCGGTCCGGGTGGCGGCGGCAGGTTCACTGCGCTCCTCCCGGCTGAGGTTGCGAGGGGTCGACCACGATGTCGGAGTTGCTGCGACCGGCGGGGACCATCGGGAACACCTTCTCGTTGGAGTCGGTGCGGAACTCGAGGACGACGGGACGGTCGTCGATCTCGTTGGCCTTGTCGATCGCCGGGCCGACCTCCTCGGGCGACTCGACCCGAAGGGCCACACAGCCCATGGCCTCGGACCACTTGACGTAGTCGGGCAGATCAGGCGAGAGGTACACCTCTGAGTAGCGCTCGTCGTAGAACATTTCCTGCCACTGCCGCACCATGCCCAGGTAGGCGTTGTTGAGGATCGCCACCTTCACGGGAATGCGCTCGGTGGCCGCCGTCACGAGTTCCTGTGCGGTCATCTGGAAGCAGCCATCGCCGTCGACGGCCCAGACCATGCGGTCCGGCCGACCGACCTTGGCGCCGATCGCTGCGGGCACCGAAAACCCCATCGTCCCGAGGCCCCCCGAGTTGACCCACGTGTACGGGTGGTTGAACCGCCAGTACTGCGACGTCCACATCTGGTGCTGACCGACTCCCGAGGCGACGATGCAATCCTCCGGGGCCCGCTCCCAGAGCTGTTCCAACACGAATTGCGGCTTGAGCAGATCGTCGCCGGCCGACTGCTCGTAGACGAGGGGGTACCGCTCCTGCCAGCCGGAGATCGTCGAGCGCCAGGTCGAACGATCCGGCTGCGCCGCAGCGATGTCACCGCCACTCAGGTCACGCAACGCGGTCACGAGTTCCTCGATCACGAGTCGGCAGTCTCCGACGATCGGGACGTCTGGACGACGGACCTTGCCGAGTTCGGCCGGATCGATGTCGACATGGATGACCTTGGCCTCCGGGGCGAATGCGTCGACCTTGCCCGTCACGCGGTCGTCGAACCGGCTCCCGAGGGCGATCAGCAGGTCGGCTTCCTGCATGGCGGTCACCGCCGTGTAGTTGCCGTGCATCCCGGGCATGCCCAGGCACAGCGGGTGGTCGTCGGGGAACGCTCCCCGGGCCATGAGCGTGGTCACCACGCTGATGTCTGTCAGTTCGGCGAGTTCCCGGAGTGCCTCGGCGGCCCGGGCCTTCAGGATGCCGCCACCGGCATAGATGATCGGTCGGCGCGCCGAGAGGATCAGCTCCGCCGCATCGCGGATCTTCTTGGCGTGACCCTTGGTCGTCGGCTTGTACCCGGGCAGGCTGGAGGCCACCTCGGCGTCGGTCGGCCAGTACCAGTCGAGCGCAGAACGGGGGTTGGCCGGATCGACGATGTCCTTGGGGATGTCGACGAGCACCGGGCCGGGCCGCCCGGTCGTGGCGATGTGGAACGCCTGACGAATCACGAGCGGGATGTCCTCGGCCCGGGTGACGAGCTCGTTGTGCTTGGTGACCGACCGGGTGATGCCGACCGTGTCGCACTCCTGGAACGCATCGGTGCCGATCGCCGGCGTGGGGACCTGACCGGTGATCACCACCATGGGCACCGAGTCCATGTAGGCGTCACAGAGCGGAGTGACGATGTTCGTGGCCGCCGGACCCGACGTCACCATGGCCACTCCGGGACGACCGGTGGCGTGCGCGAACCCCTCGGCCATGTGGCCGGCACCCTGCTCGTGGCGCACCAGGATGTGGCGGATCGGGCTGTCGATGATCGGGTCGTACACCGGCAGGATCGCCCCGCCCGGCAGGCCGAACATCACCTCGACGCCCTCGAGCTCGAGAGCCTTGATGAGTGCTGATCCTCCGTTGGTCACCATGTTGTCTCGTCCTGGTCGTCTGGTCCTGGTCGGTTTGCTGGTCTGAGCGGTTCTTCGGTGCCCTGTTCCGGTTCTCGGGTACCGCCCGGTGGACGATCGGGGCGAAAACCGTGACGACCCCCCATCCGGGAGGTCGTCGGGCGCACGAGCGGTCTCTGGGCCGGTGGTGCGCCTCAGCGCACTACGAGGGGGATGTCGGCACGGCGCATCGATTTTCAGTCTGCCAGCACACCGCGTTGTTTGCCAACCGCCGCCATCAGGCCCCGTGGTCGACGACGAACCGGAGGCACAGTGCCAGGGAGTCCGGGACGAATCGATCCCGACCGATCCGGACGATGAGCTCGTCTGGTTCGACGACACAGGCCTCGACCACCTCGCCGTCGTCGAACGAGATCGGACCGTCCCACACGACGGTCCAGATACGGGCCACCTCGTCGACGGAGTCATCGACGTAGACCCCGTCGCCGAGTCGCTCGAGTTCCACACCGACGACGCCGACCTCCTCGGCGAGTTCACGTTCGGCGGCGTGATCCCACTCCTCTCCGGCGCCCACGACTCCGCCGACGGCGAGGTCCCATGCGTCCGGCCAGAGGTCCTTGTCCGGAGCGCGGCGGTGGATGAGCACACCGCCCGACGAGGTCCGGACGATCACGAAGGTGCATCGGTGCCGCAGGCGCCGACGGCGCATCTCAGCTCGCGTCACGGTGGCGATGATGGTCCCGTCGGCGTCGAGCACGTCGACGAGCTCCCGGGCGGCGTCGGCGGTCCCCATGTCAGGAGATCCTCCCACCTGCGACACTGTCGCCGTGCGCTCTGCGGTCTACCCGGGGTCCTTCGATCCGCTCACCATCGCTCACGTGGCCATTGCCGAGACGGCGATCGCCGAACTCGATCTGGCCCGGGTCGAGTTCTGCCTGTCGGTCGATCCACTCGGCAAGCCCCATCTCGCAGCGACCCTCGACGAACGGGTCGAGCGGATCCGATCCGCCATCTCCGGCCGCACGGACCTGTGCGTCGTGACCTCGCCGCACCGTCTCGTCGCCGACATCGCTGCGACCTACGACGTGGTCGTGCTCGGCGCCGACAAGTGGGAACAGGTGCTCGATCCGTCGTGGTACGGCGACGACCCCCAGCGCCGCAACGACGCCGTCGCCCGGCTCCCGCTCGTGGCAGTCGCCGGGCGCACCGGCTCCGCACCGTCGACACCGCCCGAGGCGCAGGTCCACTGGCTCTCGGTGCCGGCGCACCTCGCCGATGTCTCGGCCACGGCGGTCCGCATGGGGCGAACCGAGTGGGCCGCCGATCCGGCGAGCGAACCCGACCGGCACACCGGCGTCGAGGAGTGAGCGCTCAGCGAGCGGGCGTGACCTTGGCGATCAACTCCGCCTCCCGACCGACGAGCAGGCGAGACGCCCCGGACAGCGCCGCAACGAGCAGCACGCCACCGAGGACCGGAGAGACCACGGCCACCGCTGCGGTCACGCCGGGTCCTCTGGTCGCCGCCCAGACCACGGCGAGGGCGATCGGCAACGAGATCAGGGTGAGGACGAGCATCCCGGCGAAGAGCACCGAACCCGCCAGACATCCCTGACCGGCGTCACCGGCGGCGAGCGGGTTGGGGCTGTCGGGGAGGGCGAACGGGGCCAGGGCCGCGCTGAGCACCGACGCTCCCGTTGCGAGCAGGATGGACCCGATCACGAGCAGCAATCCGGCTGGGACCCACGCCCATCCGCCCGAGATCAGCGCCAACAGCGCCACGAGCAACAGCGCCGCCGGAGCGATCACCGAGATCGAGGCGAGCGCCTTGGATCGCGCCAGCTGACGGCCGTCGGCACCGGCAGCGACCTCCGACCACAGTGCCGGGCCGTCGTAGCCGTAGGCATTGTTGCCCTCGAACAGCACGGCGAAGTGGAGCAGGCCGGCGGTGAGCACCAATCGACCGTCGTCGATCGCAACGATCCCGTCAGAGGAGGCGATCAACGGGAGCGCTCCGAGCGCACCGACTCCGAGCAGCAACGCCACGACCGTGTTGACCGCTTCTCGCGGCGAACGGAACTTCGTCCGCAGGGTGCGCGCTGCGAGCGAGCCGACCGGACCCGCCGGCAACCAGGCCAGCATCCCGGAGCGAACACCGGCGCCGGCGGAACGGCTGATGCGGCCGGTTCCGCCATCGCGGGGGGCGGTGGTGGCCAGCCGGGCGGTCACCCGCTGATGGCACCACCACAGCAGCGGCAACCACAGCACCGCCGCTGCGAGATGCAACAGAGCTGCCCCCGGTCGTTCCGCCACCGACGCCAGGGCCCGACCGAGCTGACCCGGCGGGGTCCAGGACCATCGCTCCGCCTCGCCGCGCCACCGCCCTCCGTCCCAGCCACTCACCACCTGCGACCCGATCTGCAGCACCAACCAGAGCCCGACCGCAGCGAAGGCCGAGGTGAACTGGGCCGCCTGACGCCACCGTCCGGCCGCCACCGCACCGACGGAGTCGGCGGCGGTCCGACTCACCAACACCAGCGTCGCCCACCACGCTGCGACGATCAGGGCGAGCACCAGCCACGACGCCGGTCCGCCACCGGCGTAACCCACAGCGAGTCCGATGCCGGAAGCGGCGCCGAGGAGGGCGGGCGGTCCGACGAGGGCGCCGACGAGCAGCCCGGTGGACAACGACGCCGTCGACACGGGCAGGGCGGCGAGGAGTCGGACATCGACTGTCGACTCGACACCTGCGGCAGCGGCGAGCAGCGCCGTTGCGAGGATCACGATCGGAATGAGCACCACTGCGGCGGAACTCGCATTGGAGAACGACCGACCCATTCCGGCGAGCAGAGCGAACGCCAGGACACCGGCGCCGGCGGAGAACACGACCGACATCACCGTCTGGAGACGGAGCTGGCCACTCCCGCGCAGCCCGTTGCGCAAGAGGTTCCACTTCAGTCCCACCACGGCCAGAACCACCGGCCAACCCCGTCGCTCCCCGTCGCTCACACCGGCCCCGTTCTGGAGTCCGGCACGGCGCTCCCGGGGATCGAACCGTCCAGCCACCCCAGCCCGGCGGGATCGGCCGGGGCCGATCCGAGCATCCCGATGAAGGCTTGCTCGAGCGTGGTGGCGCCGCGCACCGCATCGATGGGCCCAGCGGCGAGCACCCGGCCGTCGCTGACGACGACGACGTGATCGCAGGACCGTTCGACGAGATCCATCACGTGGCTCGAGAACACCACCGTCCCACCCCCGGCGCAGTAGCGGGAGAGCAGGTCCCGAACCGTGACCGCAGCGACCGGGTCGACGCCCTCGAAGGGTTCGTCGAGCAGGAGCACCGCCGGGCGGTGGAGGAGCGCTGCAGCGAGCGCCGTCTTCTTGCGCATCCCGTGGCTGTAACCGCCGATCAAGGTGCCGGCAGCGTCGGTGAGCCCGAGCAGTCCCAGCAGTTCCTCACTCCGGCTCCGAACCGACCCCCGGTCGATCCCGCGGAGTTCCCCGAAGTGCCCGAGGAGCTCCCAGGCAGTGAGGCGGTCGAAGAGGTGCATCGGGTCGGGCACGACCCCGAGGAGCGCCTTAACCGTGCCCGGTTGCTCCCAGGTGTCGTGACCGCTGATCCACACCCGACCGTCGTCCGGCCGTTGGAGGCCGGCGGCCATCCGCAGGGTGGTGGTCTTCCCGGAGCCGTTGGGGCCGACCAGTCCGCAGAAGCTCCCGACCGGGACGTCCACATCGAGGCGGTCGACGGCGACCCGTTGGCCGAATCGTTTGGTCAGACTCCGGGCACACAGCGCGGGCGCCCCGGGGACCGGGCTGGCCCCAGCGTGTGCGGTCACGGCCGGGTGATGGCTCCGAGGTCGGCACCTTGGGCCAGGGCGGCGTACTTGGCCAGCACCCCGGTGGTGTAGCGGGGTTCGGGAATCTTCCAGTCCGCACGGCGCGCATCGAGGGTTGCGGAATCGACGAGCAGGTCGATCGTGTGCGAGGCCACGTCGACTCGGATGGTGTCACCCTCGGCCACCAGAGCGATCGGTCCTCCGTCCACCGCCTCGGGTGCGACGTGTCCCACACAGAACCCGCGAGTGCCGCCGGAGAACCGCCCGTCGGTGATGAGCGCAGTGTCGTCACCGCGACCAGCGCCCTTGATGGCGGAGGTGATCGCCAGCATCTCCCGCATCCCGGGACCGCCCTTGGGTCCCTCGTAGCGGATCACCACGACGTCGCCCGCCTCGATCCGACCGGCGAGCACAGCCTCCATGGCGGCGTCCTCACCGTCGAAGACCCGAGCCCGACCCTCAAAGTGGTCGAAGTCGATACCGGCGACCTTGACCACGGCCCCGTTCGGAGCGAGCGAACCACGAAGGATTGCGATCCCACCGATGTCGTGGATGGGTTCACTGAGTGGTCGAATCACCTCGCCGTCGGGTCCGGGCGGATCGATCATCGCCAGGTTCTCGGCCACCGTCCGACCGGTCACGGTGATCTCGTCGCCATGGATCAGGCCGGCGGCGAGGAGTTCGGCCATGACCACCGGGACACCGCCGACGCGATCGACGTCGAGCATGTGGAACCGACCGTTCGGCTTGGTGTCGGCGATGTGGGGAACCCGCGCCGCAACGCGGTTGAAGTCCTCGAGTTGCAGGTCCACGTGCGCCTCGTGGGCGATCGCCAGCAGGTGGAGCACGGCATTGGTGGAGCCGCCGAGCGCCATGACCACGGCGATGGCGTTCTCGAGTGCGCCCTTGGTCACGATGTCCCGCGGCCGGATCCCCTGACGCAGGAGGTTCACGACCGCCGTGCCCGAAGCGTAGGCGTAGTCGTCACGGCGACGATCGACCGCCGGAGCCGAGGCCGAGCCCGGCAGTGAGAGCCCGATCGCCTCGCCCACCGAGGCGAGGGTGTTGGCGGTGAACATCCCGGCACACGAACCGATCGTGGGGCAGGCGTTCGACTCGATGGCGAGGAGCTGCTCGTCGTCGATCACACCGGTGGCGTGGGCGCCGACGGCCTCGAACACGCTCACGATGTCGAGTACGACACCGTTGAGGTTGCCGGGCAGCTTGGAACCGCCGTAGAGGAACACCGACGGCACGTTGAGACGGACCGCCGCCATCATCATGCCGGGGAGCGACTTGTCGCATCCGGCGAACGTGACCATCCCGTCGAATCGCTCGGCGTGCATCACGGTCTCCACGGAGTCCGCAATGACCTCCCGGGAGACGAGTGAGGCCCGCATCCCTTCGTGACCCATGGAGATGCCATCGGACACCGCAATCGTGCAGAACTCGATCGGGAACCCTCCGGCGGACCTCACGCCGTCCTTGGAGCGCTTGGCCAACCGGTCGAGCGGCATGTTGCAGGGAGTGACCTCGTTCCATGACGACACCACGCCGATCTGGGGCTTGTCCCAGTCGTCATCGGTCATCCCGACCGCCCGCAGCATCGCCCGGGCCGGCGCCCTGCTGGGAAAGTCGGTGACGTCGTGTGAGCGGAGTTTCAGGTCCTCGGGATCGGGCACGGTCGCACTCTACCGGTCCGCCCTATGCCGACTCCGAACGCCACTGTGCAGGGCGTCCGGAGCCGGCGGGGCGAAACCGTCAGGCGCCGGAAGCACCGTCGATGACGTCCTTGACCTTGTCGGCCACCTGGTCGACCACGCCGTCGGCCTGATCGGGCGTGACCTCCTTGACCTTCTCCGCTGCGGAGTCAATGGCGTCCTTGACCGTCTCCCCGTGCTCCCCGAGCAGGTCCTTGGCCTTGCCGGTGATGTCTTCAATACCCATGACGTCCCTTCATGGTTGTCGTCATTGGCCCTTCTTGCGACCTGGATTATGCCGCAGGCGCCGAGGGTCCTGCGCCTGTGCCATCCTCAGACCCCCAACACGGCCAGCGGCGCAGGCTCGACACCCGCACGCCTTGATGATGATGGGAGGCCACATGGCGGAGGCGACCGGACTCCGGATCGGCGAACGACTCGACAACGACGGCGCCCGCAACGGCGAGCCGGTGGCGCTCGACCCGAGCGATCTGTGCACCCACGGTGTCATCGTCGGGATGACCGGTTCCGGCAAGACAGGCTTGGCGGTGTCCCTCATCGAGGAGACGCTCGCTGCGGGGGTCCCGGTGCTCGCCCTGGACCCCAAGGGTGACCTCACCAACCTGCTCCTGACCTTCCCAGACCTCGCTGCTGAGGACTTCGCCCCGTGGGTGCCGGAGGGTTCGGACCCCGCTGCAGTTGCTGCCACGTGGCGGGAGGGACTCGCCGATTGGGGCCTGAGCGGTGAGAACATCGCTGCGTTGCGAGCCGCCGCACCGATGGGTGTGTACACGCCCGGTTCGACATCGGCGACGCCGCTCAACATCGTCGGTACGCTCACTGCACCGGTAGCGGCAACCGACGCCGAGGCCGTCACCGCCGAGGTCGGGGCCGTGACCAGCGGGCTGCTCGGCCTGGTCGGAATCTCCGGAGATCCGCTGTCGAGTCCGGAACACCTCTTGGTGTCGAACCTGATCCACACAGCGTGGATGGCCGGGGAGCAACTCGACCTGCCGACGTTGGTGGCCCGGATCCAGCAGCCACCCATGCGAACGCTCGGAGTCATGGAACTCGACACGGTGATCCCACCCAAGCAGCGGACCACACTCGCCGTCGCTCTCAACGGCTTGCTGGCTTCGCCGGGTTTCGCCCCGTGGGCCACGGGGGCTCCACTCGACGTGGAGCAGCTGCTCCGGAGCCCGGATGGTCGGGCTCGCCTGTCGGTCGTCTCGCTGTCGCACCTGTCGGATCCGGAACGGCAACTCGCCGTGAGCCGGATCCTGGGTGCGGTGATCCGCTGGTTCCGCGCCCAACCGGGAACCGATCAGTTGCGCGCCCTGGTGTACATCGACGAAGTGGCCGGTTACGCACCACCAACGGCGGAACCGGCCACCAAGCAGCCGATCCTCACGATCCTCAAGCAGGCCCGTGCGTTCGGCCTCGGGATGGTGCTCGCAACCCAGAACCCCGTCGACCTCGACTACAAGTCCATGTCGAACGCCGGGACCTGGCTGGTCGGACGGCTCCAGACCGAACGGGACAAGGCTCGCCTCCTCGAGGGGATGTCCTCGGCCGCCGGGACCGTCGACGTGGCCGACCTCGACCGGTCGATCACCGAACTGGCCAAGCGCCAGTTCTTCATCCATCAGGCGAAGGGCGGTGGACCGAAGCGGTTCACGAGTCGGTGGGCCATGTCGTACCTGCGAGGACCCGTCACCGGGCCCCAGCTTGCGCAGTTGCCGGATCGCAACGAGGTCCCGGCGACAGAACCGGCAACGCCGGCGGTGGAGGCACCTCCCGGGGTGGATCCGCCGCCCGGGGTCGACGGTCCTGGTGCCTCCTCCGCCGAGGGCACTCCCGTCGATGGCGAGACGACCGCAGTCCCTGCGACGGCGGCCGACGGGGTGCCGGTGCGCTGGATCGACCCGGCCGCACCGTGGCTCGCCGAGGTCGGGGGCTCGAGCACCTCCACCACGTTCCAGGCGGGCATCGCCATCCGGGTGCAACTCAGTTTCGACGACGCCAAGAGCGACACGCACCACTCCCAGGAATGGGAGGCGGTGCTCACTCCCCTGTCGGACCTGACCGATGCCGCCGCTGCAGTCGCCGTCGACCACGACGACCGGGACCTGCGCAGCGAGGCACCGGCCGGGGCGCGCTACGTCCCGTGTTCGGCGAGGATCGACACCAAGACCTTCTTCACGCAACTCGCCGCCCAGCTGAAGGACGTGTTGGTCCGGGACCAGGTGCTGACCGTGTTGGTCAACCGCAAACTGAAGTTGTGGAGCCGTCCCGGCGAGTCGCCCGAGGAGTTCGCCGGCCGCTGCGACGCCGCAGCGCAGATCGCCGCTGATGCCGAAGCCGAGAAGATCCGTGCCCGACTCGCCACCAAGGTCGACCGACTACGCCAGGCCGTCGACACCGCCGAACAACGAGCCGAGGGTGCCCGTCAGGCGGCGAGCGACTCCGAGGGCACGGAGCTCACCGGATTCGGCGGAACGTTGCTCGGAGGTCTGCTCGGTGGCGGAAACCGGACACGTGGACTGGCCTCGGCGGCCCGCAAGGCCATGGCCGGAAAGGAACGTGTCAACAAGGCTCGGCAGCGAGCCGACGCTGCAGCGGCAGCGGTCGAGGCCAAGAGCGACGACCTCGCTGCAGCAGAGGCCGAGCTCGCCGAGGCGGTCGTGGCGATCGACGACGAGTGGCGGGCCGTTGCCGACGAGGTCGAGTCCGCCGAGATCCGCCTGAAGAAGACCGGAGTGTCGGTACAGATGTTCTCCCTCGTGTGGCTGCCGGTCTGAGCACGGAGTGGTCGACGTCGCAGGCACTGAGCGTCGCCGGCTCGACCGGAGCATCTGGGCCATCGCCGGACCGGCGCTGGTCACGTTCGCCGCCGAGCCGATCTACCTGCTCGTCGACACGGCGATCATCGGCCGAATCGGCACCGATGCGCTGGCCGGACTGGCCGTGGCGAGCAGCATCTTGTTGTTCGTTGTCGGAGCGTGCATCTTCTTGACCTTCGGGACGGCGGCGACCGTGGCCCGTCGGATCGGCGCCGGTGACCACGTGGGTGCCGCCTCACTGTCGGTGCAGGCCCTCTGGCTGGCGCTCGCCTGCGCCGCTGTGGCGACGCCGTTGCTCATCGTGTTCGGAGGACTGCTCGTCGACCTGTTCGGGACCTCCGCAGCAGTCGCTGCAGACGCCACGCTCTATCTGCGGATCAGCCTGATCGGTCTGCCGGCGCTGTTGCTCACCATGGCATCGACCGGTGCGCTGCGCGGACATCTCGACGCCAGAACCCCAATGGTGGTGGTGATCACGGCGAACGTGGTCAACCTGGTGCTCGAGGTGTGGTTCGTCTTCGGCCTCGGCTGGGGCATCGCCGGGTCCGCTGCCGGGACAGTCGTGGCCCAGTGGCTCGGAGCGGTGGCCTTGATCGCAGCGGTGTGGCGACTGACCCGGACCCGAAGGATCGGTCTCCGACCCCATCGGGCCGACATCACCTCACTCGCCGTCATCGGACGGGACCTGTTCATCAGAACGGTCGCCCTCCGGGGTGCTCTCACCGCCACCACCTTCCTGGCGGCCCGACGAGGTGCCGTCGCCCTCGCCGCCTACCAGGTGGCATTCCAGTGGTGGACGACCATGGCCTACCTGCTCGACGCCCTCGAGGCGGCGGCACAGAGTCTGGTCGGCCGGGCGCTCGGTGCCGCCGACCGGGGAGCGGCTCGACTCACCGGCAACCGGGTGTTGCAGTGGAGCATCGGAGGCGGCGTCCTCCTCGGGGTCGTCACCGTGGTGTTCGCAGCCCCGATCAGCGACCTGTTCACGAACGACGTGGCCGTCGGCGGGTTGGTCGTCACCTCGCTGTGGTGGGTCGGGGCGACGCAGCCGATCAGCGGTGCGGCCTTTGCCCTCGACGGGATCCTCGTGGGAGCCGGCGATCAGCGGTTCCTGGCCGGAGCCATGGTCGGCTCCCTCGTCGTGCTCGTGGTGGCCGGAATCGCAACGCTCGCAGCCGGAACCGGTCTGTGGGGCGTGTGGCTGGCCGTGGCGCTGTTCATGGCGAGCCGGACAGTGATCCTCGGCGTGCGCTACCGCAGTTGGCGGTGGGCGCACATCACCTCGTCGTGAGGCTCACCGAGCGCACGTCGACTGGACCCACACACCGAGGTTGGCCTGTGCCCGTTGCACAGCAGGGTCAGCGATCAGCTGACCGGCCCGGTCCGCAGCGTCGGGAGCGCGCGGGTCCAACGTGGCGACTCCCTGCCAGACGCCGCGCATCGTGTCGAGATCGGAGCGCACCACCTCCGACGGGGCGATGTCGACCATGTGGGCGAACAATCGACCGAGCGAGGAGAACAGGGTCGTGAACCCGGAGGTGTCCTGCAGGAGGCTCGTCAGATCGAGGTCGGCACCGGTCACGTCGGCGAGCGCCGCTCCCGTGAGCAAGGTGCAGAGGTCGTCCTCGGCCACGAGCGCATCGATCCGGGCCACCAGTTGCGCCACGCCGAGCGGACCGGCGGAACCCGCTGCGGTCGGCTCGGGGCTGTTGCCCGGGGCCGAGGTGGGCGGTGCTGTGGGGATGGCTCCGGACTGCTCCGCTGGGGCGGACTCGCCGACGACCATCGGTCCGGTCTCCTGCGCACACGATCCCAGCACGCCGAGTACGACGAGCACGCCGAGCAGCGCCGCCATGCCGATTGCGATCGGCCTCTGGCGCCCGGTCACGCTGGGCGGCGATGTCAGCTGGGAACACCTGCGCCGGCGCACCTGCCCATCGTAGGCACCGACCGGCCACGGTGGGCCGTCGGCTCCGTCACTTGCCGCCGATCAGACCCGTTGCTGCTGCGAGCGTGAGGAGTGCGGTGAGCACGAGCATCCACAACACCAGCGTCCGGAACCGCTCCTCGCTGAAGCTCCGGTGCGCCCAGCCTCCGAGCACGGAACCGATCGGCCACGCCGGTAGCGCCAGGACCGAGGCGAGCAGCAGGGTGGTGTCGAGTCGGCCGGCCGCAACGAACAGGGTGATCGCCACCAACCCGGTGGAGGCGAAGAACACGACCAGAGTCGCCCGGAACGGGCCCTTACCCAACGATCGGCCGTGCAGGTCCATGATCACCGGCGGGCCACTGACCCCGACAGAGGTGTTGAGGACCCCGCTGACGAAGCCTGCCGCCACGTCGACGCCCGGACGAGGGTCGACGATCACCCACCCCCGGGCGAGCACCGCGACGGACAACAGAACAGTGGCCGAGATGGCGATCTGCAGCGGCGCCGGGGGAACGGTGATGAGCACGAGGAGTCCCAGCGCCATCCCCGGGACGGATCCGAACACCAGACGCCGCACGACGGGGCCATCGCTGTCACGTCGGTGCTGGATCGCCACGGCACCGTTGGACAGCAGCCCGTAGACGGCGCTCAGCACGACAGCCTCGGACGGACCCACCGCCACTGCCATGAGCGGAACCGTGATCAGCGCAAAACCGAACCCGACGAAGGAGTTGAGGAACGACCCGCACAGGAGCGCCACTGCCACGAGGGCGAGGGAGCCGGGCTCGATCACCTCCGGTCGATCGCCAGTCAGGCCGTGCGGCTGTTCAGCAGCGCAGTGACCGCCTTGCCGTCGGCCTTCCCACCAGTGGCCTTCATCACCTGACCGACGAAGAAGCCCGTGACCTTGACGTCACCGTCGCAGAACCTCTGCCACTCGTCCGGATGGGCACTGATGAGGCCATCCACGATTCCCTCGAGCTCAGAGGTGTCCATGGCCTCGAAACCCTTGGCGGCAGCGATCGAGGCGGGATCGCCACCACGCTCGACCAACTCGGCGAGCACCGTCTTGGCCTGGGTTGCTGTGAGTGCCCCGTCGGTCTCCATGCGCACCAGCGATGCGAAGGCCGCCGGATCGAGGTCTCGAGCTCGTTCATCGGAGAGGTTGTGCTCGGCGTGGGTGACGACCCGTCCGGCATCGGCCCCGGCGTCGATCGCCGCGAGGCACAGGACATCGAGCCCACGGTCGACGATCAACGCAACGGCCTCGGTGGATCCGCCGACCCGCTCGGCGAGGCGGTGTCGCCGCTCAGCGGGAAGGAGCGGCAACTCCGCCCGGATGCGCTCCACCCACTCGGGATCAGGGTCGAGCTCGATCAGGTCGGGGTCGGGAAAGTAACGGTAGTCATCCGCCCCCTCCTTTGATCGGAGCGTGTGTGTCCGGCCGTCGTCCTCGTTCCAGTGTCGGGTCTGTTGCACCACCCGCTCCCCGGAGTCGATCAGGTCGACCTGACGGGCGGCCTCGTAGTCGATCGCCCGACCGAGACTGCGCAGGGAGTTGATGTTCTTGATCTCGCACCGGGTGCCGAACTCGGCCGCACCCCGCTCCCGGACCGAGACGTTGCAGTCGACACGGAGCGAGCCCTCCTCCATCTTGCCGTCTGAGGCTCCGACCGCAACGAGCACGGCCCGCAGCTCACTGACGTAGGCGCGGGCGTCCTCGGCGTTGCGCAGGTCGGGTCGCCCAACGATCTCGAGCAGCGGTACACCCGCCCGGTTGAGGTCGACGAGGGAGTACTGGGCGTCGTGGATCCGGCCACCGCCTCCGATGTGGGTCGACTTGCCGGTGTCCTCCTCGAGGTGCGCCCGCTCGACGCCGACGATCTTCCCCGACGGCAACTCGAGGAACCCGTCGGCGTTGATCGGGAGGTCGTACTGGGAGATCTGGTAGTTCTTCGGCTGGTCCGGATAGAAGTAGTTCTTGCGAGCGAAGACCGACCGCTGCACGGTGCAGTTCAGGGCGAGGCCCACCCGGATGGCGAGTTCGACGGCGTGGGAGTTCAGCACCGGGAGCGAACCGGGCAGACCGAGCGTGAGCGGATCGATGTGGGTGTTGGGCTCACCGCCGAACTCGGCGGTGGCCGCTGAGAAGAGCTTGGTGCGGGTGGCCAACTCGGCATGCACCTCGAGGCCGATCACCACCTCCCAGCGGTCGAGGTCGATGCTGCTCACGCCGCACCCTCGAGGACCGCAGCGACCCGGAACATGACGATCTCACCGAGCGCCGGAGCCATGACCTGCACCCCGATCGGCAGCCCGTCCTCACCGATACCGAACGGAACGGAGGCCGCCGGGTGGCCGGCGAGGTTGGTCGGGATGGTGCAGACGTCATTGAGGTACATCTGCAGTGGATCGGCGGTCTTGTCGCCGAAGGCGAACGCCGTGGTCGGCGAGGTCGGCGACAACAGGACGTCGAAGCGTTCGTAGGCGGCGTCGAAGTCGGCGCGGATCAGCGTCCGGACCTTGAGGGCCTGACCGTAGAAGGCGTCGTAGTAGCCGGCGGACAGGGCGTAGGTGCCCAGCATGATGCGCCGCTTGACCTCGTCACCGAAACCAGCGGTCCGGGTGGCCTCCATCATCTCTCCCGCGGTGGGCGCATCGACCCGCACGCCGTAGCGAACTCCGTCGTAGCGGGCGAGGTTCGACGAGGCCTCGGCCGGCGCCACGAGGTAGTACGCCGAGAGCCCGTAGGTCACCGCCGGTACCGAGACCTCCTCGACCGTCGCGCCGGCTGCGGCGAGCGCCTCGGCGGCGGCACGCACCCGTGCGCCGACGTCATCGGCGATGCCCTCGCCGAGCATCTCGGTGACCAGACCGACACGCAGGCCGTCGACACCGTCGTCGAGGTGTTCGACGACCGAGGGGAACGGCTGCGGCAGGGATGTGGAGTCCCCCGGGTCGTGGCCGCCGATGACCTCGCAGACGACGGCGGCGTCGGCGACGGTCGTGGCGAACGGACCGACCTGATCCAGCGATGAGCCGAACGCCACCAGACCGAGACGGGAGACCAGACCGTAGGTGGGCTTCACGCCGACGACCCCGCACAGCGCTGCGGGTTGGCGGATCGACCCGCCGGTGTCCGAGCCGAGGGCGATCGGAGCGAATCCCGCTGCGACCGCCGCCGCTGAGCCGCCGGAGGACCCCCCGGGCACGCGGGCGAGATCGTGCGGGTTGCGCGTGGGGCCCGTGGCGGAGTGCTCCGTCGATGAGCCCATGGCGAACTCGTCGAGGTTGGTCTTTCCGATCATCACTGCACCGGCCTGTCGGAGGCGCGTCACGACGGTGGCGTCGTACGGAGGCTCCCAACCCGCCAGGATCCGTGAGGAACAGGTGGTGGCGACGCCCCGGGTGCAGAGGTTGTCCTTGATCGCCACGGGGACGCCGGCGAGAGGACCCGGGTCGTCCCCGGCGGCCACCGCCTCGTCGATCGCTCGGGCCCGGTCCCGGGCGGCATCGGCGGAGAGGAGGTTGAATGCGTGGACCTGCTCCTCGTCGGCGGCGATGCGTGCGAGTCGCTCCTCGATGACGTCGATCGCTGACCGGTCCCCGGACCGGACCGCAGCAGCGGTGTCGATCGCCGTGCCGAGCGATGCCTCCGGGAGCGCCCGAGCGGGGCTCACGGTGCCTCCCCGAGGACGGGTGGGACGCAGAACATGCCGTCCTCGGCCGACGGGGCCTGACCGAGCACGGTGTCACGATCGAGCGGCGGAGCCGGCTCATCGGAGCGGAACACGTTCCGCAGCCGCACCGGATGCGCCATGGGCTCCACATCGGCGAGATCGAGTGCCTCGATGTCCTCGGCGTGGGCGAGTATGTCGGCGAGCTGGTGGGTGAACCGATCGAGCTCGCCCGGACCGAGTCGGAGCCGAGCGAGCGCTGCGACCTTGGCGACGTCCTCGGCGCTGATGCGCGCAACGGCCTGTGGGGTGGTCGGTTCGTCCATGGCCCGTGGATCGTACTGCTGAACCGTCGGAGCTCAGCGAGCCGGTTGGCCCAGGCGCGCCACGAACTCGACAGAGCGCTCGATGATCATGTCGGCATCGAAGTCGAGCGTGGCCACGTGGTAGCTGCGATCACAACTCACTCGTTCGACCGGACCCGCCACGGCGGCGGCGAGGATGTCGCTGTCGGCCGGCGGGACCACGTGGTCCTCTGGGCTCGTGAACAACAACATCGGCGAGGTGATGCGACTGAGTTCACTCTCGACGACCTCGGCGGCGGCGAACAGCGTCAGCAACGGTGCGAGCGGCGTGTCGGCGTAGGACGACTCCACGATGCCGGGGCGGGCGATGTCCGAGCCGATCCCGGGCATGACGACCTCGCCGGCGTCGAGGAGTGCAGCCACGGCGTTGCGCATGTCGTCCGACGGCGCAACGGCCGGGTTGATGCACACCAGGCCGGCGATCTCGGAGTGACGGGTGGCCAACCAACAGGCCAACGACCCACCCATGGACAGACCGACCACCACGACGCGTTCACACCGACCAGCGAGGTCGTCGTAGGCCGACTCCGCGGCGCTGGACCAGTCGTCCCAGCCGGTGGTGAGCATGTCGTCGATCGTCGTCCCGTGACCCGGCAGGCGGGGCAGCTCCACGGTGTAGTCGGCGTCAGCGAAGGCTTCGGCGAGGTCACGCATGGAACTTGGATTGCCAGTGAAACCGTGGAGCACGAGCACACCCGTCGCTCCGCCGGCCGCCGAGAAGGGCTCGGCCCCGGGAATCACCTCTGCTGCACTCACTGCGTACCTCCGTCCGGACGGGTCGGAGGATCACTCTACGAGGAACCCCCCGGAGCGGCGAGATCGACGCCCGGGCCACTATGGTGCGCCTCGGAACAGGGGCTCAGGTCGGTGCGGCCGGGGCGTGTCGAACAGATGGAGGACCCAAGTGGCGAAGTACCAGTTCCTGACCGAGGAGTGGGTCGATGCAGCCAAGCAGATCCGCGAGGAGATCGAAGGCGATGTCCCGGCTCCTCCACACGCTGTGCGACTCAACCTCGTAGCGACCGAGGTCCCCTTCGGTGAGGGCGAGGTCCAGGCGCACCTCGATACCTCCGGTGGCGAACTCCAGATGGACCTCGGCCACCTCGACGAAGCCGATCTGACCGTTTCGATCGACTATCCGACCCTCAAGGCGATCGTCGTGGACCAGAACCAGCAGGCCGGGATGCAGGCGTTCATGGCCGGCAAGATCAAGGTGCTGAGCGGCGACATCACCAAGTTGATGGCCATGCAGCAGTCCGGCGCCGCCGGTGGCGAACTCCAGGCCGAGGTGGCCGCCAAGATCCAGGAGATCACCGAGTAGGCACGGCCTGCCGCACAGATCACTCCTAGATCAGCAGCGCCAGTCAAACAGCGCATGCGCTGAGTGCAGCGCCGACGACGTACGCCACCGAGTACGACGAGTCCGGGCCGCCCACGCCGACGGCGACGACCTCCATGGACTCCATGACAGTCACCCCAGGGTTGTCCCGACCTGCGCCACGAGCCACTGCGTCGCCCCGGCGATCCCGAGGTCGCCAAACGGCACGGAGTTGGCGACGCACGCCGTCAGACGGGGCGGCGCGGCTCCGATCCCGGCCCCGAGAGCGCCGGGGCCAACCCGATCACTGCCGTGCCCGGAACTTCGGCCACGAGGGCGAACACGACGAGTGAGAGCCTCAACGAGAGCTTGCCGACCACCGTGGTGGATCGCGCCGAGATCCGCGCCGCACTCCACCCGGCGAGCGGCCCGGTGATGGCGAAGGTGAGCGGACGTGGGATCATCATGAGCGCCACGGTGTCGGCTGAGAGCTCCGGACCTCAGCGAGCAGCTTCGGGGCGAGAGTGAACCCGTCCATGTAGCTGAACTGCACGAAGAACCCGCTCGCCACCGGCACCGAGAAGGCCGGGTTGGCGAACCAGTCGAGTTGAATGAGCGGGTGGGGGCCCGTCGCTCGATCCGGACGAAGATCAACAGCGCCGTCGGGACGAGCTGCCAGCAGCCCAGCGCCCAGGGATTGGTGAGACCCCAGGCCAAGGCCCGATCGATTCCGATCAACAGGCCGACGATCACCACGGCGAGTGCCGCCTGGCCCGGCACGTCGAAATGTACGTGCGCCAACCGTGGCGTCTCCGGCAACGCGAGGAACGACCAGACGGCGATCACTGCGAGGACCGGTGCCTGGAACCAGAAGATGGCCCGCCAACCGAACGCCCCGATGAGCGGCCCGCCGACCATGAGACCGCACACCGGCCCCGCGGCGACGACGATTGACCAGAACCCGAGCGCCCGGGCCCGGTCCTCGGCCGGGAACATGCGGTTGATGAGCGCCAGCGAGGACGGCCCCGTCGCCGCGCCGATCGTGGCGCCGAGCACCCGGAACGCGATGAGTGACGGACCCGACCATGCGAGTGCGGTCAGGACGACGAACGCCGTGGCCCCGAACATCCCGATCAGCACGACCCACCTCACGAGCCACGGCCGCATCGCCGGGTCGTCGGGGGCGATCGGGGGCGATCGGGGGCGAAGCGTCTCCCGCCGGCGCAGAGCGGCGCGGTCGAGGAGCAGCGACCACGGGACCACGGTCTCCTCGTCGACGCCGGGCGCATCGATCGCCACGGCCGTCAGTGGTTCGTCAGTCGGGTCCTGTCGGTCCGGTTGGGGCGGCCGCCGTGAGCGGCGGCTGGGGAACACCACGGACAGCAGACCACCCCAACCCGAGCGACTGTGGCAAAACGCTACGACCGAAGGCGGCCCGAGTGGTGGATCCCCGGCCATGACCGGCACCGCTGGTGCCGCCGCAGCACAATGAAGAAATGAGTGAGACGTCGGACATCGAACAGGGGACCGTCACCGCTCCGGCGGAGCCACCGGTCGTCCCCAGGGCCCCCCTGGTGCAACGGGTACTCGTGGGGCTGCTGCTGCTCGGCGGTCTCGTCGGACTGGTGGCCACGTTCACCTTCGCCACCACCGGGAACAGTTCCACCTCCAGCAATGCTCCCGACTTCGTCGAGCGCCTCGTTCCGGAGTCCGGGTCCGAGGTCCTGACGCAATCCGGGGTCGGGATCGACGTTGCCGCCGGCTACGACGGCTACCTGATCGTGAACGGCGTGGAGATCCGGACCGCCGAGGACGGCCTCAGCAAGGACCTCGGTTCGGGTCGGATCGACTTCACCCCTGGTCCGGACAAGCCGGTGTCGTCCCTGACCGACGGCCAGAACTGCGTGGTGGCGATCGTCTGGAAGCAGGCCGAGGGACCCGAGCGGTCCCAACCGGTCTCGTGGTGCTTCGACGCCACGTGAGCATTCGCTCCGTCGGGTGACCAGGCCCGCTGGAGAGTCATCGACCGCAGCGGCTCAGGCGAGGTGGGCGTCGAGTTCGGCGAGCGCCGCAGCGACATCGGACGGCTGCGGGCCGACGTGGACCGAGCGGATACCGACGGCCCGGGCACCGACGACGTTGCCGAGTGCGTCGTCGATGAACACCGTCTCGTCCGCCGTGACGCCGAGACGTTCCAGCGCCAGGTGGTAGATGCGCGGGTCAGGCTTGCGCAGGCCGACCGCCGAGGAGTCGACCACGTCGTCGAAGAGCTCTCCGAGCGGCAGCAGCGGCGTCCAGAATCCCTCGAACTCCGCAGCGTTGTTGGTGAGCAGACCGGTGCGACGACCACCGGCCCGCAGGTCCCGACAACGGTCGACGACCTCGGTACGGATGCCGCCACCGGCGAGCGCAGCGAGCAGGTCGAACGGTTCGATCTCCCGGCCCGTGCGCTCCACGCCGAGTGCGACGATCTCGGACCGGGCGGCGGCGAGGTCGATCTCGCCACGCTCGAGGCGGTGCCACGGATGATCGGTGTCACGGTCGTACGGTCCGAAGACCACCTCGAGGGCCACTGCGGGATCGAGACCCTGTGCGCTCGCCGCCTCGACGAGCGCTGTGAACGGCGAGTCGATGAAGACGCCGCCGAAGTCGAAGATGACGGCGCGTACGGGTGGGCTCACGTGGGGACCTCCCCGGTGGACAGCAACCACTCGAAGGCGACCTCGTCGAGCACGGGCACGCCGAGCTCGGTGGCCTTGGCCAGCTTGGATGCCCCGGGCTCGGCGCCCACCACGAGCGCCGTGGTCCGCTTCGACACGCTGCCCGGAGACTTGCCGCCGCGGGCCTTGATGGCCTCCACGGCGCCCTCGCGGCTGAAGCCGTTCAGCGTGCCGGTCACCACGACCGTCGACCCGACGAGCGTCTGCGGGAGCACGGACCGTTCGGGGCCGAGCGTGTTGATCCCCGCAGCGACGAGCCGGTCGACGAGGTCGGAGTTGACCGGGTCCGCACACCAAGCGTGCACCGACTCGGCGATGACGGGCCCGATGCCGTCCACTGCAGCGAGGTCGTCGAGCGACGCACCGCAGATGGCGGCCAGACTCCCGAGTGCCCCGGCGAGCGCCTCGGCACCAGCCTGACCGAGGTGCGTGATGTTGAGCCCGAACAACAGCCGCGCCAGCGGGCGGGACCGGGAAGCGTCGACGGCGCGGCGGAGGTTGTCGATGGTCTTCTCGCCGTAGCCCCGCAGCTCTCCGATGCGCTCGTAGTCGAGGGAGTAGATGTCGGCCACGTCGACGATCAGGCCCAGGTCCATGAACAGCTGCACCTGCTGATCACCGAGGCCCTCGATGTCCATGGCGCCACGAGAGGCGAAGTGGCAGATCGCCGCCCAGCGCTTCTGCGGACACTCCGGGTTGACGCAGAAGTGCTGCGCCTCGCCCGGCGGACGGACCAGCGGCTGTGAACACGACGGGCAGAGGGTGGGGAACTCCCACTCGCGGAGACCATCGGGTCGGAGGTCGAGCACGGGCCCGACGACCTCCGGGATCACGTCGCCGGCCTTCCGGACGACCACGGTGTCGCCCGGGCGGACGTCCTTGAGGCGGACCTGATCGGAGTTGTGCAGCGTCGCCATGGAGACCGTGGAACCACCCACGAAGACCGGCTCCATCACGGCGAAGGGTGTGGCCTTGCCGGTCCGACCGATCGACACCTGGATCTCGAGCAACTGCGTCGATCGCTCCTCCGGGGGGAGCTTGAAGGCAATCGCCCAGCGGGGAGCCTTGGAGGTGGCCCCGAGCGCCGCCTGCACTGCGAGGTCGTCTACCTTGACCACCACGCCGTCGATCTCGTACGGGAGTTCGTGACGGTGTTCGACCCAGTGGGCACAGAACGCATAGACCTCCTCGAGGGTGGCGCAGGAGCGGGTCTCGGGATTGACGGGGAGGCCGAGGCTCCCGAGCAGGTCGAGGGCACCGGAGTGGGTCGGTGGCGCCCCGATCCCGACGACCTCGCCGAGCTGGTAGGCCCACAGCGCCAGTCCTCGTGAACCGGTGACCGTGGGGTCCTTCTGACGGAGCGAACCCGCTCCGGCGTTGCGCGGGTTGGCCGGGAGCGGCTTGGGGCGGCGACCGGCGGCCTCCGCCACGGCGTTGTCGGCCTCGGTCTGGGCCCGGAGGCGAGCGAAGGCGTCGAGTGGGAGGTAGATCTCGCCCCGGACCTCGATCACCTCGGGGGGGTCCCCCGAGAGGACCTGCGGCACACCGGAGATCTGGTGGACGTTGGCCGTGACGTCCTCGCCGGTGCGGCCATCCCCTCGGGTGGCGGCCCGCACGAGCCGGCCATGCTCGTAGCGCAACGACATGGCGAGACCGTCGATCTTCAGCTCACAGACGTAGTCGACCGCTTCGCTCAGGCCGAGTTCATCGAGCCGACGAGCCGTGCGGTCCCCCCACGCCCGGAGCTCGCCCGAGTCCATGGCGTTGTCGAGGCTCATCATGCGGATGCGGTGCTGGACGGGAGCGAACTGCGCCGACGCCGCACCCGAGACCCGTTGCGTGGGTGAGTCCGGTGTCAGGAGATCGGGGTGGGCGTGCTCGAGCGCCAGCAGTTCCCGGACGAGTTGGTCGTAGTCGGCGTCGGGGATGACGGGGGCGTCGAGTTCGTAGTAGGCCCGGTCGTGACCGCGAACCTGGTCGCGGAGCCAGTCCACCCGCCCGGCCGGATCGAGGTCGGGGTCCGGACCGGCGTTGGCGCCGGTGGCGCGGGACGGACTCACGACGGCGAGACTACCGCCGCCCTGGGACGACCGGCTGCGGCTCAGGCGCCCAGCGAGAGGCGGGTCGCGAGACTCTGGCGCCGGAGTCGGGACGACAGTTCGGTGCACAGGTCGATGACCCGTCCGGCACCGGTGGCATCGAATTCGGACAGTCCGTCGACCGGCTCGACCAGCGAGTGGAACCGCAGTGCCGCCGGGTCGAGCCCTTCGGCGGCGAGGCTCGCAAAGGTCGCCGACAAGGAGCGCCACAGGGAATCTGCCTGCAGGCCGAGTGGCCGGTTCACCGGGACTGCGCCCCAGGCGCACACCCCGCCGGCATCGACGAAGCGTTCGATCGCCGGAGCCCACGACACCACGTCGGGATCGGCCGGGAGCGACAGGAACGCCGGACCGGCGCTCACCACGGCGTCCCAGTCGGTGCGCCCGGGAACGTGGACACCGACGAGTCCCGGGCCGGGCGAGGCGTCGGCGAGACCCTCGATCGTTGGCCCGAGCAGGCGATCGGCAACCGTCGAGCGGCCGAGCGGGAACGTCGGATGCAGGGAGCCGACCAGGCCCGCCTCGTGCAACACGATCACCACGCCCAGCCCCGGACGCTCGGCGTGGATCCGCCGGAGGAGGGCCGACGCGCGAGCGGCGACGATCTCTGCGGCGCTGTGGACCGCAGTGTCGAGGTTCACGCCGACCGCACCGAGCGCCAGTGCCAACGTCACCGGACCGAGCACGCCCAACCGGACGGCGGGCACGTCGACGCCCGCCCCGGTGACCACACGGTCGAGCGGTTCGAGTGCGTCGGGGGCAGCGACGAGCAGCGCCTCGAGGTCGCCCGCCGACGCCGGATCGAAGGTGGCGGGATCGAACGTGTCCGGATCGAGCCCGATGAACGGGCCGGTTCCGGTGACACCGAGCAGGCTCAGCGCGAGCAACGATCGGTCACAGCGGTGGACCACCGGAACCGTTGGGAATCGCTCGTGTGCCCGGAGAGCGAAGTCCACCGCCGTGTCGACGTCGCTGAACGGCACGCCACCGACCGACGTTGCGAGTCCCAGAATGGCCACCCCGCCTGCTTCCACCGATTCCTTACTAGACCCGGCCGTGTCGGACGCGCAAATCTGTCGAGTGTGAGCGATGCAGCGACGACGACGACGAATCGTCGGACCGAGTGGCCGGTGTGGGTGTGGCGAGTGACCTGGGCGCTCCTGCCGGTCACGCTCGGCGAACTCCTCGCCGACTCGTTCGACTCGAGCGGCATCGGCAGGACGCTCGCCGTGGCGATCCTCTGGGCGGCGTGGGCCGTCGGCCTGGCGTGCACACTCACTCCCGATCCGAGGGCCCTGACCACCGGTCGCCTGCTCGCCCCGCTCCCCGTGGTGGCCGGGGCGATTGCCGCGAGCCTCAGCGAGCCGACCGCGTGGGGCTGGGCCGGGCTGGTGCTCGCTGCGGTCGTTCCCGTCGTGGCGATGAGCGCACCGGTTGGAGAGTGGGCGATCGACGGTGCGTCCTACGGCGACGAACACCGGTCGCCGCTGCGGTGCCCAGCGGTGTTGTTGTTCGGTCCGCTCGAGGTGACCTGGTTGATCGGGGTCGCACCGATCGGTGGCGCAGTCGTCCTCCTCGCTGGAGAGCGCTGGGTCCCCGCTGCGGCGTTGGCCGTCCTCGGAGTTGCCACCGCAACGCTCGCATGGCGCTCGTTGCACCGGCTCGCGAGCAGGGCGTTGGTGTTCGTCCCGACCGGCATCACTCTCGTCGACGCCCTGGCGCTGTTCGAGCCGATCCCGCTCCCCCGCCGAGCGATCACCCGCCTGGGGCCGGCACCGGCTGACTCTGCGGCCCTCGATCTCACCGCCGGGGCGACCGGATTGATCCTCGAGGTCGCTCTCGATGAGGAACTCAGCGTCGTGCCGGCAGTGCGGCGGGGGGCCACGACCGAGGCGGTGGCGACCCGGGCGGTGTTGGTCGCTCCGACCAGGCCCGGGCGGTTCCTCGAGATCGCCGAGGACCGTCGGATCGCCGTCGGCCGAACCTGAACCCGGGGCAGCGACGGGCCGTCGGGCGAGCGTCGAGTCTCAGGTCGAACGCTCGGCGGTGCCACCGCCGAGCACGATGTCATCGCGGTAGACCACGACGCTCTGACCCGGCGCCACGAGCGGGCGGGACCGCACCCAACGAACAGTGGCCCTCCCGGCGTCGATGTCGACATCGGTGATGGTCGCCGGTTCAGCCGTACCGTGCGCCGAGGTCTGGACGCTCACCTCATCGCCTGGAACGGGCCCGTTCCACCTCACTCCCCGCAGATCGACCCGGGTCCGCTGCAGCCGCTCGGGCGGTCCGACGACCACCCGTCGGCCGGCAACGTCGACGTCGACGACGTAGCGGCGGTCACCGCCGCCGGCGAGCGACAGTCCCCGGCGCTGGCCGAGCGTCACGAGTTCGACTGCGTCGACCCGGCCAACCGGTGCGCCGTCGACGTCAACGATCTCCCCCGGGTGCAGGTCGGTGCGCGGCGACAGGAACGCCTCCCGGCCCCCGGAGGCGGTGATGAAACAGGTGTCCTGACTGTCCGGCTTGTGTGCGGTTCGCAGGCCGAGTTCGCCGGCGCGCTCGCGGACCTGCGCCTTGGTGAGCCCGCCCACGGGGAACAGCACCCGGTCCGTGGCCGGAGCGACGAGTGGGTGCAGGACGTAGGACTGGTCCTTGGCCGTGTCAGTGGCCCGAGCGACGTGGCGGCGGCCATCGACGCTGACGATCCGTGCGTGGTGACCGGTGGCGAGCGCATCGAAGCCGAGCAGGTCGGCACGCTCGAGCAGTGCGTCGAACTTGAGGTGCCGGTTGCACTCCACGCACGGATTGGGGGTTCGCCCGGCGGCGTGGTCGGCGACGTACGGCTCCACCACCTGTTGTTCGAACCGCTCGGCAAAGTCGAACACGTGGTGCTCGATACCGAGTTGCGCCGCCGCCCGACGAGCGTCCTCGACATCCGACACCGAGCAGCAACCCTGATCCGACGGCCCGCCCCAGAGACGGAGCGTGACTGCCACCACCTCGTGCCCGTCCGCAACGAGCAGCGCAGCGGCCACCGAGGAGTCCACCCCTCCGGAGAGCGCCACGAGGATCCGCACGACGCCCTAGCTGTGACCGGCGCCCGACGCCACGGCCGTTCCGCCGGCAGTTGGCACAGCGGGGACTGACCCGTCAGGCGCAACGCCCGGAACGACAGGGTTGCTCCGATGTTGGCGCAGGCGGCCGATCACGGCCTGCAGCGCCGCCACGGCGTGATCGACATCATCGGCGGTGGTCTCAGGTCCGAGCGTCAGTCGGAGCGCCGCACCCTCCACCCCAGCGCCCGCAGCTGCGATCGCCGACAGCACATGCGACGGGCGCAGCGCACCGGAGGAGCACGACGATGCAGACGAGGCGCGCACACCGGCAGCGTCGAGCAGAAACATCAGCGGCTCCGGGTCCACGTCGGCCACGAGCACGTGGGCGAAGTTGGGGAGCACCTCGTCGGGGTCGTCGCCGCTCGGCGGCGGCCATCCGGTCGCACCGAGAGTCGAGCGAACGGCGAACGGCGCTGCGGTGATGCGGGAGAGCAGATCGTTGCGGAGACCCGCCACCCGTTCCGCAGTCGCTCGCCGGTCGGCGACCGTGACAGCGAGGGCAGCAGCGAGACCGACAGCACCGGCGACGTCCACAGTGCCCGATCGACGGCCCCGCTCCTGGCCACCTCCGTGGAGCAGCGGTGCGATGTCGACCCGATCGCGCACGACCAGCACGCCTGACCCACGCGGTCCACCGAACTTGTGGGCCGAGATCGAGACCATGTCGGCTGCAGCGGCCCGCTCCCGGACGTCGAGCCACGGAGCCGCCTGCACGGCGTCGGTGTGCAGCGGGACGCCCGGGGCCACGTCGGCGAGCACATCGGCCACGGCGTCGAGATCGTTGATGGTGCCGAGCTCGTTGTTGGCGAGCATGACCGACACCACCGACGGACCGGGACCCGTCTCCTCAGTCGCAGCGGTCCGCAACCAGGCGAGTCGGGTGCGGAGATCGTCGAGGTCGATGCGGCCGGCACGGTCGACGCTGAGGACCGTGCCGCCGAGCACATCGACCGTGGCGAGCACAGCGTGGTGCTCGGTCGACGGGCAGATGGGAACACCGGATCGCGGCGGCAGGCCGCCCGAGACGGCGTGCACGTCAGCCTCGGTGCCGCCTGAGGTGAACACGACCTCCCCCGGCGCACAGCCGAGGTGCTCTGCCACCTGCTCGCGAGCTTCGTCGAGTGCCCTGACGGCGTCACGAGCGGTGGCGTGGGCGCCGCTCGGGTTGCCGTATCGGTCGGTGAGGAACGGTTCCATGGCGGCGTGCGCCTCCGGACGCAGGCGCGTCGTGGCGGCGTGATCGAGGTCGACGACCCGTTCGGATTCCGATCGCCGCTGGGCCGGGATCTCCACCACACCACGCTACGCCACCCCCGAAACCCCAACGACACCTCGGGCGAACCCGGGATCGGCCGGCTCAGCGGGTCGGGGAAGCAATCGGGGCGAGACCGAGCGCAGCGTCGGCGAGCAGATTGCCCCGTTGGTACTGGTACGCCGAAGCCACGCAGACCAACCACGCCTCAGCGGTGATCGCCACGTCGACGCTCTGGTTGATCCTGCGCTGAACGCCGTGCGCCAACACGGTCGCCAGACGGTGACGTTGGTCGACGTCCATCGAGTCGACCCGAAGCAGGAACGACCGGATGAGCGCAAAATCCTCGTCGTCGAGGGCACTCACGTCGAGGTGCCCGACGACCGACTCGTAACCGGCGGGCGCCAGGAACGCCACGGGAGTCTCGGCCGAACGACCAGTGCGATCCTTGATCACGACCGTTCCGGCAGCGAGATCACCGGGTCGCTGCGTGTCGCCGGTCGCCGTGGCCACGGTGAGCGCCAGAAACCCGAACGTCAGGTACGTGTCCACGATTGCCACGAGCCCCCGCACGACTGCTTGACGGGGCGTCGACGGCGATCCGTCCCGACTCACCACGCGCAGACCGAACAACGCCTTGCCCGGGCTGCGACCCCGCCAGAGGACCTCCACGGTGATCGGGATGACCACGATCGTGAGGACCACGACGCTGAGGATCAACAGTTCCGGACTTCCTCCGACGGAGATCAGGAACCCGACTCCGAACACCAGCACGAAGAAGATCACTCCCTGCAGGGCCAGGTCCAACAATCTGGCGAACGTCCGCGTGGCCACGCCCACCGTCGGCAGTTCGAGCAGCACGGCTTCGGGGGTGACCACTCCAGCGGGCACGCGCCTACGGTAGTGGGCAATCGCCCCGGGAGGTGCTGCACCGGCGTGGACATCGATCGCTACATCCAGCGCAACGAGGGGACCTGGCGTCGCCTCGCGGATCTCAGCCGGCAGGCGGCCGGATCCGGTCGATCGGTGCAACGGCTCAGCGACGCCGAGATCGACGAACTCGTCCTCCTCTACCAGCGGGTGTCGGCGCAGTTGTCCCACGCTCGCACCGTCTACGCCGACGCCGACCTCAACGCCCGACTGTCCCGAGTCCTCGGAGAGGCGCGCCTCGTCATCTACCGGCGTCGCAGCAACCCGTGGACCGCTCTGTCGAACTTCGTCACCACGGCCTTCCCGGCCGCTGTCTGGCACGCCCGTCGCTTCGTGGCCGTCAGCGCCGCCTGCCTGCTGCTCCCGGCGATCGCCACCGGTGTGTGGCTCAGCGTGTCCGGCTCCACGTTGGATGCGAGCATCCCGACCGAACTCCAGCAGGTCATCGCCGAACGGGACTTCGCCGAGTACTACCGCTCCGATGCGGCCCAGAACTTCGCCGGCCGGGTGACGGTCAACAACATCTACGTGGCGTGCACGGCGTTCGCACTCGGGGTTCTCCCGGTGCTCGGACCGGCTGGGATCCTCGCACTCAACGGATTGAACCTCGGGGTCATGGCTGCGGTGATGCACCGAGCCGGCGAGGGTCCGCAGTTCTGGGGCCTGATCCTCCCCCACGGCCTCCTCGAGATCGCAGCGATCATCGTCGCTGGCGCCGCCGGTCTGCAGATCTCCTGGGCGATCATCGCCCCCGGTGACCGCACCCGCTCCACGGCGCTGCGGGAGGCGGGCCTCCGGTCAGTGGTGATCATCCTCGGGCTCGTGGCGTGTTTCGCCACCGCCGGCTTCATCGAAGGCTTCGTCACGCCGTCGGACCTCCCGACGGCGCTCCGTGTTGCCGTCGGCGTGGCGGCGTTCGCAGCATTCAGCGTCTACCTCGTCCTGTTCGGGCAGCGGGCCGAGGCCCTCGGCTCGACGGGCCTCTGGGGCGAGGAACGCCGCGACGCCATCGCCCGCGCCGAGGAAGCAGCCGCCTCCGGCGCCACGATCAGGGCCTGAAGGGCCCCTACAGGCGGCCGGTCGACTTGGCGAGGAGGTAGGCGTCTGCGAGTTCCGCCGCCAGCCGGCTCGGCGCAGCATCGATCACCGTCACGCCCAACCCCCGCAACCGCGCCGCGGTCCGGCGGCGGTCGACCAGCGTCGTCGTCGCAGCGGTCCGTCGGTAGGCGTCCTCCTCGCTCTGCACCGGCCCCTCGATCCACTCCTCGACCTGCGGGTCCCTCACACCGGCGACCACGACGAGGTGCGTCCGGGTGATGAGCGGCAGCCCGGGCAACAGCGAGTCCTCCACGGCCGGTTCGAGGAGGTCGCTCAACAACACGAGCATCGCCCGCCGTCGATAGCGGGCCACCACGTGGGCGAACGCCGACGGATAGTCCGACTCGTTCAGCTCGGATTCGAGGGCGTACATCGCCTCGGTGATCCGACCGACCTGATCCCGCCGTCTCGCCGGCGCCACCTCCGATCGGATATCGGCACCGAAGGCCACCAGACCGCACTTGTCGCCCAGACGGGTGGACACGGTGGCGAGCGCCGTGATGGCGTCCATGGCGTGCTCGAGTCGGGGCACGCCGTCGACCCGACCGGCCATCACCCGGCCGGTATCGAGCACGGCAACCACGGTCTGGTTGCGCTCGGCCCGGAACGTGCGCACGATCGCACGCCCGGTGCGGGCCGTGGCGGTCCAGTCGATACGCCGGAACTCGTCGTCGGGTCCGTACTCCCGCAACTGCTCGAACTCGGTGCCGGCGCCGATCCCGCGTGCCGAACGCAGGCCGAGCTCCAGGATCCGGCCCTTGCGGATGGCGAGTTCGGCCTCATCCCTCGACCGGAACGGCGGGTGGACCCGCAACACCGAGTGCAGCGGCACATCTCGCTGTCGGGCGCCGAGACCGAGCGGGCCCACGATCCGGACGCTGATCCGTTCGAGTTCGAAGCGACCCCGACGCAATGGCGTGATCGACGTCCGAACCCGCACGACGTCACCGGCGGGCACCCGGATGTCGAACCGCCGGGCGGCGGCCCGCAACGACGGTGCGAGCTCGTCGGCAACCAACAGCCGAACAGGCCGACGAGCCTCTGACGCCACCGTCCACGCCACCGCAGAGGTCGAGTTCGCCACCACGATCGGCGGATGCCGACGCTCGAAGGTCAGCATCGCCGGTCGTACTGCGAGCGCAGCGTCGATCACGGTGATCACGAGAGCGAGTACGGCGACGGCCACAGCGATCACCCAGAGACTCACATCTGGCGTGGGCAGCACGATCAGCGCTCCGCCGACGGCGAGCACTGCGAACGCCAGTCGACGGGTCGGGAGGATCGACACGGCAGCAGATGCCTCAGCGTGGGGCAGGGACGGTGGCGAGCAGACCGGTGAGGATTCCGTCAGCCGTCGTTCCCTCGAGTTCGAGTTCGGGCCGCACCACCAGACGATGCCGCAGGGTCGGGACGGCGATCGCCTTGACCTCGTCCGGCGAGACCCACTCCCGGCCCGACAGCCACGCCCACGCCTTGGAGGCGTGCAGCAGCGCTGTGGCGCCCCTCGGTGACACCCCCACCTCGACCGATGGCACCTCCCGGGTGGCCCGACAGAGAGCGACGATGTACTCGAGCACCGCCGGAGCCACTCCGACACCGGCCACCTGGGCCCGACCGATCTGCAGATCCTCTGCGGTGGCGACCGGCTGTATACCGGCACCGAGGACGTCGTGGGGGTCGAGGCCGCGATGATGCCGGTCGAGCACGGCGACCTCCTGCTCGGCGCTCGGGTATCCGACGACCAGCTTGAACAGGAAGCGGTCGAGTTGCGCCTCCGGAAGGGGGTAGGTGCCCTCCTGTTCGACGGGGTTCTGCGTGGCGATCACCACAAACGGATCGTTCAGCGGACGGGGACTGCCCTCGACGGTGACCTGCCGTTCTTCCATGGCCTCGAGCAGAGCCGACTGGGTCTTGGGCGGCGTCCGGTTGATCTCGTCGGCGAGGAATAGGTTCGTGAAGATCGGACCCTCCCGGAAACGCATCCCGAAGTCGCCGCCGGGATCGAGGACCAACTGGCCGGTGATGTCCGAGGGCATCAGGTCGGGTGTGAACTGGACCCGCTTGGCGTCGAGGTCGAGTGCCCGGGCGAGCGTCTTGACGATCAGCGTCTTGGCGACGCCGGGGACTCCCTCCAACAGGACGTGGCCCCGGACCAACAGCGCAGTGATCAGTCCGGACACGACCCCCTCCTGCCCGACGACGACCTTGGCGATCTCGGCCCGCACGGCGTGCACCGCTGCCCGGGGGTCGTACGCAGCGGGTGGCGCAGCGGGTGGCGCAGCGGGTGGCGCAGCGGGTGGAGCCGGAGCGTACGGAACAGGCGCCGGCTGAACCGGCGTGTACGGATCAGGGTGACTGTCGGACACCGGTGACCTCCTCGGTGATGGAATCGATCCTACGAGCGAGCGCGACGAGCGCATCGGACGAGGCGATCGGCCCGCTCAACGTGGCGTGGAGTTGCGCCGGATCCACGCTGGAGTGCCGGGTCAACCACGAGAGCAGGACGTCGTCGGAGGGAGCGATGCCCAGTCCTGCCGCCACACCCATCCGACGACGGAACTCCGAGCGCAACACCACTGCGGCCCGATCGGGCGAACCCTTGCGGCGGAGCAGGTCGCCGACGGCCTCGACGAGCTCGGAGCCAGCGATCTCCACGGGCGCACGCTCGCGTACAACGCGACCGAGCCGACGAGAGCGACCCCAGGCGTAGAACACGAAGGCCACGACCGTCACCAGGAGCGCCACTTGGATCCCGCTCGGCAGCAAGCGCAGCGGATTGCTCGGACCACTGCTGCCGATGGAGGAGCCAGGGCTCGATTCGGCCCGGACGAAGGTCACCCGGGCCGGACCGGCGCTGCTCGCCACCTCCACCGGGCGCACCAGGAGCGCAGCGTTGGCGAGCGGCTCACCACCGTTCTCCTTGTCCGGCCAGAGTCGGGCGTTGCTCAACATGGTCGGTCCGGCGAGCGTGATCTCGATACCAGCGCCGACGTTCCGGGCGCTCGTGTAGACGCCAACGGCGTCACCGAAACACGTTCGCTGCTCCGGCTGGTCGGCGCTGGGAGTAAACGGGATGGCGAAGGCCCCGTCGATCTGACCGAGTGCGGCGAAGTCGACGATGTCGCACTCGCCCGGTGGCACAGCGACCGCCGGAGTTCGTGCGAGCAACTTCTCGTCGACGAGTTCGGTCGAGGGGATCGGGGCGAGAAACTCGTCGAAGGAGTCGACGTCGATCGACGACTCGCGTTGCGGCGGCGGGGATCCGTAGACCAACGTTGCTCCGTTCGCGGCCGCGTCGGTGAAGGCGTCGAGATCGGCGAACGACGCCAACTCGGGCGCAGGTACGACGATCACATCACCCGGCCCGAATCCCTGCTGCGCCACCGACGTTGCGGTCCGCACATCGACCAACGCACCTCGATCCCGGAGGATCGTGGCCACTGCGGCGTATCCGGACGGAGAGGTCGACTCCGCATCGAACGGCGGTGGTCCCGTGGCGCCCAGCGAGAGCACGACGACGACGACCGCAGCGAGCGTCAGCACCACGGCTCCGATGGTGGTTCCGCGGTTCACCGCCGATCTCCCACCAGTTCGGAACCTTCAACCGCTGCGCCACCGGAGATCGGCGCAGCAGACACCGGTGCCCGGGGAGCGTCGAGCACCTCGGCGGCAGCGGCCTTGAGACGACCGAGGTCGTCGGCTCCGGTGGGCCACAGTGCGTACCAGGCGAGTTCGAAGATGGTCGAGACGGTGTCGAACGGGATGGAGGCACCGGTCGTGGTGCGATCGAGTTCGACCCGGAGCTCACGGGTCGTGAGACCGGGCACGTCGCTCAGTTGTCGCCGATCGATGAGCCTCCGGACGAGTTCCCGGTACCGGGCCCGAACGGCCTCGGGCCATCGTCCTGCGGCTTCGTGCTCGGCCGCCTCGGCCGCCCACTCCGAGGCGGGCCGACGATGCTCGACGTCGACGTCGCCATCGGCGACCTCTGATCGCCGACGCGGCACCCGACGCCGTAGGACGGTCACGATCACCGCCACGATGCCGACCACCGCCGCTGCGATGAGGATCCAGGCCAGGAACCCACCGATCCCGCCACCGAAGCTCGCACCGGGTCCGGCGAACGACGGAGAGAACAGGTCCCCGAGCAGTTCCCCGATGCGCTCGAGGATTCGTTCGAGGAACGACGGTGTGTAGTCGTAGGCACCATCGGACATGACCCGGCGCACGTCGTCCACCACGGGGTCCACCACGAGCTCGACAGTCGGGGCAACGGCGGAGTCGAGGACCCCGAGCGGGAGGACCACGAGCTCAGGCCAGCCCGCAGGCCACGGCCCGGACATCGAGGTCGGTGCCCTCGAGTCGACAACGGAAGTCCACCCACGCCCGGGCGGCGATGCAGGCGGTGAGTGGAGTCGTGACGAGCAGGATCAGGCCGGCGGCCTGCGAGATCAGTTTCTCCGCCGTTCCGGACACACCGAACGACGTTGCGAACAGGAGCGGGCCCACCAGGACCACTGATTGCAGGACGGTGGTGATGAACATCCCGCCGACGCAGATCCCGAGAGCCCGGCCATAGACGCGGCGGGTGAGCCCGACCGATCGCCCGACTGAGGCGAACGGTCCCAGGTGCTCACCCCCGGCCACGACTGCAGCGATGAACAACAGGGCATCGGCGAGGAAGAATCCCACACCGAACAGACACGACGCCGTCGTCTTGATCGTCACCGTGACCAGTCCCAGCACCGGGGCCACCCACCATCGACGAGCCGCAGCCTTCACCATCTCCCCCCACGTGGGATCCGTGCCGTCGGCCCACGCCCGGGCGGTCTGTCCGACGGCGATGCCGACCCACGTCAGCGACACGGCACCGAACAGGGCGAACAGCAGTCCCCAACCGGTACTGGACGATGACGCTGCGAGGAACTCGAGCGAACTCGGCGTGGTCAACGGATCAGCAGCATCCGGCTGGGGGAATCGGAGGACGACGAGGAGTTCCCCGGTGATGACGGGCAGCAGCACCAGCGCCGTGAGGCCGACGAGACGACCGAACCGGAACCGCAGCATGGCGAATCCCCCGTCGAGCACGCCGAGCACACCGACCGGCTGAAGATCGGCGAGCGGCTGGTCGCTGCCGAGTCCCTCGGGGGTGTTCGGTGGCAACGACGCATCTCCACGGACGCGGGCCACGCCAGCGGTGTGGTCGTCCTCGGTGAGGAGCGTCGGATCCGACGGTTCGACGATGCGACCGGCGGGGACACCGGAGGCAGCTCCCGGAGTGCTCCAGTCGGTGGCCGTCACCTCGACATCCTTCCATGCGGACAAACTGAAGGCGTGTCCGACCAACACGCTCCGTTCGGAGCCGACTCCTACGGCCGCAGTTTCGCCGACGTCTACGACCGCTGGTACCCCACCGACGACTCCACCCGGAGCGCTGCGGATCGGATCGCTGCTCTGGCTGACGGCGGTCCGGTCCTCGAACTCGGCGTGGGCACCGGACGATTGGCGCTCGAGATCGCCGATCGTGGGGTGCGCGTGGTTGGTCTCGATCCATCGGAACCGATGCTCGACGCCCTACGCCGCAAGGATCCGACCCTGCGGGTGACCCCGTTCGTCGGCGACGCCGGCGACCCAAAGACGTGGCCGACCGAGCGGTTCACGGTGATCGTGGCCAACGACAACCTCCTCTGCAACCTCGCCGACGCCGAGGCCCAGCGTCGATGCGTGACGGCGATCTCCCAGCACCTCACATCGGGTGGACACGCCATCATCCAGGCGTTCATCGCGGCACCGATCACCGAGCGGGAACGCAAGCTCGAGGTTCGCAGCGTCGATGCGTCCGGTGTCACCCTCATCGCCACCGACGCGGATCCGCTCAGCGGGGCGGTCACCGGCGCCCACGTGGAGCTCATCGACGGCCTCCCGCCCAGGGTGCGTCCGTGGAGGGTGGTCCCCGTGGCCATCGACGACCTCGACCGGTGGTTCAGCGACTGCGACATGGAGCTGCTCGGCCGGGACGGCGACTTCGACGGTTCACCGTTCACGCCCTCGAGCGCCGGGTGTGTCAGTACCTACCGCTCCCCCTGACCGCTGCCCGGGTGATCCGGCAGGTGATGAGAGGACTCAGAACGCCCGCAGCTTGGCGATCTGGTGGGCGAGGGCGACGAGTTGACGGTCCTCGTCGAAGAGTTCGGCGGTCCCACTGGCATACCCGTCCGCAGCGCTCTGCGCCCGGGTGTGCTGCAGCACCCACTCGGTCCGCACATCGTCGATGAAGCGGATGCCGATCTGCAGCGACAGGATCAGGAAGAAGCCGTGCTGGGTACCGATGCCTGCGCCGACCGCCGGCCCGAGGACGTCACCTGGCACGGCGAGCAGCCCGGGCACCCATGTGGCGTCGGGGGCCATCGGTGACCGGTGGAACCGGAACCACGAGGAGGCCTGCGGCTCCCCGGGTGGCACGTCGACCTGCCCCCAGTGCAGGTGGCCGTCGGCGAGTCGCCAGTCGGTCTGCCGGTGGTAGGGGATGTCGGCGAAAGGGTTGTCGACGACCTTCGGGCGGGGCGAGTAGGCCTCGGGACCAGACACGTCGGGGAACACGGCGCCCTGCAGTCGGTGCGGTGTAGAGGGGGCACGCTCGCCGAGCACGCAGGACACGAGCAGGTCGCTCCGTGACGGACCACGCAGGTCGATCGAGCCGGTGGCGTCCGGGTCGAGCGACCACAAGCGAGCCAACGCCTGAGCGGCACCCCGGCCCTGACGGAGGACCTCGACGTCGACGGCGACCGGTCCGCAGGGAACAGCCTGGGTGAACGTGGCATCGGCCGACACGAGCGACAGGTCCGGACGGTCGAGTTCGGTCACGGCCGCTCTGATGGCCGTCGCCATCGTGACACCGCCGAAGGCGTACACCACCCGCCACGCCTCGGGAATATCCGCTCGATAGCGGCCGGCGAGACCGTCCACCCGGTCAACTGCTGTGTCACGAACGATGTCACCGGGGGCGATGTCATCGACTGGAGTCGACGTGGGCTGAGGCTTCGGCATGCCCCATGCTGACCGATGCTGGGGCGGTGGCGCGAACTCAGCGGATGGGCGGCGACCCGGAACCGTCGTATTCTCCGGCCATGTCCGAGTTGACCGTTTCTGTGGATCTCGACGCCACCCCGGAGGAGGTCTGGGGCTACGTCGAGGATGTGGCCAGCCACGTGGAGTGGATGGAGGACGCTGTGGCGATCCGGTTCACCTCCTCGCAGACCTCAGGCGTCGGAACCACATTCGACTGCGACACCGCCATCGGACCGTTCCGACTCGTGGACCACATGGAGATCACCGAGTGGGTACCGGCGGCGGCCATGGGTGTTCGGCATGTCGGCATGGTGACCGGATCCGGAGTCTTCCGCCTCGAGCCGCTCGACGCAGGCCGCCGTACCCGCTTCACCTGGACAGAGGAGCTGACGTTCCCGTGGTGGATGGGCGGTCCGCTCGGCGCCCGCATCGCCCGTCCGGTGCTCGGTCACGTGTGGCGACGGAACCTGGTCAACTTGCAGTCCGCTGTCGGCGACCACGTGCGGCGAGCCTCAGCGTCGACCTGAGTCACCTCAGGCCAAGTCGCCTGAGAGTGTGATCGCAGCGAAGATCGCCAAGGCCGTGACGCCGAGTCCGATCAACAGAAGGAAACCCTCCCGAATGCCCCGGGTCGTTTGAGGCCATGCCCGGGGTTGGACAACCGCTCCGGCCACCGCCCCGGCGAGCAACCCGCCGACATGCCCACCGATGGAGATGCCCGGCAACGTGAACGTGATGATCAAGTTGATCACCACGAGCCCACCGATGCCGGAGTTCCAGGGGTTCTGTCGGGCCCGCAACTGCAGCACAACGAGGGCGCCCATCAGTCCGAACACCCCGCCGGAGGCTCCGAGCGTGGGGGCGTCCGGGGAGAGCAGCATCACCCCGAGCGCACCGCCGAGCACCGAGACGAGATAGCACAACATGAAGTTCAGGTGCCCGAGCGCCCCTTCGAGCTCATTGGAGAGCAACCAGAGCAGGAACATGTTCATGGCCAGGTGGAGTGGGCCGGAATGGAGGAATGCCCCGGTCACGAGCCGCCACCACTCGCCGTCGGCCACGAGGGGTCCCCAGGTGATGAATCGCTCGAAGATCGGCCCCCCGAGCGTCGTGATCGAACCCGCCGCCAGGCCGGCGATCACGAACGCCACCACGTTCGCCGCAATGAGGACCTTCCCGACGACCACCTCGTCGGTCCCTCGGTTCGAACGTAGGACGGACGGCCCGCTCACCACCGGCGAGCGACGCGCTCCGGCAGAGACGCACTCCGGGCACTGGAACCCGACCGACGCCTGCACCATGCACTGCGGGCAGATCGGTCGCTCACAACGCTGGCATCGCACCCCTACGGGTCGGTCGGGGTGGCGGTAGCACGTGAGTGTGACCGTTGGTTCCACGGGATCAACGTACCGTCCGACTCCCGGCACCCCCGCCTCACCCTGGGCCGCAGCCGAGCGCTGTCTCAGTAGCGGAGTCCGGAACTCAGCGGCGAGTGACCATCCTCAGCGCCTCAGCGAGGCTCCGCTCCCTCGCCACGGTGCGGAGCCCTTCCCAGAAACCCCACCCCCACCCGAGGTGCATGGCCACGAACGCTGCCGGGATCGCCAACTTGGCCCGAACCCCCGCCACCGTGCGGGCCACCAACACCGACGCCGCCGCCAACGCCAACCCGTAGACCGCAAACGGAGCCAACGCCACGCTCCGGAAACGACGCCACGGCAACAACACCGCACCCAGAACCATCGACGCCACCAACGACGGTGCCACGTAGTGCCGGACCGCCCCGGACTCCGGATGACGCAACAACGTCTCGACCTTGCCCCGACCGTAACGCCGGTACTGACGGGCGAAATTCTCCACCGTCGACGGACAACGCCAGTCGATCCACATCTGGGGATCGAACAACAACTCCCGGCCCGACTGACGCAGCCGATAGTCGAACTCGAAGTCCTGATTGGTGACCATGTCGACGTCCCAGCCGCCGAGTTCCCGGATCACCGCCACCGGATACGCCCCGAACGGAATGTGATCCACCACCCGAGCCGACGTCCCGTGGTGGTACACGCTGTTGCCCACCCCGAACGGAGATCCCAACGCCGCCGCCACCGCCCGACCCTGATCGGTCTCAGCCACCGCATCCTTCCGGCCACCCACACCCCCCCACCGGCCAGTCCGCAGGTGAGCCACCGCCCGCTCCACATAATCCGGCGCCAACACCGAGTGACCGTCGTTGCGAACCCACCACACCCCGCGCGCCGCACCGAGCGCCACGTTCAACGAACTCGGCACGATCCGCTCCGGATTCACCAACAACTCCACCCGCGGATCAGCCGCTGCGAACTCCTCCACGATCGCCACCGTGTCGTCACTCGACTCACCATCGACCACGATCACCTGCAGATTCCGATACGTCTGGGACAACACCGACTCCAGACACCAGCGCAACGTCGCACCCTCATTGCGCACCGGCACCACCACCGTCACCAGATCCCCCTGATCAACCAGCTCACCGGACATCGGGAACCGCCCCGGAATGAGCACCCGCCTCGACGGAGAGCACCACGACCGCGAGCGGCGGCAGGCTGAGCAGGAGGGAGCCCGGCTGGCCCTGCCACGGCGTGGTCCGGTCCGAACCGGTGCTGCCGTCGATGGGCAGATGGCCCGAGCCGCCGTACTCCGCAGCGTCGGTCGACAGCGCCACCCGCCACGGTCCGTCGACGGGGACACCGAGCCGGTAGCCCGGGCGGGGCACGGGGGTGAGGTTGGCCACCACCACGGCGAACTGCTGGTCGTCGGTCGTCCGCCGGGCGAACGAGAACACGGACTGCTCACGGTCGTCGGCGTCGAGCCACCACCACGTCGACGGGTCGTCGTCACCGACCCACAGCGCCGGGACATCCCGCTGGAGCGCATTGAGGTCGGTGATCAGCCGCCGCACTCCCTCATGGAGTGGGTCGGCGAGCAGCGACCAATCGAGTTCCCGGTCGTGGGACCATTCACGCCGTTGGGCCAGTTCGGTACCCATGAACACCAGCTGGCGCCCCGGGTGACACCACTGCCACGCCAAAAGGGACCTGAGGTTTCCTGCCTGCTGCCACGGGTCACCGGGCATCCGTTCGATCAACGATCGCTTGCCGTGCACCACCTCGTCGTGGCTGAGCGGCAGGATCCACCGCTCGTCACCGGCGTAGACCATCGGGAAGGTGAGGTCGTGGTGGTGATGCGCTCGGTGCACGGGGTCGCGACCGAGGTACGCCAGTGTGTCGTGCATCCAACCGAGGTTCCACTTCCGGGAGAAGCCGAGGCCGCCGGACTGGGAGGGCGCAGTGACCCCGGGCCACGAGGTCGACTCCTCGGCGAGGACGACCGCACCCGGATGGTCACGGGCGATGACCTCGTTGAGCTCGCGTACGAACTCGATGGCCTCGAGGTCCTCACGGCCGCCGTGTTCGTTGGGAATCCATGCGCCCTCGGAGCGGGAGTAGTCGCGGTAGATCATCGAGGCCACTGCGTCGACGCGGAGTCCGTCGAAGCGGAACTCCTCGAGCCAGTAGAGGGCGTTGGCCACCAAGAAGTTCCGCACCTCCAGTCGACCGTGGTTGAACACGAGCGTCCCCCAATCTGGGTGTTCACCCCGACGAGGATCGTCGTGTTCATAGAGCGCAGTGCCGTCGAACTGCGCCAGTGCCCACGGGTCCCGGGGGAAGTGCGCCGGAACCCAGTCCACGAGCACGCCCACACCGGACTCGTGGAACGCCTCGATCAGCAACCGGAGGTCATCAGGTGTGCCGAGGCGGGCGTCCGGGGCGTAGTAGCCGGTGACCTGATAGCCCCAGGACCCGGCGAAGGGGTGCGTGGCGATCGGCATGAACTCCACGTGGGTACAGCCCAGTTCGACCACCCACGCCGGCAACGACTCGGCCAGCTCGCGGTAGCTGTGCGAACGACCGTCGGGGTGCCGTCGCCAGGACCCCAGATGGACCTCGTAGACCGAGGTGCGCCCGGAGTTGCGCTGGGCCCTCGCGGCTCGCCAGTCCGAACCCGCCGTCGACTGGCGCCACTGGTGGGACGAGCGCCACAGCACCGACGCCGTGGCGGGCGGTACCTCGGCGGCCGCAGCCATCGGGTCCGCTCGCAGCGTCGTGCGACCCGAGCGTTCCTCGATCATGTACTTGTAGGCCTGCCCCTCCCTGGCCCGGACGTCGAGGCCGGCCCAGATCCCGAGGTCTCCGACCGGCTCAAGCGCCACGGCGTGGCGGGGATCCTCGCTCCAGTGGTTCCAGTCACCGACAACCCGGACCGATCGGGCGTTCGGAGCCCACACGGCGAACTGCGCACCTTCGTTGTCGATGAGATGTCCTCCGAGGACCTCCCAGAGCCGATGGTGTCGACCCTCGCCGAGGAGATGCCGGTCGACGTGGCCGAGCTGACCATCAACATTCACGATCACTCCCGGTCGCCCGAAGCGGACTGATCGTCCTCACCGAGGAGTTCCTCGACCGCCCGGATCGGCAGGTCCGCCAGGTCAGGGCGGTGGGACAACTCGTAGGCCACCTCGTAGACGGCCTTGTCGAGTTCGAACATGCTGAGCAGCCCGTCTCGGGCGGAACGGGTGGCAGGCAGCAGTCGATGGGCCTCGTCGAACGACGCATACCCCGACAGGAACGAGTTCACCGACCTGACCGCCCAGGCCTCTGCGAGCACCCGCACCTCGTCGTCGGGCACGGGCCACTCCCGGAGCGCCAATCCGGCGGCGTAGTGGAACGAACGGGTCATGCCGGCCACGTCCTTGAGCGGGGAGGACGGGCGGCGACGCTCCTGGACGGGCCGGGCCGGCTCACCCTCGAAGTCGAGCACCATCCAGCGGTCACCGAGGCGCAGCACCTGCCCGAGATGCAGGTCACCGTGGATCCGGATCGCCGAACCGAGGTCGTCCGCGGACCGCAGTCGACGGTAGACCGCATCGATCCGGGCCGTTTCGAGCACACCTGCTGCGACGCGGCCTGCCTGGGCGGACATGTCGAGCGCCCACGCAGCACCATCGGCCGGCTCGACCCCGAATGTCTCTGCGAGCGCCACGTGGAGCTCAGCGACGTCACGGCCGAGACGCCGAGCCTCCTCGGCGAAGTCGAGGCGGCAGTCCCGAGGTGGTCGGCGCCGATTCAGCACCTCCCGGAGCGAGTCCATGGTCAGACTCACCCCGTCGCCGCGGGCCCGTTCGTAACGGCGGAGGACCGCAAGGTCGGTATCGCCTCGACGCCAGACCTCGAGCGGCACGGGAACCCCGCCGAATCCCGCCCGACCGAGAGCCTCGGTCACCTCGACGTCGGGGTTGGGTCCGCGAGTGATCCGTCGGAACACCTTCAGGATGTATCGCTCGTCGAGAACCAGGGATGTGTTCGACTGCTCCCCGGACTCCGGGCGGATGGTCGCGAACTCCAGTCCGGGTTCCACGTGTGTGCAGAATGCCGATGCGAGGACGGAATCGACCAGAGCGTCGTAGATGTACACGGTGCCCCCTGGTCCGGAGAACTCACCCAGGTACGCCACATCGGGGACCTCTTCGGGGACCACGTCGGCGACCCCGAGCGGGATCTGGTAGAGGTGGCCGACAGGCTCACGTGAGGTCCGCACCTCGGCGAGGACCCACAGCAACGCCGGCCACGAATCGACGAGCGTCTCGACCCGACGCACCTCGACGACCGGATCGCCGGACGCAGCAAACCACCGCTGCGCCGACAGGAACGACGGGAGCAGCGTTGTCAGCTGGGCGGCGAAGCGTGGAGCGTCGATGATCTCGTCCTAGTCGACGGAGGGGTCCGGGGGGAACTATCCCAGGTTCGGTGAGGTTCCGGGATCGGCGAGATCGAACCAGAGGAACCCGTAGGGCGGCAGGGTTACGTAGTACGGCAGATCCCCGATCGCCGGGAATGCCACCCGCCCGAGCATCTCGACCGGAACGCTCCCGGCGAGGTGCGCAAGGAACAACTCCGCCGGCTGAGCCGCCGAGGAGAAGTTGGCCACACACAGGACCGGCCGGGTATCGAATCCATCGAGCGGCGTACGGAGGTATGCGAACACCGAGGGCGTTGAGACCTCCAGGATCTCGAACCCTCCGATGCCGAACACGTCGTGCTGCTGACGGACGTAGATGAGATGGCGCAACCAGTTGAGGAACGACGCTCCGTCACGCTGCTCGGCCTCCACGTTGACCGAGGCGAAGCCGTAGACGGGGTCCATGAGCGGCGGCAGGTACAACTGGGCGAAATCCGCCGAGGAGAACCCGCCGTTGCGATCCGGACTCCACTGCATCGGTGTTCGCACTCCGTCGCGATCACCGAGGTAGATGTTGTCGCCCATTCCGATCTCGTCGCCGTAGTAGAGGATCGGAGTCCCGGGCAGGCTGAACAACAGGGCATGCAGGAGTTCAGCCTGCCGGCGGTCGTTGTCGAGGAGAGGGAACAGACGGCGACTGATCCCGACGTTGCGACGCATACGCGGGTCGGCGGCGTACTCGGCGTACATGTAGTCGCGTTCCTCGTCGGTCACCATCTCGAGCGTGAGTTCATCGTGGTTCCGCAGGAAGATCCCCCACTGGCACCCGAATGGCACTTCCGGTGTCCGGGCGAGGATCTCCTTGACCGGCGTGGACTCCTCACGTCGCAACGCTGAGAACATGCGCGGCATCAACGGGAAGTGGAAACACATGTGGCACTCATCGCCGCTGCCGAAGTAATCCACGACGTCCTCAGGCCACTGGTTCGCCTCTGCGAGCAGGACTCGGTTGGGAAAGCGTTCGTCGACCTCCTTGCGCAGGCGGCGCAGGAAGTCGTGCGTGGCGGGAAGGTTCTCCCCGTTGGTTCCGTCCTCCTCGTACAGGTAGGGAACGGCGTCGAGTCGGAGCCCGTCGAGCCCTATTCCCAACCAGTGCGCCACCACGTCCAGCATTTCCTGCTGGACGTCGGGGTTGGCGTAGTTGAGGTCGGGCTGATGATGGAAGAACCGGTGCCAGTAGTACTGCTCCCGGTTGGGATCCCAGGTCCAGTTGGACCGTTCCGAGTCGACGAAGATCACTCGAGCTTCCGACCAACGCCGGTCGTCGTCGTTCCACACGTAGTAGTCGGCCTTGGGGTTGGTGCGGTCGGTGCGCGATTCGACGAACCATGGGTGCTGATCCGAGGTGTGGTTGACCACCAGATCAGCGATCACGCGGATCCCACGTCGGTGGGCGGCGTCGAGGAGTTCTGCTGCGTCCTCAGTCGTTCCGAAGTCCGGATGGACGCTGAGGAAGTCTGAGATGTCGTAGCCGCCGTCCCTGAGCGGCGATGGATAGAACGGCAACAGCCAGACACAGTCGATGCCGAGCCACTGCAGGTAGGGGAGCTTGTCGATCAACCCACGGAGGTCACCGTTGCCGTCACCGGACGCGTCGTAGAACGCCCGAACGGACAGTTCATAGAAGATCGAGCGACGGAACCAGTACGGGTCGGCATTGATCTGCTGGCCGGCGGGAGGACGCACGTCCCCAGCGTAGCGACGCCGCAACAAAGCGCCGCACCCGTCGTCTATCGTCTCGAGGTGGGTCCGACGCCGATCGAGTTCTTCTTCGACATCATGTGCCCGTACGCATACCAGACATCCAAGTGGATTCGTGACATACGCGACCAGGGCCGAGTCGACGTCACGTGGCGGTTCTTCTCCCTCGAGGAGATCAACCTCGAACCCGGAAAGCGACACCCGTGGGAGCGTCCGTGGTCGTTCGGGTTCGGCATGCTCCGGGTGGCAGCGCTTCTGCGGCGGGGGGTCGGCGAGCACGACGGGAACGATCTGGTCGACCGCTATTACAGCGTCGCCGGGCGCTGGCTGCACGAAGAGGGCCGCAAACCCCATTCGCCCGAGGCCTCACAGGAGATCCTGGCGTCACTGGACCTCGATCCCGGACTCGTGGTCGAGGCGATCGACGACCCCACGACCATCGACGAGGTCCGATCAGACCACGACTCGCTCGTGGCCGCCGGTGGCTTCGGTGTTCCGGTGCTCGTCGTGCCGAGTGGTCGGATGTGGTTCGGCCCGGTCGTCGCCCCTGCTCCCGAGGGTGCAGCGGCTGCGGCGTTGTGGTCGATCGTCGAGGCTGCTGAAAGCACTGAGCACTTCTACGAACTCAAGCGTGTGAAGAGCCCGGAGGATCTCCGTCACATCGGCGAGACGTTCCGCCCGTACCTCGAGGGTCGGGACTGGATCTCGGTCGAGCGACCGGCCCCCTGATCTCCCGGCTACGGCAGCCCCCACTTCAACGGGCCCGGGCCTCACATCCGACGCAGGTCGGTTTCGTCGACCAGTCCGGCTACGACGGCGTGGTCGGCGAGGATGTCCCGACGATGGTCAGCAGACTCCCCCACGGCGCCCTTCAAGCCGTTGATTCCCGCCTTGCTCAACTTGGCGCAGACCATGTCGAGCTTGCGGTGGTACTTCTTGGTGGTCCAGCCGAGGCGCCTGGCAACGATCGGCGACGCCTCGACACGACCTCCGTGCCGGCGGGCCGAGTCCACCAGGGCCACGAGGAGGCGATGCTGCTCCGGGGAGAACGGCACCTCGGCAAAGGTACGGGTTGCGGTGACCGACTGATCCGTGGCCGGCTCCACGTCCCCCGGTCCCAACATCGCATCGAGCCGGAACACGAGCTCGTAGCGGGCCAGACCTGCGCTGAAACGGACGCCGGTGGCGGGGAGGACGAGGACGCTGACCTCACCCGGGGCGAGCAGGAGCGATCGGGCGACCGTTACGTCTGGGTCCACGACCTCGAGTCGGCCGAGCGAGCTGAGATTCTGAAGCCACCAGACACCGTGACGCCACACCACCCGGCCGACGACACGGTGCATGAACGGGTTGGTGTCCACCACCAGTTGAGCGGTGCGGCCGAAGGTCAGGCTCCCCGGTGGCTCCACCCGGCGGATCTCACCGGCGAGATCGACGATCAGTGTCGACTCGTTCGCCTCATTCGGCTCGCCCGACTCGGGCGCTTCACACGTCTCACTCGCCGTGTGGCGCATGGCGCTCACCTCCCGTGTGGTCCTCCGATCAGCCGGTCGTCCCGTCGAATGACTTCAACGGGACGACCAGCCGATCTGGGCGTCGACCCGTGGGGCAGACGGGTCGCTGAGGGGCCGTCGCGTCACCGCGACGGCGAGGAGAACTCTGATCCAGACCGTGAACGATGTCCACGGGTACGAATACCCGCTCGGTTCATCTGCCCCGACCTGCGTCGAGGGGGCACCCTTTGCCAGATCCGTCAGCGGGTGTTGGAGGCTCGCCGCAGCCGCAACGCTGCGTACCAGCCGCCCGTCGCCGCCGGGACAGCGAGTGCCAGCGTCGAGACCACGCCGATCGGGCCGAGTTCGTCCCGCCACACGACCGCCGCCGCCGCATCGGCAGTGTCGGCCGCTGCCCCGAATGCCACCCAGTGACCTGCTGGCTCGGGCTCGGTGAGTTCCACGATCGCACCGATGCCCAGGACGACGTCACGGATTCCGAACGCCCGTGCCAGCCAGACCAACGGTCCGGGTCTGACGTCACTCGCCCGCGCCAGGACGGTGTCGGGAACGAACAACATGAGGCCGCCGAACACGATCCTGCCGAAAGCGATCGATCTGGCCACAGCGCGTTCGTCGATGTCCACGGGTTCATCCTGCCCGACCGGCAGCGGCCGGTCCCACTCCGATGATGCACCGGCTCGACCCATGACCTCAGCGGCGGTGCGCCGAGCAGGGCGTGACGAAGTCAGCCGTGATCGACAGTGAGGATGTGGCCCACCCGTTCGAGCGGATCGAACCGCACGTAGTTGGCGCCGGGCCGCCACGTCCACCGCTCTCCGGTCAACTCGTCGCGCACCGGGATCTCCGCAGCATCCGAGAGGCCGGTTGCGTTCAGGTCGACGTGAACGACCGTCTCGACCGGCACGTCGGGAGTGAGGTTGACCACCACGATCACGGCATCAGTGCCGGCGCCCGGCACGAAACGGTGGTGGGCGTACGCCAGCACTGTGTCGCTGCCGGTGGGACAGAAGCGGAGCGATCCGATTCGCAGGAGGCACGGGTGGTCGCGGCGTATCCGGTTCAGTTCGGCGACGAAGTCGCTGATCGAACCCGGCGCAGACCAGTCCCGTCGCCGGATCTGGTACTTCTCCGATGAGGCGAACTCCTCGTTGTCATCGGACTGCGGCTCGTTCTCGCAGAGTTCGTAGCCGGAGTAGACGCCCCACGACGGTGACATCGTTGCGGCGAGCAACGCCCGGACCTTGAACACGTCCGTCGTTCCACTGCGGAGTGGGCCCGAGAGAATGTCCGGCGTCGTGGGCCAGAAGTTCGGACGGAAGTACGCCGAAGCCGGCCCCCGGGCCAGTTCCTCACCGTAGGACTCGAGCTCCCACTTGGTCGTTCGCCACGTGAAGTACGTGTAGGACTGCGAGAAGCCGACCTCAGCCAGCGTCTGCATTCGAGAGGGATCGGTGAACGCCTCGGCCAGGAAGACGAGGTCCGGCCAACGAGACTGCAGTGCTGGAATGACCCACGACCAGAATGCGATCGGCTTCGTGTGGGGATTGTCGACACGGAAGATCCTCACGCCCCGTTCCGCCCAGTACTCGAACACTCCCCGACACGCCTCCCACAGCGCCAGTCGGTCCGACTCGGCCGACGGCCAGAAGTCGAGCGGATAGATGTCCTCGTAACGCTTCGGGGGATTCTCAGCGGTGCGGATGGAACCGTCGGGCAACTGCGTGAACCACTCCGGATGCTCGCCGACCCACGGGTGATCAGGACTGCACTGGAGCGCCACATCGAGCGCCACCTCCATGCCGAGCTCCCCCACCCGGGCGACGAACCGCTCGACGTCTGCGAGGGTCCCGAGGTCCCGGTGGACCGCCTCGAACCCGCCATCGGCCGAACCGATGGCCCACGGGCTCCCCACGTCGCCGGGGCCGGACACGACGCTGTTGTTCCGGCCCTTCCGAGCCGTCACTCCGATCGGGTGGATCGGCGGGACGTAGACCACGTCGAAACCGTCGGCTGCGATCTGTTCGATGCGCTCCCACAACGGCGCTCCCTCGACGAAACCACCCTCGCTCCGAGGGAACAGCTCGTACCAGGCGCCGGACACCGCACGTTCCCGATCCACACGCCAGAGACGATGCGACGAGGTGGCGACCTCATGGGCGTCGGGAATCGAGTCGAGAGCTGCCGCAACTGCATCGTCGGTCCCGGCAGCGAGACGCACATCGCTTCGACAAGTCGTCGAACGCAGTGTCGCTGCTGCGTCGAGCACGCGGCGCGCCGTCGCACCCCGCAACGCCTGGGCTCGCTCTTCGTACAGGTCGGCCCCAACGACGAACTCGACGCCGAGGTCGACTCCGGCCGCAGCGCGCCGAGAGATGTCTCGGCGCCACGTCGCCGCCCGGTCCAGCCACGCCTGGACCTCGAACTCGACGAACCCGGGCGCTTCGGCGTGCAGATCCGCCCACCACCGACCGTTGCGCTCGACCATCGGAGCCGCTGACCACGAACGCCCACCCACCGGCCGCCAACGCAGACGCGCCGCAAGGACGCCGTGGCCGTCACGGACGAGTTCCGTCGAGACCTCGGTGGGATCGCCGACAACGCCCTTGATGGCCGCCCCGAGAGGCGTGGACGGTTGGATGTCACGGATCACCAACCGGGCGGACGCTGCGGGTGCGGCGAGTCGGCGGGGGTCGGGGGGAGGGGTCATGGTCGGTCTGGTGAGCGGTCAGCGACGCCGGACGGCGATGTCGAACTTACCGGAGGTGAAGGGGAGGTCCTCGGTGGTCATCCAGATTCCCGAGATCCCGAACACCCGCAGGCCGACGGCACTGAGTCGGCCAAGGACGGCGTAGCGCCGTTCGACACCGGTCGTGGGGTCGGTGAGGGCGATCCGCCCGGTGACGAATCCCCCCTCGCCGGCGGAGAGATCGATCGCCAACTCGGCGCCGTCCTGTTGGATGCTCCCGCTGATCCGGCCCTCCTCGGTCACCTCGGTCAGCGATGCCTGCAGGGCGGCGTCGATCAGGAACGACTGTTGGTACTCCTCGAGGCCACGGACGCTCACATCGAGGTACACGTTGCCGACGAGCGCCACCACCAGGGGCCGGACCGTTGCCGCCGACGGACCGTCGACCACCCGGGAGACGTCGGGGTCGAGGAACTGCGCCGGACCGCCACAGGAGATCCGACCGGCATCGAGTCGACAACGTGGGAACGTCACGTAGCGACCCTCTGCGGTCCAACCCAGCGCACCCGCCTCGAAGGTGGCGGTGTCCGGAGTGTCGGGGGGAGTGACATCGAGCAGGACTCCACCGGCGGACGGAACCAGCCCGAGTCGGGCACAGGTCGGACCTGATCCGAACACGACTCGGGTGCCATCGGGCGAGGGGGTGGGATCGCAGATCCGCTCCGAGGTCGCGAGTTGCGTCCGGGAGAAGTCCTCGATCGAGACAGCAATCAGTTCGCGCTGGCCCTTGGCGGATCCGACACCGACGAAGTACGTGCCGTCCGGCCCGAAACGGGGCGAGTCGAGCGAGAACAATGTCGGGATCTCCGTGTTGGAGCCGAAGCCACCGGCCACGAGCGTGTAGCGCTGGGCGATGCCGGGGATCGTCGAGGAGAGGATCAGGACGTCGTCAACCGGTGAGGCGGTTACAGCCACGTAGTTCCGTTCGCTCGGGTTGCCGATCTGAGCCACGAGTCGGCCCGTCCGGTCCACGACCGACACGACGTTGCCGAGCACCCCAACGGGGAGCGGATTGGCGAACGTCCCGGGTGCGGGCGGGGTCGTGCGGTCGACGGCGGCATCAGCGATGGCCTGCGTGCCCACGGCGATGTAGGCGAGGCGCTCGCCCTGCGGGCTCCACGCGATGATCTGCTCGGATCCGAGCGAGGAGACCGCCACGTCGGTGGCCACCACGGTCGGCGCTCCACCAGCAGCCGCCACGATCGCCAGGCTGGCGTCGGCGCGCACGAATGCGACCACGTCGCCCGTCGGAGCGAGCTCCACGGCGGACTGGTCCCCCCGACCGATCGCCGCCCCCTGGGCCACTTCGACTGCTGGCGATGCGCCGTCTCCCACCCAGACCCGTCCGTCTGCGGTGGCGTAGGCCATCGCGCCCGTGGGCACTGTCGCTCCGGTTCCTGCCGGCACGACCGATGCCCCGGGTGGCACCGATGCGGGCGGCTGACTCGCTGGCGGCAGACTCCCCGTCGCAACCGGTGCTGAGATCCCCTCGGAGCCGCCTGAGACGACGAGCCACCCTCCCAGTCCTCCGGCGCCGACCAACACGATGGCGGCGGCCACGAAGACCAGCACGGTTCGGCCCCGTCCGGAGCCACGAGCGGCACGACCTCTGGCCATCGAGGGGTCAGGGTACCGGCCCCTCGTGCGCCTCCTCCGGCGCCACCGCCGATCGTCCGCACAGCACCGCAGGTCGGGCAGCAGCGAGGTCCCGGGGTCCCGCCGTTGGCGCCCGTCCTGTTGGTGACCCCTGTCCTGCCGGTGACGATTGCGTGAACCATGCTGCTTATCGGTCCGGACCGGCGAGCTGTCCGTGAACACGTCGCTAGTGTCCGAGGGATGAAGGCGTTGCACAGCTTCACCGTCCGACCGCAGCTCCCCGAACGGCTCGCGGGCCTAGACGCGCTCGCCGCCAACCTTCGCTGGTCCTGGGATCGACGCACCCGGCAACTGTTCAGGTCGATCAATCCGATCGTCTGGGACGAGGGTGGTCACGACCCCCGCCGGGTGCTCGCCGAGACCAGTCCCGAGCGGCTCACCGAGCTCAGCACCGACGCTGACTTCTGCGCGGACCTCGATGCCGCAGCGGCCTCGCTGCAGACCTACCTGAGCGAACCACGCTGGTACCAGCAGACCGTTTCCCCTGATCCGCTCGATGGCGGGGTGGTGGCGTACTTCTCGCCGGAATTCGGGATCGCCGAGGCCGTCCCGCAGTACTCCGGCGGCCTCGGAGTCCTCGCCGGCGACCACCTCAAGTCGGCCTCGGACCTCGGTGTCCCGCTCATCGGGATCGGCCTGTTCTACCGGCATGGGTACTTCCGCCAGTCGCTCAGCATCGACGGGTGGCAACAGGAGCGCTTCCCCGACCTCGACCCGTTCGCCATGTCGCTCAACCTCTGCGACGGGGTACGGGTGGAGCTCGATCTCGCTGGCCGCCGACTCGTGGCGCAGGTGTGGGCCGCTCGGGTCGGGCGGACACCGCTGTACCTGCTCGACACGGATCTCCCCGACAACGACGAGGACCTGCAACTCGTGACCGACCGCTTGTACGGCGGCGACGTGGAGCACCGACTCCGGCAGGAGATCCTGCTCGGTATCGGCGGCGTCCGGGCCCTCGAGGCGCTCGGGATCGACGCCCGGGTGTTCCACACCAACGAGGGACACGCCGGCTTTCTCGGCCTCGAGCGGATCCGCAACCTGATCCAGCGCGACGGCCTGACACTGGACGAAGCCATCCAGGCGGTCCGGGCGGGTTCGGTGTTCACCACCCACACACCGGTCCCCGCCGGGATCGACCAGTTCCCCCGGGAACTGATCGAGCAGTACTTCCCGTCGTGGCGTGAGGCGTGCGGGGTCAGTCCGGACGACATGATGCGACTGGGTCATCGTCCCGACAGCGAGCCCGACGATCGATTCAACATGGCGGTCATGGGCATGCACCTCGCCGAGCGCCGCAACGGCGTCTCGGCCCTGCACGGCCAGGTGAGCCGGGGGATGTTCGCCGACCTCTGGCCCGGGGTGCCCGAGGACGAGACGCCAGTCGGCCACATCACCAACGGTGTCCACGGCGAGACGTGGGTCGGTCGCGAACTCGCCACCCTCTTCGAGGATCACATCGGCTCGGACTGGGAGTGGTGCGCTCCCGAGGCGTGGGACGCCGTGGCCGGGATCGGTGATGAAGATCTGTGGCAGGCACACCGGGCGGCGAAGGAACGTCTCGTGGAACATGTGCGGGACCGCCTACGGAGCTCGGGTCTGGCAGTCGGGCGCTCTCCATCGGAACTCGAGTGGATCGACACGGCGTTCGACCCCGACGCCCTCACGATCTGCTTCGCCCGGAGATTCGCCACCTACAAGCGGGCGGCCCTCCTCCTGCGTCAGCCAGAGCGGCTCGCAGCGCTCGTCACCGACCCCGACCGGCCGGTGCAGTTCATCTTCGCCGGCAAGGCGCATCCAGCCGACGACGCCGGGAAGGAACTCATCCGCCAGGTAGTGAGCTTCGCCAGCGACGCCTCGGTCCGTCACCGGTTCGCCTTCGTCGAGGACTACGACATGTGGTTGGCGCGGATCCTCGTCCAGGGCGCTGACGTCTGGCTCAACACCCCGGTCAAGCCCATGGAGGCGTCAGGCACGAGCGGCATGAAGGCCGTGATGAACTCGGCGCTGCACTGCTCGATCCTCGACGGCTGGTGGGCTGAGTGCTTCGACGACGGCTGGACCCCCGACGGACCCGGCGTGGCCAACGGCTGGGCAATCAGTTCAGCGGACGGCCTCGAAGACGATGAACGACGCAACGAGGTCGAAGCAGCCGGCCTGTTCGATCTGATCGAACGCCAACTCGTACCCCTCTACCACCCCGACGGGGGGGCTGTTGGTGCACCGTCGCCGGCCTGGGTCGAACGGCAACGGGTGTCACTCCGTACCCTCGGCCCGTTCGTCAGCGCCCACCGCATGGTGCGTGACTACACCGAGCGCCTGTACCTCCCCGCTGCCCGGCACAGCGCCGAGCTCAACGATGCCGACCACGTCGGCGCCCGGCAGTTGGCCGCCTACACCGCCCGACTCGATGCGCTCTGGCACTCGGTGCACGTCGACCGGGTGGACGTCTCCGATTCCATCGCCGATCTCGGTGACACCCGGGGGGTCACCGCCGTCGTGGCGCTCGGTGAGCTCGACGTCTCCGAGGTCGAGGTCCAACTCGTCATCGGCCGGGTCGGACAATCCGGTGAGCTCGAGGACACCCAGACCGTTCCCATGGTCGGGGGTGAGTCGATCGACAGCGAAGGTCACCGCCGATTCGCTGCGCTCGCACTCCTCGATCGTGCCGGTCGTCTCGGCGTGACCGTCCGGGTCGTCCCGGCTCACCCGCTCGTGGCTGACCCGGCGGAACTCGGTCACGTGGCCTGGGCGGGTTGAGCCGATCGGGCCGTCACGGCCTCAGCTGAACCGTGCCCGACCGGGGCCGTGCTCGAGGAACGACGCCACTCCGATGTGGGCATCGTCGGTGTCGAAGGACGCCACGAAGTGTTCCTGCTCCCGACGGAGTCCGTCGGCGAGGGAGCCCTCGAGTCCCTCATCGATCGCCCGCTTGGCGATCGCCAGAGCGTGTCTGGGCCCGGCGGCGAACGATGCGGCCCGCTCGATCGCTGCGGGCTCGGCATCCCCCTCGACGACCTGGTCGACGAGACCCATCTCGAGGGCCTCAGCTGCGTCGAGCATCCGTCCGGTGAAGACGAGGTCCTTGGCCCGGGACGGACCGACGAGCCGTGCCAGCCGCTGGGTGCCTCCGCCCCCGGGAATGATGCCGAGGAGGATCTCGGGCTGGGCGAACCGGGCGCCGGTGGACGCCACGCGGAAGTCGCACGCCAGCGCCAACTCGCACCCGCCCCCGAGCGCCACGCCGTTCACCGCAGCGATCGTCGGGCACGGGAGCGCCGCAACGGCATTGAGCGCGTCGAGGAATGCTCGTCCGAGCCGGGCCACCGCATCGGCGTCGGAGAGAGCGAACGGTGCGGCACCACCCCGCTCGGCGAACTCGGTGATGTCGGCACCCGCAGCGAAAAGCTTGGGCCCGCCGGTGATCACCACCGCCCGGGGACCCTCGCTGAGCGGTCGACGAGCCATCTCCGTGACGAGCGTCTCGAGTTGGTCGAGCAGATCCCCACAGAGCGCATTGACGCGGGGGTGGTCGAGAGTCAGGACCTCCACCCCGTCGGGTCGGGACACGTGTCGAACGAGCGGGTGTTCCGCCGGCTCGTCACTCGATCGGGCATCGTCGTCAGCCATGCCGAGACGCTACCGGTCCCGCCGACACCTCACCGGCGGAGCATCGTCGCAACCGCCCGGGCGTCTGGGCGCTCGGCGGGACGCACCGTCAGGCACCGCTCGACGATCCGGCGGAACTGCTCGCTGACTCCGGTCTCGGGATGCGTGGCCCACTGCACGGTGGCCGCTGCGGACCACACGTCACCCGAGGCTCGGGGACGAACTCCCCGGAGCCGCTCGGGGGGCACGACGACGGGGGTCCAGGCGTGATCGCCGACGTCGGTGTCGACGCCGCCGATCCCGAAGTCGACGAGCACCGGACCGAGCCGACCGAGTACGACGTTGGCCGGGCTCACATCGCCGTGCACCACCCCGGCACCGTGGACGGCGGCGAGGGCGTCGGCGACGGACCCGAGCACGTCGGCCGCTTCGGACCCGTCGAGGAGTTCGCCCGCCCGGACCCGGTCGACGAGCGTGGGGCCGACGACGAACGACGTGGCGATCCACAACGTCCCGAACCGATCGGCGCCACACCCTCGGATCGACGCCACTCCCGGGTGCTCCCCGACACGGGCCAGCGCCCGGGCCTCCCGTTCGATCCGACGGAGAACCGCTCCGGCGTCGGCCGGGACGCCGAGCACCTTCACGGCGACGTGATCACCTCGGCGACGGTCCCGCGCCAGGAGGACCGAGGCGCTGCCGCCGCTGGCGAGGGAGCGCACCGACCGCAGGTGGGCGGGCAACTCGACCGGCGGGGCGGCGGGATGCGGGGAGCCCGGAGCAGTTGCCCGACGGAGTTCGGCCACGATCGAAACGTAGCGAGGCCGACGGCCGCACCCGGAGCCGCTGGGACGGGCAAGGTGACCCTCGCCGCTAGGATCTTCGTGTGGCAGCAACCGCTCCTGACGACCTCCACGACGAAATCACCCGTCGCCTCGCCGACCGCAACCTTCGCTACACCAGGTCCCGGCGTGCCCTGGTCGAGATCCTCGCTTCCGCCGGACGGCCCCTGACGCTCCCCCAGGTGCTCGACAGCGATCGGACCCTCGCCCAGTCGAGCGCCTACCGGAACCTGGCGGAGTTCACCGATGCCGGCGTGACCAACCGGATCTTCATCGACGAGGAGCACTCGTACTTCGAGCTCGCCGAAGACCTCACCAGCCACCACCACCACGTGGTGTGCAACTCCTGTGGTCGGATCGACGACTTCACGGCATCGAGCTCGCTCGAATCAGAGCTGCACCGGGCACTCCGGACAGTCAGCAACTCCACCGGCTTCGCCCTCACCGGGCACCGACTCGACCTGGTGGGACGCTGCGGCAACTGCATCACAGGGATCGGCGACAGCGCCTGACCGCAGCGCCGCATTCTCAGCGCCGCATTCTCAGCGCCGCATTCTCAGCGCCGCATTCTCAGCGCCGCATTCTCAGCGCCGCATTCTCAGCGCCGCATTCTCAGCGCGGTGGCCCGTCGATGAGCGACGCTGCGCCGAGCACAGCGTCGGCAGCACTCCACGGGTCGAGCGACCCCGCAGCGACCTGCGCCCACTGTTGGTCCCAGACCGGGCCCTGACACAGCTCCTCGGCCCGCTCGGCGAGCCGGGTCGCAACCACGGCCCGGACCTCCTCCTCGGCTCGCCGCGCCCGCCGCCGCTGGAGCTCGCCGGAAACGACGAGGTGGTCCCGGTGTTCTGCAAGCACCTCGAGCAACTGATCCACTCCCCGACCCGTGGTCGCCACGGTCTCGACGACCGGTGGCACCCACGACGATGCTCCGCGAAGCGAGAGCATGGCCGTCAGGTCCCGGACCGCATCGGCCGCACCGGGCCGGTCTGCCTTGTTGACGACGAACACGTCGGCGATCTCGACGAGCCCCGCCTTGGCGGCCTGGACGGCGTCCCCCCAGCCGGGATTGACCACCACCACGGTCGTGTCGGTGGCCGAGGCCACGTCGACTTCGACCTGACCGACCCCGACGGTCTCGACGATCACGTGGTCGAACCCCGCAGCGTCGAGGACACGAGCGGCGTCGGGTGCAGCGACAGCGAGGCCACCCAGGTGGCCTCGGGTGGCCATGGACCTGATGAACACGCCGTCGTCGAGGACGTGTTCGCTCATCCGGATCCGGTCGCCCAGAATCGCCCCGCCCGTGAACGGCGACGACGGGTCGATCGCCAGGACGGCAACCGACCGACCGACAGCACGGATCGCCCGGCACAGGGCACTCGTGAGCGTGGACTTACCCGCTCCGGGAGCGCCGGTGATCCCCACGTTGACGGCCTCGCCGCAGAGCGGGTGGACAGCGGCGCTCACCGTGCAGGCGTCGTCACCGCCCCGCTCGACGAGCGACAGGAGACGGGCCAGAGGTGCGCGATCCCCGGATGCGCCACGCTCGAGCAGGTCCGACACGGCGTCGGCCGTGACGGCAGCGTTGCGATTCAGAGCGATACCGCCGTACCCAACTCAGCGCCCTCGTCGGGCTGGACGACCGCCGTGATCCCGGGGACGCGGTCCTTCACGATGCGTTCGACTCCGGCCTTCATGGTCACCGTCGACGCCGGACAACTGACACAGGCGCCGCTCAACTGGACGGTCACGACCCCGGTGTCCTCGTCGACGGACAGCAACTCGATGTCGCCGCCGTCGGCCTGAATGGCCGGGCGGATGATATCGATGACGGCGTCGACCTGCTCGAACACGATGCTCCGCTCACACTCACGCCGGTGTCCCTTACTCGGACCGGCTCGCTTCGATCGTCCCACAGCCTACGGCTCTGGAACGATCACGGGGCAAGCACGGCCACATCGGCCCCGATGGAACGAAGTTGCTCCACGAATCCGGCGTAACCCCGCTCGAGGTGCTCCGCTCCCTCCACCCGGGTCGGCCCGCCCGCTCCGAGAGCCGCCACCACCAGGGCGGCTCCAGCACGGATGTCGGTGGCCTCCACCGTCTGCCCACCGGAGAGTCGATCGACGCCCCGCACCACCAGGTGGTGGCCGTGCTCCTCGATGCTGGCGCCCATCTGTCGAAGCTCCTCGACGTAGGCGAAGCGGCCCGTCTGCACGTTCTCCGTGACGTAGCTCGTGCCGGTCGCAGTCACGAGCGTGGCGACGAGCAGCGGGAGTTGGTCGGTGGCGAGTCCCGGATACGGCAGGGTCTGCAGATCGGTGGGTTGACGTCGACCGGGTTCGGCCCGTACCCACACACCTCCGCGATCCGGAGCAACCCGAACGCCAGTGTCCCCGAGCCGCTCGATGATCACGGCGAGGTGCCGATGGTCGGCGTTCCGCAACCGGACCTCGCCGCCGGCGACCGCAACCGCTGCGAGGTACGTCGCCGCCTCGATCCGATCAGGGACCACTGCGTGCTTGACGGGCTGCAGGGCATCGACGCCGGTGACCTCGATCACTCGGCTACCCGCCCCGAGGATGTGGGCACCCATGCGGTTCAACATCGCAGCGAGGTCGGCGATCTCCGGTTCCTGGGCTGCGTTGATGATCGTGGTTCTGCCAGCGGCGAGCACCGCGGCCATGAGCACGTTCTCCGTCGCCCCGACACTCGGATACGGCAGACGGACATCTCCTCCGTGAAGGCGCCCGCCGGGGACCTCTCCGTGCACCACCGCCCCGGATGGACCATCGGTGAACTCCCACGTGGCACCGAGGGTCTCGAGCGCATCGGTGTGCATGGAGATCGGTCGAGCTCCCCGGCCGAAGTCGTCGCCGCCGGGAGCGGGCAGCGTGACCTGGCCCTCTCGTGCGAGCAGGGGTCCAAGCAGTGCCGTCGACGCCCGGATTCGGGAGACGAGTCTGCTCGGGGCCGACGCCGAGAGGTCGGTGGCGAGATGCTCCGGTCGGACGAGCTCGACGACCCCCTCCGTCGCTGGACGGGTGACGTCGCATCCGATCGATCCGAGGAGTTCGGCCATGGTCCCGACGTCTGCGATCGCCGGGACGTTCACCAGACGGTGGACGTGACCGCTCCCGGACAGCAACGTCGCCGCCATGAGCTTGAGGACCGAGTTCTTGGCCCCGCCGATGTCCACGCAGCCGTCGAGCGGGTCGCATGGCTCCACCACGATCGAGGTCACACCATCCACTCTGCCACCCCCTAGGGTGCGCAGAGCACCGACAGGGGGATCGTGGGCCGCACCCGACACGACACGACGCTCCGGGCCGCCGAGCTCCGGGATCTGCTCGGGCCCCGCAACGATCCATTCGTGCTCGAATCAGCCGTCGACCCGGTGGCGCCCAGTGAGTTCGACGAACGACCACCGGCCACCGGGTGCGCTGAGTTCGCCGCCGAGGCCGGACCGTTTCGCACCTACCGGCGGCGGGTCGAGTGGCGCCGCATCGAAGCGCACCCGACCGATGCGACCCCGGATGGTTCCGGCGGGGATCGTTACGAGGTCAGCGAGTCGGCCGAGTGGCACCTCGGATTCCCGTACTGGCGGTGGATCTACGATCCGCTCTTCAAGCGGAAGGCGTTGGCCGAGTTGCCGCCCGGCACCCAACCGTGGTGGCTGTTCCCTGACCGACTGAGCCCTCACCAGGCGACCGTCGTGTCGGCCATGGCGTTGTTCAACGTGGTCGGCGGGATCATCTTCGGGATGCTGACGCAGGTGATGACCTTCGTCAGTGCCGACATCGGCGACGGTTCCGCCGGCCAGCAGACCACGGTCTTCGCCGCCGTGCGGATCGGTACGGTGCTCACGTTTGCTGCGCTCGCCCTGTCCGACTCTGCCGGACGACGCCGAATAGCCCTGGCGTGTTGTTGGATCGCCGTGGTGGCGACGCTCGCCACGGCGGTCGCTCCGTCGCTCCTGGCGTTCACCGCATTCCAACTCGTGGCCCGCAACGTCTCGATCGCCGCACTCATCGCCATCGACACCATCGTGGTCGAGGAACTCCCACCCGGTTCCCGGGCCATGGCCGTCGGCCTGGGCACGCTGGCGTACGGACTCGGGGCCGGCACCGCCGTCGTCGCCCTCCCACTCGCTGACCTGGGCTCGGGCGGTTGGCGATTCGTCTACGGACTCGGGGTCCTGGCGATCCCGCTCATCATCAGCGGGGCCCGTCACCTCCCCGAGAGCTCCCGCTTCACTGCGATGCGAGTGGAGACGACCTCAGGCGAGGCCCCGAAGCGGCGTGTTCGCGGTTCCCGATTCGCTCTGCTCGCCGGGTTGTTCGTCCTCGTGAACGTGTTCGTCGCCCCGGCGTCCCAGCTGCAGAACGACTACCTCCGGGTCGAGCAGGGCTACAGCGGACTGACCATCACCCTGTTGATCCTCACGACGAGCATTCCAGGTGCGATCGGGGTCATGGCAGGCGGTCGCCTCGCTGACACCCGGAGTCGCCGCTGGACGATCGTCGTCGGACTGCTCGCCACCGCCACGTTCGGCTCGGTGTTCTACTCGCTCAGCGGCGCCGCCATGTGGGCGAGCGCCTTGTTCGCCTCGGTCCTCGGCGCAATCACGGTCGCCCCGCTCGGCGTCCTCGGCGCCGAGTTGTTCCCGACCTCGCGTCGAGGCGGAGCACGGGGAGCACTGAGCGTGGTGGCGGTCAGCGGTTCGGTGATCGGACTCCTCTCGGCCGGAGCGCTCACCGACACGCTCGGGTTCGGGCCGGCGTTCGCCTTGTTGGCGATCGGACCACTGATCGCCGCCGCACTCGCCTTCGCCGTGCCCGAGACCCGCGGCCGGACACTCGAACAGCTCAACGAGTGACCGGCCCCAACCAGTCGCACGTGGCGTCGGCGACGGCGGCGTCGGACCGAGCGAGTTCGTGGCGGGCGCCGGGGATCGTGACGCTGGTGACCGGACCCCGCAGGAGCTCCTGGGCTCGACTCAGCTCATCCGGCGTGCCGAACGGATCCCTGTCTCCAGAGACGAACAACGTCGGCACGCAGACATCGGCAAGGTGCTCGGTACGCAGCCGATCGGGCCGACCCGGCGGATGCAGCGGATAGGCAATGAGCAGCACTCCGGCCACGTCGAGCGGTGCGACGCCGTCCGCCCCGGCAGCGACCATCGAGCAGATCCGACCTCCCATGGACCGGCCGCCGATCACGACCCTCCCCGGTTCGACACCGAGCCGGCCACAGCGCTGTTCGACCTCCGTGCGGACCGACGCCATGAGGACCGGGACCCGATCGGGTGCCCGTCGGCCGGCGATCCGGTAGGGAAAGTCGATGCGCTCAACCCGACGCCCGGTGGAGCTGATCCGCTCGGCGAGGGCCACGAGCGAGGGGTGCTCGGCCGACGAGCCTGCTCCGGGCCACAACAACACTGCCTCCACACCCTGCGGTCGGCGACGACGACCCACGGAGACGTCGCTCAGGCCGTACCGAGGAGGATCCGGCGGGCCTCGGAGAGTTCGGAGATCCGCTCGGCCGCCGTTCCCTCGTTCGCCCCGTGGTCGGGGTGCGCCTCACGGAGACGATCACGGAACGCTCGTTGGACGTCCCGGCGGGTCGGCACCGCCGGTACGGATCGGAGGTCGAGCACGCCCAACGCCCACGCCACGGGGTCCCGTAGCGCCTCGACGGACAGCCCCGAGGAGCGGCCCGACAGGTGAGCGACGAGAGCAGGTCCGGCGCCTCCTCCCCAGCCGAGTCCGGTCCGCACGGCCGAGAGCACAGCGTGACGCACCGATGGGGCTGCCCGACCCGCTGCATAGACCGCACAGAGGACGTGCTGAGCCGGTGTCCCGACCTCACCGTTGAGTTCGAACACCAACTCGCCGTAAGCGCCGGAACGGAGGCGGTGCACACAGCGCTGGAGGCCAATGCGATCGTCCTGCAGCCGGTGGCGGAGACGGGGCTGGGCGATCCGTCGGCCCCGACCGAGCTCGGTGATCAAGCGTTGCGCATCGGTGGTGAAGTCGTCGTCGAGGCCGGGTCCGAACTCAGCGGCGACGCCGGCCAGCAGGATGCCCCCGTAGCCGGGAGCAGGATCCGTCGGGAGGTCCACCCACCCCAGCGCCACCCTCCTCGTCGGGGCCACGGGCCGAGAATAGAACGACTCGAATTCGGCGAGGATCACTCCCCATCGTACCGCCGCAGCGGCACAGCGCCGCAGTCGCTCAGATGTACCCGGAGACGGCGTTGCGGAGATCCTCGACGATCTCGGCGAGTTCGCCATCGGTGAGGGCACCATCGCCGTCGGCGTGCAGCGCCTCTCGCACGTCCGACACGAGGTTCACGAACGACCGCCACTCGAGCGCCGTGAAGCCGAACGGAGGAGCGAGCATCTCGACCTCGGCTCCAGCGGCGTCGAGAGCGAGCACCGCCCGGGCATCCTGTGGGTTCCGGACGAGGCGAGTCGTCGCGGCGTGCACCCGGTCGAGCACCTGGTGCACAACCAGGCCGTCATCGGCGGAGATCACACCCTCGCCCTCATCCGGGTCACCGAGCGCCTCGAGAATCGCCTCGACCTCGTCCTCGTGCTCCTCGTAGACGACGAGATCGCCGGCCTCGTCCCACTCGAACGGCAACCTGGCATCGGTGAGCGCCTCGGCAAGCTGCGTCTGGAACGCCACTGGCCAGGCCCGAACCTCGTAGGCGATCCGGGGTGAGTCGGCAGCGAGCGCCGGAGTGGCGACCGCCTGGACCTCATCGATGAGACCATCGACGAAGTCCGAGTCCCCGGCGTGGACGGTGACAGTGGTGCCCTGCCAGACGTGGTCGACCCCTTCGGACTCGAGGATCGATGCCAGCAGCGAGCGGGACTCACCCGACCACGGAGCACAGTCGTAGTCGACACGGTCCGGGCCGAGGCGTCTCCGCGTCCGCTCCTCGTCGGGATCAACCAGAGCCTCGTCGTCCATGTCCTGATTCTCGCACCGTGACGACGTCCTCACTGCCTCGAGCGAGGAGCAGCCCGGCGTCCTGCCACCGCTAGTGTCTCTCCCATGCCGACGTCCACACCTGACCGCAACCTCGCACTCGAGCTCGTTCGCACCACCGAGGCGGCTGCTCTTGCGGCCTCCAAATGGGTCGGCCGGGGCGCCAAGGAGTCCGCCGACGGAGCCGCCGTGGACGCCATGCGTCTCATCCTCGGGACTGTCCGAATGACCGGCACGGTGATCATCGGAGAAGGAGAGAAAGACGAGGCGCCCATGCTCTACAACGGCGAGGTCGTCGGCGACGGCAGTCAGCCACACGTCGACATCGCTGTCGATCCGATCGACGGCACGACGCTCACTTCCAAGGGCCGTGGCGGCGCCGTGGCGGTGATCGCCGTGTCCGAACAGGGCACGATGTTCGATCCCGGACCGTGCGTGTACATGGAGAAGATCGCCGTCGGACCCGAGGCTGCCGGATCAATCGACCTGAACGCCTCCGTGGCCGACAACCTGCGCTCGATCGCCGTCGCCAAGGGCATCGACGTGAGCGAAGTGACCGCCACCGTCCTCGACCGCCCCCGGCACGACGACCTGGTGTCCGAGATCCGCAAGACCGGCTCACGGATCCGCCTCATCGGTGATGGTGACGTTGCTGCAGCGATCGCCACGGCATGGCCCGACTCCGGTGTGGACGTGTTGTTCGGAGTCGGCGGCACACCGGAAGGGGTGATCGCTGCTGCGGCACTCAAGTGCATGGGCGGAGAGTTGATCGGCCGACTCTGGCCACGGGACGACGCCGAGCGTTCCGCCACCGAGGAACTCGGCTACGACCTGAATCGGGTGCTCGACACAGACGACCTCGTCGCCGGAGACAATTGCTTCTTCGCCGCCACGGGGATCACCGACGGGAACCTGCTCCACGGTGTGCACTACCAGCGCACCGGCGTCACCACGCAATCACTCGTGATGCGCTCGAGATCAGGTACCGTTCGCCTCATCGAGGCTCGCCACCATCCCGACAAGCTCGAGGTCTGATCAGATGAGCAACCTCATCGAGGTCAATGGCCTCGTCAAGCACTTCGGTGCGACCCGCGCCGTCGATGGCGTGAGCTTTAATGTCGGGACCGGGACGGTGCTCGGCCTCCTCGGCCCCAACGGAGCCGGAAAGACGACCACTGTCCGAATGCTCGCCACCCTGCTCACTCCCGACGCCGGCAGTGCGAGCATCGACGGGTTCGACGTGGTCACCGACGCAACCTCGGTGAGATCCATCATCGGTCTGACCGGCCAGTACGCTGCGGTGGACGAGAAGCTGACCGGGCGGGAGAACCTCTGGATGGTGGGTCGACTCCTCGGCATGCGGCGAGATGATGCCGATGCCCGGGCGAGCGAACTGCTCGCCCGGTTCCGACTGTCCGATGCCGGCGACCGGCAGGTGAAGACTTACTCCGGCGGCATGCGGCGGCGGGTCGACCTCGCCGTGAGCCTGGTGGGTCGACCGGAGGTCCTCTTCCTCGACGAGCCGACGACCGGGTTGGATCCGGCGAGCCGGATCGAGATGTGGGAGGTCACCCGAGAACTGATCAGCGAGGGCACGACGGTCCTGCTCACGACGCAGTATCTCGAGGAGGCCGACGAGCTGGCCGACCGGATCGTCGTGATCGACAGCGGGCGGGTCATCGCCGAGGGCACCGCTGAGGAGCTCAAGGACCGAACGGGCGGACGGACCCTCGAGCTCACACTCACTCAACGCGCCGACCTCGAGCGGGCCACGACGATCGCCATGCGGATCGGCGACCGGCCGGTCACGGCCCGGTCGGACGTTGCCACGTTGGAGGTCGAGGTCGGTCGAGACACCGAGTACGCCGCCCGCGTGGTGGCGGCGTTGAGCGAAGGAGGAATCGCCGTGGAGGAGTTCCGTCTGCAGCGACCGAGCCTGGACGACGTCTTCCTGTCCCTCACGGGACACGCGGCCGAAGCCGAAGCCGATGGCGAGGAAGACGAGAACGGCGACGACGAGCAGGCCGACTCGTGAGCGCCCTCTCCCGGCCACGAGGTCCTGCGGCGCTGCTACACGACGGAGTGATCCTCACGTGGCGCAACCTGGTGTCGCTGCCCCGCACACCCGAGTTGTTGTTGTTCACGCTGATCCAGCCGATCATGTTCGTGCTGTTGTTCACCTACGTCTTCGGGGGGTCGATCGGACAGTCGCTGCCACCGGATGTCTCCTATGCGCAGTTCCTCATTCCGGGAATCATGGTGCAGACGCTCGTGTTCAGCACCAACTCGACCGCCGTTGGTCTCGCCGATGACCTCCAGAAGGGTCTCGTGGATCGATTCCGGTCCCTCCCCATTGCGCGCTCGGCGGTGCTGGTCGGTCGAATCTGTTCCGACGCCGTCCGCCTGACCATGGTCGCTGTCGTGCTCGTAGCCATCGGCTACGTCGTCGGGTTCCGCTTGGAGGCGGGGATCGGCTGGGGTGTGCTCATGATCCTCACCGCCGTGGCGTTCGGATTCTCGATGTCGTGGATCATGGCGACCATCGGTCTCAGCGTCCGTGACGCCGAGACGGCGAGTACCGCCGGGTTCGTCTGGCTGTTCCCCCTGACGTTCGTGAGTTCGGTCTTCGTCCCGGTGACCTCCATGCCCGGGTGGCTCCAGGTGATCGCCCGCAACAACCCGGTCACGCTCCTCTCCAACCTGCTTCGCGAGTTCACCCTGATCGGGCGGCCGGCCGCCGGTACCGTTCTGCCGGTTCTCCTGTGGATGGTGGGAATCGTGGTCGTGTTCGCACCACTCGCAGTCTCCCGCTACCGCAAGGTCTGAACCCGATCTGCGTGACGGTTCAGTCGTGGAGTTCGATGAGGACGCGTCGCTCGACACCGATCAGGTCGACGACCGCCGGGGGCGGGCGGCGGAGGTCGGGGTGGCGCACCGGCGCCGATGCGAACCGGCGGGAGGACTGCCGCATGGTGGCAGTCCTCAACAGCGTCCAGCATTACTGGGCCGATGAGTTCGCCGAATCGGGATTGAAGTACCGCCCGGCGACCACACAGCTGTTCTCCGGGCGGACCCAGACAGCGTGTGACCCGGGTACCTCAGCGACCGGGCCCTTCAACTGTCCCGCCGATCAGACCATCGACATCGATCTCTCGTTCTTCAACCAGCTTCGCCAACCGCCGTTCAACGCCCGCGGCGGCGACTTCGCCCAGGCCTACGTGATCGCCCACGAGTACGGACACCACGTGCAGAACCTCTTGGGCTCACTCCGGCCGGGTCGGACCTCCGGGCCACAGTCCGATGCCGTGCGGGTGGAACTGCAGGCCGATTGTTACGCCGGGGTGTGGGCCGGCAACGCCGAGTCGACCGGATTCATCACCTCGCTCACACGGGCCGACATCGCCGAGGGCCTCGACGCTGCCGCAGCCGTTGGAGACGACCGGATCCAATAGGCCACGCAGGGCCGGAGCAACCCCGGGTCGTTCACCCACGGCACCTCGGAGCAGCGCCAGCGATGGTTCACCACGGGCGCCCAGACAGCAAACCCGGACCGCTGCGACACGTTCAACGGGTCGATCTGATCGTCCCGGCTCCCGGTTTGGAGCTTCTCAGAGCCGTCGGACGGCCGACACTTTTCCGGCCCCGTCGAACAGGCTGAACCCGTGGCGAACGAGGAAGCTCGCTGCCTGTTCGTCGGAAACGACCGCCGAGGCCCACGTGATCCCGGACCCACCGACCTGCGAACACCATTCCGCTAGCAGCCGGGCGCCGAGACCGAAGCCCCGCTCTGCCGGGGCCACCACGAGCGACCGCAACTCCGTTCCGCCACGACCGACCACACCGACAGCAGCACCGACGAGCGAACCGGTTCCATCACCGGGTTCGCCCTCGGCCACGACCACGATCGGCACGTCGTCGTCGGCGCGACCGGCGGGGCCACGGGCGGCGACGTGACACAACTCTCCGACCGCGACGGGAATCATCCGCAGGGTGCGCAGGTGCGCTGGCCGGGTACCCCGGCCAACCACCCGGGGTGCACCGAGCGGCACCTCGGCAACGGTGACCCAGCGGCCCGGGTCGTGGTGACGTTCGAGGACGTGCACTGAGCCCACCGGCCACGCCGTGGCGACCCCTGCGAGGGCGGTGAGCGCCGCATCGATGCGGGCCTGTTCGGCGGACGGAACCAATGTCACGTGGGGGACGAACGGGCGGCGTTCGGAGCGGGCGAGCGGCCCGACCATCAGGCGTTGACGGAGCCGACCGAGTGCCACGAGGTCACCGTCGACCGACAACTGAATCGTCGGCGTCACCGGAGCGAAGGTCGCTGCGGGCCCGAGCGTCAGGTCGAACGGCTCGGCTGACTCCGCCGCAGCGACCAGGACCTGATCGACGACCTCAATGTCGACCTCGGCAACGTTGGTCGGAGGAACGAGCGTGATGTGTGGCGGGATACGGAACGGCTCACCCACGCCGAGGGCACGCCGCAGCTCATCGAGCCACTCCCACTGGGCCGGGGCCGGAAGGAGGGCGACGAACAGTCGGGTGCGTGCCACTCCCTGACGCTATCGGTGCGACGATGGCGAACTCAGGCGGCGTCGACGGCCGAGAGGCGAACCTCGGCGCGCCGCAACGCCGAGAAGGCCTCGGGATCACCTGGACCGGTGCGGAGCCGTTCCTCTGCTTCGGCCTTGGCCGAGCGAGCCCGTTCCACGTCGATCGTGTCGGCGAGTTCGGCAACGTCGGAGAGGATCGTCACCCGGGTACGACCGTCCTCGCCGGGGGGAGAGACCTCGACGAAACCCTGGTGGACGGCAATGACCACCTCGCCGTCGTCCTGCTGCACCCGAACCGGGTGGGTGGAGAGCACGCCGATGAACGGGATGTGCCCCGGGAGGAACGCAATGTCGCCGGTGGTCGTCCGGCAGATGACCATCTTGGCCTCTCCGGTGTACGCCACCCGCTCGGGTGACACGAGCTCGACGAGCAACGACATCAGACCTGCTTCTCCAGTTCCGCCGCCTTGCGGATCGCATCCTCGGCGCCGCCGACGTTGAAGAACGCCTGCTCCGGAAGATGGTCCAGGTCACCGTTGACGAGCATCTCGAAGCTCTCGACGGTGTCCTCCACGGGGGTGAAGATGCCGGGCAGACCGGTGAAGACCTCGGCGACGAACATCGGCTGAGCGAGGAACTTCTGGATCTTCCGGGCCCGGTCGACCGTCACCCGATCCTCCTCGGAGAGTTCGTCGATGCCGAGGATCGCAATGATGTCCTGGAGTTCCTTGTAGCGCTGCAGCATCTCCTGGACTCGACGAGCCACGGCGTAGTGCCGGTCCCCCACCACCTCGGGCGTGAGGATCGTCGAGGTGGATGCGAGTGGGTCCACCGCCGGGTAGATCCCGAGAGCTGCGATGTCACGGCTCAACTCGGTCGTGCCGTCGAAGTGGGTGAAGGCGGTGAAGGGAGCCGGGTCGGTGTAGTCATCGGCGGGGACGTAGACGGCCTGCAACGAGGTGATCGACCGGCCACCGGTCGAGGTGATCCGCTCCTGCAGTTCACCCATCTCATCGGCGAGCGTCGGCTGGTAGCCAACCGCCGCCGGCATACGACCGAGCAGTGTGGACACCTCGGAGCCAGCCTGGGTGAAGCGGAAGATGTTGTCGACGAACAACAACACGTCCTGGCCCTGGACGTCACGGAAGTACTCCGCCATGGTCAGCGCCGATAGCGCCACCCGCAGGCGCACACCCGGCGGTTCGTCCATCTGGCCAAACACCAGGGCGGCCTTGTCACGAACGGACGTCCCGTCGCCCATGTCGGTCTCACCCATCTCGATGAAGAGGTCGGTGCCCTCACGGGTCCGTTCCCCCACACCGGCGAACACCGACACGCCACCGAACTGCGTGGCCACGCGGGTGATCATCTCGGTGATGAGCACGGTCTTGCCCACACCGGCACCACCGAACAGGCCGATCTTCCCGCCCTGCAGGTACGGCGTGAGCAGGTCGATCACCTTGATTCCCGTCGGGAACATGATCGCCTTGGGCTCGAGCGAGTCGAACGGCGGGGCCTCCCGGTGGATGTCCCACCGTTCCGTCTCACCAATCGATTCGACGTCGAGTGGTTGGCCGAGCACGTTGAACACATGCCCCAGCGTGGCGTCACCGACCGGCACCGAGATGCCGTGGCCCTGATTGCGGACCGGCGTCCCACGCACGAGGCCGTCGGTGGGCTTCATGGCAATGGCGCGGACTCGGCTGTCACCAATCTGCTGGGCGACCTCGGCCACGACGGCGGTGTCGACGCCTTCCACGGTGATCGTGAACTCGAGAGCGGTGTTGATCTCGGGGATGGAGTCGGGCGGGAACTCAACGTCCACCACTGGGCCGGCGATCGCAACGATCCGGCCGTCCTTCAACTTGGTGTCGGTGACGCTCATGGTTGTCTCCTGATCTGGCGAACTGTTCAGTCGGGGTCGGGGATCGTGCGATCCGGGGCGGTGTGGTGACCGGACCCGCTGTGTCTGGGGAACGGGTCTGAATCGAGGTGCGAGAGGATCAAGTCACCGGGTTCGTCCCGATCCTCGGCGAGGGCCTCGGCGCCGCCGATGATCTCCATGATCTCGGTGGTGATGGCATCCTGGCGGACCTGGTTCATCTTCCGGGTGAGCTTGACGATGAGTTCCTGGGCGTTGTCGGTGGCAGCTTTCATCGCCCGCTGGCGGTTGGCGAGCTCGGAGGCGGCAGCCTCGAGGAGCGCAGAGAAGAGCCGCGATTCCACGTAGCGGGGCAGGAGGCTCTCGAGCACCGCAGCCGGCGACGGCTCGAACTCGAAGCCGGCAACCGCTTTCGCATCGCCCTCCTCGGCGATGCGGCTGACCGTCTGGAGTGGGAGGAAGCGGCGCACGACCACTTCCTGGGAACCCATCGAGATGAAGCGGGTGTAGACCAGAATGATCCGGTCGCACCCGCCCTCGGCGGTGAACAGGGAGATCACCCGGGCCGCGATGTCGGCGGCGGCCTCGAAGGTCGGCTTCTCCGAGAAACCCTCGAAGCTGGCCGTGATCGGGTAGTTCCGGAACTGGAAGTACGCCTTGGACTTCCGTCCGATCGTCACGAGGTCATAGCTGAGTCCCTCGGCACGAGCCGCCATGATCTCGCGTTCAGCGGTCTTGATCACGTTGGAGTTGTAGGCCCCGGCGAGGCCCCGATCCGCACCCAGGACGACGACACCGACCCGTGAGACCTGCTCTGCCTGACGCAGGAGGGGATGGTCGACATCGGCGCCGCTCGCCGAGAGGTCCTCGATCACCTGCGTGATGTGCTCGGCGTAGGGACGGGCCTCGTTGGCACGCTGCTGGGCCTTGACGACGCGCGTCGCGGCGATCAGCTCCATCGCCCGCGTGATCTTCTTGGTGTTCTGGACGCTCCCGATCCTCCGCCGGAGGACTCGTTCCTGTGCGCCGGGCATGGTGGCTCCTGTACGTGCGGACTGCGCCGGTCAGCGCAGTTCGTCCTGTTCGCGGTCGAGTTCCTCCTCCGGGAGGTGACGGCTCGAGGTGGCGATGGATGACTCGGCGTCGGCCGGGGCTTCGGCTCCGGGCAGTTCACCGGACCGCGCGGCCGGGACGAACTGCTCGGAGAACGCCTTGATCCCGGCTTCGAAGGCATCGACGTCGGGGATGTCACCCGTGTCGCGGATCGCTGCGAGCACGTCACCGTGCCGTGTGCGGAACCATTCGAGGAGCCCGTCCTGGTAGGCGGCCACCTCCTCGACGGTGATGTCGTCGAGGTAGCCACGCGTCCCGGCGAAGATCACGACGCTCTGCTCCTCAACGGGCATCGGCGAGTTGATGCCCTGCTTCAGCAGCTCGGTGAGGCGGTAGCCGCGCTCGAGCTGCGCCTTGGACACCGCATCGAGGTCGGAACCGAACGCGGCGAACGCCTCGAGTTCACGGAACTGCTGCAGGTCCGACTTGAGCGTGCCCACGGCCTTCTTCATGGCCTTGATCTGTGCTGCGGAACCCACACGGGAAACGGAGATACCCACGTCGACCGCCGGCCGGACACCCGACTTGAACAGATCATCCTGGAGGAAGATCTGTCCGTCGGTGATGGAGATCACGTTGGTCGGGATGTACGCCGACACGTCACCGGCCTTGGTCTCGATGATCGGGAGCGCCGTGAGCGAACCAGCACCGAGCTCATCAGAAAGCTTGGCAGCCCGCTCGAGCAGGCGGCTGTGCAGGTAGAAGACGTCACCCGGGTATGCCTCGCGGCCCGGCGGGCGACGCAGGAGGAGCGAGACCTGTCGATAGGCCTCGGCCTGCTTGGACAGGTCGTCGTAGACCACGAGGGCGGCATCTCCCTCGTCCATCCAGTGCTGACCCATGGCGCAACCGGAGTAGGGCGCCAGATACTTGAACGGCGCCGGGTCCGACGCCGGAGCAACGACGACCACCGTGTAGTCGAGAGCACCGCGATCGGCGAGCGTGGCCACGGTCTGGGCCACCGTCGAGGCCTTCTGACCGATGGCCACGTAGATGCACTTCACTCCCAGGCCGCGTTGGTTGAGGATCGTGTCGATCGCAATCGTCGTCTTGCCGGTCTTGCGGTCGCCGATGATCAACTCCCGCTGGCCACGGCCGACCGGGATCAGCGAGTCGATCGCCTTGATCCCCGTCTGCATGGGTTCGGCCACGGGCTGGCGACCCATGATGCCCGGCGCCTGGATCTCCATTCGGCGCTGCGTGACATTGGTCAGTGGGCCCTTGCCATCGACCGGCTCGCCGAGCGTGTTGACGACGCGACCGAGCACCCCGTCACCAACCGGCACCGAGAGGATCTGGCCGGTGGCCCGCACCGTCTGGCCCTCCTCCACCGTGTCCACCTCACCGAGCACGACTGCACCGATGGAGTCCTCGTCGAGATTGAGTGCCAACCCCAACAGGCCGGACTCGAACTCGAGGAGCTCGTTGACCGCAGCATCCGGTAGCCCCGAGACCCGGGCGATGCCGTCACCCACCTCGGCCACCCGCCCGACCTGGGTGAGCTCGAGGTCGGGAGCGAAGCCCTCGAGGTTCTTCTTGATCGCCGCAGCAATGTCAGCGGTGTTGATGGTGAGCTCGGCCATCTGGTTGCTCTCCTGTACTTCGGTTCGAGGGTGGCTTCGTCAGCTGTTGGTGGACTCCTGAGCTGGACTCAGAAGGCCTCGCGCAGCTGGTTGAGACGGGTACGGACAGTTCCATCGAGGACGGAGTCCCCGATCCGGGTGACGATGCCGCCGATCACGCTCTCGTCGACGATGTTGCGGACCGTCACGGTTCGATTGGTGCGTGCGCTGAGCGCCCGTTCGAGGTCGGCGATCTGCGCATCGCTGAGTGCCACGGCGGAGCGCACCTCGGCAACGGTCTCGCCCGCTGCGGACGCCGTCCGCTCAGTGAGTTCCTCGGCGATGTCGGACAGTTCCCCGATACGACCGGCGCTGACGAGCAACGAGATGAACGACACCGTCGTCATGGTGGCATTCCCGTCGAGCAGGTCCTCGGCGATCTGGCTGCGCCTGTCGACCGGAAGGTGCGGATCGGACAGCGTGTGCCGGAGGTCATCGTTGGTTCGCAGCACCTGGGCGAAGCGGAACAACTCGTCGGTGACCTGGTCCACGGCGCCCTCGGCCGAGGCGATCGCCAGAGCGGCGTTGGCGTAGGCGGTGGCTCGGTTGTCGGTCATCTTCTCGTCCGTCCTGTCAGGGTGGCGGTCACGGTCAGTTCTGGGATCCGACCTGGCGGATGTAGTCGTCGATCAGTCGCTGCTGAGCCGGAGCGTCCAGAGCCGAACCCACGTACTGCTCGGTGGCACCGAGTGCCAACCGGGAGACCTCGCCGGCGAGGTCGGCGTTGGCCTGGTTCTGCGTGGTGAGAAGATCTCCAGCCGCTCGCTCGCGCAGCGCTGCGATGTCGTCGGCGGTGCGGGCCGCAATGTCGTCGCGCAGTCGGTCGGCGGACTGACGGCTCTCCTCGATGATCCGCGCCGCCTCCGAGTCGGAGTCGGCGAGCGCCGCCTTGATCCGATCCCGTTCGGCCTCCGCCTCGGCTCGAGCCTGGGCTGCGTCGCCGAGCTGCTGTTCCACCGCAGCGGTCCGGTTGGCGTAGTACTTGAGCACCGGGGCCTTGCCGAACTTCACCAGCAACGCAGCAACGATGAAGAATGCGATGCTGCTCCAGTAGACCTCGTTGATGTCGGCCGGGAGCCACAGGCCATTCTTCCCCTCTGCGGCGAGCAGGTTGATCACGGTCACAACGTCCTCCCGGTCACTTCTGTCCGCCGGAGCGGTTCATGAATTCATCGACGGTCGGCCGGACCGAGGAGACCTCGACTGGTGACTGCACCACCTTCGACGCCGCTGCGGCGGCGAGTTCGGCCACATCACCCGTGAGGCCTCCGATCGCTGCGGACCTCGCCGCATCGATCTCGGCGAGGGCAGTCTGTCGCTGCTCGGCGATCTCCTGTTCCACAGCGAGAACCTGTCGACCACGCTCGGCATCTGCTGTGGCCCGGACCTGCTCGACGGTCCGGGCGGCCTGCTGGCGCGCTTCGGAGATCGTGGCCGCGTAGTCCCGCCGGACCTGCTCGGTCGCCGCCTCGGCGGCCGAGGCCGCCTCGTAGTCGGCCTGAGCCTGCAACTGACGATCCTCTCGGGCCTTGAGCAGCGGAGGAAGGCAGACGTAACGGAGGACGATCCACGTCAGGAAGAAGAAGATCGCCCCCCAGACGAGTTCGCCCGCTGAGTCGGGGAACACCGGGTTGACGGCCGCGCTCTCCCCACCCTCGGCGGCCAACAGGTTGATCGCTGCGAGCAGCATGGTTACTCCTGGTCGTTCCGCTCGTGGCGGATCCGTTCGGTTGTCCCGCCCGAGGTTCGAGCGGGCGTGGTGGTCCGGCTGGTCGACGGCGGTCGCCGCCGACCGACTCAGACGAACTTGAGGAGGATGAAGACCACGAAGCCGATGAGGGCGAGCGCCTCGGTGAAGGCGATCCCGAGGAACATCGTGGTCTGCACCTGACCGGCCGACTCCGGCTGGCGGGCGATGGCCTGGACGGCCTGGCCGACCAGGTAGCCGATGCCGATGCCCGGGCCGATGGCGGCGAGCCCGTAGGCGAAGCCGGCCGAGCCGGCGCCGGCGGCCGACTTGGCGGCGGCGGCGTCGAGGCCACCGGGCTCGCCGGCCTGGGTCACGACCTGTGCGACAGCGTTGGACAGTGCACTCATGGGTGTGGGTTCTCCTGTTGAAGCGTCACCGGGAGGCGACGGTGTGGTCAGGTCAGTGTTGCGGGTGCAGGGCCCCGCCGATGTAGACGGCGGTCAGCAGGCTGAAGATGAACGCCTGCAGGAACGCCACCATGAACTCGAATCCGGTGAAGGCCACCAGCATGGGGAAGGCCACCAGGTTCACAACGTTGAGGATCTGGAATCCCCAGAGCGTGATGCACAGCACCGAGAAGGTCACGAGCAGGATGTGCCCGGCCAGCATGTTCGCAAAAAGCCGGACCGCCAGCGAGAACGGCCGGATGATGAACGTCGACAACACCTCGATGGGCGTCACCAGAAAGTAGAGCGCCTTGGGCACCCCCGGCGGGAAGAGCACTTCCTTGAAGTACCCGAGCTTGTGGTGCTTGACGCCGACGCCGATGAACATGACGAGGGTCACGATCGCCAGGATCAGCGGGTTGGCGATCCGGGCGTTGGCCGGCATGTGCGCCGTCGGAATGATCTCGAAGACGTTCCCGATCCAGATGTAGAAGAACATCGCCACGAGCATGGGCATGTACCGCAGCCCGTCCGGACCGATCGCCGGTTGGATGACTTGCTTGTCGATGAAGTCGAGCGAGGACTCCATGAGGTTCTGCAGACCTCGCGGAACGGCCTGCGGCTTGCGGGAGACGATGAAGAACAACGCGACCGGAACGATGAACGCAATGAAGTCGATGAACGTGATCTTGTTGAACTCGAACGGTGTTCCCTGGAAGAACCACGCCGGCCACTTGACGAGATTGTCAACAGGCGGGAACTGGAGTCCTCCGCCTCCTTCACCACCGGCAGCGAAGATCGAGAGGACTCCAGTGGACACGGGGGCACTCATGGATGGTCACTCCTCACGGTTCCGGAGTCCGACCCGACGGTCTCGTCGGTCCGGTCACGAACGGGCAGGTACGGATTGGGTGTCGGCCCGGGCTTGAGGCCGGGGAACGCCAGCGAGGCCGAGACGTGGCGCAGCTCCCAGAACAACAGGAGCAGGTGCGTGACGATGATCGTCAGGCCGAGCGGGACGAGTTCGACCCATGGGGCATTCCGCACGGCGAGCACCGCCACCATGATCAGCCCCAGTCGCAGCAGGAAGCCGAACAACGCAGCAGCGCCCATGGCCGCAGCCCCGATGCGGCCGGTCACGGCGAGCATCCACCCGGCGAGAAGGAAGTTGATCACGACGATGGCCAGGCCGTACATCGTCGACCACACACCGTCGGCGCCCCAGAACCCGGCCGAGATCACCAGCGCCACCGGGACGACCCACACGGCGCGCTTGACGATGTCGACCGCCACCGCCATGGCCGGTGAAGGGCCTTCGATGCGCGCCCCGAGGGGTTCGGTCACGCTCATGCGATCGGTTCCGAGTCGAGTCGAGTCGGCGTGTCGTCGGCGGACCACGGCGCCGTCGCATCGTGTGCGGCCATGAGGTGGCGATACTGGTAGATCACCTTGACCGAGGCTCCGGCAACGCCCAGGGCGGCCAGGATCACGATGAACCACGGCGTCGTCCCAAGCGTGCGGTCGATCCAGAGGCCGATCAACGCCATCAGCACCGGAGCGAAGGCCAACTCAAACGACGCCGACGACCGGTGCGCCGCCCGTGCGAGCACCTCGGTCCGCGTCGCAACAGAGGGCGCGGAGTCGCAGGAATCGGGGCGGGCGGGATCGGCGGGCATCACAGACGGCGTGGTTCAAGACTTTGTGAACCGAGGCGCAATCTAGGTTCGGCCCTGCAGAGCCGCAAATCTGCTCAGGAGCGAATCGGAGCAACCCTCAGCGCAGATCCTCCGAAGGGGGGAACACCGGCGGAGCTGGGGCCTGAACCGGCGGAGCCGGGGCCTGAACCGGCGGAGCCGGGGCCTGAACCGGCGGAGCCGGGGCCTGAACCGGCGGAGCCGGGGCCTGAACCGGCGGAGCCGGGGCCTGAACCGGCGGAGCCGGGGCCTGAACTTCCGGAGCCGGGGCCTCTGGATCGCCGGCGGCCCAACGGATCGACGCGACCAACCGATCAGCGTTCGCCCGACCCTCGTAGGTGGAACGGATCAACCAGAACCGGAGGAACCGAGCTGTGGAGTAGCGGACGAACAGAGCCGCTCCGACAACGGCGAGCGTCAGGCCGAGGAGCGAACCCTGCGCCATGTAGGCGCGTTGATCGGCCGCCGAGCCGCCGCTGGTTCCCACCATGACCGCCCCGAAGATCCCGAGCACCACGCCGATCACCATGAGCACGGCTCCGAGCAGCAGGAGTCTCTGTTCCCCGGCCCCCGAGCCGGCGATACGCAGTTCGTCGATGTCGCTGCGGAAGCGAGCGATGCGATCAGGATCTCCCGGCGATCCGGCCCCGGTGTCTGTTGCGGTCATGTGCACTCCCTGGTACTCACGTTGATGTTGCTGATCACGCTCGCTGGGATGCGATAACACGCAGTGTTCGAGCCGTTCGACAACAGTTCCATGATCACCCTCCCAGATAGGCCGAGGACAACTCGGACTCGATCGAAGCGGGCTCACCGACGGAACGAATGACCCCGTTGACCATGATGGCGGCGATGTCGGCCACACCGAGGACGGTGCGGGCGAACTGCTCGACGACCAGGATCGATGTCCCCGACCGTGCGATCGTCGCCACGATCCCGTAGAGCTCCTCGACGATCAAGGGAGCCAGACCCATGGAGAGTTCGTCGAGCAGGAGGACTGCTGGATCGACAGCGAGACCTCGAGCGAGGGCCAGCATCTGCTGCTCGCCACCGGAGAGCGTGCCGGCGACCTGCGTCTGCCGCTCAGCGAGACGGGGGAACCGTCCGTAGGCGACCTCCTCGACTGCTGCGAGCCGGGTCCCGGCGAGGGTCGCCATCTGCAGGTTCTCCCGCACCGTCAGGTTGGGGAAGATCCCTCGACCCTCCGGAATGGTCACCAGCCCCCTCCGGGCGAGCACCTCCGGAGCCACACCCGCAACGTTGCGTCCAGCCACCAGGACCGTTCCCGCCGTCGGCTGGATGAGCCCGCAGGCCACCGACAGGGTCGTGGTCTTCCCGGCGCCGTTCGGGCCCAGCAGCGCCACCACCGACGAGGGAGGCACGACGAGGTCCACTCCGTGCAACACCTCGATCGTGCCGTAACCGGCGCAGATGGAGCGCAGCTCGAGGAGCGGCGCGTTCACCCGCTGGCCCCCAGTTCGGATTCGACGATCGGCGCTGTGGATCTCAACGCCTCGTCACCTCCGAGGTACGCATCGAGCACCGCCCGGTTGGACTGCACCTCCGTCGGGGTGCCCGAAGCGATGACCTGACCGAAGTTCAACACCGACAGGTCTGCGCACACCCGCATGACCAGGGCCACGTCGTGCTCCACGAGCAGAACCCCGAGCCCCGCCGCAGCGAGCTCACCCAGCAGGACCCCGAGATCGCCGGTCTCGCGGTCATCGAGCCCGGACGCCGGCTCGTCGAGCAGGAGTACTCGGGGGCGTGCCGCCAGGGCCCGCCCCAACTCGACCTTGCGCGCCGACCCGGTCGACAGCGCACCGACGGGAACGTCGGCGGAGTCCGCCAGCCCGATCCGGGTCACGATCAGGTCCACCTCGTCGTCGGCCGTCAACGACGAGTCGGTGGCGCCGGCGAGGAACTGCGGAGCGGGCGGCCGTCGACGTGACCAACTCCGCCGGATCTCGAGTCCGACACGCACGTTGTCGGCGACGGTGAGCGACGAGAACACCTCGAGACGCTGGAAGGTCCGCCCGACACCGCGGCGAGCGCGCTGGTGGGTCGACAACCGGCCGAGATCCTCCCCGGAGAGGCGCACTCGTCCAGCGGACAGAGGGGTCACTCCACAGATGGCGTTGAACGTCGTCGTCTTCCCAGCACCGTTCGGGCCGATGAGACCGGTGATGCGACCGGCGTGGACCTGGATCGACACGTCGCTGACCGCAAGGTGTCCACCGAAGCGAACCGACAGTCCCTCGACGGCGAGTACGGGAGCCACGTCGTTCACCGGTCGGCTCCGGCCACAGCGGATGCACCCCGTGATGCGGTGACGTGTTCCAGTCCGATCGCCTCGACCTCCGCTTCGAAATCGTCCTCGCTAAGACCCATCTGACGAGTCGCTTCGAGCGCATCGGCGCGGACCAGCGGCCGGTCGACGCCGACGAGGTCCGGCGACGGCGGAATCGGTCGGCGCAGTTGTTCCGGTGCCACTCCGAGGATCCCGATGGCCACCCGGGCCGAGAGTGCTGCGAACACGATGATCAACAGGATCCGGACACCGTTGGAGGAGATCCGATCGGCCCATGGGAACACCGCAGCGGCAACCGTGACGAGGGCCAGCCAGAGCGCACACGCCAGTCGTCGGGGCGGTGGCGCCGTGTCCTCCGGCAGGACAGGCCGGAGAATCAGCGGCAACAGAGGGACTGCAGCCACCACGAAGACGAACAGCGCCGCTGCGAACGACCACTTGGCCAACGGGCCGAACCGGGTGGCCAACCACAGAGCCACCACCCCGCCGACGGTGAACGCCAGCGCCGCTGCTGACCGACCGACCGCTCGGTAGCCCACGGCGATCTGTGGAGCTGCGCCGTCGGGTTCCCGACCGAGCGAGATGCCCATGAGCCCCGGCGTGAACGTCAGGACGTCACGAACCGGGATGCTGACGAATCGGAAGACACCGATGGCATTGGCGGCGAACACCGTCGATGCGATCGGGATCGCCCCGAGCAGCATGCCGCCCATGAACGCTCCGGCGATGGATCCGATACCACCCACCACTGCGAGCATGGTGACCGGCAACGACGACGGCAGGGCGAAGTTGTCGGCGGTGAAGGTCCTCCCGGCCAGCGCCCCACCGGCGCCGGCGATCGCTGCAGACAGGGCGAAGACACCGACCTTGGTCGATGTGAGGTTCAAGCCGAGGGTGGCGCACGCCACCGGCGAGTCCTTCATGGCCGTCAGACGCCGACCCCACGCACTCCGGCGCAACCAGACCAACAGATTGCCGGTACCAGCGAACAGGATCGCCAGGAGGACGAGTTGCTTGAAGTCGGTATCGGCGGTGAACGGGCCGATCGACAACGGGGGCACCTGCACTGATCCGCTCGGGATGATCTGCTGCTGGTTGAAGATCATCGCGGTGCAGAACAGTGCGAACGCAGCGGTGGCGAGCGCCAGGTAGATGCCGGAGAGCCGTAGCGCCGGGAGTGCGATCACTGCTCCGACCGCCGCACAGAGGGCGATCGACGCCGCAACGGCGAGGGGCGATCCATTGGCCCCCCAGGCGGCCATCGCCACGGCGCCGATCCCGGTGAACGTCAACTGGGCCAGCGAGATCTGGCCGGCGTAACCAGTGAGGGGGACCAGCGAGAGCGTGATGAGGGCGAACCCGGCACCCTTCGTGACCAACACGAGGTCCGACGGCGCGATGAGTGACCCCAGCGCGGCGAGCACCAACACGAGTGCCAATCCGCCGAACACGGCGATCCGTTGGGACGGCACCGGCTGTGGCGGACGCAGCCGGGCTGCTCCATGGGACCGCAGTCGGGCTTCGGGCTGGATCAGCAGGACGGTGAACAACATGATCGCCGGGAGCGCAGCGGCGAGGTTCCCCAGAGCGATCGGCCCGACGGTCAGGTCGGGGTTGATGTACCCGGTGACGTAGGACTGGGCCAGGCCGAGGATGACCGCTCCGAGGAACGCCCCGGGCAGACTCCGCAGTCGCCCCACCACGGCGACGGCGTAGGTGTTGACGACCAGCAGCGTCAGCGTCACGGCTGAGAGCGTCTGTTCGGTCGAGTAGAGCACGCCGGAGATGGCGGCCAGCGCCGCCCCCAGCCCCCAGGACAACATGGCGGTACGACCTGGCCGACCTCCGTTCAGCTGCAGCAGCGAGCGGTCGTCGACGACGGCTCGCATGGCGATGCCGAGACGGGTCCGGGTGAACAGGAGTCGGAGCCCACCGGCGACCACGACCGCCACGACCAGAGCGAGCAGCCGGGACCACTGCACCCGAACCCCGGCGAATTCCACGGAGCGGCCCTCGAAGAACGGCGGCACTGGCCGGGAGACGTCGGGCGGCCAGATGACCTGTGCCAGACCGAGGAGCGCCACCATGAGGCTGACGGTCACGACGATCTTCACGACGTCCGAGGAACCCTCGATTCCCCGCATGATGACCCGCTCGACCACGGCACCGAAGAGCGGCGCCGCCACGAACACGATCAGGATCACCGCCGGGATGGTCGGCACACCCCAGGCGACGCTGACCTGCCAGAAGCCAAACGCCGCCAGCATCCCGAAGGCGCCGTGGGCGAAGTTGAAGATGCCCGACGTCGTGTAGGTGACGACCAGCCCCGATGCAGCGATGGCGTAGATCGCCGCTGAGGAGAGTCCGGCGATCGTGAAGACCAGGAACTTGTCCATGCGTCGCCGGGGCCGGAGTCAGGTCAGCCGGTTACGGGTTAGTTCGGGTACTTCGGGTTGATTTTCGCCTCGACGCCGAGGTCCTCGGTCACCGTGGCCACGCTGTCGGGCGGACAGTGGAACCCGTCGCCGTCGTCGTCGGTGCCACCGACCTCCGGGTAGAGGCGTTCCCATTTCCCGCCCTTGGCCACGACGAGCAGACCGCACTCGGTGGGCTCGGAGCGACCCGGATCGCTCGAGGCATGAAGACCTCCAGCGGTCCAGTCCTCGACGGCCTCGGCTTCGGTGATCACGCAGGTGCGGTCAATCACGCCACCGTTCTTCTCCGCACAGGTCGACGCAGACGTAACGAACAACAGCCAGGCCGAAGTGCTCTGCAGGCCGAGCGAAGCCACCTTGCCGTCGGGAACGTACTGCGCCAGCGTGTCGAGGTACTGCTGGACCGCCGGCCACTGATCTGCTTCTTCGAACGGGTGGTAGGCGGTCCGGACGATGATTCCCTCCGCAGCGGTCGGGCCGGCGGCGAAGACCTTGTCGTCGTAGATGTTGGTCTCGTTGATGATCGTGCCCTCCCACCCCTGGTCTCGGAGAGCCTTGAAGAGGTTGGCGGCGTTGCTCGGCTCGCCGATCCAGTAGAGCGACGTGGCGCCGGAGTCCTTCACCTTCTGGGCCAGCGGCGTCCAGTCGGACAGCCCCGTCACCGGGTACGGGAGCCCCGGGAGTTGTTCGATGCCGCCGACCTGCTGGACCGCAGCGTCGTACTGCGTCTTGACGACCTGGAGGGACGGGAGTTCCCCGTAGACCACGATGTTCTTCTTGGAATCCTCGGGTTCGAGCTTCTTGAAGTCGGTGAGCCACTGAGTGGACTTCTTGGTCGGCGGGTTCGGGATCACCTGCACCTGACCGTTGGACAGGCCCTTGGTCGGCGACACGGCGAAGCCGGGGATGTCGATCATGTTGCACTGGTGGAAGTCCGAGCCGGCCTTGCCGCTGAACTCGAGGTCGTCCTGGGTGAAGGCGCCGCCGACCATGGCGAACGCCTCGGTGCAGATCGTCGTCATGACCGACTCGACCTCGAAGAGCTTCCCGTCCGCGTCGATGAGTTCGATCTGCAGACCCTGGATCCCACCGGCGGCGTTGCACCACTCGGCGAAGGCCACCGATGCGTCCCAGAGCTCCTTGTTGAGGCCGGGTCGGATCTCGGAGCTGCGGTCGCTCCCGACGGCGACGTTGATCGTGCCGGGAGCGCTCGTTCCCTCACCGGGTGCGACAGTGGCCTCTCCCGGGCCGCACACGTTCTTCAGATCCCCCCACGACGCACCCGTGTCGGCCACGGTGGTCGTGGTCTCGGCCTGTTCCCCGCCCGATTCACCGCCGGACTCATCACCTGACGCTCCGCACGAAGCGGCCACGAGCGACACCGCCGCTACGAGTGGGATCAGCAATCGTCGGCTGACGTCTGTCATGTCGGTTCCCCCCGGTCTTCTGCGACCGCCGAAGGCGGACCGCTCGAACGTGATCTGTCTAGCACGTGACTGCGCCGTGGATACGGGCAGTGGCCCGGTGACCACCGATCCAACTCGTCCCGACAGCGGTGTGGCGCAGCAAGAATCTGACAGAGTGTCAGAAACGCGTCAAGCACCTGAGCCGACACCCGAAGGACGCCACCATGGACCTGATCATCCGAAACGCCACCCTCATCGACGGGAGCGGCGCCCCGGAGCGTCCGGCCGACGTCGCCGTGACCGACGGGCGGATCGAGTTGGTCGAGGAACCCGGTCGCATCGACCGGGACGCCATCGAGGAACTCGACGCCACCGGTCTGGTGCTGACCCCGGGGTTCATCGATCCCCACACCCACTACGACGCCCAGCTCTTCTGGGATCCGACTGCGTCACCGTCGGTGCTGCACGGAGTGACGACGGTGATCGGGGGCAACTGCGGGTTCACCCTGGCGCCCCTGCTACCGGGGGACGGCGACTACGTACGACGCATGATGGCCAAGGTCGAGGGGATGCCGCTCGCTGCACTCGAGCAGGGTCTCGACTGGGACTGGTCGAGTTTCGGGGAGTACCTCGACCGCCTCGACGGACGGCTCGGGGTGAATGCCGGATTCCTCGTGGGCCACTGCGCCCTCCGCCGCGTGGTGATGGGGCCGGCAGCGACCACCGAGGACGCCTCACCCGAACAGCTCCGGGCCATGAGCGATCTGCTGGCGGAGTCGATCCGAGCCGGCGGCCTCGGATTCTCCACAACCCGGGCCCGCACCCACTCCGACGGTGACGGGGAGCCCGTGGCGTCGCGCCGGGCGACCGTGGAGGAACTGCTCGCGCTCGCTGCTGTGGTGGGCGAGCACGAGGGAACGACGCTCGAGTTCGCCTCGGACGGCTGCCTCGACGGTTTCGACGACGACGAGATCGAGTTCATGATCGCCTTCTCCAAGGCCGGCGACCGACCGCTGAACTGGAATGTGTTGACCGTCGACTCCCACGCTCCTGACCGCTACCGGAACCAACTCGCCGCCATGGACCGCTGCAGAGCCGAGGGCGCGCGTGTGGTCGCCCTCACCATGCCGGTCATCGTCGGCATGAACATGAGCTTCGCCAACCACTGTGCGCTCAACATGATGCCGGATTGGGGTGAGATCCTCGGGCTTCCGATCCCCGAACGCATCGAGCGCCTCCGGGACCCGGCCACTCGGCGATTCATGGCCGAGCGCGCCTCCTCACCCGATGCAGGCGTGTTCGCCCGCCTGACCGGCTGGGACGGCTACGTGATCGGCGACACGTTCTCCCCGGCGAACGATGGCCTCAGCGGCCGGCGCGTCGGCGACATCGCCGCCGAGCGCAACGCCGATGCCTTCGACACCCTGATCGACATCGTGCTCGCCGACGAGCTCCGAACCGTCCTCTGGCCCAGCGCCACCGACAACGACTCCGAGTCCTGGGAACTCCGGAGGCTCGCCTGGCAACACCCGGCGGTCATGCTCGGTGGCTCCGACGCCGGCGCCCACCTCGATCGGATGCAGGGCGCCAACTACACCACCCGCTTCATCGCCGACTGCCTCCGAGGCCGGCGCCTGACGACGCTCCCCGACGCCGTACGCATGCTCACGTCGGTGCCGGCGCAGCTCTTCGGGCTGATCGACCGGGGCATCGTCACGCCGGGAGCGCACGCCGATCTGGCCCTGTTCGACCCGGCGACGCTCGACTCCGAGATGCTCACGCTGCTCAACGACCTCCCCGGCGACACCGGGCGGCTGTACGCCGGTGCGGTCGGGATGCACCGTGTGTGGGTCGGGGGGGTGGAGGTCGTGCGGGACGACCGATCGACCGGAGCGACGCCGGGCACGGTGCTGCGCTCCGGGCGGGACACCCAGACGGTGACTACCGGTTGAGACGGCCCGGTCAGCCCACCGCCGCCTGACGGGCGCGCCAGCGTGGTGCGATGAGCGTGAACAACCCGAGCGCCAGGGCGGCAATCGCCAGAGGGATGATCCCGTTCCCACGTCCGGTGTAGACGGGCACCAGCACGAGCCCCGAGAGCAGCGCCGTCCAGCCCCACATGATCGCCACCGTCCACCGGGGACCATGACCCATCTCCACGAGCCGGTGGTGGAGATGCCGCTTGTCGGCAGTAGCGACACCACTACCGCTCGTCGCTCGCCGCACGATTGCGAGCAGGGTGTCGAGCAGTGGGACGCCGAGGATCAGCAGGGGGATCACGAGCGGAGCGAAGAAGAACCACGCCTGACCCGAGAACGGGTCATCGGACTGGCCGCCCACGGCCATGGTCGACGCTGCGAGCAGCAGACCGAGCATGAGCGCACCGCTGTCACCCATGAAGATCCGGGCGGGGCTCACGTTGAACGGCAGGAACCCGAGACAGATGCCCACGGTGACGATCGCAATGAGCGGCCCGATGTTGCCGGCGTCGATCACCCCGACCTCCAACAGGCGCCACCCGTAGAGGAAGAACGAACCCGAGGCAATGGCCACGATCCCAGCTGCGAGGCCGTCGAGGCCGTCGATCAGGTTGACGGCGTTGGCCATCCCCACGACCCACAACACCGACACGAGCGCCGAGAGGTCCGGGGGGAGCACCGTGAACCCCACGAACGGGACCCGGAAGTAGATGATCGTGAGCCCGACCAGCGAGAGGATGGATCCGGCGAGGACCATCCCGGCCACCTTCGCCGGTGCCGAGACGTCACGAAGGTCGTCGATGAGCCCGATGAGCCACATCACCGACGCCGCAGCGAGGACGCCGAGCACGTTGCCCGATGAATCGAAGACCGGGTCGAACTCGGGAATGAACCACGCCACACCGATCGCAGCGAGCAGACCGAGGTAGAGCGCTGTTCCACCGAGGATCGGAGTGGGCTCCTCGTGGACGCTGCGATCCCCCGGCTCGGCCATCGCCCCGAATCGGACCGAGAGTGCCCGGAGACCCGGAACGCAGGCGGCGGCGACCACAAGGGCCACGGCGAACACCAACAGGTAGGCCTGCACGACTGTGAGGCTAGTGCTCGCTCGCTGCAGCCCCGGGTGAGGTCGCTCGGTAGTCGCTCAGTAGACGGGGAACTTCCCGCAGAGCGTCCGGACCTCGCTGCGCACCTCGTCGATCGTGGTGGCATCGGCAGGTGAGCGCAGGACCCGCATCATCAGCTCGGCGATCTGCAGCATCTCCGGTTCCTCCATGCCCTGCGTCGTGACGCTCGGCGTACCGATCCGGAGGCCGGAGGTCACGAAGGGTGAACGGGGATCATCGGGCACGGTGTTCTTGTTGAGCGTGATACCGGCAGCGTCGAGGGCCACCTGCGCCTCCTTGCCGGTGAGGTTCTCGCTGATGCTGCGGAGGTCGAGGAGCACCAGGTGGTTGTCGGTCCCGCCGGAGACGAGGCGGCATCCGTCGGCACTGAGCGCATCGGCGATCGCCCGGGCGTTGGCGACGATCTGGTGGGCGTAGTCCCGGAACTCCGGGGTGGCGGCCTCACGGAACGCCACCGCCTTGCCGGCCACGACGTGCTCGAGTGGACCGCCCTGCAGTCCGGGGAACACGGCCTTGTCGATGGCGGCGGCGTGCTCGGATCGGGACAGGATGCATCCACCGCGGGGACCGCGGAGCGTCTTGTGGGTGGTGAACGTGACCACGTCGGCATACGGAACCGGACTGGGGTGGGCGCCCCCGGCGATGAGTCCGGCGATGTGTGCGGCGTCGAACATGAACAACGCACCCACCTCGTCGCAGATCTCACGTATCGGAGCTGGGTCGATCGAGCGGGGGTAGGCGGTGGCACCCGAAACGATCATGGCCGGTCGATGCTCGAGGGCCAGGTCCCGGAGTTGATCCAGGTCGATCCGCTCATCACCCGGGGTGACTCCGTAGGAGACGAAGTCGTAGAAGCGACCAGAGATGTTCACCGGGGAGCCGTGGGTGAGGTGCCCGCCGTGGTCGAGGGAGAGTCCGAGCACCGTCGCCCCCGGATCGAGGAGCGCCAGGTACACACCGAGGTTGGCGTTGGCCCCGGAATGGGGTTGGACGTTGGCGTGATCGGCGCCGAACAGGGCGCACACCCGATCGCGAGCGAGGTCCTCCACCTCGTCGACGAACTCGTTGCCGCCGTAGTAGCGCTTGGCGGGGTAGCCCTCGGAGTACTTGTTGGTCAGGACCGACCCAACGGCGTCCATCACCTGCGGCGACGTGAAGTTCTCCGAGGCGATGAGTTGGAGCCCCTCGTTCTGCCGGGTCACCTCACGCTCGATCAGGTCGAACACATCGGAGTCTCGTTCGCTGGGCCACGGCATGTTCAGATGCACTCCTCACTGGGATCCAGCGGCTGCGCCGGATGACTCGATCTGAGACTACCGCGCCGCCGGTTCACCACCGGTCCGATCCCGACCGTAGAGTTCCGGCTCACGCTCGTGCGGAGGACCCACGGCGCAGGAACGTCCGCAGGAGGAAATCGTGATGATCGACGACCGGATCGACCCGAGGACACCGGTGATCATCGGTGTGGGACAGCACCTGCAACGAACCGATCAGGGCGCCGACCCGCTCGAACCACTCGAGCTCATGGAGATCGCACTGCGTGCAGCAGCCGACGACACCGGCGTGAGCGATGTGCTGGGCTCCACCGACGTGGTGGCGGTGGTCCCGGTCGTCTCCTGGGGGTACCGGGACCCGGGGCGCCTGATCGCCGAGCGCCACGGCGCCTCCTCAACCACCTGGTACCCGTCGATGGGTGGGAACACCCCGCAGATGCTCGTCAACCGATTGGCAGCGGCGATCGCCGCCGGCGATGCCGACCTCGGTGTCGTCGTCGGCGGTGAGGCGTATCGGACCCGGATCGCGACCAAACGGGCCGGGGGGCGACCCGAGTGGACCGTGCAGCCCGAGGACCTCCGAGCCGACTGGGACGAGGACGGCGCATTCAACTTCGGCCACCCGGCTGAGTTCGCACTGGGCATCGCCATGCCGACGCAGGCCTACCCGCTGTTCGAGACGGCGCTCTGGCACGCCTCCGGCCGCTCGCTCGAGGAGCACCTCCGGTCGATCGGCACCATGTGGTCGAGGTTCTCGGAGGTGGCAGCCGCCAACCCGAACGCCTGGCGGCGCGAGGCACTCTCGGCCGAGGAGCTCACGACCCCCACCGCAGAGAACCGGATCGTCGGGTTCCCCTACACCAAGCGGATGGTCGCCAACCCTGACGTCGACATGGCGGCAGGCAGCATCATCTGCTCGGTCGAGCGGGCCCGGTCGCTCGGCGTACCGACCGACCGGTGGGTGTTCATCCACGCCGGGACCGACGGCGTCGACCGGGTGATGTCCGAGCGTCGGGACCTCGTCACCTCGCCAGCGATCGGCATTGCCGGAAGCCTGGCGTTGGAGCTCGCCGGGACCACCGCCGAGGAGGTGGATCACATCGACCTGTACTCGTGCTTCCCCTCGGCGGTACAACTCGCCTGTCGGGAACTCGGTATCTCCACCGATCGGCAACTCACGGTCTACGGGGGGTTGCCCTTCGCCGGCGGCCCCTGGAACAACCCCGTCAGCCATGCGCTCGCCACAATGGTCGACGTGCTCCGCGCCGACCCCGGCAGCACCGGGCTCGTCACTGCCAACGGCGGGAACGTGGACAAGCACGCCTTCGGGGTCTACTCGACCGAGCCACCGGTGGACGGCTTCCGCTACGCCAGGCCTCAGGATCAGATCGGCGCCGTACCCGGCCGCACAGTGCTCGATGGGCACCACGGGGCGGCGACGATCGAAGGGTGGACCGTCGTCCACGAACGAGACGGCTCAGCGCAACGGGCGCACGCCGCATGCATCACTCCCGACGGTCAACGGGTGTGGGCCGTGTCGAACGACGTCGACGTCATGGAGGTCTTCGAGACCACCGACGTCGGCGGCCAGAGTGTCACAGTCGCCGGGAACGAGTTACGGCTCGACGATTGAACCCAGCCGGGTGGAATGCCGCTCAGGCGCCGGAGTTGCGATCGAGACGGCGTTGCAGTTCAGCGAGGATGTGCTCGGAGGCCCGAGGCATTTCCTCGAGCAACGTCTTGAACTCCTTGGTCCGAAACGCGAGCAGATCAGTCGGCACATCGGCGACCACCGACGCCGACCGCGGTCGGTGGTCCACCAACGCCATCTCACCCACCATCGACCCGGGCCCGATCGAAGCGATGTAGTCGCCCCGGACGTACACCGACACCGAACCCGACACCAGCAGGAAACACTCAACGGCGGTGTCGCCCTGATCGAGGATCAAATCGCCGGCGGCCGCAGTTCGTGGCGTCGACAACGTCAGGATCCGTCGACGTTCCTCCGACCCGATCTCGGCGAAGAACGGGACACCGTCGAGGACCACGGGATCGGGTTCAGGTTTGGACGACATGACCACCTCCGACGGCGACCCTACACGGCGTCCGCTCGACCGCACTCGGTGCCCGCTGGCCGACGCCGGCGGCCGTCACCGTCTCGGAAAGCGGGCCACGAGCACACGGTCCCGTCCGCTGAGGTCGGGGTGCACCCGGGCCTCGCAGTAGTGCTCCTCGGCGAGGTCGGTCACCCACTGCGCCTGTTCCGGTGAGATCTCACACACCAGCGCTCCGTCCGGGCGCAGCCACGCACCACTCCCCCGCACCAGCACGTCGAGCGACGACCGGCCGATGTCACCGGCGTAGAGCGCCATGTGAGGCTCCCACTCATGGACCTCGCTCGGGAGAGCGGCGGCCGGGTCGACATAGGGCGGATTGGAGGCGATCACCCCGACAGCGGATCGCAGTTCGTCGGGAAGTGCGTCGAACCACGATCCTTGCGCCAGGCGGACCCGCGCCGCCGCCCGCCCGAGACCGCTCAGGTTGGCGGTCGCCACGACGAGCGCATCGGCGCTCACATCCGTGGCCCACACCGTCGTGACGGCCCGTTCCGAGGCCACCGACAGCGCAATCGCACCGGAACCGGTGCCGAGGTCGACGACGGTGACGGGTTCCCGATCCGGTCCGGCGAGGCGATCGACCTCTGCGAGCACCTCGTCGACGACCGACTCGGTCTCGGGTCGGGGGATCAGGACGCGTCGATCCACCGCCAGGTCGAGCGATCGAAATCCCCAGCGGCCGAGCACGTACTGCAGCGGCTCTCCGGCGATCCGTCGTTCAACCATGCTCCGGAGACGGACCTCGGCCCGTTCGACCGGTGTCGCATCGAGTTCGTCGAACAATTCCGCTCCGTCGAACCCGGATGCCTGCTCCACCATCCAACGGGCCTCACGCTGAGCTGCGGACAACCCGGCGCCGGCGAGCTCTCCGGACGCCCACACCTCGAGGTCCCGCCAGCTGGTGCTCACGTCGCCTCACGCAGACGGCGCTCCCGGTCTGCTGCGAGCAGCGCATCGCTCAACGAGTCGAGATCCCCGGCGAGCACCCGATCGAGTGCGTGCAGGGTGAGACCGATGCGGTGGTCGGTGACCCGATTGTCCTTGACGTTGTAGGTGCGGATCTTCTCCGAGCGACCACCGCCGCCGATCTGCGAGCGCTTCTGGCCGCTCGCCTCGGCGGCCTGTTCGGCAGAGGCGAGCTGCCAGAGGCGTGAGCGCAGCACCTCGAGCGCCCGGTTGCGGTTCTGCAACTGGCTCTTCTGGTCCTGCATGGACACGGTGATGCCGGTGGGCCGGTGGGTCACACGAACGGCGGAGTCGGTGGTGTTGACCGACTGCCCGCCGGGACCGGAGGAACGGAAGACATCGATCTGCAGGTCACCCGGGTCGAGTTCGACCTCGACCTCGTCGGCGACGGGGAGGACGACGACGGTGGCCGAGGACGTGTGTACGCGTCCCTGCGACTCCGTCACGGGGACGCGCTGCACCCGGTGCGGTCCGGCTTCGAACTTCAGTCGCGACCAGACGCCTTCGCCGGCGAGACGCAGGACGACCTCGCTGTAGCCGCCGAGGTCCGACACGGACTCGTGGAGCACCTCGACCCGCCAACCCTGACGGATCGCCCAGGCCCAGTACATATCGCAGAGATCGCGGGCGAACAGGTTGGCCTCCTCACCACCTTCGGCGCCGCGGATCTCCAGGATGACATCCCGGTCGTCGAACGGATCCGGTGGGAGCAGGAGGGAGCGCAGGTCGGCTTCGCAACGAACGACCCGCTCCTCCGCACTCGCCACCTCGGCTCGGAGTTGGTCGGCATCGGCGCCGGTCGACTCGGCGAGCAACTCCCCCGCTGCTCGTGCATCGGCCCGGGCGTCCCTCCACTCGTTGAGTGCTTCCGCCACCTGCTCGAGTGCACGGTAGCGGCGCGTCATCTCCACGTAGCGCCGGCGATCGGCCACCACCTCCGGATCGGCGAGCAGGTCCCCACAGGACACGAACTCGGCCTCCATGGCCTCGAGGCGCGCCAGGACCGCCGGATCGATCACGACCCTGTCCCTCCGAGTTGACCGCCCGACGGAGGGTCCCACGGCGGGCTGACGCCCACGAGTTCGGCGCCCCCGACCACCAGTTCGCCGAGTCGCCGTGTACCGACGAGGAGGTCCCGTTCCGGCACGACGAGGACGAGTCGTGCCCCCGGGTGGCGGACGGCTCGGGTGTCAGCAGCCACCGGCACGAACCCGAGGTCGGATCCGACAGAGCACACCACGAGTACCTCTCCGCCCGCCTCGTCCCGGCCCAGGGCAGCGGCCGGCGCCACATCTCGGACACCCGAACGTCGAACCGTGGTCGGGGTCGGCTCGAGATCGCTCACATCGACTCCGAGCGCCGATGGGTCGTCGATGATCGACCGGCGCAGCCAGCGCTCCCGGGCGAGCAGCGCCGCCGGATGAGCGACAGCCCCCGCAACGCGATGTGGCGCCACGGCGTCGATCGTCCGCCGCAGCGACACCTCTGCGGCCTCCCCCGGATGAACCGCAGCCGCAGCGTCACGGTCGAACCGCCCGACCCCCACCTCGAGGTGGACCCGACCGTCGCCACCGGAGTCGACCGGCCACACGACGAGGCGGGCGACCTCGAGGCCGAGCACCTCGCCGGTCACCACTCCGTCCTCGGTGACCACCTCGAGGCCGGCGGCGGACATGAGGTCTCGGAGCCCGACGTCGTCGGCATCGTCGGCGAGAGGTCGGGAACCGACCGGCTCAGCGAACTCGAGGGGAGCACCGGAGTCGAGAGGAAACGCAGGGTCGAGGAGACGTGCGGGATCAACGAGGACAGCGGTGGCACCATTGCGCTCGAACACCGTCGTCGGCGTGGTGAATCGTGACGCCCATCGGAGTGCACCAAGAGCCGGTGGATCCACGATGAGTCGGAGGTGCTCGGCGTGGCACCGGTCGGCCCACAACACTGCACCGGCGATCGTGCCGGGCGTGGACTGCTCGACGAAAACCTCGGCGGTACCGTCTCGGACCACGCCGACAGCGGATGAACCCACGGCGGCGACGTCGTCGACGGGGATCTCGGATCCGTCGATCGATCGCACCACAGCGGCGAGCGCTGCGGTTCGCAGTGCGGTTCGCCGATCCTCGCTGAGGGCCACCTCGGCGACTGGAGACAGGTTCAGGACTCGGCAGCCTCAGGCTCCGCAGGCGTTGCGGCAGCCTCGGGCTCCGTGGCCTTGGCGGCTGCCTTGCGGCGCTTGCCGTAGCGGCGCTCGAAGCGCTCGACCCGGCCGGCGGTGTCGACGATCTTCATCTGACCGGTGAAGAAGGGGTGTGTGAACGCCGAGATCTCCACCTTGGCCAGCGGGTACTCCGAACCGTCGGTCCACGTGGTGGTCTCGGTGGTGGAGATGGTCGAGCGGGTGAGGAACGTGTCACCCGAGGAGGTGTCCTGGAACACCACGTACCGGTACTCGGGGTGGATGTCCTGCTTCATCGTTAGTCCCTTCACGACCCGCCGCGATCAGCGGGGTCGAATCGATCGGTCCTCCGCCGCAGCCAGAGCGACGGAGCGAGGCTCAAGTATGGACGGCGGACGGGTCCTCACGCCATGTCGCCGTTGCGTCGGTCAGCCGGGAACCCCTGGCGCCTTGGCGATCTCCGCCAGGAACACGTCGTTGTTGGGAAATGTCTTCATGCGGTCGATGAGCAACTCGAGCCCGGCACCGGGGTTGCCCTCGTTGGCCAGCCCGGAGAGAACCCGGCGGAGCTTCCAGACCTGCTGGAGCTGGTCCCGGTCGAACAACAGCTCCTCGTGGCGGGTCGAGGACGCATCGACGTCGATGGCCGGGTAGATGCGCTTCTCCGACGCCCGTCGGTCGAGTCGCAGTTCCATGTTGCCAGTGCCCTTGAACTCCTCGAAGATCACCTCGTCCATCTTCGAGCCGGTCTCGACGAGGGCAGTGGCGAGGATGGTGAGTGAACCACCCTCCTCGACGTTGCGGGCCGCGCCGAAGAATTTCTTGGGCGGGTACAGCGCCCCGGTGTCGATACCGCCGGACATGATGCGGCCGGTCGCCGGGGCCGCCAGGTTGTACGCCCGGGCGAGACGGGTGATTCCGTCGAGGATGATCACGACGTCCTGGCCGTCCTCCACGAGGCGCTTGGCTCGTTCGATCGCCATCTCGGCAACCTTCGTGTGTTCGTCCGACGGACGGTCGAAGGTCGAGGCAAGCACCTCGCCCCGAACGCACCGCCGCATGTCGGTGACCTCCTCGGGGCGTTCGTCGACGAGGAGGACCATGAGGTGCACCTCGGGGTTGTTGTGCTCGATCGACTGGGCGATCGTCTTCATCACCGTGGTCTTGCCGGCCTTCGGAGGCGAGACGATCAGTCCGCGTTGCCCCTTCCCGATGGGCGAGATCAGGTCGATGATCCGAGATGTCATGTCCAGAGGTTGATCGGCTCGTTCGAGCCGGAGCCTCGAGTCGGGGAACAGCGGAGTCAGATCCTCGAACCGGGGACGCCGACGGGCCTGCTCGGGGTCGATCCCGTTGACCGTGTCGATGCGCAGGAGCGCACCGTTCTTCTCGTTACGGGTCGCTGGGCGACCGGCGCCACTGACGTGGTCACCCTTGCGCAGACCGAGCTGGCGCACCAGCTTCTGCGACACGTAGAGATCGTCTCGATTCGGCAGGTACCCCTTGACCCGCAGGAAACCGAAGCCCTCGTCACGGAGGTCGAGGTGACCGTCGACCTCGATCGGCTCGCCGTCCCACTGTTGATCGGGCCCGTCCTCGGTGCGCTCACGGTCCCCGCCACGGTTGCGGCGCCGACCTCGACGACGACGGTTACCGGACTCAGGCCCGTCTCCGTCACCACCCTGGCGATGGGAATCGGATCGCTGCTGCTGCTGGGGTTGAGAACCGGAGGATCCCGGGCGCTCGGCGGTGGTGGCGTCTGTACCACCGGCGGCCTCGGGACCTGCGGCCTCGGGACCTGCGGCCTCGGGACCTGCGGCCTCGGGACCTGCGGCCTCGGGACCTGCGGCCTCGGGACCTGCGGCCTCGGGACCTGCGGCATCGGGACCTGCGGCCTCGGCATCCTCAGCGGACGCCACGTCGGTCGATGGTGCGGCCGAGTGCTCTGCTGATGAGGCGCTCCCGTTGCGGCGTTCCGAGCCCGCTGTGGATGCTGCAGACCCGTTCGATCCGGACACCCCACCACCAGCGGAGTCATCTGCGAGGCCATCGGCTCCCACCAGTTCGAGAATCATGCCGATGATGTCGGCCTTGCGGGTCCGACTCGTGGGCTTCGCTCCGAGCGTCTCGGCGATCTGGGCCAGTTCCGCCCGGTCCTTCCGCTCGAGGCTCTCGAGATCAACTGCGTCGAGACTCAACTGTCTCCCTTTCGCATCTGACCACCCGGTCCCGGGTGGCAATTCTTCGATCCGATCGAGTCGGATCGCCATGGCGTACCGGATCGTCATCGTTGGCGACCGGTGGAGGCTCCGCTCCGCCCCGCACTTCTGCCGGCCCACACGTTCGTGCCGGAGTGCACCGTGTGGTTGGTGAAGAGCGACACGGTCCCGTCTGTTCTCGCCACCGACCACACCAACAGGTGAACGTGGTTGAAGCGAGAGGGACGGTCGAGGCCGGTACGACTGACGGTGTGGTTCACCGCCGCCCATCGGCTCCGCATCGGAACAGCGAGCCAACTCTAGATCAGCGAGCGGGTCGAGACAACCACCCTCTGGTCCAGCCCGGCCGAATCCGCTTCACATCGCCCCGGTCAACCGAGTCGTTGACGAATGAGGTCCTCGAGGTCAGCGAGGTCCGCTTCGGCCCGTGCGATCCGTTCCGGCAGGTCGAACAGGTCACCGAGTCGCTCCGGCAGCGCCGGTCGGATCCCGGTCGCCCCCTCGACGGCATCGGGGAACTTGGCCGGGTGGGCCGTCGCCAGGCAGACCACCGGGACCTCGGGATCCGACAGCGGCCCCCCGTCGGCGAGCTCCTCGGCCACGCCCAGGCCCACGGCCGTGTGCGGGTCGAGCAGCAGACCGGTCCGGTGGTGCACGTCCCGGATCACCCGTGCGGCCGACTCGTCGTCGAGCCGACCGCAGTCGAACTCGGAGCGCAGCGCGTCGAGCACGGCACCGGTGACCGACACGGCGCCCTCGCCCCGGAAGCGCCCCAACAGCTCGGCGACCGCCGGCCCGTCCCGGTCCAGGACCTCGAACAACAACCGCTCCAGGTTGGACGACACCTGGATGTCCATGGACGGACTCGTCGTAGGGACCACCTCGGCGAGCGACATGGTGCCGGTCGTGAAGAACCGGGTCAGCACGTCGTTGCGGTTCGAGGCCACGACCAGGCGATCGACCGGCAGTCCCCCACGGGCCGCCACCCAGCCGGCGAGCACGTTGCCGAAGTTGCCGGTCGGCACGACGAAGGAAACCGGTCCGTCGTCATCACGCACGGCGAGGTGGGCGGTGACGTAGTAGGTGATCTGCGCCATCACCCGGGCCCAGTTGATCGAGTTGATCGCAGCGAGGTGCACATCGTCTCGAAACGACGTGTCGGCGAATGCAGCCTTGACCAGGTCCTGACAGTCGTCGAAGGTCCCCGGGATCTCGACGGCGCAGAGGTTGGCGGCGGTGAGCGTGGTCATCTGACGTCGCTGGACCTCCGAGGTGCGACCGGCGGGGAAGAGGATGAACGCATCCACTCGATCCAGTCCGGCGCAGGCGTCCATGGCGGCAGATCCGGTGTCGCCCGAGGTCGCTCCGAGCACGCAGATCCGCTCGTTGCGCAGCGACAGCACGTGATCGAAGAGGCGCCCGACGAGTTGGAGCGCCACGTCTTTGAACGCCAGCGTCGGTCCCCGGTACAACTCGAGGAGGTGCAGTGGCGCCCCCGACGGAAGTGTCCCGATGGGAATCACGGGACAGACCTCTGGCACGTCGAAGGTGGCGTACGCCTCATCGACGATGCGCTCGTAGTCCAGACGTTCGATCGCTCCGTCGATGAAGGGCCACGTGACCGCCACTGCGATCTCGGCGAACGACCGCCCGCGCAGGTCGGCCAGCGGGGGCAGCACCGGCCAGGCCTCAGGAACGTAGAGCCCGCCGTCGCGGGCCAGGCCGTCGAGCAGGACATCGGCGAACGACCGCGGCTCGCCGCCACCCCTGGTCGAGACGTAACGCACGTCAGGCGTCGCCGAGAACGCGGATCACCGAGTCGATGGACCCCACGACGTCCAGCGACCGGAGCTTGATCAGTGTCGCCGAGACATCGGCTTCTCGGGCTGCGTGGGTGATGAACACCAGCCTCGCCGTGGCGTCCCCATCGGCACCGACCTGCTCCATGGAGCGGATCGACACGCCGTTGGTGCCGAACACTCCGGCGACCGTGGCCAGCACGCCGGGTTGATCGGCCACCTCCACCGCCAGGTAGAACGCCGACGGCAGTTCGGACTGTGGCCGCAACGACGCCGGCGTGAACACACCGAGAGAGGCGTGCGATCCCTGCACCAGGTTGACGGAGGCGTCGATGACGTCGCCGAGAACTGCCGAGGCAGTCGGACCGCCTCCGGCACCACGGCCGTAGAACATGAGCTCACCAACGGCCCGGCCCTCCACGAACACGGCGTTGAAGCTGTCACGCACCGACGCCAGAGGGTGCTCTTCGGGGACCATCGTCGGATGGACCCGCACCGCCACGCTGTTGTCGTCGAACCGCTCCGCCACTGCGAGCAACTTGATCTGGAACCCGAGCCGCCGGGCGGTGGCGATGTCGTCGGCGGAGACCTCGGTGATCCCCTCGTGATGGACGTCCTCGGCGCTGAGCGCCACGCCGAACGCAATCCCGGCGATGATCGCCGCCTTGGCACCGGCGTCGAAGCCGCCGACGTCGGCGGTGGGGTCGGCCTCGGCGTAGCCGAGCGCCTGAGCCTCGGCGAGCGCCTCGGTGTAGCTCCACCCCTCCTCGGTCATCTTGGTGAGGATGTAGTTGGTCGTGCCGTTGATGATGCCGATCACCCGGGTCACGTCCTCGCCGGCGAGCGACTCCCGCAGCGGCCGGACGAACGGGATGCCGCCCGCCACTGCGGCCTCGAACAGCAGATCCACACCGTGGGCATCGGCGAGCTCGAACAGTTCCGCTCCGTGGTGCGCCAGCAATTCCTTGTTGGCGCTCACGACCGGCTTGCCGGAGCGCAACGCCGTGGTGATCAGTGTTCGCGCCGGTTCGATCCCCCCGATCACCTCGACCACGACATCGACGTCATCAGCGGTGACGACCGAGGCCGGATCCTCGGTCAGGACCGCATCTGCGAGCTGGACCTGGCGTGGACGTCGAGCGTCACGGACGGCGATGCGCGACACCGTGAGACGCACCCCGGTGCGAGCGGCGATGTCATCGCAACGACCGGTGACCAGTTCCGTGAGGGCGCCACCGACCGTTCCACATCCCAACAGCCCGACCCTCACGGTTCGCGGAGCGGGACGGTCCGGGTTCTCGGTCACCGGGACACGCTACCGGCGAGCGGGTGGAGCCGCGAACCCGGATCGGTACGCTCAACCGAGGTCTGTGGCGAGCAGATCGTCCACCGTCTCACGCCGCACCACCAGACGGGCCATGCCATCACGCACGAACACCACGGGGGGGCGCAGGACCTTGTTGTAGTTCGAGCCCATCGAGTGGCCGTAGGCACCCGTGACCGGCGTGGCGACCACGTCCCCGACGGCCACATCGGCGGGCAGAGCGCCGTCGGCAACGAGGAGGTCGCCGGACTCGCAGTGCTTGCCGACGAGTCGAACCGGCATCTCACGACGCGACGCCGCCGCCCGCGGCAGGAAGGTCTCGTAGCCGCTCCCGTAGAGCACGGGACGAGGGTTGTCGCTCATCCCGCCGTCCACGGCCACGTAGGTGCGGACCCCGGGGATGAACTTGATCGTCCCGACGGTGTAGAGCGTCACCGCCGCAGCAGCGACGAGCGCCCGGCCCGGCTCGACGGACACCTCAGCGGCGATGCGCTCCTGAGCGCAGACGGCGAGGACGGCGCTCCCCCACTCCCGCAGACTCGGGGCGCTCTCGCCGGTGACGTAGGCCACGCCCAGTCCACCGCCGACAACGAACTCCCCCAGGTCGACCGCCCGGACGAACGGAGCCACGGCGCGCACTCCAGCAGCGAAGTTCTCGACACTGAACACCTGCGATCCGATGTGCATGTGCAGGCCGACGAGGTCGACCGCCGGTGACGCTGCGGCGCGCCGCACCGCTTCATCGGCCTGACCCGTGGCGAGCGGGAAGCCGAACTTGGAGTCGAGTACGCCCGTCTGGACGTGCTCGTGGGTGTGAACCTCGATTCCGGGGTTGATCCGCAGGAGGATCCTCGGTCGCGGGGCGCCTGCGGCGACGAGCGTTTCAATCCGGTCGAGTTCGTCGGTGCTGTCGACGACGATCCGCCCGACGTCGACGTGCAGGGCACGTTCGAGTTCACCGGCGGACTTGTTGTTGCCGTGCATCTCGAGCCGCTCGGGGGGAACCCCGGCGGCGAGCGCCACCTCGAGTTCACCACCGGTGGCCACGTCGAGTCGGAGCCCCTCCTCGACGGCGAGCCGAGCCATGGCCCGACACAGGAACGCCTTGGTGGCGTAGATCACCCGACCGTTGCCGAACACACTGACCGCCTCGGCGCACCGGGCACGGAGATGGGCCTCGTCGTAGACGAACACCGGCGTGCCGAACTCTTCGGCCAGGTCGACCAGTCTGCATCCTCCGATCGAGAGACGACCGTCGCTGTCGAACGTGGCAAAGTCGGGGAGCAGCGCTGCGTCCAACGGTGCCGACGACGCCGTCACATCTGCTCCGGGGCCGTCACCCCGAGCAACTCGAGGCCGACCTGCAAGCCGGTGGCCGCAGCAGAAGCGAGCCACCAGCGGGCCTGACGCACCGGTTCCGGTGTGTCGGGATGCAGGACGGGGCAGTCGTGGTAGAAGCCGTGCACCGCCGAGGCCAGGTCACGCACCCACGTGGTGACCTTGTGCGGTGCCCGCTCCCGGGCGGCGAGCTCGACGACCTCGGGCAGCAGCTCGAGCGTGCGCAGTACCTCGAGTTCACGTTGGTCGACCAGAACCGACAGGTCGACCGACCCGAGCGGGGCGCGCTCGAGCCCGCGTTCGGCAGCCACCCGATCGATGGATCGAAGACGGGCGTTGGCCATCTGGATGTAATGGACGGGGTTCTCGTTGGACTCCGACACCACGACGTCGAGGTCGACGGTCTGCGGAGAGTCGACCGACTGCAGCAGGTAGGTCAGCCGAACGGCGTCCGGGCCGATCTCTTCGATCAGGTCGCGGAGTGTGATCAGATCGCCCCACCGCTTGGAGATACGAACCTCTTGCCCACCCCGTTCGAGCCGCACGAGTTGCGTGATCACAACCTCAAGTGACGACGGGGCATGACCGAGTGCCTCGATGGCGGCGCGCATCCTCGGGACGTATCCATGGTGATCCGCGCCCCAGACGTCGACGAGCAGGTCGTAGCCGCGGGCGAACTTGTCCCGGTGGTAGGCGATGTCGGGCAGCAGGTAGGTGACGTCACCGTCGGACTTGACCAGCACGCGATCCTTGTCGTCGCCGAAGTCGGTGGAACGCAACCAGGTGGCGCCATCGGAGTCGAACACGACGCCTCGGGTTCGAAGGTCCTGAAGCGTCGTGTCGATCGCTCCACTGTTGACCATCCGACGTTCTGAGAACCAGTCGTCGAACACCACCCCGAGTTCGGCGAGCACCTCCTGCTGGTCGAGCAGGGCGCGGGCCTCACCCCAGGTGAGCGGATCCGAGCCTGATGGCATCTCAGCGGCCCACTCGGCGATGTAATCACCCCGATAGCCGTCGGAGGGTGGTTCCTCCCCGGCAGCACGGGCTGCGAGCGACGCCGCAAAGGCCTGCATCTGCACGCCGCGGTCGTTGACGTAGAACTCCTCGTCGACCTCGTGACCGACGGCCCGGAGGATGCGGGCCAGGCTGTCGCCGTAGACAGCGCCCCGAGCGTGGCCGGCGTGGACGGGTCCGGTCGGATTGGCCGAGACGTACTCCACGAGCACCCGGGTTCCAGCGCCGGTGCTGCTCCTCCCCCAGAGACCGCCGGCGGCCACGACGGAGCGGAGGACGTCGTGCAGCCACTCGTCACAGATGTGGAAGTTCACGAACCCGGGCCCGGCCACCTCGACCCGACTGACCTGCGGCGGCGGGTTCGCATCGAGGTGGGCTGCGATGTCGGCGGCAATGTCCCTCGGTGCTCGACCGGCGGCCTTGGCCGAGACGAGCGCCACGTTGGTCGAGAACGCCCCGTGCTCCCGGCGTGCGGGGCGCTCGAGCTCGATCGTCTCCGGAGTCGGAACACCGAGAGATCCGAGCGCGTTCCTTATGGCAGAGGACAGCTCGTTGCGCATAATCGATCGTACCGTGGGTCCCCCATGCGTCCCCGCATGCGTTTGCGGCATCGGAACGCTGTGCGAGCGGCGCGCTAGGGTCGCTCCCTGCCGCCCCGATCGTGGGGCGCGTGCCCTCGTAGCTCAGGGGATAGAGCATCGGCCTCCGGAGCCGTGTGCGCAGGTTCGAATCCTGCCGAGGGCGCCATCTCCGTCTCACGGTTCGTCGGAAGACGCAGCGACGGGCGGGGTCCGGCTCTGCGCCTGACGGCGTGTAGCCTTCGCCATGGCATGACCACGTCCGAGCGACCCGGAACCGACATGTCTCCGACCGGTGCCGCAGCGACGGAAACCGACGAGCCCGGCCAGCATGATCACGTTGGTGGCAGAGGTTCGATCGGCCTCGCCGCACTGTCGGTCGCTGCGCTCGGAATCGTGTTCGGCGACATCGGCACCAGCCCGCTGTATGCGTTCCGGGAAACATTCGAGCACCACTCGATCCTCGTCGACAAGCCCAACGTGCTCGGCGTGTGCTCGCTGATCCTCTGGTCGCTGATCCTGGTCGTGTCGATCAAGTACGTCGTGTTCATCCTGCGCGCCGACAACCGTGGCGAGGGCGGGATCCTGGCGCTCACCTCTCTCGTCGTCGGCGGTGACACGAGCCCTCGCATCGGCCGGAGGCTGCTGGGACTGCTGTTCCTCGGCCTGTTCGGCATGGCGTTGCTCTACGGCGACGGCATCATCACGCCCGCCATCTCGGTACTCTCGGCGACCGAGGGACTCGAGGTGGCGGCACCGGCGCTCTCGTCATGGGTCCTGCCGATCGCCGTGGCGATCCTCATTGTGCTGTTCCTGCTGCAAAGGCGCGGCACCGGCGCCGTCGGCGCACTGTTCGGCCCGGTGATGATCGTCTGGTTCTCAACGCTCGCCGTGCTCGGGCTGGCGCGCATCTCGGGCAACCTCGAGATCCTCCGGGCCGTCAACCCCGGCCACGCGTTCGAGTACCTGACCAGCAACGGGTTCGACGCGTTCCTCTCGCTCGGGTCGGTGTTCCTGGTGGTGACCGGCGGCGAAGCCCTCTACGCCGATCTGGGCCACTTCGGCCGTCGCCCCATCCGGATCGCATGGTTTGCGGTGGCGTTCCCCGCCCTCGTCATCAACTACTTCGGACAGGGTTCCCTGCTCCTCGAGAAGCCCGAAGCCATCAGCAGCCCGCTGTTCCTCATGGGACCTGACTGGGCGCGCTGGCCACTCGTCATCATGGCGGCGCTCGCAGCGGTCATCGCATCGCAGGCACTCATCTCCGGCGTGTTCTCGCTCACCGTGCAGGCGATCCAGCTCGACTACCTGCCGCGTCTGACCGTCCGGCACACATCGGCCCAGCACATCGGCCAGGTGTACCTGCCACTCGTGAACCTGCTCCTCGCCATCGGCTGCATCAGCTTGGTGCTCACATTCCAGTCGTCAGCCGGACTCGCTGCGGCCTACGGGATCGCCGTGACCGGAACCATGGGCATCACCACGGTGCTCTTCTACTTCTTTACGCGGGCGACGTGGGGCTGGAGCACGACGAAGGCCTTGGCAGTATGCGTCCCCTTCGCCGTGATGGACTTCGCCTTCTTCGGCGCCAACGTCTTCAAGATCCCCGCCGGCGGCTGGTTCCCGCTCGTCGTGGCAGCGATGATCATGGTGGCGATGACCACTTGGCGCACCGGCCGGCGTGTGGTCGCAGAACAGTTTGCGGCCAACGAGGTGACCATCGAGGAGTTCATGCGAACCCTGCCCGAGGATGTCGTCCGGGCACCGGGCACCGCAGTGTTCATGTTCAGGGGTAACGGCACCGCACCACCTGCCCTGCGAACCAACACCCGCCACAACCGGGTGCTGCACGAACGAGTGATCCTGCTGTCGGTGAAGACCGATTCGGTGCCGTACGTGAACACAGAGCATCGATTCGAGATCCTCGACTTCGGACGCCGGATCGTTCAGATCACTGCACACCACGGGTTCATGGAGGAACCAGACGTTCCGGCGTGGCTCGACGGCATGGAGGTCGGGGGAGCACCCATCGTGGCCTCCGAGACCACGTTCTTCCTGGGACGCGAGACCGTGATTCCATCGGAGATCGTGGCCATGGCACCTTGGCGGGAACGGCTCTTCGCCGTGATGCTCCGCACGGCCGCATCGGCGTCGCGCTTCTTCCGTCTCCCACCCGATCAGGTCGTCGAGGTCGGATCCCAGGTCAAGATCTGATCAGGTGCAGGTGATTCCGGCGGGCGGAGCGTCGGGCGACCAGCCACCGGGGAACGTGGTGGTGGTCACCACCGGAGGGCCCGTCGGGTCCGACCCGGGTGCGGCCTCAGCCGACGCCGGCACCGTCGTCGTGGTGGTGTCGTCGCTGTTCGCCGGATCGTCGATGTAGTCGAACTCAGGTGCGAGGACGAGCCGAACCTGACCAGGACCGAGTTCGGCGTCCTCGACGATCTCCGGATCCGGGCCGATCCAGGCCGCAACGAGCTCCGCCATCTGCCGGCCGCCCGGGCCGTGGGCCACGACCGAACGAGCCGGCTGTGACTCCGCCTCGGCGATGTCGCCGAGCGAGAAACCGCCGCCGCTCAGAACCCAGCTGACCCTCCGGGCCTCACCCTGCCGACCGGTTCCGTTCAGGATCGTCACGGTGACGTCCCGGGCGTCGGCCGGGGGAACGGTCGTCGTGGTCACTGCCGGGGTCACCACACCTCGGAACACGTCGAGGATCGGCTGGGCAGCAGCGGTGTCGAGCAGTTCGACCGCTGCACCACCGCTGGTCGTGTGCGGTGTGACGGGGAGCGAGTACGTCTGCATCCGGCCGGGATCGAAGTCAGCGAAGTGCGTGCCCAGTCCCAGCAGATCCCCGATCCCGAGTTGGTCGTCGATCGTCACGTTCTCGACTGCGGCATCGACGAGTCCGGTGACCTTCGTGACGCTGGAGAGCCCGAGCGAACGCAGCTTCACCATGGCGGCCCGGGTCAACTCCTGCTGACGTCGCATCCGGCCGATGTCGTGACTGGGGTCATCGATCCACTCGCTGCCGTCACTCCACTCGAGGTGGCGGGAGCGGGCGAAGGCGAGTCCCTGGTAACCGTCGAGCACACGACAGCCGGTGCCATCGACGGTGAGACCGGAGTTCCGATCGCGAACCGGCCGATCGAAGTAGATGGGAACGCCGCCGATCGTGTTGATCAGATCCTGGAATCCGGAGAAGTCGACCTCCACGTAGTGGTTGATCGGAATGGCGAAGTTGTTCTGAATCGTGTCGATGAGGGTCTGCGTCGACGTGGCGAATGCGGAGTTGATGCGCTCCTCCTCGCCCGATGGAGCAATCGGCACCCAGAGGTCACGGGGAATGGAGAGCATGGAGATGCGGTCCTCGCCCGGGTCGACCCTGACGATGGCCATGCTGTCGGAGCGCCGGCCGGTCGGTGCGCCGTCCCCGAGGAACACCGCTGCGTTTGGGTCGTCAGCAGAGAGGTCCTCCCGACTGTCGGACCCGATCACGAGGAAGTTCTGTGGCTCGTCAGGGACTGACGCCGCCAGGTCGAGTTGGGTCCGTTCGACTTGGTTGTAGTTCCACCAGCCGTACGCCACGACACCCCCGGCGCCGAGAACGGCGATCGCCGCCACGACCCCGACCACCCGCAGCCATCGCCTGGGTTGCGCTGGCGGCGGCGGCTGACGTCGACGACGAACGACCGGGGCCACGGCCTCGGGGTCGACTGCTGCAGCAGTCGGGACAGCGTCGGGAGATCGATCGTCGGTCACAGCGGAGTGTGGGGCGTCCAGCCCGGCCCCTTCCACGGTAGTCGGACCGACCCGGAATGGCCCTTCGCCTCTGCGTCGGCGAGGGACAGGCCGAATCGGCCAGCGGTGGACCGAGGGGCCGGCTCAGGCCTCTGGGGGAGCAGGTTTGGGCTCCTTGGGCAGGCCGAGCACCCGCTCACCGACGATGTTTCGCTGGATCTGCGACGTGCCACCCCAGATGGTCTCGGATCGGGAGAAGAAGAACGCCGAGACCATGGGGCTCACGGGGTACGTGTCCCGTCCTTCAGCACGGACGGTGCCGGGCCACGATCCCCGCTCGGGGCCGACGACGGACAGGAGCGCATCGGCGCCGTGGACCTCGAGTGCGAGTTCCATGGCCTCCTGGTGCATCTCGGACCAGAACATCTTGTTGGTGGCGCCGAGCGCAGCGACGGAGAACCTCTCGGTGGCACTGAGGAACGTGTCGTTCTGCTTGGCCAGCGTGCTGGTGAGTGACCGGAGGCCGTTGATGCGCAGGATCTGGATCTTGGTGTAGAAGCGAGCGAGACGTTGACGAACCAGCGGATCCCGATCCCGGCCCCGTTCGATGGCCGCTGCGAGGATCAGCTTGTACTCCTCCTCGAATCGGCGGTACCCGGTGGTGGCCGACATGCCCCGCTCGAAGGTGAGCGTGTCGTTGGCCACCTTCCAACCGCTGTTGAGTCCACCGACGACGTTGTCGATCGGACAGCGAGCATCGGTGAAGAACACCTCGTTGAACTCCGCGGTTCCGTCGGGCTGGGTGATCCCGCGAACCTCGATCCCCGGCTGATCCATGGGTACGAGCAGGTACGAGATCCCAGCCTGCTTGACGACGTCGGGATCGGTGCGGGCCAGCACGAAGCAGTAGTCGGCGAACTGCGCCTGGGTGGTCCAGACCTTCTGGCCGTTCACGACCCACTCGTCGCCGTCCTGAACCGCCGTGGTGGACAGCGAGGCGAGGTCCGACCCGGAGTTCGGTTCGGAGAACCCCTGACACCAACTCATCGATCCGTCGAGGATCTTGGGGAGGAAGTGCTTTTTCTGCTCCTCGGTGCCGTTGGCGAGAATGGTCGGGCCGACGAGGGTGTCGCCGAAGAAGTCGGCCCGCATGGGCGCCTTGGCCCGGGCGAACTCCTCGGCGAGCACCACGCCCTGCATGGTGGAGAGCCCCTTGCCGCCGTACTCCTCCGGCCACGTCGCGCAGATCCAGCCACCCTCGAACAAGGTGGACGTCCACTCCTCGACGAACGCCGCCTTCTCCTCTGGTGTCATCTCGAAGTCGGGCTCGAACCAGCCGTCGGGGAGGTGCTCCTCCAGCCACTGCCGGATCTCGGTCCGGAAGTCCTCGGCTTCGGGCGGGTACGTCAGGTCCATGCCTGCATTCTTGACCCACTGGGCCTGAGTAGGCCAGCCACCCATCCCGGTGGCGAGCCGCTTCACGAACAGGACGGGAGTTCGTCGGCGAACCCGGGTGAGTCGGCCACGAACGAGACGTCCGGGCCCCGGAACGCCACCAGCCCACCGATCGTCTCCTCACCTGCTGCGTCCATCCCGGGCCCGCACGCCGCCACAACGGTCCACCCGTTGCGCTGCAACTCCCCACGGCGATCCACTGCGGTGACGATCAGCTCGGTCCGTCCGGTCGAATCCGCTGCGAACCGGGACGGACCGAAACGGGTCACCAGTTCCGGTTCGGCGACGGCAACCTCCACGCCGGCTCGTTCGAGTGCCAGTGCCACGCCTTCTGCGCCTGGGTAGTCAGCGGCATCGAGGAGCACGAGGGAGGCGCCCGGCGACGTGGCTGCGACCGCAGCGCCACCGAGCGTCCGGACCATCGGCGCCAGAACGGGGACCGGAGTCGCCGTTGAGGACTGGACCGCCACGAACGTCACACCGAGTGCGACCGCCACCGCACCGCCGACGACTCGGATCGTCGAACGCACCGCCACGGGGGCGGCGACCAACGCTGCGGCGAGCCCGATCGCCAACGTGGTCGCAGAGGTCGAGCCGAGGGCCACCAACAGGTAGCCGAACACGATCTCGGTCCCGTCGAGCGGGTACACCTCCACCATGGCGACGCCGACGCCCACGGCGACCGTAGCGATCGACGACACCAGGACTCCCCGCACCAGCACCCACTGTCCGGCCCGCCAAGCGAGCACCAACCCCACCATCGGCACGAGGAACAACACGGGCAGGGCGATCCCGAGTTGAGCGTACGGCTCCCGGGCGGCACTCGCACCCGCCCAGGACGGGATCAACCCAAACGACCCGGTGAACACGCCGAGCGCACCGAGCAACCCGGCACGCGGCCCCGCCCCCGTGCCCGCCGAGAACAACTCGCTGATCCGGCCCGGATCCCCCCGTAGCTGGGCGACCAGAGGTGGGACCCACAGCGCGAGGGCCACAACAGCGCCAGCGACCCAGGCACCCCGGGGCACCGGGGGTCGGTCGCTCCCCGGCCACCACGTCGCCAGGGCCGCGGCCGCCACCGCAGCGACGACGAGCGGACCGTTGGCGGCGTGCGCCTGCACGAGCAGGGTCGCCAGCGGGAGGAGGAGTCCAGCTGCGACGGGTCGGCGCTCACCGGCCGCCCACGCGCACACGACGAGGAGTCCGGCGGCGACGAGCGCCACCTGCGGGTTCCAGGGGTCACGGACCGCTGCGGCCCCGGCGGCGAGGAGCACGACGTCGAGCAGCACGAGCACGAGGACGCCGGCAACCCGGTCGAGTCGTCGAGCGATCCACGCCGCAGCCGCCACGGCGACAACGTGCAGCACGAGGCTCGTCCCGGCGAGCGCCTCCGACGCCGATCCTGCCAGCCGATAGGGCAGAGCGAGCAGGTAGAACCACGACGGGCCGGGATGCGACCATCCGTAACGAGAAAACACTCCGAGCAGGGGCAGGTCGGACGGGACGTCCCTCACGGCCATCTCGATGAATGCCTGATCCGACGACGGGACCCAACCGGTGCGAGCGATCTGCACCACTCCGGCGAGGGCACCGACCGCCAGCAGCGCCACGCCGGCTGCGGCCAGCATGTCGGCGACGTCGATCCGGGAGCGCAGGCCGGACTCGGCGGAGGTCGTCACGACACGTGAGGGTACCAACCCGGGAACCGCTCGGACCCGACCCCCGGAGTAAGTTGCACACGATGACGGTCGACACCGAACGACTCAACGAGGTCCAGTCGGCCCGGTGGCGCAACCAGTGGGCCGAGTTGAAGGCGCAGGTGATCGACACCGACCTGTGCACCGGGTGCGCTGGTTGTGTGATCTCGTGTCCGCACGACGTGATCGGGTACCACCACGATCAGGGCGGCTACCGACCGTTCCACCTCGAGGACGAACTCGGCCCGGACGACTGCACGCACGGTCAGAAGGGCTGCACCACGTGCACTCGTGCCTGTCCCCGGTTCGGCATCTGGGAGGCACAGGCCGACGACCACCTGTTCGGCCGGGTCCGCGAGCCGGACGAGATCGCCGGGGTCTACCAGGACATTCTCCTCACGCGGGCCAGCGACGACCACGTCCACGAACTCGGTCAGGACGGTGGACTCGTCTCGGCCATCCTCATCTGGGCGCTCGAGCACGACTACATCGACGCTGCGCTCGTGTCGTACCTCGAGGGCGACACCTCGTCGTGGAAGGCCATCCCGGGCGTGGCGGCGAACAGGGACGAGATCCTCGCCTCCGCCGGGAGCCGCTACACCTACTCCGCCAACACGCTCGCTCTCGACGAGGCGATCGAGGCCGGCCACTCCAAGCTGGCGCTCGTCGGCATGAGTTGTCAGTCGTCGGTCCCGCCGGTGATGTGGGCACGCAAGGCCGGCAAGATCGCCAAACCGATCGTGTTCAACCTGGGCCTGTTGTGCTCGAAGACCTTCGACGACGCCATCTTCGAAGAGCTGTTCTGGACCAAGTACGGACTGGCCAAGGAGCACATGGTCAAGATGAACATCAAGGGCGTCTTCCAGATCTGGATGGACGATGGCGCATACCACGAGATCAACCTCAAGGAGTGCCACGCCTGGACCCGCGACGGGTGCAACCACTGCCCGGACTTCGCTGCTGAACACGCCGACATCTCCTGCGGTGGAATCGGTGAGAACGCCAACTGGACCCTCACGATCGTCCGCACCGACCTGGGTCGGGAGATCATCGGTCGGATGATCGATCAGGGTGTGATCGAGGCCCGGCCCGGAGACTCCGACCCCGGTGCCATTGCGCTGATGCGCAAGCTGAGCGAGAAATCCCGAAGCCGCTGGCCGACCTCCGCCGAGGTCAGCGTCCGAGTGGGCCTCGGCCAGAAACCCTGAGGCGGCGCCTCAGGTGCCGGTCGAGCTCTTGCAGCGGTCGTAGACGGTCTCGATGTTCGCCGGTACGACGATCTGCCCGGCCTCGGACTCCGCCTGCTGCTTCTCGAACGCTTCGACCTGATCGAACGGGACCGTCTTGACGAGCCCTTGGTAGACGCACTCGCAATACGAGACCGTGCCGAGGCTGGGATCGACGAACTGTCCCTCCTCGTTGGGTTCCACGCCGGTGCATCCGATCATGAAGTTCTCCTTGTAGGCGTCGCCGTACTCCTTGGGCTGGGTCGGACCGGTGCACCCGATGAGGGCAGCGGCGGCAATCACGGCGCCGAGCACGCCGGTCGCAACCCGTCGGTAGCGGCCGGTGGATCGGCGGGCAGTTCGATGGAGCGGACGATCGTTGACGGACATCAATCACCTCGGGACGGGAACCCGAGCACGGTAGCGGCCCGGCCGACGACGGAACCACATGGCCCCGATCCGCTCACCTCGGCGTCCAGCCGGGCCGCTCCGCGACCTGTCGGCCGTCCACCGTCGACTCCTCCTCGACCGTGGACGGGCGAACCCGCAGACGCACCACGGGCATCGACACGCGGACCTCTTTGGGTGAGGGGCCATCGGACCCAGATGAGACCAGGGGCCATCGGACCCAGATGAAGCGGGACCGGGTGGCCGCTCAATGCCCAGCGAGCTGACGCGCCCGGGTGAACACGGCGTCGAGCATCGGTTCGGTGAGCCGACCGGTGAAGGTGTTCTGCTGACTCACGTGGTAGCAGCCGAGCAGTGTCGGGCCGTCCGGCGCGATCACCTCGGCGCCGTGCGCGAACGCCGGACGGGGAGACAGCCCCAGCCAACGAGCGGACTCAGCGAAACCGAACGCCCCGAGAGCGACCACGACACGCAGTCGTTCCAGGAGTTCCATCTCGGCGGTGAACCACTCACGACAGGCGTCACGCTCGGCGGGCATCGGACGGTTCGACGGTGGCGCACACCGCACGGGTGCAGTCACGAAGGCATCGCTCAGGACCATGCCGTCGTCCCGGTGCGTCGAGGTGGGCTGCGAGGCGAACCCGGCGCGGAACAGCGCTCCGTAGAGCCAGTCGCCCGAGCGGTCCCCGGTGAACATCCGGCCGGTCCGGTTGGCGCCGTGCGCCGCCGGCGCCAGACCGACGATCACCACCCGTGCCGCAGGATCCCCGAACCCCGGCACCGGTCGCCCCCAGTAGTCCTCGTCCCGGTACGCAGCCCGCTTCTCGGTCGCAACGGTTTCCCGCCACGCCACCAGTCGTTCGCAACGCCGACACTCGCTGATCCGTTCGGCCAGCGCCTGCAGGTCGCCCACCGGCGGAGCATAGGATGCCGCCGTGGCCCGAGCCTCCCGCCCCTCGGGGACTCGCGGGTCCCCCAAGCCCACCCTCGTGCTGTGCGTTCGTCACGGTCGCACCGCCACGACCGGGTCCGTCCTCCCGGGTCGCGCCCCCGGACTTCACCTCTCCCCGGAAGGACGAACCCAGGCCGAACACGTGGCCGGGCGGATCGCCACGCTGCCCCGCATCGACGCCGTGTACGCATCCCCGCTCGAACGCACCCGGGAGACAGCGGCACCGATCGCCCGAACCACCGGCCACCGGGTTCGGACCGCCAAGGGACTGCTCGAGTGCGACTTCGGCGAATGGACGGGCCGCCGACTCGCCGACCTCCGAAAGCTCCCGGAGTGGAACGCCGTCCAACACAGTCCTTCTACGTTCCGGTTTCCCGAGGGCGAGTCGTTCACCGAGATGCAGAACCGGATCTGGAACCAACTCCTCGCCCTCGCCGCCGCTCACCCCGGGGGAACGGTCGTAGCCACGTCCCACGCCGATCCGATCAAGGCCGCCGTGGCCATGGCCGCCGGCATCCATCTCGATCTGTTCCAACGCACGAGCATCTCGCCGTGTTCGATCACGGCGCTCCTCGTGGGATCCGGCACTCCGCTGGTGTTGTGCACCAACTCCGTCGGGGACGACCTGTCCGGTCTGTCACCATCGTGACCGGACCACAGCGGGGTGAACGTGGCTGAGTCGTGGACCTTCGAACATCCGGACCGCTTCACGTGCGGCTCGATCGGCGAGCCGGGGCGACGGACCTTCTACCTGCAGATCCGCAACGCATCCGAGATCGTCACCCTCAAGGCCGAGAAGGAGCAGGTGCGCGTCCTCGGGCAGTACCTCGCGCAGGTCGCCGAGCAACTCGGCCCTGTCGACCCCGACCGTGACGTCGTCGGCCTGGTCGAGCCCATCGAGACGCTCTTCGTCGTCGGTGACGTCGGTGTGGCGACCGACGTCGACGCCGGCGAGGTCGTCGTGGTCCTCGAGGAACTCCCCGAGTGGCCCCTCGACGAAGAGTTCGACGACGCGGACGACCTCGACGACGTGGTCGGATTCGCCGATGAGGACGCCGAGTCCACCGGGCGGAGCGTCACGATCACCGTGCCGATCGCGCAGGCAGCAGCGTTCTCCGAGGTGGCAGCGGAACTGCTCCAGTCGGGGCGTCCTCCGTGTCGCCTCTGCGGCGCACCGATCAACCCTGAGGGCCACGCCTGCCCGCGTTGGAACTGAAGTGTCCGACACCGGTGACGGCTCGCCCTACGAGTACCACTCGACGCTCCCCTGCGATGACCCAGCCGTGCCGGACGTGTTGGGTGTCGGGTCGATCGAGTTGCTCGGCCGTATGCCATGGTCCTCGAACGCCACCTTCCTCGTCGAGGTCACCCATGACGGCGAGATCGTCCCGGCGGTCTACAAGCCGGCCCGTGGTGAACGACCGCTGTGGGACTTCCCCGAGGGCCTCTGGCAGCGGGAGGTCGCTGCGTATGAGTTGTCTGATCGGCTCGGCTGGGATCTCGTTCCGCCGACGGTCGCCCGACTCGACGGCCCCGTCGGGCCCGGCTCCCTGCAGGTCCTCGTCCCCGCGCGCTACGACGAGCACTACTTCACGATCCGGGACCGACCAAACCACGAAGCGACGCTGCAGCGTCTGTGCGCCTTCGACGTGGTGGCCAACTCGACCGACCGCAAGGGCGGCCACATCCTCCTCGACGAGCAGGACCGCATCTGGGCGATCGACAACGGCCTCACCTTCCACAGCGAGTTCAAGCTGCGCACGGTGATCTGGGAGTACGCCGGCGAACCGATCGACGCCGAGATCCTGCGCCCCATCGAGCATCTCGCCAGCGGAGATGTCGGAGATGAGCTCAGCGCTCTCCTCGCTCCGGACGAACTCGAGGCGTTGTCGGACCGGGCGGTGGCTCTGGTCGCTCACGGTTGCTTCCCGACCGACCCGACGGGTCGGCGTCATCCGTGGCCGATGGTGTGAGCAGCGACGACCCCGTGGAGGGGTGGCTGCGTTCAGGTGCGGTCGACGATCTGCTCCGGGAGGTCGAGCGCTGCTGCGGACACCGCGACTGGTCCCGAATCCTGTGGATCAGGGACCGATGCCGGTCCGCTGGCGAGCACGGTCATCAACTGTGGCCGGTGGCGAGTTGGGCCGAGTACCGACTTGCGCTCGAGGGTCCCGCCGAGGTTGCGGCCACGGTGCTCGACGGGGGCTTCCTGGCGCTGGGCCCGTTGAGCGAGGTCGTCGCACAGCACCACGACTGGGCCGAACTCGAGCCGCATCTCGAAGACGGACCGATCCGTGCGGTCGTGGCCCACGAACGGGTTCTGCGCCACGACACCGAACTGGCCGGGCATCCGGCACGCAACGCAGACATCGTCGGTGCCGGTGAGGAGTCCGACGGCATCCTGTTGATGCTGCACCCGTGGGAACACGCCTACGCCCTTGCCGAGTACCGCGCCGACGGTGCTCGCTTTCCGGCGCCGACGCCCACGACCGAGCCGACGTCAGCGCTGGTCGGCGAGGTCCACCCCTTGGCACCCGACGGCGACGATGGCACTGAGGCGCTGACCTCGACGCTGCGGCACTGGGCCACCCAGAGCTCCGGTCAGGTTCGCGCCTGCTGCGTGGACGGCACCGCCGGCGACGCCGTCACGACGCTCGTTGCCTCCGGTTACGACATCCTCGGCCGCCAGAACCCCGGTCACGGTTCCGGCGCAGTCACGCCGGACACCTCGCTGGTCACCCGAGGAATCGAACCGGGAGAAGCTGCAGCGCTGCTCGCATGGGCCGCAGCATCGGGGGCTGCCCAGGGCCGGCGACGAGGTGCCGCCGCCGGACGTTTCGACGCCTGGTGGACCCTCGCAGTTCTCGCTGGGATCGATCACCTCTGGCCGGTCGACGTCGGACCCGACGCCGGCGAGCTGCGCTGGTGGCAATGGGGGCCACCGATCGGCGACGTCGGCTGGTGGTGCCGGATCGCCGTGGAGGACCCGTTCGACGGGCTGGCGTGGGCGATCGAAGCGGTGGACCGCAGCGCCGAGACCACGCCGCTCGGGCCGATCGACGCCTGAAGCGCGGATCCGCTCGGATCGTGCCGAGCGGAGACGCCGGGCGTCAGCGGTTCTGGAGCGCCTCGATCAGCTTCGGCAGGACCTTGTGCACGTCACCGACGATGCCGAGGTCGGCCACCGAGAAGATGGGTGCCTCCGGATCCTTGTTGATGGCAATGATGGTCTTGGATCCCTTCATGCCGACGAGGTGCTGTGTGGCCCCGGAGATACCGGCGGCGATGTAGACGTTCGGCTTGACGACCTTGCCCGTCTGGCCCACTTGGTAGGAGTACGGCACCCACCCGGCGTCGACGATGGCCCGGGATGCACCCGGAGCGGCGCCGAGCTGCTTGGCGAGTTGCTCCACGAGGTCGTAGTTCGCACTCTCCCCGAGACCACGACCGCCGGAGACGACGATGTCGGCATCGTCGAGGCTCGGCCCGGTCTGCTCCTCCACGAACCGATTGGTCACGACCGCCGAACCGGTGGCACCGAGGTCTGGAACAGCGAGGCTCGCCACCGCAGCCGGTCCACCACCGGACTCCTCTGCGGCGAACGACTTGGGACGGATCAAGAAGATGTCGGGCTTGTCGTTGGTGAACTTCGTCGTCACGTTGGTCGAGCCGCCGAAGATCGGGACAATGCCTGCGAGGGCCCCATCGACCTCGACCACGTCGACGACATTGGTGATGACCGAGGCGTCGAGCTTCACCGAGAGCCGCCCGGCCACATCACGGCCGTCGTAGCTGGTGGCGATGAGGATCGCGTCCGGGCCGCCGCCGGCCGCCACCGCATCTGCGATCGCACTCGCCACGGCGGGACCGACGAGCTTGCCGTCGGTACCATCGACCTGGTGGACCGTGGTGGCGCCGTGCGCCCCGGCCGCTGCGGCCACATCCGACGCGGATACCGACACCGCCTCGACGGTGTCGGCGAGGTCACGGGCCTTGGTGAGGAGCTCGAGTGATGTGTTGGTGATCGTTCCGTCGCTGGCCTCGACGAACACCCAGATGCTTCCGACTGACATGTGGTTCCTTTCTCGGTGCACCCTGCTGCCTCTGGCAGCGCAGGCGCCCTGACCTCAGATGACTGTCCTCAGATGACCTTGAGCTCGGCGAGATAGTCGACGACCTTCTGGAATCCCTCACCGTCGTCCTCGACGATGGTTCCGGCTTCGCGGGCTTCAGCCTCGCTGACCTCGATGATCTCTTGGCCGGCGCCGTTCCAGCCGACCTGTGCCGAATCGAATCCGAGGTCGGCAACGGTCACTGCGTCGAGCGGCTTGGACTTGGCCGCCATGATCCCCTTGAACGAGGGGTAGCGGGGCTCGACGACACCTGCGGTGACCGAAACGACCGCTGGCAGCGGGACCTGCACGTCGTCGTAACCGGCCTCGGTCTGGCGTTGCACGTTGGCCGTCGAGCCCTCGACGGCGATGGACTTGGCGAACGTCACCGACGGCAACGAGAGCAACTCGGCGATCTGCTCGGGAACCGTCCCGGTGTAACCATCGGACGACTCGGTTGCGGTGAGCACGAGATCGGGCTCGCCGGTGCGGGCGATCGCCTTGGCGAGCACCTTGGCCGTGGTGAGCGCATCACTGCCCTTCAGGGCGTCGTCAGAGACGAGGACCGCCTTGGCCGCTCCCATGGCGAGCGCAGTTCGCAGGCCGCCCTGCTCCTCGTTCGGAGCCATCGAGACGAGGGTGACCTCCCCGCCGCCGGCGGCGTCGACGAGTTGGAGAGCCATCTCGACGCCGTAGCTGTCGGCTTCGTCGAGAATGAGCTTGCCGGTCCGAACCAAGGTCTTGGTCTCGGGATCGAGAGCCCCGGGATCGGCAGGGTCAGGGATCTGCTTCACGCATACGACAACGTTCATGGTCCGCAGTCTGCCGCGAGCTACCGCCCGGTCACAAACGTGCGGCGGAACACCTGCTCCACCAGTGCAGCCGAGGTCGGGCGGCCGAAGACGAACCCTTGGCCGTAGCGGCAGCCCAACTGGCGAACAGCAGCGAGCTGTTCGGGGGTCTCGATCCCCTCGGCGATCACGTCGATCCTGAGCGACTCGGCGAGTTGCACCGCTGCGCTGACCACCACTGCATCGACCGGGTCCTCCGATACCCGCTGAACGAAGGTGGAATCGACCTTGATCGCGTCGACGTTCAGGTCTCGGATACGAGTGAGCGAGCTGTAGGACGTACCGAAGTCATCGATCGCCAGACGGACTCCTGCGGCCCGGAGGCGGTCGAGCGCGACTCCGAGATCCTCGACGATGTCCACGAAAGCCGCCTCGGTGAGTTCGATGCAGATGCGCTCAGGCGGCAGGCCCGATTCGTCGAGCCTGCCGAGGAACTGCTCCACCGCTGCGGGTTGGCTCAACTGACGCAGTGAGAGATTGAGCGTGCAGAGCAGATTCGGGTGGGCCGGGAGCCACTGGGCGAAATCGGTGAAAGCGTGGCTCAGGACGATGTCACCGAGTTGGACGATGAGGCCGGTCTGCTCGGCGACGTCGACGAAGGTTCCGGGATCGAGTGCACCACCGTCGATCGCTCGAATCCGTGCGAGTGCCTCCACACCGACGACCGCCCCGCTGAACAGATCGACCACGGGGAGGTACGCCACACCGACCCGGTTCTCAAAGAGCACCCGTTCGAGCTCGAGCTCGAGCCGGTGGCGGTCCTCGAGACGGAGTTGGTGGGCGTGGTCGAACACGACCACCCGGTTCCGCCCTGAGGCCTTGGCCTCGTACATGGCGGCATCGGCGCGCCCGATGAGCACGTCGGCGTCGAGCGAGGTGTCGCCGGGTTCGATGACGACGACCCCGATGCTGCCGGCAACGGTCAACTTGAACCCAGCGCTCGCCACCTGACTCGTGAGGGCACGCTGAACCTCTGCGATACGGGCATCGACGGTGCCCACGTCCGTGATCGAGAGAATCAGGACGAACTCGTCACCCCCGACACGAGCCACCGTCTCTCCGGGCCGGGCCGCCAACCGCAACCCCCGGGCCACATCGACGAGCACCCGATCACCATCTGCGTGGCCGAGCAGGTCGTTGACCTGCTTGAACCGGTCGAGGTCGACGAACGCCACGACGAGGAACACCCCTTCAGCCCGACTGACGAGCATCCGGTCGAGCGTCTCGAAGAGGTTCCGCCTGTTGGCCAGACCGGTGAGAGGATCGGTGTCGACCTGACGACGGAGTTGCTCCTCGGCGAACCGTCGAGCGGTCTCGTCGATCACGGCGACCACCGTCCCGACTCGCCGGCCGAAGTCGTCCCACTCTCCCTGCAACGAGACCGACACTGCCCTGCGGCGGGACCGACCGGTCAACAGCCAGAGCGTGTCGGTCTGCGGCGGTCCGCCCGGCTCGAGCTCCGAACATGAGGCGATTAGGGCATCGGCCTTCTCAGGCGGCATGGCGTCGCGCCAACCGTCCCCCTCTGACTCCCTGCGGCCGATACCGCTCACCTCGGCCCATGCGTCATTGGCGTAGATGCACGCACCTTCTTTGTCAAACTGCAGGATCCCGATCGGAGCGTTGCGAACGAGTCTCCGGAATCGAAGATTCGTGGCCTCCCCGATCTGTGCCTGGCGGGCGGCATGAACTGCTCCGAAATGGTCGACCACCTGCCGCACGAGCGTCACGTCCTCCTGCGTGAACTCCGGCCGTTTCGCCAGACTGCGGACGACGATGACCGCTCCGGCAGAATCCGGCGTCCGCGACCAGGGCACCACGATCATCGACACGTCACCGCTCTGCTGCAGCAGGGGAAGGCCGATGCCGAGTGAGGACTCGAGGTCGTCGATCCGGAGCCGTTCGACGAGCAGTGCCGAACCGCTGCGAACGAGCAGCCACGGCGGCAGATCGAGCGATTCCGCGTGCTCCACCCGTTTCAGGAGTTGGACCATCCCGGCGAGCAGGGTGTCGTCGACCCCGTGGGAGGCACCGAGCTCACCCACGATCCCGGGCTGCACCGAGCCGGGAACGGTGGCGATGCTCACGTCGGCGAAGTCGCCGGCGAGTGCCCGGACGAGGACGTCGAGCACCATCGTGGGTGTTGATGCCCGCCCGATGTCGATGGCGAGTTGGTCGAGCCGCTCGAGTGCGTCGGCGCTCGACCGGAGGGAGGCGAGCACCTCGGCGGATGCGGCCTGCCCCGGCGAGCCAGTCATACGGTCGACACGGCCCGGGATTGGGCGCTCCGGTTCATCGGGTGGCAGGAAGCGGGTTCCATCGAGTGGCTCATCGTCGATCACGCAGGCCGACTTCCACCACGATGTCCGGTTCGCCCGGGTCTGACCGCCGCGAGGATCCGGTCCGGTGCGTCGGTGATGACGGCATCGACACCGAAGCTCGCCAGTTCGACGGCTCGTGCGCCGTCATTGACGGTCCAGGTGTTGACGGACAACCCGACAGCGGCGCACCGGCCGACGAGATCGGCATCGACACACGGATCCCACGGGTGCACTGCCTGATGACCCCGGTCGGCGATCTCCTCGATGATGGACTCCCCGGACCGCAGATCGGCGATCAGAAACCCCGTCGGCAGATCGGCTGAGCGTTCGACGATGCGCTCGAGCGTCAGGGCGTCGAAACTCGACACGATCACCCGATCGACCCACTCCCGAGCGTCGAGCAGGTCGACCACGGCATCAGCAACGTCGACGGAGTGGCGAACGTGATCGCCGCCGAGGTCCCCGGGCGAGTTCTTCACCTCCACGTTCACGAGCAGACCGGAGCACGCATCGAGTGCCGCAGTGAGGTCACACGTCCCGAACGGAGCGGCGCTCAGAGGAACGTCCCAGAGCGTTCGCCCGTCGCGATACCACGCATCGTGGTGAACGATAAGCTCCCCTGCGGCGTTGAGCCGGACGTCGAGTTCCACGCCGTCCGCACCCTGCTCCACAGCTTCACGAAAGGCCACCAGAGTGTTCTCGGGGTGAGTGGCGGATGCACCTCGGTGGCCGAATACGAGGATTCCGGTACCGCTGGACATGTTGGCGAAACTTTCCCTTTACACGGTGAGTGGTTGGCAGTACGGTCTGCTTGTTCTAGGTTTCACAAGTTCCCAGCTCGCCTGCGTCCGCAGCGGACCCGAGCGGGAAACCAGTGTCACCAGAATCATGCTCCAGATCTCATCGGACCGCATCCGTTGTCTCCTGAGCTTGAGGGAATCGGGCCGCTGCCCGACCCCGCAGATCATCACACCGAACCAAACCTCGACGTCGAGTAGATCGACAAGGAAGCGACCGTGGCACTCTCCTCCACCCGGAATCTGGACCTCGCCAACGACAATTGGCGTGACGGCTCGGCCTGCCGTGACACCGACCCGACCCTGTTCTTCCCGATCGGCACCACCGGTGCGGCCATCGACCAGATCGCCTCGGCCAAGGCCGTGTGTCAGACCTGCGACGTCAAGGAACCCTGCCTCGAGTTCGCCCTCAGCACCAATCAGGACTCCGGCGTGTGGGGTGGCACCTCAGAGGACGAGCGCCGCAAACTCCGACGAGCCTGGGTGGCACGTCAGCGCGCCGCACTCGCCGCCGGCTGAGGACACACAATCACAGTCCGACGGATGGCGGAGACGAGGACGGTCGGACTTCTTGGGTGTCGGGCTGTGACGCAACCGGCACGACCACCGTCACGATCGTTCCACGACGACCCGGCGGCCCGTCGCCGTCGTCAAAGCGAATCGTACCGGAGAGCTCCTCGATGAGTCCCCGTACGATCGTGAGTCCGAGCGACTCGCTCACCTGCTGATCGGTACCGGAGGGTAAACCGACCCCGTCGTCGAGCACCTGGAGTTCGAGTTCGGCTGGTCGCCGCCGGAGCCGAACGAGCACCGTCGGACGCTCGAGACCGCCAACGATCTCCCTGGGATAGGCGTGATCGACCACATTCTGGAGCAGTTCGGTCGTGAGGACGGCGAGGGAGGTCGCCTCTGGCGACGGCAGGCGACCGGCGTCGCCCTCGATGGTGAACTCGACCCGGGTCTCCGGCGAGGTGAGGCCCTCCTCGACCGTGCGCACGAGCGGACTGAGCGCCTCGCCGAAGTCGACGTCGTCACCGGAACTGCGGGAGAGCGTCTCGTGGACGATCGCGATGGAGCGGATCCGCCGGACGGACTCGTCGATCGCCGCTTTGGCCGACGGCTCGGTCAGTCGACGACCCTGGAGGCGCAACAACGACGAGATGGTCTGGAGGTTGTTCTTGACCCGATGGTGGATCTCCTTGATCGTTGCGTCCTTCGACACGAGCTCCCGGTCCCGTAGCCGGACCTCGGTCACGTCACGGACGAGGACGACCGCCCCACGGATGCGCCGATCAGCGATCAGCGGGAGGCACCGCAGCGTGATCGTCGCACCGTTGCGCTCGACCTCCTCCACCGTCGGTCTCCCGTTGAAGTACGCCCGATAGGTGGCGCTCGTCTCTGCGCCGAGCGCAGCGAGGTGCTCCCCCCGCAGGCGGCGGGTCACCCCGAGCCGACGCATCGCCGACACGGCGTTCGGGGAGGCGAAGGAGACGCGACCATCGGCATCGAGGACGAAGACACCGTCGCCGACTCGCGGGCCCCCGGTGGAGACGACCTCCTCCTCGTCGTAGGGGAAGGTTCCGTCGACGAGCATCGCTGCGAGTTGCCGAAACACCTCTTCGTACTGCGTCGAGAGATCGCTCGCCTGCGGATCGAGTTCCAGCGAGGCCTCTCGCGCCACCACAGCTACCGCTCGCCCGGCGTGACGAACGGGGATCGCCGTCACGAACACCGCCTCGCTGGCCAGGTTGGATTCGACCTCGCCGGACTCGATTCGTTCGTGCTCGAGGGCCGCAGCGACGAGCGGTCGCTGATCAGCGGCGACGATCCGACCCACCACGTCGACGGGCAGGAGAGTCGTGGCGGTGTTGGGCCGAACATGGTTCGCAATCAACAGACGGGGCGACTCGTTGCTGACCGGGGCCAGCGGGACGTACAACAAGAGGTCCGAGAAGGCGAGATCTGCGAGCAGGTCCCATGCGGCCACCAATCGTCGTAGGTGGCGGGCTGCTGCAGCGTCGATGGGGGGAACGACGACCGCCACCTGCTCGGCAGTGAAGTCCCCGTCGCTCGCCGGGAGATTGCGCGCCGCTGCGAGATCACCCTGAGGTCCAGGGCCCGGAAACTGCGGTTCTCCGCTCACGACCACAGCCTGCCACCGAGGTTGAGCAGTCCGGCCAGGGAATGGATGTCGCCCTCGAGCGCCGGCACCGACAAGCAGAGGTCAGCGGCGGTGGACAACTCCGCCCGCTGCTCGGCCTCCCGGCGGGCGACCACCTGGTAGTCGAGGTAGCTCTGCCCGACCCCGGTCAGAACCGATTCCATCGGGGCTCCGACGTCGAGCCCGAGCATCGAGGTGAACGACTCGGCCAGGCCGCCGGACTCCCGGGTGAGACGACGGGCCACTCCCGTCGCCGAGCGGTCGAGGAGGAACTCGGGGAGCACCCGGTTCAACACGAGAGCGCCGACGTGGTATTGACGACGAGTGAGGAGGTCCAGGAAGAACGCCGCCTCGCGAGCCGGGGCGACCTCCAGCGTCGCGATCACCAGGAAGGTCGTCTGCGGACCGCCGAGGAGCATGGTCACGGCCCTCGCCCGCTCGACGAAGCCGTCGTACATGGTCTGGAACAGGATGAAGAACTCGGCGATGTCCTCGAGGAATTGGGTTCCGAGGATCCGATCCGCCACGGAGTAGAACGGCCGAGAGGCCAGATTCACCAGCCGCGACCGATACGGCGCGATCAACCAACGCAGCAGGGGCGATGAGAAGAAGTCGGCCATGCGGTCGGGCGCGTCGAGGAAGTCGATGGCGTTGCGGGTGGGCGGGGTGTCCACGACGACCAGGTCGTAGCGACCCGAGGCATGGATCTCGTAGAGCCGCTCCATGGCGACGTAGTCGTGGCTCTGGACGAAGCGGCCTGTGATGTTCTGGTAGAGCGGGTTGGCCAGGATCGCCTCGCGTGTGGCGACATCAGGAGCGTGCTGGCAGACCAAGTCGTCCCAGGACTGCTTCGTGTCGAGCATCGCCACCCAGAGTTCGCCGGCCGCCTCGACGCCCGCAGCCGAGTACGCCTCGGGTGGCACCCGGGTCTCGACGTTCCCGAATTCCTGAACCCCGAGCGCCGAGGCGAGCCGTCGGGCTGGATCAACGGTCAGGACGAGTACCTTGGCTTCGAGTTCGGCCGCCGCCGTCGCAGCGACCGACGCGGCGATGGTCGTCTTGCCGACGCCACCGGAACCGGTCGACACGACGATCTCTTTGGCCGAACAGAGCTGTTCGAGGCCGGGCGCCGCCATCAGTAACCCAGCTCGTCGCTGATGGCCTGAGCCAGCACCGAGGTGGCCCGCACGCCGTGCGCCCGATGGAACAGGAACGGGAGGTACAGCAACGGCACCGTCGAACCGATCCCCTCCCGCAGACGGGTCAGGTGCTGGACCCGACTCCGACGCAGCCGAACGGCGAGCTCGGCCCCGGCGACGACCTCGTCGACCGGATCGCCGAGCTCACTGCGCAACAACGCTGCGCCATCGGGTTCCCGGAGTCGATCGAAGACCTCGGATTCGGGTCGGGAGAAGATCTCAGGGAGCACCCGGTTGACCAGCACCGACGCCACGTCGATGTCGGTCTCGTTGCGGAGGCGGGCGAGCAGTTCGAGTGTCTCGGTCGTCGGCATCTCCTCGGGGATGGTCACCACGACCACACCGGTGACGTTGGCATCGGTCAGCAGCTCGATCATCCAGTCGGTCTGGGCGCGGACGAGTCCGACCTTGACCAGATCGTTGATCGCGACCGGAGAGGCGAGCTGACCGACGACGTGGCCGGTCGCTGAGGCGTCGACGACGACGAGGTCGTAGTTCCGCTCGCGCACCTCGTAGGCGAGCTTGCCGACGGTCAAGATCTCCTTGACGCCCGGGGCGGCGCTCGCCACGAAGTCGAACGTTCGAGCGATCGGCCCGAGGCGGGTGACGAGCGGGATCCTGAGGTTGAGCCGCAGGTACTCCTGCATCGACGCCTCGGTGTCCATCGCCATGGCGAACAGGTTCGGGCGGACCTCGAGCGGATCGAACCGGAGCGGCCCGACGCCGAGGAAATCAGCGAGGTTGCCCTTGGCGTCGACCTCGCACACGAGGGTGCGCTGGCCTCGGGATGCAGCGAGCCATGCGATCGCTGCGGCCGACGACGTCTTGCCGACCCCACCCTTTCCGGTGACGAAGATCAGACGCCGCTCGAGCAGTCCCAGCGCCGAACGACTCACGCGATCTGATCAGGCCGTGAAGCCGAACGAGCGACCCTCGTCGACTGCGCCGATCTCGACGTAGGCGATCTTGTCGGCGGGAACACCGACCTCTCGACCCTTGCGGTCGACGAGCCACAGCACCCCCTCGTCGGATGCCACTGCCGCCTCCACCCGACCACGGATCTCGGCCCCGTCAGCGTCATCGGGAAGCTGCACCTCGAGCTCCTTCACCGAGTAGGTCACTCCGATGCGAACGTCCACGTGGTCGACTCCTGCAGATTTTTGGCCTCGAATCGCCCTGATGCGATCGGGTCGCTCATGCTACCGACCGGCCACAGCCCCGTCGATGCAGGGCGGCCTCACCCCGGCAGGCGCACGATCCTGCCCGCCCCGTACTCGCTCACCAGAATGCCGCCGTCACTCGAGGGTGCCAGCGAGTGCGGCCCCTGCAGCCCGTCGACCACCGTCGAGGCGGCACCGCCGGAGGAAGGCACTGCCACCACCCGACCCTCGACGAACAGCGCCACGAGTACCTCGTCGCCGTCTGCGGCCACACCGGTCGGGGTCGAACCGGGGGCGAATCGGGCGATCGGTTCCACCACACCGGGACACGGACCCTCCGGCCGACACGCCGGCCATCCCAGGTCCACCGGTGCACCTCCGGCGCCCGGCGACGGCAGCGGGAACCGCACCAGCAGGTCGGGCGGCGGGACCCGGGCGTCACCGATCTCGGTGACCACCAGGTCGCCATCGTCGACAGCGGTGGCGTAGGCGTTCTTGGCACCCACACCGACGACCGTCGGTTCCTGCTGCGGATCCGTCGCCGGCACCGACCACAGCGTGGCGCTCCTTGGGGCCGGCGCCCCATCAAGGAGCGTTCCGGTCGTGGCGAACAGGACACGACCGTCAGGGGTCACCGAGAGCGACCCCTGGCTGCGTCCGTTGTTGGGGAGTCCGGTCTCCACCGACTCGAGCGCACCGAGTGAGCCACCGGGTCCCGACCAGTCGGCCCGATCGAGTGAGGTGGCCTGAGCGACCCAGATCGCTCCGGGTGTGACGGCGACCCCGGTGGGCACGTCGAGTCCGTCGAGGAGAACCTCACGTCCACCGTCCGGGCGCACCAGGACGACCTCTCCGGTGCCGTCGGCCTCGTCGCCTGCGATCTGCGCCACCACGAACGATCCGTCGTCGAGGGGGACGAACTGAGTCGGGCGGTCGAGGCCGTCGACGATCACCTCGATCGGTGGTTCACCCTCGGCCCGCTCCGGTGCAGGTCCGCCCCCGCACGCACCGATGGTGGCCACCGCAGCAGCGAGGGCCGCCAACCGGACGAATGAACGCACGCCTTCTCGCCGACCCGGGCTCCGCACCATCCCCGGAGTCTGCCCGTCACGAGGCGCTCAGTCGTCGTTGCCCCCGTCGTTGGAGGAACCGTCGTCGGAGGAACCGTCGTCGGAGGAACGGTCGTCGGAGGAACGGTCGTCGAAGGAACGGTTGTCGCCGCTGCGACCCCGGCCACGGTCGTCGGAGCCATCGGTCGATCCCGGGCCGCCGCCCGGGCTGCGCTCCGCCGGCGCTCCGGCGGACCCACCCGCAACAGGTGGGACGCTGACATCACCGCCACGACCCCGGCCCCTGTGGTCGTCGCCGCTCCCGGGCGCATCGTCGGGAACCGAGCCACCGGGCGAGATGTCGGATCCTCCGGGGGGGGAGGTGGCGGCGGGAGCGATGTGAGGGTGGTCGGGACCGTCGTCGATGGGATCCCGGGGGCCGTCGTGGGCACCGGGCCGTCCGGGCCGTCAGCGGGCCCCACATCGACCTGCTGGGCTGGCCCCCCGAGGGCGAGTGCACCGGCAGCGAGTACGAGGAGCATCACGACCGACGCCGTGGCACCGATCGTCAACTGGCGCCGCCGCGCTGCGGCGAAGCGTCCGGTGAGGGCTGCGAGGTGCGCCTCAGCGACTCCATCGACGGGTTCGCCGACAGAGCCGCCGAGACCGACGCGCAGCGCCTCGTCGAACCGGGCGTCGTCGGATTAGAAGAGGTCGGTCACGAGATCCCTCCATCTCTGAGGTTCCGGTGGCCTCCTGTGTTCCCGGCGTCCCCGGGATCCCAGATCGACCGGAGCCGCTCGCGGGCCTGGAGCAGGTGGTACCTGACCGCACCCTCACTCAAGCCCATGGTGGCCGCCACTTCGGCGACGGTCAGGTCATCGACGCACAACAGCGCCACCACCGCACGCTGCTGTCGACTGAGTGTCGCCACCGCCGCAGTGAGCGTGGTGTCGGCCCCACCGGCGGACTCGATTCCCTCGTCGGTACTCGATTCGCCGCCGTGCTCCACCGAAAATCGTTCGACAGCCCGATCGCGCCGGCGTCGACGACGGCCCTGATCGATCGCCCGGTTGATGGCGACCCGACGGATCCAGCCCACCGGGTCCTCGAGCCGCGACACTCGACGCCATCGCACGAGGGCCCGCTCGAAGGCATCGGCCTCGCAGTCAGCGGCGGCCTCGGCGTCTCCGCCGCACACGACCGGGACGCTTCGGACCAGTCGGCCGTAGGAGATGAGGAAGATCTCGTCGAAGGACGCTCCCCGACCCGGGCGGGGCACCTGCGCCACCGGCGCGGATGTGAACGGCTTTGCGCCGAGTTCCGGTTCGATCATGGCCACGGTGACACGACGAAGCGGCCCGGCGGGTGTGGGTCGGCGGCGAGTTCCCGCAGTCGGTTCCCGAGTGCACCGGGAGCTCGGCTCGAGCTAGAGGATCTTGAGCTCCGGGTGACCCCGTCTGGTGGGTGCCAGCTCGACTGCGAGTTGCTCCGCAATGGCGCTGAACGCCTCAGCAGCTTCGGATTCCGGCTCGACCGCCGTGATCGGGCGGCCGTCGTCGCCCCCTTCCCGGAGGAGCGGGACCAGCGGGATCCGGCCGAGCAGCGGCACGTCGAGCCGCTCGGCGAGCTGCTCACCCCCACCGGAGCCGAACAATTCGTAGCGCACGCCGTCGTCGCCGGTGAACCACGACATGTTCTCCACCACCCCGACCACATCGAGGCGCACCTTCTCGGCCATGGTCCCCGCCCGCTGCGCCACCCGTTGGGCCGCCGGCTGCGGAGTGGTGACCACGAGCACCTGTGCCCGCGGCAGGAACTGCGACAGCGAGATGGAGATGTCGCCGGTGCCCGGTGGCAAGTCGACGAGGAGGAAGTCGGGGTCGTCCCAGAACACGTCGGTGAGGAACTGCTCGAGGGCCTTGTGCAACATGGGACCACGCCAGATCACCGGCTGGTCCTCCTCGACGAAGAACCCCATCGAGATGCACCGGACGCCGTAGGCCTCAGGTGGGACGAGCATCTGGTCGATCACGACCGGGTTTCGGTCGATCCCGAGCATGGCGGGAATGGAGAATCCCCAAACGTCGGCGTCGACGACGGCGACGCTGGACCCGCGCCGTGCGAGCGCCACGGCGAGGTTGGTGGTGACCGAGGACTTGCCGACCCCGCCCTTGCCCGAGGCGACCAGGATCACCCGTGTGCGGTTGGCCGGGTCGGCGAACGGGATGGATCGGCCCTCGGAGTGACCCTGAGCGGGCTGTGAACCTGCGGTCGCCGCAGGATCGCCGTGCAGCCGTTGGCGCAACTCCGCTCGCTCCTCGTCGGTCATCGACGTGAACTCGATCTCAGCGGCGTCCACGCCGGCGAGCGGCTCGATGGCGCCGGTGACGCGCGACTGGATCTCGGCCTTGAGCGGGCAGCCGGGCACCGTGAGGGCGATGACCACCCGGACGAGCGGGAGATCGACGATGATGTCGCGGACCATTCCAAGGTCGACGATCGACCGGTGCAGTTCGGGGTCCTCGACTGGGCGCAGGGCCTCGAGGATGTCTTCGCGGTTGGTGCTCACAATCACGAGCATCGCCCCCGCACCCGGGGAACAGCAAGCCACCGCTGCTCCTTCGATGCCGCTTCGACGGTACGCTTGTCCTCGTGATGTCGCTCAGCCCGACCGACTTCTCGAGCGCCGTGACGGCGATCACCTCGGCGTTCGGCGACCCGACCCGCCGGGAGATCTACTTGTTCGCGCACGCCGCCGAGACCGGCGTGACCGCCTCGGAGGTGGCCGGGGAGTTCGACCTCCACGCCAACGTCGCCCGTCACCACCTCGACAAGCTCGCCGCCGGGGGGTACCTCGAGGTGGCCACGGAGCGTCCCGCCGGCGGCGCAGGTCGTCCGTCCAAGCGCTACCGAACCCTGACCGATGAGGTCACCCTCGACCTGCCGGTCCGACACGACGAGGTCCTGCTCGAACTGCTCGGGCGGGCGCTTGGTGAACTCGGCCCGGCCCGAGCCACGGCACTCGCCGAGGAGGTCGGCGAGGACTACGGCCGCTCCATGGCCGCCAACGCAGGTCTGGCCCAGACGCGGTCGTTCCGAGCGGCGCTGCACGCCGTGGCCGACGCCCTGAGCGCCCACGGCTTCGCAGCGCACGCCGAGAAGGACGACGGCGACCTGCGGATCGTGACCGAGCACTGCCCGTTCGGAGAGGCTGCTGTCGAGCACCCGGTGATCTGCGCCGTGGACCGGGGGATGGTGCGGGGCATGCTCGGGAGCTTCTACGGGGAGACCAGCGTCGACCTGACGTCGTCGCGTCCAGGCGGCGACGAGCACTGCGTCACCTCTGTCGACGACTGAGCGGCGTGACCGACGAACCCGTCCGGACCTACCTCGATGCAGCGTCCACGACGCCGCTGCTGCCGGGTGCTCGGGAAGCGCTGATCGAGTGGTACACCTCCGGCGGCGTCGCTGGTGACCCGGGTCGGATCCACTACGACGGCATGCGTTCACGAGTGGCGATTGAGGACGCCCGTCGGTTCGTGGCCGGGATGCTCGGCTGCTCGGCCCGAGAGGTCGTGTTCACCTCTGGTGCCACCGAGTCGATCGCCGCAGCAACGTGGGGGGCGCGAGCGCGTGACCCACAACGCCAGCACGTCGTGTTCGCCGCCGTTGAGCACTCCGCAGTGCGAGAGTGGTCCGAGCGCGGCCCGTTCAGCGTCGTCGGGGTCGACCGGACCGGATTGATCGACATCGACGAACTCGTCGCAGCGATCCGACCGGAGACGGGCCTGGTCCACATCCAGTGGGGCAACCACGAGGTGGGTACGTTGCAACCCGTCGAGCAGGTCACCGCCGCCTGCGGCAAACGGGGCGTGCTCGTCCACATCGACGCCGCCCAGGCCGCCGGCCGGGTGTCGATCGATCTCGCCTCGCTGAACGCCGACCTGGTGTCGATCTCCGGCCACAAGTTCGGAGGTCCGACCGGTACCGGTGCGTTGGTGGTGCGGCGAGGCCTACGGATCCCACCGCTGCTGATCGGGGGCGACCAGGAACGGGCTCGCCGCGCCGGACTGGAGCACACCGCTGGGATCATCGGTCTGGGCGCCGCCGCAGCAGAGATCACCGAGACCCGTTCGGCGATCGAGGCGCAGTGCCGGCTCCTCACCGACAGCGTCCGCTCATGGGCTGGCCACGCCGAGGGTGTGGAGGTGCTCGGGGCGGACGCCGACGGTTCACTCCCCCACCTGGTCTGTCTCGGACTCGACGGGCTCGAGCCGCAACCCGTGCTCCTCGGACTCGACGCTCTCGGCGTCTCGGTCCACTCGGGGTCGTCCTGCTCATCTGAATCCCTCGAGCCGTCGCCCGTCCTCGAGGCCATGGGAGTCGACGCCGACCGTTCGCTGCGGGTCTCGGTGAGTTGGGCCAACACCGCAGCCGACATCGACCGGTTCACCGTCGCCGCCGACCAGGTGCTCGCCGAACTCCGGGCGCTCCGGGGCTGAGGCGTCGCACGCTCGGCTCCGGTCCTGCGAGACTGTTCTGGTGACCGACCTCGCTGACGTCAACGTGTTCGTTGGAACCGATGCCGCCTCGGCCGAACACTTCGCCGATCACGGTTGGGTGCTCACCGACACCCTCGGCCCCGACGGCGCCGTCGAGGTCCGGGGGTGGGTGGAGGAGGTCGCCGACTGGCCCATCGACGGCGGCGAGTGGCTGCACCACCGGGAGCTCACCGAACACGGGCCGGCGCTGTGTCGGACGGAGAACTTCACGCCGTTCCACGAGGGGCTGTGCACTCTCCTCCGGAGCGGATCGATGGTGGCGATCGCATCCAACCTGCTCGGCGAACCGGCGGTGTTGTACAAGGAGAAGATCAACTACAAGCTGCCGGGTGGGGCCGGCTACGCCCCGCATCAGGACGCGCCCGCCTATCCGTTCATCGAATCGCACGTGAGTTGCATGGTCGCCGTCGATGACGCCGATGCCGACAACGGATGCCTCGAGGTGGTCTCGGGAGCCCACCACGAGATCTACCCGATGGACGACGGTGTCGTCATCGACGATGTCGTCGAGACGTTCACCTGGCAGACCGTCCCGGTGCGGGCGGGCCAGACGCTGTGGTTCCACTCGCGCACGCCGCACCGCAGCGGCTCGAACTCGACGAGCGTCCCCAGGCGTGCCATCTACCCCACCTACAACGCTCGGTCCGAGGGCGACCTCCGCGAGGACTACTACGCCGAGAAGCTCGCTGCGTTCCGCAGCGGCGGTCGCTCCGACGGAATGGTGAGGGTCTCGCTCATCAACGACTTCCGGGGCATCGCCGTACCCGACGACGACACCTCATCCACATGACGCAGGAGCCGGCATCGACCGTTGAGGAGGTCGTCGAGTTGTACCGGCGCTACGCCGACCACAACTACGACGAGACGGTGAGTCAGGTCGACCACGGGCTGCAGTGCGCTGCGCTCGCCCGTCGCGACGAGGCGCCCGAGCCGCTCGTCGCCGCAGCGCTCCTCCACGATGTCGGGCACCTGCTCCACCTGCGCGACGGCGGCGACGGGCCCGTGCCTGAGGACCTCCTCCACGAGGAACGCGGGGCCCGATACCTCTCGCTGGTGTTCCGCCCCGACGTCACCGAACCCATCCGACTCCACGTACGCGCCAAGCGCTTCCTCGTCGCTGTCCGACCGGATCTGCTCGAGGAGCTGTCACCAGCGTCGGTGGAGAGTCTCGCCCGGCAGGGTGGACCCCTCAGCGCAACGGAGATGGATGCGTTCACCTCCGAGCCGGCCCATGCTGAGGCCGTGCTGCTGCGGACCTGGGACGACGCCGGAAAGGTCGAAGGGCTCGACGTGGCTCCCTTCGACTCCTACATCCCGACGCTCCGTTCACTCGCCCGAGGCTGAGGTGGATGCCGACGACGGACCGAGCGGACACCGGATCGGCACGGTGGTGTTCGACCTCGACGGCGTGATCCGTCAGTGGAACGACGACGACCTCGACGACATCGAGACCGCACACGGCCTCCCGGCTCGATCGATCCTCGACGTGGCGTTCGGCGAGCAACTCGGTCCGGCCGCCGTGACCGGCCGACTGACCTACCGGCAGTGGATGGACGAGATCCGAGAGGTGATCCTCGCCCGGTTCGGCGAAGGCGCCACCGGGGCCCTCGATGCCTGGGAGGCCAACGTCGGACGAGTCGACGTCGACATGCTCGCCGTCCTCCGCCGGGTTCGGGCCGACACGACGGTGGCGCTCCTGTCGAACGGGACGACCCGCCTGCGACGTGACCTGCACGTCCTCGATCTGCTCGATGAGTTCGACGTCGTGTTCAACACCGCGGAGATCGGCGTGGCCAAACCCGACCCGGAGGTGTTCCGGATCGTCTGCGACGAACTCCGGAGCGATCCCGCCCGGACCCTGTTCATCGACGACCTGGCCGAGAACGTGGCGGGCGCCCGGATCGCCGGCCTCGCTGCTCACCAACACACCGACCGTGACTCCACCGTCTCGGTCCTCTCGGCGTGGGGTGTGGACCTCGACGACCTCGGCTGATCCGGGGGCCAGTCGCGATCGACTCGGTAGATCTCCGGGCGTGACAGCCCGGTGAGGAACCTTTACTCTCCACGGGGAGGCCGGAACCACCGGCTCACGGGGGGACGTTCGTGCAGATGGCCAACGGGATGAGCGGACAGCAGGTGGGTTGGTCCCCCGGACGCATCGGTCGCTGGATCGCAGGAATCGCTGTGGTCGTGGCGCTCGCCGCTGCGGCGTGCACGCCGGTCCCGCGGACGCCGAGGCCCGACACGCCCGTTCCACCCCCGGGCACCCCGCTGTTGCCGTCACACCTCGACTGTCTCCGCTGGCGCTACGACGGTCTCACCCCGACGCAGCCACCCGAGTGGGACGAGGGCGAGTACCGCTTCGGTTCGTTCCGGGACCCATCCACGATGAACTCACCCCACCGACTCTGCGGCCAGGTCGGTGCCGCTGCGGACCTGGCCTGGACGCTGGACCGCGGTCGCTCCGACGTGGTGATCGCCGTCCTGGACTCAGGCATCGAGTGGCGGAATAAGGCAAAGATGCCGGACCTCGTCGACAAGACCTACATCAATCGTGGCGAACTCCCCGTCCCGATCCCCGCCGGTACCGGAGGCGACCCCTACGACAGCAACGATGACGGCCGCTTCACCGTCTCGGACTACGCCTCGGATCCACGAGTGAGCGACCGGAACGGAACCGGTTACCTCGACCCCGAGGACCTCATCTCGACCTTCAGCGACAGAACGGACGCCGACGGGAACTCCTACGTCGACGACATCTCCGGCTGGGACCTGCAGAACAACGACAACAACCCGCTCGACGACGTGGACTACGGGCACGGCTCGGGCGAGGCCCGTGACGCCGTGGGCGCCCACGACGGTCGGAACGGCTACGGCACCTGCCCCGAGTGCCTGGCTCTGCACGTTCGGGTGGCGGACTCGTTCATCGCCGAGGGCGGGCGGTTCGCTGCCGGCGTGATCTTCAGCCTCGACGCCGGAGCGGACGTGATCCTCGAGGCGCTCGGAGCGATCTCCAACCCGCCTCAGGCGCAGGCCGCAATCGACGCGGCCTACTACCGCGGGGTGCCCATCGCCGCATCGATGGCCGACGAACAGTCCCAGCACGCCAACCTGCCGGCGGCGATGAACCACACCATCCCCATGAACTCCATCACGGAGCTACCGGACCTGTCGACGATCTCCAAGGTCGTCGGTGGACGGCGAGAGGCGCAGTTGCTGAACGGATGCACCAACTACGGCGGGATCGCCTGGGTCTCGGTCCCGTCGACCGGATGCTCCTCTGAGGCCACCGGAAATGGCGGCGGGATGCTCGGACTAATCAACGCTGCCGCCCGCAACGCCGGCGTACCCATTCACCCGGACCTCGCCGCCCGGGGCCTGGGCGGCCCCGGTCAGAACGTGCTGTCGGCCAACGAGACCGCACAACTGGTCCGGGCCGGCGCCGACGACATCGACTTCGCCACGCCGAACAACGTGGACCCGGCGAATGAGTTCACCGACGAGTTCGGCCAGCCCCGACTGCAGACGGTCAAGGGTTGGGACGCCACCCACGGCTACGGCCAGTTGAACCTCTACGAGTCGGTCAAGGCCGTCCGCGACGGACGTATCCCACCCGAAGCAGACATCACCGGTCCCGAGTTCTTCGAGACCCTGCCCGTGGTCGGCAACGTCGACGTCCGTGGGCGGGTGGCAGCGGTCCGGGCCTCGTCGTACTCCTACCGGGTCGAGTGGACGACTGGATTGCAGACCGGTCCGCACCCAGCGGTCGACAACTGGCGGGTCGTCGAACAGCGCAGCGGACTCACTGCCCCGGTCGACGGGCTGCTCGGTCGGATCGACCTGGCTCAGGTGGCTGCTGCGCTTCCCGGCGGTGGCCGAGGCACGCCGGCCGACGCCGCCGGACGACCCGACCCCGACCGCTTCACCGTCAGGATCCGGGTGGTGGTGACCGACGATCGGGGACTCGTGGGCACCATCCACCGGGTGGTGCAGGTCCACGACGACCCCGCCAAGGAGTCGTACTCCAAGATCGCCGGCACCGGGACGTCCTCACCGGTCTTCGCCGACCTGAACGGTGACGGTGCCGACGAGATCGTGCTGTCGTCCGACGACGGGTTCGTCCGGGCGATCCGACCCGACGGTTCGCTGCTACCAGGTTGGCCGGCACGGACCCTGCCGGCGCCGTACTGGAACGAGCAGTCCCCCACGGTGCTCGCCGACGGCATCCCCACGCCGGGCCGGGCGATCTCGGTGGGCGCCCCGGCCGTCGCCGACATCGACAGCGACGGCGGCCTCGAGGTCGTCGTGACGGATCTCGACGGCGGCGTGACGGTCATCGGAGCCGGAGGAGCGGTCGAGGCTCGGGCCCAGACCGACCCGAGGTACAGCCGGCCGTCGGTCACCGATCAGCGCAACCGGATGAAGCCCGGGATCCTCGGCGGCGCCTCCCTCGGCGATCTCGACGGCGACGGCGATCTCGAGATCGTCGTGGCGGCCCAGGACCGCCACGTGTACGCATTCCACCACGACGGCGCGACGGTCAACGGCTTCCCGGTGCTGCTCGTCGATCCGACCAAGATCTCGAGTGTCGACCCGGAGACCGAGAAGGTCACGTTCCGGAGCCCCAGCTTCGTGGGTCAGGGCGGCGAGCTCACCGCCACGCCGACGCTCGTCGACCTGACCGGCGACTCCCTACCCGAGATCATCGTGGGCGCTCAGGAGCAGTACACCGAGCCGATCAACATCTTCCCGGGAATCGGCGCCGGAAACTCGAGGATGTACGCCCTGTCCTCCTCGGGCACCAACAACCCGGCGGGACGGGACCGTTCTGCGGCGCACCCCGACGACCGGGCGTACCTGAACGGATGGCCCGTGCAGGTCCCGATGGCGATCCTCCAGATCCTCCCGGCCATCGGCCAGGGCGTGGCGATCCAGGCGGCGGCCGGGGACGTCGACGGCGACGGCCAACCGGAGGTCGTGGCCGTCTCCGCTGCTGGGCAGTACCGGGTCTTCGAGCGGGACGGATCCTCCACCTACGGTCAGGGAACCGGTATCCCGTTCGGGCTGACGTGGTTCGATGCCGCTCCGCCCGGGACCAACTCCACCGACACCGAGGCCATCCTCGGGGCGTTCGGCGGCCCGGCGCTCGGCCGGATCGTCTCTCGCACCGGGCTCGACATCGCCGGCCCGACCAGCGGCCTGCGGCGGGCGATCGACGCCCTCGCCCCCAACAAGCAGGCCGACGCCGATTCGCAGTTGACGGTCTGGCGTGGATCGGACGGCGGGATCGTCCCCGGGTTCCCCAGGGTGACCGCCGATCTGGCGTTCTTCGTCACCCCGGCGATCGCAGATGTCGACGAGGACGGACGCAACGAGGTCGTGGCCGGCAACGGGATCCAGACGTTCGATGCCTTCGGTGCCAGAGGACCCCAGGCGGCCGGCTGGCCGAAGCTGACCGGTGGCTGGGTGGTGGGAACGCCCGGCTTCGGTGACTGGGACGGAAACGGTACCGCCGAGGTGAGCGTCGTCCGCCGCGACGGTCGGTTGATCGTGTGGGACCTCCCGACGTCAGCAGGGGCGATCGGCGACTGGATCCGCGCCGGCGGCAACGACCGCAACACCGGCTCCCGCTGAGGCGGCGATCACTCAGGTTCCGGGGGCCCGCTCCCCGGAGGTCGGGTCGAACCAGTGGAGCCGGTCGGTGAGAACGGCCAGATCGATCCGGTCGCCGACGGTGACACCGACACCGTCGGGCAGTTCTGCGGTCCAGCGGGCCCGATCGGAACGAACCGCTGCGAGTTCGAGTTCCTCATCCTCGGTGTCGGCCTCGAGCTGCACCGGTGGCGCACTCAACGAGAACGTGACCTGGACCGAGGCCCCGAGGTGCTCGACGTGCTCGACGTCTGCAGTGATCGTCGGCAGTCCCGGAGCCGACGACGCCACCATCAGGTCACTCGGCCGCACCCCGAGGACCCAGGACGAGGCCGGCCCCTCGGGTGGCGAGGGGACCGGGAGGTCGATCCCGGCGAACCGGGCCTCATCGCCGTGGACCTCTGCTGAGACGAGGTTCATCTCGGGTGACCCGATGAACGTGGCACAGAACAGGTTGACGGGTCGGTGGAACAACTCCGTCGGCGAGGCGCACTGCTGGAGCACGCCGCTGCGGAGCACCGCCACCCGGTGCCCGAGCGTCATCGCCTCGATCTGGTCGTGGGTGACGTAGACCGTCGTGGTGCCGGTGCGCTGGTGGAGTTCGGCGAGTTCGCCACGCATGGTCACCCGCAACTTGGCGTCGAGGTTGGACAGCGGCTCGTCCATGAGGAACGCCTCCGGTTCGCGCACGAGGGCACGGCCCATGGCCACTCGCTGGCGCTGACCACCGGAGAGTTGAGCGGGCTTGCGTTCGAGCAGGTCCTCGAGGCCCAGCATCGCAGCGACCCGGTCGACCTGCGCAGCGATCTCCGCCTTGGGTTGGCGCTTCAGTTTGAGGCTGAACGCCAGGTTCTTCCTCACGGTCATGTGCGGGTAGAGGGCGTAGTTCTGGAAGACCATCGCCAGGTTCCGCTCCCGTGGGGGGACCCAGGTGATGTCCCGGTCTCCGAGGTAGACCCCGCCGGACGTGGTCTCCTCGAGTCCAGCGATCATCCGCAGGAGCGTTGACTTGCCGCACCCCGAGGGTCCGACCAGGACGAGGAACTCACCGTCGCCGATCTCGAGCGCCACGTCGTCGACAGCGGTCACTCCCTTGTCGAACACCTTGGACACATGGTCGAGCGTGATCGAAGCCACCTCAGAAGCCTCCCTTGGTCGCCGCCAGCGCTGCGGCGACACGTTCGTATCCATTCGGCCGGTTCCGACTCCACCAGAGCCGTCGGTGCTCGGCGGTGAGTCGATCATGCTCGGTGCCGAGCCACTCCGCATCACCGATCGGTTCGGGCCAGCTCAGACAGTGACGGGCGGCGGCCACACCCCAGCGGAGTGCGTCGTGGACCCACCACAGTTCGGCCCGCAGCACCTCGGCGTCGGGCGCCTCGGTCGTGGCGGTGCGCAGATCCGCAGCCGCTGCATCGAGGTCCTCGACCACGGCGTCGAGCACGGCGGGTTCCATTCCGTTCAACACGAGCCCGATCGCCGCCATCCCGCCGCTGCGGAACATCTCCGAGACCGCTCCGGTCTCCGGGGTTCCCGGCACCACGTGATCGTGCACCCGGCCGAGTCGGACCCACGCCGCCCCGAGCCCGTGGCCCCGGGCGACGGTCAGGTCGAGAGCGGCGGCCAGATCAGGTTCGGACGACGGGTTCCACCCGAGCGCCGCCCCCCAGACGAACCCGGGCCAGTCCGACACCGAGGGGAGGACCTCCCAACTCGTCACGAGCACGCCCTCGGCCCCGTGGGTGAGCGCCGCCTCGACCGCCGAGCGGACGTTGCGGCACATGTTGGTGACCCGGCCCGAGATGGACGACCACCCGGACGTGCCGGGAGCGACCCAGCAGCTCCGACCGGCAGCTCGAATCCGGCCGACACGGGCGTCGAAGGGGTGACGGTCCTCGTATCCCCACTCCACCAACGTGACGTCGGCGGGGAGGAGGTCGAGCAGTTCCGGCTGGGCAGCGACGACGTCAGCCCACATGAGGATCTCCCGGCCCTCGAGAGCGGGCAGCGCCCGGAGCCGGCGCACCCACTCGGCGTAGTCGCGGACCCGGTCGTCGGGAAGCGGGATGCAGAACGTGCCGTCGTCGACGTCGGCCCACGGCACGGCGGCGCCGGGCACGTCGAAGATCGCATCCCAGACGGCCGGGTTGAGGTCGATGGGTTCGTCCAGGCCGACGTGCATCCGCTCCTGATCGAAGGCCTCGGCCACGGCGGACACCAGCCCCGCAGCGAGTTCGAATGCCTCGTCGCTGCGAGGCTCGAGGCACGCCGCAGGCTCGTGTCCGGACCCGTCGGGCGTGACGTAACCACCGGGCAGCGCAGCGAGGTGCGCATGGTCGGGATGGGCGAGGAAGTGCTCGAGGTGCCCGAGCGAGGCCTGCTGCCCGATCAGTTCGATGTGGTGCGCACGGGCGTGCTCGACGAGGTGGCGCACCTCGTCCTCCCGATACGCCCCGTGCGGCTCGCACACCTCGGCGTGCGTCGGATGGGCGAAGCTCGCCTCCAGGTAGAGCTCGACGTGGTTCACCTTGAGGCCGGCGAGGCGCTCGATGACCAGCTCGAGCTGCTCGACGGTCGGCACCCGTCCGCGGGACACGTCGAGCATGACGCCGCGCCACGGCAACGCCGGCCAGTCGACGATGGTCCGCTCCTCGCCGAGCCCACCGAGGCGGTCGAGCTGCTCCAGCGTCGTGGCCGCCCGGTACCGGCCGACGTCCGTGGCGGCCTCGACGGCCACGCCGTTGCGTCGCACCTCGATCCGGTACGCCTCGGGCGCATCCGGCAGCGCGGGCGGCGCGCCGTCGTGCACCGTGCTGTCCCACTGCGGCGCGGGGCACAGGGTGCTCACGACGGACCGCCGACCACGTCGAGGAGCGCCGGGCGGGCGGACTCGGCGGGCCAGCCGGCGAGCTCGAGCGCGAGCAGAGTGGCACCGACCACCGGCGGTGACTCGAGCACGATGAACTCGGCCTCAGGCACCCGATCGAGCACGGCGTCGCTGAACGCCTCGCGAAAGGCCCCCGCGCCGTGGACGTGCACTCCACCGGCGAGCACGACCTCGACCGACGAGCCGCACATGTCGAGTCGATCCGCCAGACCGGCCAGGTCACGACCATGCCGGGCCCCGGCGTCACGCGCCACGGTGTCGGCGACCGGGTCGCCACCGGCGGCGACCTCGAGCACGAGCGGCGCCAGGTCGGCACCGACGGCGACCGTGCCCCGGGTGACCCCCTCGAAGTAGGCCTCGACATCGGCCACGTCGGCGACCGCGGTGAACCGGTCCGTCAGCGCCGTGGGCGGACCACTGTGGTGGTGGGCCTCGGCGATGGCACTCAGGGCACCGCTCACGAGCGTCCACGCACCCGATCCCTCCCCGATGCCGACCCCCATGCTCCGGGCCACCTCGCCGGCCGCGTTGCGCCCGGCACAGACGCCGCCGGTGCCGGCGATCGACACGCACCCCACCGGACTGGAGGTTCCGGAGCGCAGCGCTGCGAACGAATCGTTCAGGAGGAGCCGCTCCCCCGCCACCCCGAGGCCGTCGAGAACGGGAGCCAGACGGATCTGATCCGACGGCCAGTCGACACCGGCGAGGCAGCACACCCACGCAGCGACACTGCTGCGGTCCCGCCCGGCGGCCCCGAGGGCCTCGTCGAGGAGGCCGCCGAGCACCTCGCCCACTGCGTCGGTGCCGACGCCCTCCCAGTTGGCGCCACCGCCGGAGGCTCGGCCCACCACGGTCCCGTGCTCGTCCACGGCGACCAGGTCGGTCTTGGTCCCGCCACCGTCGACCCCGACGACCACGCTCGGGTTGGACTCAGGCATCGAGCTTCCCGAGCATCCCGGCGTTGACCTCACGGAGTCGAGCCCACAGAGCGTCCACCTGGTGCGCCGCCGGACCGAGCGGGTGGGTCAGCAACGCCAGACGGGCCGCCTCCTCGTCGCCCTCGGCCGCAGCCTGCACGGTCAGCAACTCGACGTCCTTGACCGTGCGGACGAGCGCGTCGACGTCGGCGCGGAGCGGTCCGGTGGGGCGCGCCACCGGGCCGTTGGAGGTGACCACCGCGGACGTCTCCACCACCACGTCGTCGGGGAGTCCCGGGATGGCGCCGCGGTTCTCGGTGTTGACCACGTGGACGGCGCCGGCATCGGTCGCCATGTCGGCCATGAGCGCAGCTGCGGCCTCCGAGTAGTAGGCACCGCCACGCTGGTCGAGCTCGGCCGGCTTCTCGGCGAGCCCCGGATCCGCGTACTGCTCGAGCAGCCGCGCCTCGATCTCCATCACCTCGGTCGCGCGGGTCGGGTGGGTGGCCTGGTACCGGAGCCAGGCCTCGGTCTCGTAGTAGTAGAGGAGGTAGTAGTTCGGGATCGCGCCGATCAGGTCGATGCTGTCCCGGGTCCAGTCGGGCTCACCGTCGGAGGACAGCTGCTTGCCGACCAGGCCACGCAACACGGCGAGCACCTCCTCGGTCCGGTCGTCACCCGCCACCACCACCCGCCGGGTCCAGGTGAGGTGGTTGAGACCGACGGTGTCCAGGTCGACGTCCTCGGGCGCCACCCCGAACGCCTTGGCGATCTCGGCCTTGGTGGACCAGGGAACGTTGCAAAGCCCGACGGTCGGCACGTGGCCGTGGCGACACAGCGCCTCGGTCACGAGCCCGGCCGGGTTGGTGAAGTTGAACAGCGTGGCATCGGGTGCCTCGTCGTCGATGATCTCCGAGATCCGCAGCGCCACGGGGATGGTGCGGAGCGCGTTGGCGAACCCACCGACGCCGACGGTCTCCTGCCCGATCAACCCGAACTCGCGACCGAGCTGCTCGTCGCGGTCCCGCGCCTCCATGCCACCGACACGGATCTGGCTGACGACGTACCCCGCGTCGCGCACGCCGGCCGCCACGTCGGTCCCCCACGTCACCGACACACCGGGCGCCTGCCGCTCGGCCATCCGGGCCGCGAGCGGACCGAGCACGGCCAGGCGGGAGGCATCGATGTCGACGAGCACCAACTCCGACAGGTCGAGTTCGTGACGCCGACGGAGCAGTCCGTCGATGAGCTCCGGCGTGTAGGTGGAACCTCCTCCGATGACCGTGACCTTCACGATGTCGCCACCCTCACGATGCCGCCACCCTCACAACGTCGCTCCCTCACGATGTCGCTCCGTCGATCTCGGCGGCGGACCGGTAGGCCTGCTCCACGATCCGGAGGGCCTCGTACCCGACGTCGGCCGACGCCCGCGGCGTCTGCCCGGTCGCGGCGCACTCGAGGAAGTCGGCCATCTGGGCGGCGTACATGGGGAGCGCGCAGTGGTCGTAGTCCGCCGGCGGGGGCGAACCGGCGGTGAACGCCGGCCAGATCCGGGCGTGGCCGCCCGTCGCGTACACCTCGGTCTCCGCCTCGACCCCCTCGAGCACCGGCTGCCACCAGCCCGACTCCACGACGCTGCGGACCCCGTCGGACCAGTCGACGAGCACGATGCCGTCGGTGTCGATGTCGGGGTGGGGCGCGTCGGACCCGGCGGGATCGTCGAAGCCGGTGCCGATCGATGCGGTCACCCGGACGGCCGTGGGGTCACCGAGCAGGTAGCGCACCGTGTCGATGGCGTGGATGCCCATGTCGATCAGCGCGCCGCCACCGGCGAGGGCCGGATCCCGGAACCAGCCCGACGGTCCCCACCCGGCGTGGATCCCGTAGCCACGCGTGCGCACGACCCGCCCCAGATCGCCGGCGGCAATGCGGTCACGCAACGCTGTGACCTCGTCCCGGTAGCGCCACATGTGGCCGACGCACAAGGTGAGCCCGGCCGCCGTGGCGGCGTCGCGCATCTCGGCGGCCTGCGCCGTGTCGAGGGCCATCGGCTTGTCCACGAGCACGTGCTTGCCGGCGGCGATCGCAGCCATCGCCTGCGGATGGTGCAAGGAGTTGGGCGTGCCGACGACCACGGCGTCGACGTCGTCGGCGGTCACCGCCTGCTCCCAGTCCGAACCCGAGCGCTCGATGCGGTGACGAGCGGCGAACTCTGCGGCCCGTTCGCTGCGGTGACCGGTCACCGACACGACCGTTGCTCCGGCGGCCTGCGCAGCACGCACATGGAGATCGGCGATGAAGCCGTAACCGAGGACGGCGATGCGTGAACTCACGTGACGGCCCCCTGCTGCTCGGATCGCTCGACGTGCTCGTCGCGGGCCTCGGCGTCACGTGCGGCCGGCCACTCCGGCGCCTCGGTCACGGAGAACTCCCAGCGGTTGGTCCCGAGCGTTCGGCCAGCGGCGTCGTCGAGACGGCTCTCGATGGCGTACTCGCCCGGTGAGAGATCGAATGGCCCCGCCTGCATGACCCGTCGGGCGCCGTCGGCGAACACGTCCACCCGACGTTCGTCGCCGTCGAGTCGACGACCGTCCGCATCGACGAGTCGCCATCCGAGCGTGGCCTCCGGGTAGGACTCGTGGCGATCGTTGATCCACCACACACCGAACACGCACGGATCCGGTTCGAACGGCTCATCACCGGGGTAGCTGTCGGTTGCGGCCTCGATGCTCGGGAGGACCGGCTGCATGGCTCGGGCCAGGGCGTGGTAACCGAGCTTCGGACGACGGAGGTGGTCGAGGACGGACCAGCTGACGCACGGCCACGGATCGACGAGCATGAACGGGATCACACCCTGCACCCGCTCGCGCTTGCGTCGGCGGTAGTGCTCCGTGGAGAACTGCAGGAGGCGGGCCTGGTAGCGCTGGGTCGCAGCGATGATCTCGGTGACGGAGTTGGTGAACACGTTCACACCGACGTGCTTGCTGTTCTCATGGTGTTGGAAGCCGTGGAATGCCCAGTCCTCGTGCGACGCCGGATCGGGCAGGTAGGTCCGGAGCGTCTCGAGGTCGGGCACGGCCTGCGCCCCGTACTCGGTGACGAACGCACCACCCGGGATCTCCGAAGCGACCCGCCAGGTCCCCCAGTACCACCCGGGGTAGGTGTGGCCGTCACCGGCGCCGGAGTTGGCGATCACCGGTCGTGACGGATCGAGACGGTGGAACAGATCGGCGAGTTCGTGGTCGAGTCGCTGATTCTGATCGGGGACGAACCGACCGGCTTCATCAGCCATCCACGGTTCGTTCCATGGGGACTCGTTGTGCGCACACCAGTACGCAATCGACGGGCGCCAGCCGTGCAGGTCGACGAGTTCGGCGACCATCTGCTTGGTAACGCGGTAGGTCTCGGCCGAATCGGCGTAACCCCACTGCATGGGGAGGTCCTGCCAGACGAGCACCCCGGCGGCGTCGCAGGCGTCGTAGAACGCCGGGACGGTCACGTGCGCGTGCACCCGGATCGTGTTGAGGTTCGCTCCGACCGCCAACGCCACATCGCCGGACGCCCGGTCGGCATCGAGGGCGGAGAGCCACTGCTCGCCGATGTAGTTCATCCCCCGGACGAACACTGGGCGACCGTTGAGACGCCACACCCAGTCCGCACCCACCTCGACGGTCCGCACGCCGATGTGGCGCTCGTCCGTGGCCACGATGCGGCCGGCCGACGGGTCACCGGACGGGCCATCGTCAACGACGACGACCTCGGTCCGCATCAGGTACCGATGGGGTTCACCCTGGTCCCAGGTCCACCACAGCCGCGGCGCTGCGAGGGCGCCGGAGACGGTCACCTCGTGCCGCCCGGGTTCGAGGAACGTGTCGGCCCACAGGTGGTAGCGCTCGGTATCGGCGGAGCTCGTTCCATCACCGGAGCCGGCGTCCTCGACGAGCGTGACCCGGACCCGGACCCAGGCGGGCTCGTCGGCGTGGTGGTCGACCACGGCGACGACGGCGAGGTCGGCGTCAGCGCCGCGCACCTCCGTCACGCAACGCACCGCTCTCATCGCCCAGTCCGGCCGCGGCGTGACGCTGACCGCCCCCCAGATGCCGCCGGTCGAGCGTTCCTGTCCGCGTTCGGACCAACCACCCGGTCGGGCGTCGTGGTGCCCCATAACGCCCCGGACGGTCGTCTTGGAGTGGGGCCAGACCGTGCCGAACTCGTCGGTGGGGCAGTCGACTCGGATCACGAGCTCGTGCGTTCCGGAGCCGCCGGGCACCTCGACCGTGAACGGCGCGAACCCACCGGTGTGCACGCCGACCTCGTCGCCGTCCCAGAGGACCGTGGCCCGGTAGTCGGCTGCGCCCACGTGGACCTCGAGCGGTCCACGACCCCAGTCCGAAGGGACGTCGATCGACGTCCGGTACCAGACCGTCTCAGGTCCGTCGATGCCGTCGAGGTACCAGTTCCCCGGCACCGATGCCCGCTGCCACGGGCCCTCGGGCGACGTGGCGAGCTCCCACTGATCGGGCGGCAATTGTCCGGGCCGTGGCGAGTTGCTCACGAGACCCCCAGTCGGATGTCGTTGGCACGCACGGCGAGCGGCGTGAGGCGGTCGAGCAGCTCGAGGTCCTCGGCGCTCGCGGTTCCAGCGACGCGGGCGCTGCGGATCCGCCGGATCCGGTCGACGACCTCGGCACCGCTGAGGCCGAGCTCGGCGGCCTCTGTCTCCACCACTGCGAGCGCACCGAGCATGAACTCGACGACCGGCGCGGCCGCCGCGTCCGCAGCGGCGCGAGCGGCCGCTGGGTCACCCACCACGACGCGATCGGTCCGACCCGCGTCGTCCTGGTGGACGAAGCGCAGACGACCATCGGAGACCGGTCCGAGGTCGCTGACCAATCCGGCCAGGGTCACGCGGAACGCCACGGCGTCGCCGTCGATCGGCAGGGTGACCCAGCTCCGCTCCTCGCTCACGACGTGCCACACCCCCTCGCCCTCCGGGGTGTCGATCCGGGCCACGGCCACCTGACCCTGGGACGAGGTGATCGGCCCGACCGAGGCGTCGTCACCGTGGAGGAGCGCAGCCACCACCGTGCCGTCGTCGTGGGCGAACCAGGTGACCGCTGCGGCACCGGCGGCGACCGGCACCCCGTCGGCCTCCAGCCGGACCTGCCCGGCGGTCCGGTTGACGACCGTGACGTAGTGGCGGCCCGACGGTCCGACCCGCACGCCGACGTCGACACCGTCGGGTGTGTCCCGTCGACCGGGAAGCTCGTCGAGCGGACCGAGTGACGGAGCCTCGAGGACATCGAGGGGCTGCAGGTCCTCGTCGAGTCGGGGCGACGAACCGTCGAGCACCACTCGGCCCGGGTGGGTGGCGGCGAGGTCGGCGAGTCTGTCCCGGGCGTCCCGACTGAGCACCCGGGTGTCGGGGACGATCACGACGTCGTAGGAGTCGAGCGCGTCACGCGCCGCGGTCACCACGTCGAACGGCACCCCGGCGTCAACGAGCCGCCGAGCGAGCCGCAGACCCGCAGCGGAGGTATTGGATTCCTCCGCCAGATCGGCGAGCGGGGAACCGTCGGTCCACCCACCGCCGGGGATCAGGCCCGACCATCGGGCCAGCCGTTCTCCGGCGTGGTCGGCCACGATCACCACCGGCGCCTCGAGCGGGCTCGCAGCGAGGTCGGCACCGCCGGCGGCGAGGCACAGGAACAGACAGCGCAGGTTCCACCACCACTCGAACACGTTGCCGTCGGGAAGGACGGGGGCCTCCTCGGCCCAGCGCTGGAACGCACCGACGCCCACGGGCTCCGGCTCGGAGGAGTGCAGCATGTAGATGCACGGAGCGTCCATGCCGCCGACGAGCGAACACTGCAGGTAGAACGCCTGTCGGGCCGAAATCTCCGGGACCAGGTGCGGGTAGCCGGCCGGCGACAGCGTGTGGCACAGGCGTGTGCGCCACCAGGCGTGGTGGACGTACTCGTCGTCGTTCATCTTGTACCAGGCGGTCCCGGCGATCATGTGCTCCGGATCGACGCCCTCGGCGTAGACGTTCTGCCCGACCCACCCGCACGTGTCGGCCAGCACCGTCGGGTCGACGAGCATGCCCGCCAGCGGCCACGGCATGCAGAGGAAATCGTGGAACAACGGCACGCGATCGCCCAGCACGTCACGGGCGGCGTCCGCGTACGCGCCCAGACCGACGGCCATCTGCTGGTCGGCGAAGCGGTCCAGGTCGAGCCACGGCCGCAGGGCCTCCGGGGTCTCCGGGCCGTCCCACGGGCCGGGGAAGCCGACCCGGTCGAAGGATCCGTGATCGGTGTCCCACGCAGCGTCGAGCGCATCGGGTGCTCCGTAGCGATCGGCGAGGAAGGCACGCCAGCGTTCGAGGCTGGCGAGGTCGGCACGAATCGGCGACGGCGCTGTTCCGTCCTCGTGGATCCACATGCCGTCGCCCGGTGTCTCGTTGTCGATCTGGACGGCCCAGAGCGATCCCGGTCGCCCGTCGCCCGGTGCGAAGGGTTCGACAGCGGTGCACACCTGACGGATCCAGTCGCACGCGGCGGCGACAGCGTCGGGGTGGTCGTAGCTCAACCGAGGATCGTCGGAGTCGCCGTGACGGTAGGGACGGCCGTCGTGGCGGATGGCCCACCAGTCCGGGTGGGCCTCGATCAGCCAGGTGGGCACGCCGCCGCCGAGCATCTCGGAATCACAGAACGGCCCGGGCTTGGCGATGAAGCCGAGCCCGTGCGCCGCGCAGCGCTCCACGAAGCCGACGAGATCGCGCTCGGGGGCGGTGGAGCCGGTGAGGTCGAGCACGTCGGGCCCGGGCGCGTGGTGGATCCACGGGATGTACGTGGACACGGCATTGGCACCGGACTGCAGGGCGCGCAGCAGCATGAGCTCCCACCGCTCCCGTGGAATCCGGTAGTAGTGCACCTCAACAACCCGGAGGGTGTCATCGGGCAGGGCCGGGTGGGCCGACGACGCGGTCACGGCGACGCTCAGCCCTTGGTGCCCGTGAGCGTGACGCCCTCGATGAAGATCTTCTGGGCGAAGAAGAAGATGACGACGAGCGGCATCACGAAGATGACCGATGCCGCCATGGTCAGGTTGGATTCGCCGAGCCGGGCCGCTGCGGTGTTGAGCCGGACGAGTCCGACGGCGAGGGTCAGGTTGGCCTCGTCGGAGAGGTAGATGTTCGGCCCGAAGAAGTCGCTCCAGGCGAAGAGGAACTGGAAGATGGCCACGGCCATGATCCCGGGTTTGGCCAGTGGAACCACGATGCGCGTGAGGATCTGGAACTCGCTCGCCCCGTCGGCCCGGGCGGCGTCGATGGTCTCGGTGGGCAACGTGAGGAAGAACTGCCGGAGCAGGAAGATGCTGAAGGCATTGGCGAAGAACGACGGGACGACGAGCGGCAGGACCGTGTTCAGCCATCCGAGGTTGGAGAAGATCTCGTACTGACTGACGAAGAGCACCTGGAACGGGAGCATCATCGTGGAGAGCACCAGGACGAACACCACGCCGCGGCCCCGCCAGCGCATGTGACTGAACGCATAGGCCACCGGGACGCAACTGACGATGGTGCCGGTGACCACGAGCGTGCACACGAGGAGCGTGTTGCGGATGTAGCGGGCCAGCGGCACCCGGTCGAAGACCTCGCCGTAGTTCCCGAAGTCGAAGGTCGACGGCCACAGGACAGAGGTCTTGGCCTCTTCGATCGGGGTGACGGACTGCAACAACATGAAGAAGAACGGCAGGGCGAAGATGATCGCCAACCCGATGAGCACGGAGTGCTGGCCGACCACTCCGAGGATTCGTCGGGATCGGCTCACGCCCACTCCTCCGTGGCGGTGTGGACCCACTTCCGCCGGGTCGCGAGCATGACCATGGTGATCACGAAGGTGATCAGGAACATCACCCAGGCCATGGCCGAGGCGAATCCGATCCGTCCGTCCTGGAACAACCGCAGTTGCAACATGGCGTAGGTGAGCAGGGATCCACCCGGTTCACCGGTGAGACGACCCTCACGCACCCCCTGACTGAACACGTACGCCTGGTCGAAGCTCTGGAGCACCCCGATCAGTCCGGTGAGGACGATGAAGAAGATGACGGGACTGATCATGGGCAGCGTGACGTGTCGGAACTTGGCCCATCGGCCGGCGCCGTCGAGTTCGGCCGCCTCGTACAGACTCCGGGGGATGTCGACGAGCCCGGCGAGCAGGATCAACATGAGGTCTCCGAGCGCCCAGGTGGTGACCATGATGAGCGCCGGCTTCGCCCACTGCGGGTCCCGGAACCACAGCGGCGCATCGGCGCCGAACAGCCCGAACAGTCCCGAGAGCGGTCCGCCCTCTTTCAGGAGGAAGAAGAACAGAGCGCCGCTGGCCACGGCCGGGACGATCGACGGCACGTAGAACATCGTCCGGTAGACGCCGTTGCCACGGCGCTTGCGCACCAGGAGAGCGGCCGCGAGGAGCGCGATCCCGATCCGAACCGGCATGCCGAAGATCGCCAAGTAGGCGGTGTTGCCGAGCGCCGTGAGCAGGTCGTCGTTGGTGAAGAGGAGTTCGTAGTTGGCGAGCCCCACCCACCGGGCGGGTGAGCCGTACCGCTTGACGGTGAAGGACCAGTAGAACGAGTTGAGGATCGGGTAGAGCGTGAAGACCAGGAACCCGATGATCCACGGCGACAACAACACCAGCACGGTGAGTCGTCGCTTCCTGTCAGCGCGCCGCTTGGCCCGGAGTCGCTCCGGGGGGACGCTGCGGGCCGAGGCGCCGATGGCCACGCTCACATGGCGGGCCCCTCGGTCTCCCTCGAGCTCCGTCGATGCCCCGGGGTGAGCGACCGTGTCGGCCACTCAGCCCCCGGTCTCGAGGTCCAGCTCGCTCTGGAGCCGCTCGGCCATCGCATCGATCTCGCTCTGGAGCTGGTCATCGGGGATCTCGCCGCGCCGGTAGCGGAGGGCGAGGGTGGTGATCTCGTCGTAGGCCGCTTCGATCACCACCGAGTTGCCGGGGACCGCTGCGTTCGGGGACCGAGCGAGTTCGATGAACGTCTGGTACTCCGGCACCTTGGTCGCTTCGATCTGTTCGAAGATCTCGAGCGCCGGGATGTTGGCGGGGATGTTGCCCTGGACGACCTCGAAGTCGGCGATCTCCTGAGCAGCGGTGGCCATGCAGCTCGCGGCGATCCACGACGCCTCGGGGTCACCCGCCTTCGGCTTGGCCGGGATGAAGAAGCTGTTGCCGGAGGAGATCAGGGCGAACTCCTCAGCAGAAGCGATTCCGTCGGGGCCGGGCATCGGGACCACGCCCCACTCGGCCGGCTGGCCCTGGCCGAAACGGCTCGGCCAGGTCGTGAAGTAGGACAACTCGGTGTAGAGCGGCACCTGACCGGTGATGAAGAAGTTCTGCGCGGAGTCGTACGCACCGAGCGAGGAGGCGAAGCGCGCTGCGTCCTCGGGCGGGCCGAGCAGGTCGAGGAACTTCTTCTGCATGCGGAACGACTCGGCCCAGCCGTCGCCCTCGGCGATGAGCACCTGCTTGCCGTCCTCGCTGAAGAGCTTCCCTCCGAAGAGCAGGCCGATCGGGATCACCGATGAGCCGTCACCGACGTCGGGCACCCAGCCGATCCGCTCGAGCGATCCGTCCGGTGCCCGCTTGATGAGCTGCTCGGCCGCTGCGGAGATCTCGTCGAATGACTTCGGGGGTTCGAGTCCGGCCTCGGCGAGCACGTCGCCGTTGTAGAAGAGCGCAGCCGTGTCGAGTGACAGGGGCAGGCCCCACTTCTTCCCGTCGAACGTCACGAGCTTCTGGGCGCCCGGTGTGAACTCGTTCCAGTCGAGGCCGTCCCGGGTGGCGAACTCGTCGAGGGGCTGAATCGCACCGGAGGCCTGCAACTTGGCGAGCCCTCCAGAGAAGTCGGCCTGGATGACGTCGGGCAGGGTGCCGGCCTCCGCCGCTGCCGTGACCGCCTCCTTCATCTGGTCCTTGGCCACGTAGTTGATCGTGAGCCACGGGTTGTCCTTCTGGCAGCGTTCGACGATCGGCTTGAACCCGTCGATGGATGTCTGGTCGGTGAAGCTCGACCAGAACTCGAGCGTGATCGGAGCCCGGTTCTCCGGTGGGGTCGTGGTGGGCGACACCGTCGTCGTGGTCTGGTCGGCGGACTCCCCGCCGCCGCCGCACGCCGACGCCAGCATCGCCGCAACTGCGGCCACGCCGATGGTGATGCCGAGCCGGATCGAACGGCGACGCGGTGATGCAGTAGCGATGTGACTCATGTGGTTCCCCCCGTGTTGTTGACGTTGATGACGATCTCGGACGCGTGCTCCTGGATCCGCTCGACCGCACGTGCCACGTCGAGGACGTCCTCGACGTCGGCGAGCAGGAGACGGTGCTGGAGCCAGACGGTTGACGCCGCGGCGTGCTCGGCGACCGGGAGTCGGACCGTCGCGTAGTCGATGGTCGGCGCCGAGGCCCGCAGGCGCGGCCCGAAGTTGGCGTTGCGGAAGATGGCGAGCTCGTTGAGGCTCGGGTAGGACACGCCCATGGGGATGCCCTCGGCACCCAGCGCGGCCTCGAACTGGCGCAGCGGCATCCCGGCGAACGCAGCGGCGTCGTAGTGGAACACGTAGCAGTAGTTCCCCTGGGAGTCCATGCGCTCGTCGCGGCGCTGCGGACGGACGCCCTCGATCTGGTCGAGCGCGGCGCCGAGTGCGACCGCAGCGGTGTTGCGGCGCTCGTTCTGCTCGGGGAACCGCTCGAGCTGCGCGGCCAGCACCGCGCCCTGCCACTCGGTCATCCGCAGGTTCGAGCCGTAGTTGGGGTGGTGGTAGAACCACTCGCCGGCCTGGCGCCCGCAGTCCGCATACGACCACGCCCGGTCCCGGAGTTCGTCGTCGTTGCAGATGAGGACGCCGCCCTCGCCGGCGGTCATGAGCTTCGACCGCTGCATCGAGAAGCTCCCGAAGTCGCCCCAGGACCCCACGCCACGGCCGCGCCAGAACGTCCCGTGAGCGTGCGCGCAGTCCTCGATGAGTCGCAGGCCGTGCGCCGAGCACAGCGCGGTGAGGGCGTCCAGGTCGGCTGCGGCGCCGGCCACGTGGACGGCGATCACGGCCTTGGTGGCCGGTGTGATGGCCGCTTCCACCGCGGCCGGGTCGATGCAGAGCGTGTCGGGGTCGATGTCGACGAGTACGGGGGTGGCGTTGACCGCCAGCACGGCCGACGCCGACGCGATGAACGTGATCCCCGGGACGATGACCTGGTCACCCTCGCCCACATCGCAGGCGGCGAGGGCCGCCTCGAGCGTGTGGGTCCCGTTGGTGAGCGCCAGTCCGTGCCGGGCGGAGTGGTAGGCGGCGAAGTCCGCCGCGAAGGTGGCGGCCCGCAACCCGTCCCCCTGCCACCAACCCCCGGCGTCGAGGGTGTCGACCAGGTACGACCGCTCCCGGTCGTCCCAGATGGGCCAAGCGGGGTAGTCCTCGGCGCGGATGGGCTCGCCGCCGAGTACCGCCGGAGCGTTGCCGGTTCGAGTGGTCACGGGGCCTCCCTCACAGGTCCGGCGGATCCGGGTTCGGTGGATTCGGGTTCGGTGGATTCGGGTTCGGTGGACACAGGTTCGGTGGACGGGTCGCCCGGCCGGTCCTCGCGTCGGTCGAGGACCCGGTTGGCGAACGCGGCGTCCGCTGCCGACCGGCTCGCGACCGCCGCGGCGCCGGCCAGCACCGAGCGGGATCCGAGCTTGGACGAGACGATCGCCGGGGCGTGGTCCGACCACGTCGCGAGCTTCGACTCGACCGCGGGCCGCAGCGCGTCGTGGGCCCCCAGCGGACCGGCGAGCACGACGAGTGCCGGATCGACGATCGCCGCCAGGGCGCTCACGTACCACGCAGCCCAGGTGGCGAGCTCGTCGAGCACCGCGCCGGCCGCGGTGTCGCCGATCGCAACCGCGTCGAGGATCTCCGGCGCGCTGCCCCACCGAGCCGTCCCACCGGACAGGCGTCGGCCGAGCGCGAGCGCACCCTCCTCGCTCAGGCCGAAGCGGGTGAACTCCTCGGCGGATCCCCCGGAGGACTCGACCGCCCGGGCGAACGGGACGTCGAAGATCTCACCGGCAGCGCCGGCGTGGCCGACCAGCAGTTCGCCACGCCACACGAGCGCGGATCCGAGACCGGAACCGATCCACACGACGGCGAAGTCCTCGACGTCGCGTCCATGGCCCTCGGCCTGCTCGCCGAGCGCGACCAGGTCGACGTCGTTGTGGATCGCAGGAGCGAGGTCGGTCCGCTCGGCAACCATCCGGCCGAACTCGGAGCCTTCCAGCGCTGGGATCGTGCCGACGCGGTGCAGGACGCCGGTCCGAGGATCCTGCACGCCCGGGGTGCCGACCACGAGCGCGTCGAAGCGACGGTCGGCTCCCTCACCGAGCGCCGTGACCGCCTGTGCGACCGACTCCACGACGGCGGACGCCGAGCTGGGCACGGCCGAGTGCGGGCGCGTCCACTCGTCGACCAGGGTTCCGTCGAGATCCACCGCTACCGCCCGGACCCCGGCGACCGCGACCTCCACGGCGATGCCGAGCGCTGCGTCGGGAACGGGCTCGTAGAGCACGCCGGCACGACCCCGGCGGCCGGTCTCGGTCCCGAGGGGTCGGACCAGTCCGCTGGCCTCGAGTGTGCGAAGCGCCAGCGAGACCGTCGGCTTGGACAGCCCGGTCTGCCGGGCGACCTCGGCGCGACTCACGCTGCGCAGTCGTCGTATGGCATCGAGAACGATCTGTTCGTTGATCTCACGCAGCAACGAGGGTGTGGCGGGCATCGCAGCACCGGACATCGGTCCCGGCGAGGTCGGCTCCGAGAGCGAGGCCAGAGCGGCGTCGCTGCGATCGACTGACTGGTTCACCGGCGTGAGTCTAGAGTAAGAGTTGCTTACGCGCACGAGGCCTAGCTGCGTCCGACGAGGGCGCCCGGACAGGACGACGCGTGGGTGTCAGCAACGAGGACTGAGACGACCGAGCGATCCCGGGGGACCACGACATGAGCGGAGCGACAACCCTGAGTGCCGGTGCCGACGCCCGGAGCATCACCCCTGACCTCAGCCGGGACACGGTGTTCCTCGCCGGCTTCGAACCGGACCGGCCGGCGCAACGGGTGAACGACGACCTCATGGTGCGCACGTTCGCCGTGCGATCGGGCGACGGGGAACCCGTGGTGGTCTCGGTGTGCGATCTCGTCGGCCTGACCCGGATCCACGGGGACAAGGGTCGCCGGGTCGTGGCCTGCACCCACACCCACCACGGACCCGACGGGCTCGGGTTCTGGGGACGTCCCTTCGAGGGCGTCAGCGGAATCGACTCGGACTACCTCGCTCGGGTGCGAGCCACTGTCGAGGCGTCTCAGGAGGCGGCGCTGGCATCGATGGAACCCGCCACCCTGGTCACCGGTTCGGTGGCGGTACCGGAACTCGTCTGCAACCTCCGCAATCCCCAGATCCTCGACGACGAGGTGTCGGTGATCCGATTCCGACGGCCCGACGGCTCGCCGATCGTGACGTTCGTGGACTTCGCCTGTCACCCCGAGGTCTTCGACCCAGAGGGAACCGACGTCACTGCGGACTTCCCCGGTCACATGTGCCGACGGGTGGAATCCGACCAGGGCGGGGTGGCCGTGTTCGCTGTCGGAGCGATCGGCGGCATGCAGTCCCCACGCACCGAGGTCCGCACCCACGACGAGGCGGCCCGGTTCGGCGACGTGCTCGCCGAAGCGGTGGCGACGGCGGTCGACGGAGGCGTCGGCACCGCAACGGCGACCGTGACATTCTCCCGGGCCGAGATCGGCGTCACCCTGCAGAATCCGCTCTACGAACTCGGCATGGAGATCGGCCTGGTCCCTTCCGCCGAGCGCCGTGGCGACGAAGTCGTCACCGAGGTGTCGTATCTCCGGATCGGTCCCGCCGGACTGGCGTTCGTGCCGGGAGAGATCTTCCCGGAGCTCGGGCTCGGACTGAAGGACGCCATGCGGGCCACCGGAGTCACCCTCCCTGTCGTCGTCGGGCTTGCGGACGACGAGATCGGCTACATCATCCCCGAGCAGGACTTCGTCGCCCCCGAGGACTACCTGGATCCCGGGTCGAGCTACGAGGAGTCGTTCTCGGCTGGCCCCGACGTCGCCCCGCGTGTCGTCGCCGCGCTCGAGACCCTCATCGCCCCGTCGTGACGAGCACACGCCCATGACCGACCCGGTCCTGATCCGTCGTCCGGAACCCGGCACCGACCGGGTGGTCCTGGTCGTGACCGCCCACGCGGACGACGCCGCGCTGTTCATCGGGGGCACCGTGGCCGCATGGAGCGCCAGCGGCTGGCGCGTCGTGCTGGTGCGGGTGACCGACGACCGGTGGGACTCGGTCGGCCTCGACGAGGCGACCACCATCGAGCGCTCGGCGGCCGAGCTCCGACTGGCAGCCGAGCGCCTCGGTGTGAGCGAGGTCGTCGATCTGGGCTGGCCAACCGACACGCTCGCCGACGCAAGCGAGGTGGCGCTGCGTGAACAGGTCATCCGCCTGATCCGGACCCACCGACCCCACACGATCGTCACCCACGACCCCCACTCCGGCACGGGCGAGGACAACCTCGACCACTTCGTCGTGGGGGCCGCGGTCGCCGAGGCGGTGTGGTGCGCGCAGTTCGACCTGCACCACCCCGAACACCTCGCCGACGGCCTGGAGGTCCACGGGGTCTTCGAGCAGTGGTACTTCGGTCGGCCACCCGGCGAGGTCACCCACGTCGTCGACACCGCACCGACCCTCGACCAGATGGTCGCCGCAGCTGCAGCGCACCGGACGCCGCTGCGCAACCTGATCAACCAGTGGCGCCTGCAGGCGCACACCGGTGGTTGGCGCATACCACTGCTCAACGAGGTCGCAGCCACCGAACCCGACCATGATCTGGGCGAGTTGATCGATCCGCTCCTGCGCTCCCGCGCCGCTTCGACCGGGGCCGCACACGGCCTCGAGGCGGCCGAGGAGTTCCGGGTGGTCACGTTCGGCGGGATGACAGAGCTCCTGGAGGTGTTCGGTGAACAGATCTGACACGACATCGTTCGGCGCATCGGCCGCAGCGACGAGCAGCAACCGGCGGCGGCGGCGCCGTGCCGCTGCTGCGGTGCTGATCGCCGGAGCCGTGCTGGCTGCTGGGTGCAGCGGGGGTAACGAACCCGCAGTCGCTCCCGAGCCGACCGCACCGCCTCCGCCCGCAGCGACACCCATCTCGACGGCCGATCAGTCCGCCGTCGACGCCGTGCTCGCCGCCGGAACCGGCTGCGACGAACTCGACGCCGCCCGCTGTCTGCTGCCGTTCCCGAGCTACCGGTTCACGCTGCCGGATCCATCCACACCGACCGGTGTCCGGGTCGAACTGCCCGCCGGACAGCTCCCCAACGCCTCGGGGACGCCGCTCGATGTGGAACCGTGGCGCTCGCTCGACGGGTTCAGCCCCGGTACGCCCATGTTGACCGCCCTCGGCGACGTCGACCTGACTGCGAGCGGTGCGCCACCGATCGGTGACATCGCCCGCTCGATCACTCCGGACTCGGCGACGGTCGTCGTCGACCTGACGACCGGCGAGCGCCTGGCGCACTGGGCCGAGCTCGACAGCCGGGCTCCTGCAGGCCAGCAGGTGCTGATCATCCGCGCCGCCGCTCCGCTGCCGGAGGCCCACCGCATCGGGGTCGGCGTGCGGAACCTCGTCGACCCCGCCGGGCAGCCCGTGGAACCCACCACTGCGTTCCGGGCCTACCGCGATGCACTCACCACGACGACCCGGGCGATCGAGGACCGCCGGGCGGAGATGGAGGACCTCTTCGCCGGCCTGTCGCTCGCCGGTGTGGATCGCGCCGGACTGCAGCAGGCGTGGAGCTTTCCGGTGGCCAGCGCCGAGGCGCTCGCTGGACGGATGCTGCACATCCGAGACGACGCCTTCGAACGTCTCGGCGACCGGGCACCGCAGTTCACCATCGAGTCGGTCTCTGAATCACTCCTCCCTCCCGGTATCGGCCGACGCGTCCAGGGCACGTACCAGGTGCCGCTGTACCTGACCGGTGACGGATCGACCGGCAACTCGTTCGCCCTCGGCCCCGACGGGCTCCCCGCTACGAGCGGTGCCACGTATCCCGCACGGTTCACCTGTCAGATCCCCGCTCAGGCACTACAGCCCGACGACCCGGCGACGCCGGTCGTGTACGGCCACGGCCTGCTCGGCTCGCTCAACGAGGCCAACGGCTCGTGGGTCGGGAAGATCTCAGCGACCAACAACGCCATGTACTGCGCCACCGACTGGATCGGGATGAGCACCGCCGACTTCCCCACGGCGATAGCGATCCTGCGAAGCATCTCGGAGTTCCCGAAGCTCGCCGACCGGGTGCAGCAGGGCATTCTGAACACGCTGTTCCTGGCGCGGCTGCTGGTCCGGACCGATGGCTTCGCTGCGGATCCGGCCTTCCAGACAGCGAGCGGCCAGCCGGTGTTCCGAACCGGTGAGGTGTACTACGACGGGAACAGTCAGGGCGGCATCATCGGTGCGGCGGCATCAGCGGTCGCCCAGGACTGGACCAAGGCCGTGCTCGGCGTCCCGGGCATGAACTACTCGCTGCTGTTGAACCGCAGCACCGACTTCGATCTGTACTTCACGTTCCTCCGGGAGGCGTACCCCGATCCAATCGACCAGCAGTTGATCTTCGGCGTGCTGCAGATGCTCTGGGACCGGGCCGAGGGCAACGGGTACGCCCAGCACACGACGAGCGATCCCTATCCGAACACGCCGGCCAAGCAGGTGATCCTCGACGTGGCGTTCGGGGACTTCCAGGTCCCGCAGGTCTCCGCAGAGATCCAGGCTCGCGCCTACGGTGCCAAGGTCCGGTCACCGGCGCTCGACCCCGGTCGCCATCCGGACACAGCGCCGTTCTTCGGTCTGGAGGAGGCGGGGCCGTTCCCGACGACCGACTCGGTGCTCGTCTACTGGGACTCCGGCACGAACCCGCCGCCGGAGTCCAACATCACGCCCAAGGAATCGGCCACCTACACCGAGGCGTGCGCCTCCGTCCCCGAGGACTCACGCGACGACGACGTCGTGTGCGGCGACAGCCACGAGGATCCGCGTCGGGCGCCGGAGTCGATGCGGCAGAAGTTGCTGTTCTTCACCCCCGACGGCCGCATCGAGAACACCTGCGGCTCCGGCCCGTGCCGGGCGGCGAAGGCGTTCACCTACGGCTTCTGAGATGACAGCCGATCGGCTGCCGACGGACGGTGGCATGGAGGTGACCATCGTCGACGACCCCGATGCCGCCGGACGGGCCGTGGCCGCAACGATCAGCGCCACCGTGCGCCGGTCCCGGAGCTGTCGACTCGGCCTGGCCACGGGGTCGACACCACTCCCCGCCTACCGGGTGCTCGTGAGGGAGCTCGGCGGAACCGGGACACTGGACCACGTCGAGGCCTTCCTGCTCGATGAGTACGTCGGACTGTCCCCGGACGATCCGGCGTCGTATCGGGCCACCATTCGTCGGGAGCTGACCGACGCGCTCGGCCTGCCACCGGAATCGGTGCACGGGCCGGACACACAGTTCCGCTCCGACGGTCGTGACGGTCCTGGCGTCGGTCTGCTCGAGGCGTGCGAGCGCTACGAACGACTCCTCGGCATAGGCGTCGACCTGCAACTCCTCGGCATCGGCCGCAACGGTCACCTCGGCTTCAACGAACCCGGCGCACCGTTCGACTCCACCACGCACGTGGTCGCCCTGAGCGACACCACGCGGTCCGACAACGCCCGGTTCTTCCCCTCTCCGGCCGACGTTCCGACGCACGCGATCACCCAGGGACTCGGGACGATCCGTCGGGCCCAGCACCTCGTGCTCGCCGCCACCGGCGCAGCCAAGGCCCCAGCGATCGCAGCTGCGCTCGAGGGTCCGCTCGACGAATCCTGTCCGGCATCCGCGCTGCGCCTTCACCGCCGGGTCACGGTGGTGCTCGATCGCGACGCCGCCAGCGCCCTCAGCTGAGCTACGGGGCCGCCGGCGCGGACTGCGGCCCGACGTTGCCAGCCGAGTCGAACGCAGCAACGGTCCACACGCTGAGCAGATCATCTACGGGCACGTAGACAGCATTCTGCGCCGAGGCTACTTCGATGCCGTTGCGATAGACCACGTAGCCCGCCACGCCCACGTCGTCTCGGCCCTCGATCCACGCCAGCGTGTCGGGTGTGGCGAACGTGAGGCCTTCGGGCGCCGCTGGGGGTGCCGTGTCCGGGGCTCCGATGGTGAACACCGCACACTCGTCGTCGAGCGCCACCGGCAGCGTCACGCTCTGGCCCGCAACGGTGGCGGCAACCGCCTCGGTGCCGGTCGGTGTGACCCGACGGATCGTCGAGGTGGACACCCAGTCGGGGACGTCCACGGTCACGTTGCCCGAGACCGGGTAGTTCCAGTAGGTCGGGTACCAGGGAGGCCCGTTTGCGGTGTACCGGAGGTTGCACGCCACGACCACCTGACGCTCCTCTCCGACGATCGTGCGTGTCTTGATGTACGGAGAGTCGGCCGACGAGGACTCCTCGACCTCGCCGTAGGTGAGGACGTCGCGCACCTGCCGGACGACCCCGACGTCGCGCGGTGCCTGGGCCATGGCGGCTGCATACTGCGGGTCGCCGAGGTAGTCGCTGTTCCAGACGAACCAGTTGATCCCGTCGGCGCCACCCATTACCGACAGCCAGAACTGCGTGCTGACTGCCCAGGCGCTCGGCTGGCAGTTCCACGCGGAACTCGCAGCGAGCTGCGGCCAGATCCACATGGGGAGCGGCTCGGTGTTGTCCTTGAGGACGTCGGTGTAGTCGAGGGCCTCGATCATGTCGGCGTTCCGGGCCCAGTTGGACCCGAAGATCGCATTGGGTGCGCACACGACGTAGTGGTCGTGTCCGGTGATGTCGGGGATCTGCCCGTACTCGTTGAACTTGCGTTGCATCGCGAAGTTCACCCACATCGGGTGGGTGGGGTCGAGCGCCCTGTACTGGTCCACCCGTGCAGCGACCGCGGCTGAGGTGTCCTCGGGCTCGTCGCCCAGGTCGGGCTCGTCGCTGAGGAGCCACGAGCGGATGCCCGGGTTGTTCTGTTGGGCCGCCACGGTGGCCGGATTGGCGAACCGCTGGGCGTTGGTCTGGATCCGCCAGCGGTCCCACAGTTCTGCGAACTTCGGCGAGGCGCCACCGACGATCTGGTCCACGGGGACCTGCTTGGTCGCCTGCTTGGCCTCGTCGCTGCGATCGGGAAGCTCACTGTGCCACGTCCCCAGGTCGAACTCGGGCTCGATCAGCCGCAGCGCACCGAGCACCCACTCCTGTTGGCCCCCGAGACCGATCGCTCCGACCTGCAGCGCCACCGGAGCCATCACCGGTGCCGGTGCGTCGAGTTGGATCCGGATGAGCAGGACGCGGTCGGGCTCGACGGTCCAATCGCCGTCGGGCGTCGAGACCGACGGGTCGGTGACGGGGATCCGGACGTCGTCGTTCACTGCGAGGTGATTGACGGTGTAGGCCACGTCGGAGCGGTTCCGGACCGTCACGAACAGCTCGGTCCGATCAGCGCTCGCCACGATCGAACCCACCTTGAGGACGGCCCCGCGCAGCTTCGCCGATCGGGTGACGGTCAGGCCGTTCTCGGTCTCGACGTCGACCTGGACCTGCTCGTCGGCACGGAGCGGTGCGGTGATCCCCTTGATGGTCACCACCGCCGAGGACGTCGGCGAACCCGCCGGGCCGAGCTCGGGCGGCCAGACACGCCACCACTTCAGACCCGGGAGCGACTCGACGGGAATGCCGTTGACGAGCACCTGCTCGATACGGTCGGTCGTCGGATTGGGATTGTCGACCCGGAACAACAGGAGTCCGCCGCCGTCGTTGTAGGGCGACTCCTCGACGTAGCGAGCATCGCGTGTGGCCGGGACGAACGTCATGCCCTCGACCGTCGCCGAACCCAGCGCACCCGTCGGCGGCGGGACCGTGGAGACGCAGGCCACGGTCACCAGACCGACGACCGCTACGACTGCGAGCAACGCCACACCCGTTCGACCAACTCCCCGTCGACCGCTCTGTGCTCTCACGTGTGAATCCCCCCGATTCATCGTTCGTCGCTCAAACGGTGTCGAACCCACCCCATCGGTGGTGTTCGGCCCTGTCCGAGCGAAGGCTGTCGTCGCCGGGCCTGCCGTAGCCGACCCGGTCGTGATCGCCGGACGCCACCGGCACCACGCCCGATCATGTTAGGTAACCTCACGAAAGCAGACAAGGCTCAACGAGCAACGACGGGAACATCTGCCCGGGCCATCCGGGCCGGCCGCCAAAACAGCGGGAGGACGAGGAACCGTGATCACAGCCAGAGGGTTCGACGTCGACTATGGCCGGGGCCAACTCGCCGGCCGGCTCGACAACATCGGGCCGTGGGTCGCCCTGACCCAGCCCGAACCGTGGGAGCGACTCGGACCGACCCTCCCGGCCGCACCGGAGCAGATCATCTGGGCCGGCGATCTGCGTCCCGCCCACCTCGACAGCCTGATCGCAGACCTGCCGGCGGAGGCGGCACTCGTTGGAATCGGTGGCGGTTCGGCCATGGACACCGCCAAGTGGCTCCACCACCGCACCGGCCGCACGCTGGTGCAGGTGCCCTCGCTGCCGTCGGTCGATGCGTGTTTCACGCGGATGACCGCCCTGCGTGATGCCGGGGGCGTCCGTTACGAGGGCGACTCGGTGCCCGAGGTCGTCATCGTCGACTTCGACCTCATCTGGTCCGCACCACGAGCGCTCGTCTCCGGCGGCATCGGCGATGTGTTGTCGTGCCACACCGGACTGTTCGACTGGGCCCTCGGCGCCGCCGCCGGTCGCGATGCACCGTGGGACGAGGAGGCGGCTGCCCGAGGCCGCGAGTACCTCGACGATCTCGAGGTACTCGCCCCACTCCTCGCCGCCGGCGAGGACCAGGGGATCGAGATGCTCATGGAGTGCCACCGAGACATCGGCTGGCTGTGCCACGAACTCGGCCACGCCCGGTTCGAGGAGGGTTCGGAGCACTTCTGGGCATACGCCTTCGAACACGTGACCGGCCGGACGATCATGCACGGCGAACTGGTCACCTTGGGAGTGCTGGTCATGTCGATACTCCAGGGCAACGACCCCGACCGACCCCGCCGCATCGCTGACGCAGCGGGCGCCCGAACCGATCTCGACGAACTGGGGGTGGCCTGGTCCGAGGTCGAGGCCGCACTCGTGCGTCTACCGTCGTTCGTCGAGGAGCAGAGACTCTGGTATTCGGTAGCCAATGGCCTCGAGGTCGGCCCCGAACAGCTCGGAGCCGCCCGTCGGGCGCTCCGCGTGCTGGACTGACGCCCGCCCACCGGCCGCCTGCGGCCTGAGACCAGGAGTGCCGACGTGCACGACGACCGCAACATCACCGAGGCCCGCATCGACCGGGTGTTCAACCAACGCATCCGACCAGCGGTGTTCACCGACTCGCTGACCTTCGACGTCGAGGCCTGGGAGGTAACGGGCGAACCGGTGCCGGTGACCGAGGCCGTCGCCGCCGACTACGCACCGTTCAGCGTCGGATCCGGCTTCTCCCGGCCCTGGGGCACGACGTGGTTCAAGATGAGCGCAACGGTCCCCGAGCACTGGGCCGGTGAGCACGTCCAAGCGGAGATCCACCTCGCCTACTCCGACATGCCCGGCTTCACGTCCGAGGCGCTCATCTGGACGCAGACCCCCACGGGAGAGTGGACGCCGTGGCGGGGCATCCACCCTGCTGCCCATCACGTCACCCTCGCTCGGCCCGCCGCCGGTGGCGAACGCATCGAGTTGCTCGTCGAAGCAGCGTCCAACCCGTCGATCATCGAAGGGTTTCCCGATGCGAACAGCGACCTCGACACCGCCGGGACCACCCCGATCCACACCCTGGCATCGGCGCGCCTCGTCGTGCGCCACGACGACGTGCACGGCCTGATCCACGACGTGTCGGTCCTGCGGAGCATCATGCGCCAACTTCCGCTCGATCAACCGCCGCGCTGGGAGATCCTCGGTGCGCTCGAAGCCGCAATCTCGGCGATCGACCTCGAGGACGTCCCCGGCAGCGCCGGCGCAGCGCGTGACGCCCTGAGCGGGATCCTGGCCCGGCCGGCACCGCAGTCGGCGCACCGGGTCTCGGCCATCGGACACGCTCACATGGACACGGCGTGGTTGTGGCCGCTGCGTGAGACGCAACGCAAGTGCTCACGGACCTTCGCCAACGTGCTCCGGCTCATGGAGGACCACCCCGAGTTCCGGTTCTGCTGCTCGCAGGCCGCTCAGTACGAGTGGATGCTCGACGACTACCCGCACCTCTTCGCCGAGATCAGCGCTCGTGTCGCCGAGGGCCGATGGGTTCCCGTCGGTGGCATGTGGGTCGAGGCCGACACCAACCTCGCAGGCGGCGAGGCGCTCCTCCGTCAGTTCACCCACGGGCAGCGTTTCTTCGCCGAGCACTTCGGCCTTCGTTGCACCGAGACGTGGATCCCCGACGTGTTCGGCTACCCGGCATCGCTCCCGGGCATCATGGAGCACGCCGGCATCGAGCGGTTCCTGACCCAGAAACTCTCGTGGAACCAGACCAACCGGTTCCCGCACCAGAGTTTCTGGTGGGAGGGAATCGACGGCTCGACGGTGTTCACCCACTTCCCACCCGTCGAGACCTACAACGCCACCTTCGAACCGCACGAGTTGTTCTTCTCCGTGCGGAACTTCGCCGAACGGGGCCGCGCCACGAGGAGCCTCATGCCCTTCGGCTGGGGAGACGGCGGTGGTGGACCCAGCCCCGACATGATGGAGACGTTCCAACGCACCCGGAACCTCGAGTGGACACCGTTGCTCGAGATCGAGTCGCCCGAGGCGTTCTTCGACGCCGCCATCGAGGAGTACCCCGACGCACCACGGTGGATCGGCGAGCTGTACCTCGAGATGCACCGGGGAACCCTCACCTCGCAGGCCGACACGAAGGTCGGCAACCGTCGGTGCGAACTGCTCCTGCGCGAGGCCGAGTTGTGGTGGACCACAGCAGCGACGCTGCTCGGGAATCCATCGCTCTACCCGGCCGCCGAGTTGGACCGGATATGGAAGACGGTGCTGTTGCACCAGTTCCACGACATCCTGCCCGGGAGCTCGATCGGGTGGGTGCACCGGGAGGCTGCCGCCACCTACGCCGAGTTGGGCGCACGCCTCGAGGAACTGATCGCCGAAGCGCTGACGATGTTGGCCCCGACGGGACCGGCTGTGGCCAATGCCGCCCCCGACGCCCGCACCGAGGTGGCCGTGCTGGACGCCGACGATCCCACGACCAGTGCCGTGGCCGGATCCTCCTGGGCCCAGGCACTCAGCGACGGGTCCACCGCCGTGGTCGTCTCGGTCCCGGCGCTCGGTGTGGTCCCCCTCGGCGACCACCGGCTCGACGGTGCCGTCAGCGCCGAGACCACCGCCGGCTCCACGGTGCTCCGCAACGAGTTCGTCGAGGCCCGCATCGACGCCGATGGGACGATCGGCTCGCTGGTCAACAGGCGAAGCGGCCGTGAGCTCGTCGTCCCCGGCGAGCGAGCCAACGAACTCCAGATCCACCCTGATCTGCCCAATGCGTTCGACGCCTGGGACATCGAGCACTTCAACCGCCGTCAGGTGGCGCCGATCGACGGACCGGTCAGCATCGAGGTGACCGATACCGGACCGCTCGTGGCGCGCGTGGTCGTCGAGCGGACCTTCCGGTCCTCGACGGTGAGGCAGACCTTCGAACTCCGGGCCGGTTCGCCCCGGCTCGACGTGCACGCCGAGTTCGACTGGCACGAACAGGAGCAGCTCCTGCAGGTGGCCTTCCCGTTGGACCTGCACACGACCGACCTCACCCGTGAGATCCAGTTCGGTCGCACGACCACGGCGATCCACACCAACACCAGCTGGGACGCCGCTCGCTTCGAGGTGTGCGCACACCGATGGGTCTCCCTGGGCGAACGAGGTGCTGGACTGGCGCTGCTCAACAACGGCCGTTACGGCCACCACGCCGAGCGGGGACGGTCCGAGTCCGGGGAATCCACCACGACCCTGTTCCTGACGCTGCTCCGAGGTGCTCGCTACCCCGACCCACGACAGGACCAGGGACTGCACCGTTGCACCTGGTCGCTCATGCCCCACGACGGCGACCTCGATGCTGCGGGTGTGGTGGCCGAGGGGTACCGGCTGAACCTGCCGGTTCGCTTCACTGCGGATGGCACCCGCAACGACCCGTCGCCGCCGATCATCGCCGTCGATGGCGCCGGCGTCGTCGAGGCCGTCAAGCTCGCCGACGACGGCTCTGGCGACGTGATCGTCAGGCTCTACGAACCCGCCGGCGGACAGGCTCCCTGCACGCTCCGGGCGGGCTTCCCCGTCGATGAGATCTCCGCCACCGACGCCCACGAGTCGGCCGAGACCTCGGTGCGGCTGCCGCAGCTCGTCACCGACGGCGACGACACCGGCGGCGACGCCGCTCGTGCCCGACTCCGGCCGTTCCAGATCGCCACCCTCCGGTTGTCGCCACGTTGAGTGACCACTGATGGCCTTCACGATTGCGACTGACTAGCGTCGAGCGACAATGACCGTCTATCTGGTGCGTCACGCCTCGGCGGGCACCCGCAACCACACCGACCCCTCCGACCGCAGCCGGATCCTCGATGAGTCCGGCACCCTGCAGGCCGAACAACTCGCCGGCTGGCTCCGACACGAGGACATCCGTCGGATCGCGAGCAGCCCCGTTCGCCGCTGCGTCCAGACCGTCGAGCCCCTCGCCAAGGTCCTCGACCTGACCGTGACCCCCGACGAACGACTCGGGGAAGGTTCCGACCTCGAATCGGCCTGGCTGGCGCTCACCACCGCTGCGAGGTCCCGGGGTGACAGCGTCCTGTGCAGCCACGGCGACCTGATCCCCGAACTCATCAGCCGGCTCCGACGTCGAGGCATGCAGGTCCCGGGTCGGAGCGGCTGCAGCAAGGGTTCCACCTGGGTGCTCCAGCACTGGAACGGCGAGTGCTTCGCCACGGGCCTCTACACGCCCGTCAAGGTCTGACTCCCGTCCGAACTCGATTGAGGGTCGACCGGCCGGTACGGGTGCGGTTATCATCCTGGCGGCCCACTGGCACGGAGTCAGTGGCATCGGAGGGGGTTGAGGACCATGGCGAACGCCCGTGGAGTCCGAGTCGGTCGGGGTCGCATCAGCGCAATCGGCATCGCTGTGCTGGCGGGTCTCGCCGTGATCGCTGCGTCGTGCACGCCACCCACCGGACCCGCTCCGAGAAACTGGAAGGTGCGCCCGGTGTCGATCGAGGTCCTCGATCAGGAGGACACCGACGGCGGTGACGAGCCCTACGTGATCCAGATCGGGTTCCGCTCCAAGCTCGGCGTCGCCGGGTCCACCGATGTGAGCATCGCGTCGCAGTGCCGCTCCGGTGCGCTGCCGCCCGCCGACAGCGGCCCGGTGGGTGCGGTGGTTTCGGTCCCGCCGGGGAGCGCCGACATCTCGTTCCCGGGTGTGACCAACCTCGACGTCGGTGACCTCGCTCTGGGCTTCGCTCCGCTCGAGATCATCGGGACGCTCGCATTCGTGGCGGAGCGGGACGGCATCTTCGCCACGTGTGCGATCACCGACCTGCTGGACTCGTCGGTGCGGCCGCTGCTCGACGATGCCCTCGAGCTGCTGATCGCCTCGCAACCGGTCCCACCGACGCAGGAACAGCTGATCGCTCTGATCACCGACAACATCAGCTCACTCCTCGGGGTCATCGGGGGTCTGATCGCAGCGTTCATCGAGGGTTTCGGCAACCCCGACGACATCATCGGTATCGCCGCCCAGATCCACCTCCCGACCGCCGGTGCGTTCACCAACCTCCTGAACACGGCGTTCCAGATCGCAGGCCTCTTCGAGCCGGACCTGAGCCTCGGCATCCTGCCGCTCGATCAGCTCGGCTCGGGCCTGAAGATCCGTGTGGGTTCGCTGACGTCCTCGACGGTGGACATCCTGCTGGGGGTCCCGGGCACCTCATACCGCTACCGGTCGAGCGTCATTCCCGACAACTGACGCCGTCACGAGCGGCTGACGCCGTCACGAGCGGCTGACGCCGTCACGAGCGACACGCCGTCGCTACGGAAGTGGGTCAGGCGATCGTTCGTCGATGCCCCACGGCGAGTCGTACTCACCGGCGAGCAGGTCGAGGAACGGCGTCGGTGGCAGCGCCTCCGGTCCGAGAACTCCAGCTGCCGACCACACTCCGGCATCGATGAGCTCACAGGCCACGACCGGTCCGACGGCTGTCTGCCAGACGACCGCCTGAGCACCGTCACGAGCCATGGTGTCGGCGTTGTCGACCACGTGGTACAGGTACAACTCCCGCTCACCGGTCGGCCGGCCCTCGGCGTCGGCGCCCGTGCCCGTGACCCAGGTCCCAGCACACGTGCTCCCCTCGATCCGGTCACCGAGTTCGGCCGGATTGGGCAGGCACGCCGCCACCACGTCCCGCGGCGAGACGGTGCCGCCACGGACCTCCACCGGATCGGTGGAGTCGAGCCCGAGCTGGTGGAGGACCTCGAGCACGTTGATGAACTCCTCACCGAGGCCGTACTTGAACGTGACGCGTTCGCAGTCGATCCAGCGAGGCACGAGCAGCACCTCCTCGTGCTCGACGTTGACGCACTCGACGTCGCCGATGCCGCCGGGGAACCTGAACACCTCGGGCTCGGAGAACGGCGGGGTGGTGAACCACCCTCGATCCCGCTCCCACACGACGGGTGGGTTGAGGCACTCCTCGATCACCGTCCAGATCGAGAACGTCGGTGCGAAGTCGAATCCGCGCACGGTCAGGTTGGCCCCGTCACGGATACCGATCTCCCGCACCGACGAGAAGAGCTCATCAGCGGCGTATCGGGCGAACACATCTGCGATCCCCGGTTCCACGCCCATCCCGCACAGTGCCATCAGGCCCCGCTCCTCCCACGCACCGGCACAGGCGAACTGGAGGTCACCGAGCTTGACTCCGCACTCGCTGTGCGGATGCTCGGGGTGCGGCGACGAGAGTGACATCGCCATGTCGATGTAGTGGGCGCCGGCACTGAGCGCCCCCTCGAAGATCGGCATGACGAACCGGGGGTCAGCGGCGTTCATGACCAGATCGGCCCGGGCCTCGCTGGCAGCCCCGGCGACGGCCGCCGCATCGGAGGCGTCGAGCGTGATCGACTCGTACCGCCGGTCCCGAGCAGCGACCCGAGCAGAGCGGGCGGGGTCGATGTCGGCGACGACGACGGTCTCGAGGAACGGACGACGGGACGCAATGGCGGCGAAAGCGTCTCCGACGCCTCCAGCACCGACGAGCAGGATTCGCACGCCGAGACGTTACCCGCCGCCGGCGTTGGGGATGGGAGGAGCGCCGGGGACGCTGTTGGTGACCACGCCCGGCGAGGTGTCCGGCGGCGCCGACACGGACGGACGATCCTCCGGGGCCGGGTCCTGAGCTGCGCGCCGAGCGGCGGCGATCACGTCGGTGAGCTCCTGTGGGCTCCCGAGGAGGAACGCCGAGGTGGGCCATGGCCCCGAACCGAGCTGTGCGAGGAGGGCCTCGGAGTCATCGAGTCGCCCCTCAGCGAGCGCCACCGCTGCTGCGAGCAGCACAGCATCAGGCGAGGACGCATCGACAGCTCGTGCCAACTGTGCCGATCGGGTGGCGCCTGCAAGATCGGGACGATCAGGCCCGAGCGATGCGATGCCACGTGAGACCAACGCATCGACGTTGCCGGGTTCGGCCGCCAGGACGGCATCGAGACACGCAGCGAGTTCGTCGTAGAGGCGCTGATCGAACGACAGGCCCTCGCCCCGGGCGGTGATCGTGTCGGTCCAACATCTCGACGTCGAGTCATTGAGCAGGCCGAGGAAGACCTTGAGCTCGAGCAGCTCCTGACGCAACACCTGCCGGGCGACCTCGGGTGGGTCGTTGCGGTAGAACGCTGCGAGTTCCTCAGCGGCGGTCTCGTACGCCGCCCGCGCCGCATCGACGTCCCCTCGGCGGCGGGCTGCCTCGGCCGCCCGGGACGCCACGATGGCCCGGAACACATGGACGTCGGGATACTCCGGATCGATCCGGACCGCAGCATCGAACCGCTCGCTGCCCGCAGCGACGTCACCGGCGCGCACGAGCGCCCAGCCCTGGTAGGTCAGCGCCTCGACGTTGTCGGGCGAGGTGGCGAGCACGTCGTCGTAGCACTCGACTCCCGCTGGCGGATCCGAGAACGCGAGCGGTTGGCAGTTGGCGAGCCGAGCCCTGAGGGTGTCGTCGTTGCCGGTGAGCGTCCCGCCGCCCCGCTGCCCGGCGCTCTGGGCGACCAGCACCCCGGCGCCGACGGCGAACGCAAGCACCACGGCCGCAATGGCGAAACGACGCCAACCTGGAGGACCCTCAGCCCCAGCGGAGCCTCCGGTGACGGTCCGAGGTGCGTCAGCGGTTGCGGCGTCACGTTCTGTGGCGTCGCCGTCGAGGCGACGGAGCACCGCAGCGGCACGGGCGGTGTAGTCGTCGCGGAGCGTCTCGTAGTCGGCGTCGTCGAGGTCGCCGGCGTCGTGTTCGGCTTCGAGATCCTCCAGGGATGCCAACAGGTGGTCCCGCTCGTCGACGAGTGCGGCGTCCTCAACCGCCCCCGGCTCGCTCACGTGCCGCCCGGCCCGGGACCGGCCGGCTGCTCGGTGGACTCGTCCTCCCGCCGACGGAGCGCCTCGGCCACCAGGTCGCGGTCGGCGTCGGTGGAGCGAGCACCGATCTCCCGGCGCCACCGGCCGAACGTGGCCCCGAGCCACAGGGCGGCGGCGGCGACGGCGACCACCGGGACGATCCAGACGAGCGAACCAATGCCGCTCGCCGGCGGGGAGAGCAGCACTTCCTGCCCGTAACGCTGGGAGAAGAACGCCAGGATCTCGTCGTCGGTCCGGCCCTGACGCATCTGGTCATCGATCTCGGTCCGGAACTGCACTGCGAGCGGGGCCTGCGACGCCGCCACCGACTCGCCGACGCACTGGAGGCACTTGAGTTCGGTGGCGATGGCGTAGAGGCGGGTGTCGTCGGTTCCGGTCCTCGGGGTGGTGTCGATCGACAGGGCGAGGGCCGCAACGACCACGACACCCATGAGCGCCCACGTCCACCAGAGCTGGCGCCAGCGCTGCGCCCGCACCGTCGCGCTCACGTTCCCGTCCCGTCGATCACGGCCTGCAGTTCCCCGGCAGTCACTCCGCCGTCGAGCTTGGCCACGACAGTGCCCGTGGGGTCGATCACGTAGGACTCGGGGAGCTTCACGACTCCGTAGTCGAGCGAGGCGTCACCCGTGTCGCCGGCGAGTACCGGCCACGAACCACCGTTGTCCCGGAAGAACGCCTCGACGTTGTCGGCGGTGTCGTCGAAGGCGACGCTGACGACCTGCGCCCGGCCGCGGTTCTCCTCGGCGAAGCGAACCAGCTCTGGATGCTCGGTGACACACGGGGGACACCACGTGGCGAAGAAGTTGACGACCGCCCACTGCCCACGGAGGTCGTCGATGTCGAAGGCGTCGCCCTCGAGCGTCGTCCCGACGAGCGGGGGCGCCAGCCGGCCGACCGCAGCGCTGCTCGTGCCGCTCTCGGCCGGAGACCGTGTGGCGAGCAGTGCCACGAACGCCAGTGCCACGGCGGCGACGACCCCGACCACGATCGCCGTCCGACGGCTCACCCGACGGTCTCCCCCTCGGTCGACGCAGCGGAGGGCAACGGCGCCGAGGTCGGAGCGAGCGGGTTGCGTCGGCGACCGGGGAAGAGCGACAGCAACGTCCCACCGACCATCACCATGCCCCCGATCCACAACCACACCACGAGCGGCTGCACGATGACCCGGATCCTCACCTCACCGGTGGCCGGGTCGGGGGAGGAACTCACCGAGAGGTAGACGTCCTCGGTCGGACCGACCCGCACCGACGGCGTGCCGAGCGTCATTCCGCCCATGCGGTAGCGGTTCAGACGCGGCTGGTAGATCTTGTCGCCATCCACCCGGACCTCGGAGATCAACTCGATCCGGTTGTCCCGCTCGACGGTGCGGCTTCCGAGATAGGTGACCTCGTGGCCGGCGACCGTGGCGGTCGCCCCGGGAGCGAGGGTGACCTCGGCGCTGCGGATGTAGCTCGTCGATGCGGCGAAGGCGACCGCCACGAGGATCGTTCCGAGGTGGACGACCATGCCGCCGTTCGCCCGACCCACGAAACCCCGCCAGCCCTGACGGCGGGTGGCGAGGACGAGCTGGCGGATGGCCGAGCCCGCAGCGAAACCCGCCAGAGCGAACGCCAGCAGCACCGTCGGTCCGGTGGCGCCGACTGCGAGCGCCAGCAACAAGGTGGCCACGCCGCCCCACGCCGGCCACCAGAGGCGCTCACGCAGCACCTCCCCGGTGCCCTTGCGCCACGGGAGCACAGGCGCCACGGCCATGAGGGTGAGGAGCGCAAACCCGATCGGCATGCTCATCCGGCTGAAGAACGGCACCCCTACGCTCAGACGTTCGCCGTTGAGCGCCTCGACGATGAGTGGGAACACGGTTCCGAGCAGGACGACGAACGCGAACGCCGCGAACAGGATGTTGTTGGCGAGGAACGCACCTTCCCGGGAGACCGGGGAGTCGATCCGGCCCGACGAACGGAGTTGATCGGCCCGCCATCCGATCAGACCCACCGAGACCATCACCACGACGGCGAAGAATCCGAGCAGGATCGGTCCGACGTTCCCACTCGAGAATGCGTGCACTGACTCGACCACCCCCGAGCGGGTCAGGAATGTACCCAGGATCGTGAGAGCGAACGTGGCGCAGAGCAACGACAGGTTCCAGACACGGAGCATCCCCCGGCGTTCCTGGACCATCACGGAGTGCAGGTACGCCGTCCCGGTCAACCACGGCAGGAACGAGGCGTTTTCGACCGGATCCCACTTCCAGTAGCCACCCCAACCGAGCACCTCGTAACTCCACCATGCTCCGAGCACGATCCCGGCGGTCAGGAACCCCCAGGCCAGCAGGGTCCACCGCCGAGTCTCGACGAGCCACCCCTCACCGACCCGGCCGGTGGCGAGGGCGGCGATGGCGAAGGCGAACGGAACGGTGAACCCGACGTAGCCGAGGTAGAGCATCGGCGGGTGGAACGCCATGAGGAGGTGGTTCTGCAGCAGCGGATTGGGGCCGGGGCCCTCGTAGCCGGGCGGAGGGACCACCCCCCGGAATGGATTGGCGGCGGTGAGCATCAAGCCGGTGAAGAAGATCCCGACGACGAACATCGTGATGAGCGCCCACGCCACGAGCGGATCGGAAAGTTGTTGCCGGAAACGCAGCGCAACGGCTGCGGTGAAGCCCGACAGGATCAACCCCCACAGCAGGATCGAGCCCTCCAGCGCCGACCACATGGTCGCCACGTTGAACAGCAGCGGCGTGGCCGACGAACCGTGGTCGAACACGAACTCGACCGTGTAGTCCCGCATGCTGAGCGCCCGCTGCATGGCGAACGTCGACAGGACGGATCCTCCGAGCGCCACGAGGGCGTAGGGCAACCCGAGACGGAGCAACTGGGGCCGGTTGCGGCGGATCCCCGTGAGCAGGACCCCGACGCCGATGACACACCCGCCGAGGGAGAGGAGGAGTCCGACGAGTCCGAGAGCTCGGTTCACCAGATGCCCCGATCGCCGAATCCCGGTCCGGCGTGTCGGCGTCGGAGCAGACCCCGGCGCATCAGCCGGCCACGCCCTGCTGGGCGTCCCGCTCGGCCTCCTGGATCCGTTCGGGGTTGGCCTCGTCGTAGGCGTTGTCGTGGCGGATCAGGATCTCGTCGCTGGCGAAGCGGTTCCCGACGAACGTGCCCTCGAGCACCACGGGGATCTTCGGGCCGAACAACTCCGGCGGGTCACCGACGTGGTCGACGGGGACCTCGGCTCCGCCGTAGGAGATCACGAAGCTGACACCTGACTCGGTGGTGACCACCGAGTCGGGCACGACGTTGCCCTGCATCCGGAAGCGTTCCCCGGCGAGATCCTCTCGCCGGTCAGCGGCCTCGTCGACGTTGTAGAAGAACGTCGAGGCGTCCCGGAGTCCGGTGAAGAGCACCGCCACGAGCGCCAGGACGACCACGACGACGGCGCCGATGGCGAACACGGCCCGCAGCGAGCGATGGCCGCTCGCTGCGGTGTGCTGGCCGGTTCGGGGAGTCAGGTCGAGGGAGGACGGGGCGATCTCTGCGGCGTCAGAGGACTCGGGGTCGTCGGTGAGCGACTCGTTCACATCCACCGCTGGTCCTCCTCCGGAACCAGCGCTGCGGCCCGCCGGGAACGCCGGATGATCCAAGCGGCGTAGGCGGCCACCGCAGCGAATGTTCCAAACCATGCAGCAGCGATGTACCCGGTCGTGCTCACGGTGCCTCCTCGACGCTCTCGGCGCGACGATCGGCGATCGCCCGGTCCAACACCCGCTCCTCGGCCCGCTCGCTCAGCCACGCCAGGCGGAACCGATGGATCAACAACCAGAGGAACAACAACAGGAACACGGTCAACCCGAGGTAGGCCGTGAACAGCTGAGTTCCCTGCATCTCGGGGTCGACCGTCCCGAAGATCGTCTTCTCCTGGTGCAGGCCCCGCCACCAGTCGACGGCCTTGTGCGTGATCGGGATGTTGACCACGGCGAGGATCCCGATTACGGCGCTCACCGTGGCCCGGGTGGAGACCGTCGCTGGAATCCGGCGTACCGCCAGGTAGCCGAGGTAGGTGAGGAACAACACCGTGGTGGTGGTGAGGCGGGGCTCCCAACGCCAGAACACCCCCCAGGTGATCTTGCCCCAGAGCATCCCGTTGAAGATCGTGAGCGCAAAGAACAGCACCCCGATCTCGGCTGAGCTCGCAGCAAGGAGGTCCCAGAACTCAGTTCGTTTCCACAGGTAGGCGACCGACGCCACGGCGGTGACGACGAACGCCACGTAGGCCGCCGACACTGTCGGCACGTGCATGTAGAGGATGCGAATGGTCTCGCCGAGCTCCGCATCCGGCGGGGTGATGAACAGACCGAACACTGCGAGCGCCACGATCCCGACGATCGACAGGACACCGAGCACCCTGGTCGCCCGGGACGACGTGGTCGGCCTGATCGTGGGTGGCGGGGGGGCGATGACGCTCACGAATCCTCCATCAGCGGTCGGAACAACACCGACCCGAGCAGCAAATACACAACACAAAACATGCCCAACAAAGCCGCCCACGGCCAGCCGGGGCCGGCAGAGCGGCCCAGAGCGATGTCCGAGGCCGCCGTGGCACCGATCAACACCGGTGCCAGCAGGGGCAACAACAGCAGCGGGAGCAGCGTCTCGGCTCCCCGGAGGCGCAGGCCGACGACGCCGTAGGTCGCTCCGGCCGCAGCGGTTCCGACGGTGGCCAGCAGGACCGTGCCGACCAGCAGGCCCCATCCACCGAGCGTGGTGTCGTAGAGGACGGCGACCGCCAGCCACAGCACCGCTTCCAGAGCCAGCAGCTCGACGGTGATCGCTGCCACCTTGCCCAGATAGACCGCCGCCGGCGAGAGCCCTGAGAGTCGGAGCGCATCGATCACACCGTCGCTGGCCTCCACGGAGAACGAACGCTGCACGACGAGCACGGCAGCGAAGAGGACGACCACCCAGAACAGGCCCGCCGTGGCCTGCTGCAGAACCCCCCGGTCCACGTCGAGGGCGAAGGCGAACAACAACACGCACAGGAGGGCGAACGGGAGAACCTGCCCGGCCCCGACCCGGCTGCGCCACTCGAGGCGGAGATCCTTGGCGGCGATCAGGACGACGTCACGGACCACGATCAGCCCCGGAGAGATCGGTGCCGGATAGATCGGTGCCGGATAGATCGGTGCCGGATAGATCGGTGCCGGATAGATCGGTGCCGGATAGATCGGTGCCGGAACGACTCGCTCGCTCACCGTCCGCCGGCGGTTCCGGTTCGGATTCGCCGCCGTCGGTGATGACGCCCCCGACGATGGTCACCGCCCGTTGAGCGACCGACTCGGCTCGTTCGAGTTCGTGCGAGGCGAACATCACCGTCGCCCCGGCAGCAGCGGCCTCGGCCACGAGAGCATCGACGAGGTCACGGCCGCCGGAATCGAGGCCGGCGTGAGGCTCGTCGAGCAGCCACAACTCGGGACGGCGAGCCACTGCGACCGCCAGGCTCACCCGACGACGCTGACCGGTCGACAGCGAACGAACCGGCAGGTCCCGGATCCGTTGGGCGACCTCGAGGCGGTCGAGCGCCGCCACGGCATCGGCGTCGCTCACGCCCGTCGCTCGGCCCCAGAAGCGTGCGTTCTCTGCGACCGTGAGGTCGGCGTACAGGAACGATGCGTGCCCGAGCAGGCCCACCCGGCGGCGCACCGCACTCGCCGAGGTCCTCAAGTCCACCCCGAGCACCGACGCATCCCCAGCGGTGAGCCCCAGCAGACCGGCGCAGAGCCGGAGCAGCGTGGTCTTCCCGGCACCATTCGGCCCTCGGACGAGCACCACCTCCCCGGAACCGATCCGCAGGGTCACACCCGCCAGCGCCGGGAACCGGTCCACGACGGCCACCACGTCACGGAGGTCGACGACGGAGGTTGAGGCCATGGTGATGAGGGGCGACTCAGAGTCTGCTCCGTCAAACTACCGACTGCGACCGATCACGGGCCACCACCGCGTAGCGTGACGCCATGTTCGCCCGGGTCATCGGAGTAATCGGCCGGATCATGGTCGCCCTCGGTGTGTTCCTCCTCGGCTTCGTGGGCTACCAGCTGTGGGGAACCGGTCTCCAGGAGTCAGGCGCTCAGGATGCGCTCGCCGCTCAGCTCGTACCCGCCGGGACCGACCTGGATCCCTCCACCGTCGACGTCGACGAACTCGTCGAGCAGCTCGCTGCCACCGACCCCGCCACGGCGCCACCGCTCGCCTCGCCGCCGATCGGCCAACCCGTCGGGTTCATCGAGGCCCCCCGGATCGACCTCACCCGTGTCGTGGTGGAGGGGGTGTCCAAGGAGGAGCTGAAGCAGGGGCCCGGCCACTACCCGTCCACGCCGCTCCCCGGTCAGGCCGGCAACTCCGGCATCGCCGGACACCGGACGACCTACGGGGCGCCGTTCAACCGGATCGACGAACTCGCCGTCGGCGACGAAGTCGTCCTGACCACACCACAGGGCCGGTTCGTGTACCGGGTGCTGCCGGGACTCGTCGCCGGCCAGGCGTGGTACACCGTCGATCCGTCCGACGTGTCGGTCCTGCGTGACTTCGGCGACACCCGGATCACGCTCACGGCATGTCACCCCAAGTACTCGGCGCAGTTGCGTATCATCGTCCATGCCCGGCTCGAGACGCCCGCAGCGGCGTCCGTTCCCGTCAGTGACGCTGACGACACTGCCCCTGCGGCGAACCCCGATGAGGGCCAGGCCAGCGATGCCGACCTCGGCGGCGATCAGTCTGCGCTCCTCCCTGCCATCGGGTGGGGCGTGGCGGCGCTGTTGTTGATCAGCAGCGGTTGGGTGCTCGGCCAGCTCTGGCGCAAGCCGCCGGCCTACCTGCTGTTCACCCCACTCACCCTGGGCGCCGTGTGGATGTGTTATGTGTACCTCGACCGCTACATCCCGGCGCTGTGACCACGATCCTCCGGTGAGCCACGTGCGCCGAGTGCCGCAGAACCGAACCCGCCGGCTCGTGCTCGCCGGGTTGCTCGCCGGGTTGCTCATCGGTGCTGCGTGCTCGAACGGCGCCGACGACTCCACAGGTACTGCGGCGGATTCACCCGACCAGGCGACCTCGACCGAGGCTCCACCCACCACCGCCCTCAGCGGCCCGCCGGTCGGTGCCGTGGCGCAGGGACTCCGATCGATCACCCCCGGCGTGTGCTTCTGGCCACCCGAGGACGACCCCGGGGCCGAGGACACCGCCGTGTGGGTCGTCGACTGCGCCGTGCCACACCGACACGAGATCCTCGACGTGATCCGCTACGACGGCCCGGTCGCCCGGGAAGGACGGTTCCCGGGGAGCAGCGTGATCGAGGACTGGGCCAATGAGCAGTGTTACGCCCGGTTCGAACCGTTCGTCGGTAGCCCGTGGACCCGCTCCGAACTCGACCTCTACTCGTGGTGGCCCAGTGCGGCGTCCTGGGATCGCGCCGATCGCAGCGTCATCTGCGTCGTGTTCGATCCGTCCGACGAGGTCGTCACCAGCTCGTTCCGCGACACCCGACGCTGAGCGTCACCGCCGTTCGGGAGCCGCCGATGGGGTTGCGGTCCGCACACCGTGTCGGGGCGCTCGTTCACTCACCTCGGAACACCGCCGGTCGACGCTCGGCGAATGCGGCCCGGCCCTCGACGAGGTCACCGGACGCCCACGCCCGGTCGAACGCCTCGACGTAGCGGCCGTCGGGGTCGCTGGCGACACCGTCGGGTGCGAGGAGGTCGAGGCCGATCTTCGACCCGGTGATGGCCAACGGCGCCAGCTGGGCGATCTGTCCGGCCAACTCCTCTGCGGCAGCCCGAACAGTCCCTCCGGGCCCGTACTCCGGGTCGACAGCGACGAGCTCGCTCACTGCGCCCAGCCCGAACGCCCGGTCGGCGGGGAGGATCCCGGCTGAGAGCAACATCCAACGGGCCGTGGAGGAGCCGAAGGTGGCTGCGAGCCGTGCGACGGTCCAGTGGTCGACCATCAAGCCCAACTTGGCCACCGGGACCGCGAACCGGGCGTCCGGCGTGGCGAGGCGCAGGTCGCAGGCCAGCGCCAACTGCACTCCCAGACCCATGCACGATCCGGCGACGGCGGCGATGGTCGGAACGCTCAGGCCGGCCAACCGGTCGAGGACGCTACGGAGGGCGCGGGTGAAGGACTGATCCTCGAGCTCGCTCAGGTCGGCTCCGGCACAGAAGTGGTCGCCCGTTCCCCACAGGACCACGGCCCGAGGGCCGTCTGCTGCGACCTCGTCGAGTGCGGCATCGAGCTCTCCGAGCGCCGTCTGGTTGAGGGCGCCGCGCCGGTCGGGGCGGTCGATCGTGATCGTGGCGGTGCTCTGGCTGGGATCAGCGGCGTAGGTGATGATCACATCGGTCTCCTGATCGAACGGACGGTCACGTGTGCAGACAGGGGCACGGATACGGGGTGAAACGGGAACGGTACGGGAACGGGACCGCTGACCCTCAGCGGTCGGTCCACCGGGGCGGCCGGCGTTCCTTGAACGCTGCGACCCCCTCGGCGGCATCCGCCAGACCCGTGGCGAGACCCAAGGTCGGGTGGAGGACCCGCAGGGCCTCAGCCGCCGAGAGGTCCCACGTCGCATGGAAGCTGTCTCGCCCCAACTCCATCACCGAACGGCTCTTGGCCGCCAGCGTTGCGGCGAGGTCGTCGACAGCACCGTCGAGTTGCTCGACGGGTACGACCCGGCTGACGAAACCGATCCGCTCGGCCTCTGCGGCGTCGACCCGTCGGCCGGTCATCATCAACTCGAGCGCCCGCTTGGGCGGCATCGACCGGCAGAGCGGGACGGTGATCATGTACGGCCAGAGGCCGACGTCGATCTCGGGCGTGGCGAACGTGGCGTCCTGTGCGGCAACGACGAGATCGCAGGACAACGCCACGCCGAACCCGCCGGCGAGGCAGAATCCCCGGACCTTGGCGATCGTCGGGCGGCCGAGGGTCCACAGGTCGTCGAACAGTCCGGCGAGTTGACCTCGCGCCCGGTGCAGTTCGGCGGTGTCCTCGCCGGTCATCCCGTCGAGGTCGGCACCGGCGCAGAAGGCCCGATCGCCGGACCCGGTCAGGACCACCACCCGCACGGCGTCGTCGGCCTGCGCCCGGGCGAGCGCTGTCCGGAGATCCGCAACGAGTGCCCAAGTGAGGGCGTTCCGACGCTCCGGCCGGTCGATCGTGACCGTGGCGACCCCGTCGGCGACGGAGTAGTCGACCCGGCCCGGAACGCCATCACTCACCTCGACCACGCTAGTTTCCCGACGTGGCACTGGTTCCCACCCTGCTCGCCGTGGGGTTCGGCGTCGTCCTCGGTTTCCTCTGGGGTGGCTCCCCGGCCGACCTCATCGGTTGGAGACCGCCGTTGTGGGAGGCACTGCTCGCCGGTGTCGTCCTCACGATGCTGCTCGACGTGGTTCCGTTCTCCGGTGGGGTCGTCTCGTTCGTGGCGATCGTGGCGACCGGACTCCTGTTGGCCTTCGCCGTCATCAACATCCGCACCGGCGGGATGGTGTTGATCGTGGCCGGGCTCGCCCTCAATTTGTTCGTGACGATCATCAACTGGGGCATGCCGGTGACGGCCTGGGCGCTCGAGGCGTCCGGAACGGTCGACAACGCAGCCGTACCCGGACTGGTGCTCTCCGGCGGTCGCCGGCTCGGCGGGTTCCTGTCGTTCCTCGGTGACAGCATCCCGCTGCCATGGGGACAGGTGATCTCGCCCGGCGACGTGGCCGTTCTGTTCGGTCTCACGCTGGTCGTGGCGAACGTGATGCGGCGCTACGAGGTGGGTGGCCCGTCACGCTCGGCCCGCGGCGAGCGCAACGCCCTCGGGTTCGACGGCCCGAGGGACTATCGAGACGCCCTCGATGCACTCGGACGGGGCCCGGCTCCACGACGCGGCCCCGGGTTGCACCCGTCGCGGCTCGACACCCGCTCGTCGTCGCGCCCGAAGCGCGACTGATCCGGTGCCGGGTCCTCGGACCCGGTGACAACGGCCGGATGTTCCGCTTTGATGCACGCACTGGTTCACCGTCGTGACCGGTGCTCGCCGACCACGGCCCCGCCCCGCACCGCTCCCGGCGTGCGGGCGGCCCTGCAACTCCCCTACGAGGAGGCCCCGTGCCCAAGCTCGGACTCGACCCAGAACAACTCACGACCCTCCAGCGTCAACTCAAGGCAGACGCCGACTCGATCAAGTCCCTCACGGCCAAGCTCGACGGACTGCTCAAGTCCGCCTGGTGGGAGGGACCGGACGCCACCCGCTTCCGTGGTGAGTGGGACGGCAACCACAAGGGTCAGCTGGCCCGGATCTCGGCCGAACTCGACACGGCCGCCAAGCACGTGGCGACCAACGTGGCTCAACAGCAGCAGGCATCCTCCGGCTGAGCCCTGTGGAACTCCGGTACCGGGTCCTCCCCTCCCTCCCCGGTCCGGATCCGGGACCGAACCCGGGCCGCGAGATCAAGGCCGATCCCGGCCTCGACGTGGCGGTCCGACTCGGTCCCGGCGCCACCATCGCCGACCTGGCCGAAGCGCTCGCCACAGCGCTCGGCCGGGTCGGCGAGCCCGCCTCACCGACCCCGGCCGACTCCGGCGCCGGGCTCACCGTGCTCAGACCGAACTCCCGGAATCGCCCGCCGCACCCCAGCGCCCCCGCACGGCTGGCCGCACCTCGATCGGGTGCCACCGTGGTGGTGGTGCCGGCGCCGTCGACACCACCCACGACATCACCGCCCGCTCCGGTCCGACTCGTACCGGCGGTGGAGAGTGCGGGATCCACTCAGTTGACCTACGGCAGCAATCCGGTGACCGTCACGACGAACGGAACGATCGACCTCCGAACGACCCGTGAGGCTGTGGCGTCGATCGACATCGACTCGTCGATCACCGTTCGCACCACCGGTCACTCCGGCCGGGTCGAGGTCGACGGTCAACCGGTCCTCGGTGCGGTTCCGTTGCGGCCCGGCCAGTTGCTTCGGGTCGACACCTGGCTCGGATCCGTCTCCCTGACCGAGGACCTGCGCCCACCACCCGAGGGTCCGCACCGACACCACGACGGTCGGGCCCGGGAGTGGCCGGCGCCGTCGGACGTGGCCGACGTCGACGCTCCGATCACGTTGCCGCCGCCGCCGGGCCGCCGCCGGACCCCGGGCTTTCCCTGGCTCAGCACCGCCGTACCGGTGATGCTCGGTCTGGGCATCTGGGTGGCGACGCAGAGTCTCGTGATCGCCGGATTCGTGATGGCGAGTGTGGCGTTCGTGGTGGCCGCTGCGCTCGAGGCCCGACGTGAGGCCCGGCGCGAGCACCGACGGGATGTGGCCGCACACCTCGAGCGACTCGACGACGCCATCGCAGCCGTCAGCGAACGTTCAGCGGCCTGGCGGCGGCGCAGTCGCTTCGCCCACCCCGGGGGCCCGGCGGTCGTCTCGGCCCGACATCGCCCCCGGTGGTCCCGTCACGGACCGGATCAGGGGCTGCTCGTCCGCCTGGGCACGACGATGTCCGTGGCGCCGATTCCGATCCAACTCGATGACTCCGGTGAGCCCGACCTGCTCGAGCAGGCACGATCGAGCCTGGACGCGGCCCGCACCGGTCCTGCCGACGTCGTGATCGACCTCGGTCGGCTCGCCGTCCTGGCCCTCATCGGCGACCCCGCCGTGACCGAGGCGATCGCCCGGAGCATCGTCACCGAACAGGCTGCGCTGGCCCCACCCGACGTTCTCGACATCGTGGCCGTCTGCGGACCGGTGCGGCGCTCTGCCTGGGACTGGATCGACTGGCTCCCCCACTGCCGGAGCGCAGCACGCACCGGAGCCACTGCTCCCGCCGGCACGCTCCGCCTCGTCATCGTCGACGGCGACGACGACGAGGCTCGACGGGCCGGCCGGAACGCACTCGATCAACCCGGCGCCTGCGCACTCTGGCTGTCCCGGGACGACCGGGGCGTGCCACGCCACACCCCTGCGGTCGTTCGATGCCACCGACCCGACGCCGGGCCTGCTGCTCGGCCCGCTGCTGAACTCGTGATCAGCGGCGGCCCGCCGATCGGGTTCGAACCGGACGTGGTGACACTCCGAGACGCCGAGTCGGCCGCTCGTCGCTGGTCGGCGTACCGGCCGATCCACCAGCACGACCAGACCGCAGCGCCACCACCCGTGATCGACTCGATCCTCGACGAACCCGGTGCGACGAACGACCCGGCCGTCATCGCGGCCCGCTGGCGTCGATCCGCCGGACACGCCGGCCAACGCTCCCTGGCCGCTCCGATCGGCACCAGCGACGGCGGCGTGGTCGTCGTCGACCTCGCAGTCGACGGACCCCACGCCCTCGTTGCGGGCACGACCGGTTCCGGCAAGAGCGAACTCCTGCGCACCTGGTTGTTGTCCGCCGCCCTGTGCCACTCACCGGAGATGCTGAACCTCCTGCTCGTCGACTACAAGGGCGGGACGGCGTTCGCCGAGTTGGAGCACCTCCCCCACAGCGTCGGTCTGGTCACCGACCTCGACGCTCACCTCGGTGAACGTGTGGTGGTGTCGCTCAGAGCCGAGCTCCGATGTCGTGAGCTGCTCGAACGACAAGGCGCTCCGGCGCCGCCGGCACTCGTCGTGGCGATCGACGAGTTCGCCACCCTCGCCCGTGAGCTTCCGTCGTTCGTCGACGGGGTCATCGACGTCGCCCAACGCGGGAGGAGCCTCGGGCTGCACCTGATCCTCGCGACCCAGCGACCAGCCGGTGTGGTGACCGACTCGATCCGGGCGAACACCTCGTTGCGCATCGCGATGCGCGTTGCCGACGACGACGACAGTCGTGACGTCGTCGGTGTGATCGACGCTGCGTACATCGACCCCCGTCGACCGGGAACGGCGCTGGTTCGGATCGGGACCGCATCTCCTCAGCCGGTCCGAGTGGCGCACTCGGGTGGCGCCCCTCGTCGTCAACACCGGACCGTGGTCGTCGAGCCGCTCCACGAACCCCGTGGCCCGTCCGAACCGCCCGCTCGCCCGATCGACGACGGACCGACGCAACTCGCCGTGGCGGTCGAGGCCAGCCGTGCCGCTGCACTGCTCGGTGAGCTCGCACCGCCTCGCCGACCGTGGCGCCCACCCCTCTGCGAGAACGTGACGCTCGACGGTGCGCACGCCACGACCGGATGGAGCCCCCGACCCGACGTCGGACAGGTGTGCGTGGGAGTCATCGATCGACCAGACGCCCAGACCACCGAACCGCTCGTGTTCGACCTCGACCGCCATGGCGGCGTGCTCGTCAGCGGCCCGGCCGGTTCGGGCCGATCGACCACCCTGGCGGTGACCGCAGCGTCGCTCGCTCGGCTCGGGGCGATCAGCCTGCACGTGGTCCACAGCGACGATTCCCTTATCGGTCTCCTGCCAACCGGCAGCGACCTGCTCCACCACGACGACACCGAGCGCACGCTGCGGCTCCTGCGACGCCTCACCAACGGCCACCGATCGGACCGGACCAGCGTCGTGCTGATCGACGACGCAGACACGTGGTGTCACCGTCACGAACGCACCAACCGGGGTGCGGCGCACGACGTTCTCGCCCGGCTCTGCACGAACAGCCGACAGCTGAACGTGGTGGTGGCCGTGTCGGTCGGCCGACCCGGCGACCTCCCCCGGGCCGTCGCCGCTGCGCTCGGCAACCGGGTCGTGCTCGGCAGTGACGATGGAGCCGTCTGGCCGCCGGGCGGGGGCTCACTCGGATCGTTCCGGTTCCAGATCGCCGAACCGCCCCCACCGGTGGCGTGGTCTGCTCCCGCATCGACACCGAGACTGCCCGAGCGGGTCCCACTCGCAGTTCTCCCTGATCCCCACCCCTGGCTGCTCCCCGTCGGCATCGACGCCGATCGTCTCGAACCGGTGACGATCGACCTCACCGCCCGGCACCTGCTCGTCCTGGGCCCGCCGGGGAGCGGCCGCAGCACGCTGCTGCGCACCGTGACCAACCGGGTGCTCGCCGGCCGTCCGTCCACCGAGGTCCTGACGCTCGACGGCCGTGACCCTGCCGCCGGGTCGGCGGCGACAGCAGTGGCATCCCGACTCAACGAGCGACTCGATCAGCAGCGACGGTCCGACCGGGGCCGCCAACCGGATCTGCTCGTCGTGATCGACGACATCGACGAGCTGTTCGACCTGACACTCGACACGGCACCGGCCGGGGCGCCGACCGCCAGCGAGTTCGACTCGCTGCTCATCGCCGCCATGCGGCGGAGCGATCTGGTTCGGTTCGTGGCCGCGGCGTCGGTCGATGGTGTGGCACGCAGCTTCGCCGAATCACCACGACTCCTACGGGCCGGACGCCACGGGGTCCTGCTCTCCTGCGACGCAGACGTCCACCCGAGCCTGCTCCACAGCGTGGTGCCCCGCCGAGAGGAGGTGCCGCACCGACCAGGACGGGGCTGGCTGGTCGGCGGAACGGACCCCGTGCTCGTCCACTTCGCAACACCCGAGGGGAGTTGAACGCACCGATTCCGCCGGCGGGGCCGGTCTCACCCGGCGGGGCCGGCCTCGTCCCGGTCGAGTTCGGCGAGGTCCTCGACGCTGACCCAGCCGCTGGCGAGTGCGTGATCCACCAGGTGCGACCGCCGCTCGCCGGCGACCTCGGCGAGGTCGCCGACCAAGCCAGACACTCCGACCCGGTCGAGTTTGGCGCAGAGGTTGTCGACCTTGCGGTGGTACTTCGAAGGGGTCCAGCCGAGTCGGCGGGCGGCAGCTCGGGCCGTCGGGATCCGACCGTCGGCCGGGTCGAGCAGTCGAGGTTCGCTCAGAGCCAGCACCAGCAGCCGCTGATCGGGATTGAGTTCCACCTGACCCCACTCGAGCGTTCTCGGCGCCTCGCCCGGCGGGCCGGTACGCAGGTCGACGTCCCGTTCGAGCAGTTCCACCACGAGACCGAGTTCGTAGGTGATCGGCCCCGCCCGGAACCGGACGGTTCCCTCGGGGAACGCCAGCGCCGTTGCCGACCCGGGCCCGAGCGCCGTCGACGTGGTCGCGGTCGTGCTGCGCACGCTGAGAGCCGTTCGCCGACCGACGTTGCGCAGCCACCACGTGTCGCGATCGTGGAGCACCTCGAAAACGATCCGGTGGAGGTACGGGTTGGTGTCGAGTTCGAGGTCCGCTGACCGGCCGACGGTGAACCGGTCGGTGACCCGGTACTCCTCGCCGCAGAACTCAACGATCAGGGCCCCGGCACGACCGATTGCTGCTGCGTCCATCTCGGACCTCCCGTCAGTGACGGTGCGGCCTGCGCATCGGGCCGGACCACTGATGTCCCCACGCCCGATGCCAGTGTGACGCCCTACGGCTCCGGGCGGAACGGGTCCGTGGACCCGCTGCGTCGTGCCCAGGGTGCGCCGGTGCGGCAATCTGTCGAGGTGGATGGCGACAACGGACGAGCTGGATCCGACACCACGGGCGGATCCACCGACCCGGTGCTCGTGCGCCGTGCTCGGATCCGCCACCTCAGCGATCTCGGCCAGCGGATCGGCTACGGGTGCTTCGGGCTCGGGGTCGTGTTGTTCGTCGTGGCGTTCATCCTGCAGTTCCCCGCCCCGATGGTGGTGTCGATCGTCGCAGTGTTCGTCATCGGCTCGAGCGTCCTGCTGCCGGGCATCATCTTCGGCTACGCCGCCAAAGCCGCCGACGCAGAGGATCGCGGCGAGAAGTTCGGCTACTGACGCACGGCCTGATCAACGGTCCCAGAGCTCAGAGACCACACGCCACACCGGCTCGGTCGGTGCGCCGGGATCCACCGGACCGGTGACGCCGCAGGGCGGCATGGGCACGAGGTCCGCCACGGCGACCCGCACCGTCCCGGAGCCCAGCGGACCGTCGACCCGGACCGTCACCGGCGGCGCTCCCGGTTCGGCCGGGACAGGGCCGTCGACCTCGACCCGACGTTCCGAGTCAACCCACCCCCATCCGAATTCGGCCCATGCGGCGCGATCAGCGACCTGCGCCGGACCCGACGGGAGCGAGGAGACACCCCGGCACGCCGCCAGGAGATCCGTCGACGGCGCCGGCACGGGTCGCTGCTCGGCCACGGCCGCTGCCCGAGCGGTGAGCTCACAGGCGAGCGGCGGCGTGAGGTGCGCCCACGCCAGTCCGTCGGGGAAGGTGATGCCCGTCGGGGCGAACCGATGACCGCCGGTGTGCGAACAGCGCCACATCTCCACCGGCCGACCGCTCCCGGGTGGACCAGCCGGCTGGTCGAGAAAGGCCAGGTCATCGAACAACGTCGTGCCCCGCGCGCCACAGCAGACGTCGCGACGGCCGTGGGTGCACAGGTGCAGCGCCGGGGGCGCCTCGGAGGCGCCGCTGCTCCGGGCTCCGTCGACCAGCGACCGGATCAGTTCCGGCACCTCGTCGTGATGGGACGTCGACCAGCGGCGGGAGCGGTACGGGCCACCGCCCGGCCCCGTCCGCTCCCACACCGTCACGCTCGTGGGTGTGGCCTCCGAGGCGCTCGCACCAACCGGGCCCCGGGCCGTCACGACCACCGGACGCCAGCGCCGCCCGTCGGCACCCTCGCAGTACGCCCCGGTCCAGCCGAGTTCCCTGAACGGCCAGCACTCGCTGGCGTCTCGAGCCCACGGCAACGGTGACTCGACCACCACGAAGGCGTCGTAGTGGCCGGCCGTCCCGATCGCAGCGCTCCCGAGGTCCAGGCGATACGGGGCGCATCGGATTCGCTCGGGTTCATGGCGTTGTCCGGACAGGCGCACCACAGAACCGTACCGGCGCCGAAATGGGGCCGAGCAGCCGACTCCGGTACGGTGGGACCATGAGCGACGAGGTCACCCGGTCCGGACGACTCCCGGCAGCCGAGCGGCGCACCCAGTTGATCCAGGTCGCAACGCGCGTGTTCGCTCGCGACGGGTTCACAGCCACGTCCATGAACGACGTGGCCGAGGCTGCGGGAGTGACCAAGCCGGTCCTCTACCAGCACTTCGCCTCGAAGCGGGACCTGTTCGTCGAGCTGCTCACCGAGATCGGCGCCGAACTGCAGGACACGATCGCCAAGGCGACCGCCGATGCCACCGGGCCTCGCCAACAGATCGAACAGGGCTTCCGTGCGTACTTCCGATACGTCGACGAGCATCCCGATTCATATCGGGTGCTGTTCGGCTCGGGATCGCGCCGCGACCCGGAGTTTGCGTCGTTCACCCGGGCCGTGGAGGACTCGATCGCCGCATTGATCGCCGAGTTGATCCTCGTCGACGGCGAACCGGTCGCCGATCGCGACGTGCTCGCCCACGGGATCGTCGGCATGACCGAGTCCGCGTCTCGCCACTGGCTCGCTCACGACCGGACGCCCGATGTCGACTCGCTCGCCTCACAGCTCGCCCGACTGGCGTGGTCGGGTATGCGCGGCCTCGACCGGGGAGCGCCGGGGTGAGCACCGAGGACTGGTACGAGGTGGTCGTCGAGATCCCGCAGGGCACTCGGAACAAGTACGAGATCGCCTACGACTCCGGCGAGATCTGGCTCGACCGTCATCTCTTCAACGCCACTGTGTACCCGGCGGAGTACGGGTTCTTCCCGAACACGCTCGCCGAGGACGGTGATCCGCTCGATGCGCTCGTCCTGCTCGGCGAACCGACGTTCCCGGGCTGCCACCTCCGGGCCCGACCGGTGGCGCAACTCGAGATGACCGACGAGGCCGGTCGCGACGTGAAGGTGCTCTGCGTCCCAGCCGGCGACCTTCGATGGGACCACTTGTCCGACGTCGACGACGTCCCGGACTATCTCCTCGCCGAGATCAAGCACTTCTTCACCATCTACAAGGACCTCGAACCGGGGAAGGGCTCGGAGATCGGCGACTGGACCGGCGCCGACACGGCACTGGCGAGCATCGCCGAGGCCCGCGCCCGGTTCCCCGGCTGATCCGGCACCGATCCTCCGGTCCCGCTTCTCCCGGTCACCACTCGCTAACGTTTTCGGTACCGGGCTGTCCGGTCGTGCCCCAACGGCACGAAAGAGGAGGAATCATGAACACACTCGTCCAACTCCTCGGCCAGGAGGGCGGGGAGTCCGGCGGAGCGTTCGCCGCTCTCGGAGCCTTCTGGTTCATCTCGCTGGCGTTTCTGGTCCTGACGCTCATCGGCTACTGGAAGGTCTTCACCAAGATCGGCCTGCCCGGCTGGATGGGCATCATTCCCTTCGTCAACATCTACATGCTGTTCAAGGCCCGGGGGCAGCGTGAACCGGTCGTGTTCCTTCTTCTCTGCCTGATCCCGTGCATCCAGATCATCGGACTCTGGTTCCTCGCCAACGACACCGCCGAACTCTTCGACAAGGAACTCGGCTGGAAGATCTTCCTGTTCATCTTCCCGGGCATCGCCCACCTGATCCTGGGCTTCGGCAGCTCGCAGGCCGACCCTTCCAAGGTCGCTCCCGGGGTCGGGCTCAACGCCTGATCGTCATCCGTCCGCCGGTTGGCGGGGCACTGCGATAGTGATGTCGGTGCCCCGCACCCGGACCTCCCGCTCGGAGGCCGCAGCGAACGCCACCTGGTCCTCGTCGGTGAGGTTCCGGCCGGTGAGGCTCCGGGGCCATCTCCGGTCGAACAGCACCGAGGAGAGCTCGAGGCCGTAGAGGTAGAGCATCCCGAGCAGGTAGGTCCACGACAGCAGCCCGAAGAACACCACGAACACTCCGTAAGTCTCCGAGCTGCGGACGATGAACCGGTCGACGTACCAGACCCCGAGCAACTGCAACGCGAGCCAGGACGCACCGACGAAGAGCGCTCCGGGGAGCAACCACAGCACGGGAACCCGCCGCGAGCACAGCGTGACGTGCAGACCGATGGCACAGAGCGATCCGGCGAACAGGGGCGCAACGACCATCGCTGCGGTCCCGACTCCCTCGGGCGCCCAGCGGAACGCCCACGCCCGTGAACCGGAAAGCACGAGGCAGCAGATGATGATCGCAGCTGCAGGGAGCGAGCGCAGTCGCCGGATGATCCAGTTGGGTCGGTCGAACACCGGAATCCCCCAGACCGTGTTCAGGGACTCCTGGATCATCTCCAACAGGCCGAGGCCGGCCCACAGTGACACGAGCGACGACACGACGATCACCGCCCAGCTCCCGCCCAGGTCGGCCGCCCCCGTCCTGATCTGGGGACCGATGATCGGGATGGAGGCGAGCGTCGAGTCGACCAGATCGGCCTGCAGCCCGGGGTTGTCCCGGAGCACGAGCCCCATCACGTTCACGAACACCAACAACAGCGGGAACAGCGCAAAGAAGCCGCGATAGGTGAGGAGCATGGCGAGCTGGCCGCCACGGTCCTCACCGAACTTCTTGAGTACGCCGTGCAGCACTGCGAGCAACGGGACGCGTCGTTGGACGGCGTCGATACGGTCCGAGACACGATCGACGGTCCAACCGATCCAGCCGACTGGATTGGTGGGTCGTTCCCGCTCAGCCGCTGCCCCGTCCGTTGCCGGATCGACAGGTCGCTGGTCGATGCTCACGACGTTCGACGCTACCGCGCCACCAAATCTCAAGGGGTCCACGTCCGGTGCCGACACCGCACTGGCGACCGGCGTGAGGAGGAGCGGCCGTGGAAATCGAACGTTTGGAACTCGTCGAACAGCACGTGAGGCTCGTCGAGCAGGTCGTCCACCAGCTCGCCGGCACACTCCCCGATCACGTCGACCGATCCGAACTGCTCGCCGCCGGTCGGCTGGGCCTGGTCGAAGCCGCTGAGCGGTTCGACTTCGACCAGCCGGTCCCGTTCGCCTCGTTCGCCTCGACCCGAATCCGCGGCGCCGCCCTCGACGCGATCCGCGAGTCCGACTGGACTCCCCGCCGCACCCGGGCGCTCGCCCGGCAGGTCGAGCTCACACGACAGGACCTGCGGACCATCAACGGCTCGGAACCGACCGACGATCAGATCGCCGAGGCGCTCGAGCTGCCGGCGGGAGCGCTGCGCCGGTTGCGCAACCAGATCTACCGAGGCCACGTCGGCCGCCTCGACGCCCTCCGGGGCGAACGGCCGACTGAGGAGGTGCTCGATGACCCCACTGCAGTGGACATCGAGTCGTGGCTCGTCGAGCGGGAACGGCGCAGCGACCTTCGACAGGCGATCGCCTCGCTCGACGAACGGCTCCGAGTGGTGGTCACCGCTCTCTACCTCGAGGGTCGAACCAACGACGACGTCGCCACGCTGCTCGGGGTGAGTCGCTCCCGTGTCTCGCAACTCCGTGCCGCAGCGCTCGGCGCACTCCGGCACCTGCTCGAGGCCACGGACCCCGGTGAGCGGAACCCGGGATCGGTTCCGGCGTCGACCCGGGCGTGATCGTCGCCGACTGACCGGATTCTCGGCATCGGTGTGACCGGTAGCGTGACGTCGTGCATCGCTCCATCGCGGAGGTCGACTACGCCGGCTACACCCACGATCCCGACGTCGTCGGTCTGACCGTTCCATCGACGGTCCCGCCGCCCGTCGGGGAGCTCGACGAGCCCGTCGACGCACCGCCGGCACCGCGGCCGGGCCCCGACGACGAGCCACTGGTGCCGCTGGAGCACCGCCGGATCCGGACCCTCGGCTGCTACTTCCTCGAGGGCTGGACCAAAGCGGCTCCCGGCACCTTCGCCCGCTCCGGGGTGGCGGATCGACTCGGCCGGGTCGCTGATCGACTCCCTGACGGCTTCGGACTGGCGATCTTCGACGCCTGGAGACCTCTCGCCCTGCAGGCCGAGCTCTTCGACGCTGCGTACGGCGACGATCGGCTGCCACCGGGGTTCATCGCCGAACCGGTCGAGGATCCCACCCGCCCACCGGCCCACCTCACCGGCGGAGCGGTCGACCTCACGCTCACGTGGCGTGGTGCGCCCCTGGCGCTCGGCACGGGGTTCGACGACTTCACCCCCGAGGCGCACTCCGCTGCATTCGAGGACCGTCCGGGGATCGTGCGGACCCTCCGGCGTTCACTCGTGGCGTCCATGCGCAGCGCCGACTTCATCGTGCTCGACGTCGAGTGGTGGCACTTCGAGTTCGGGACCCGTCGCTGGGCGGCGATCCGGGGTCACCCCTGCCGTTACGGGCCAGCACAGCCTCACTGAGGGCTGAGGCGGTGTCACGTGCCGGCGGGTCCTGGCTCGACACGACATGGAGGCCTCGAGCAGTCCCCTCACAGCGTCCTACTCACCTGGGTTCACCAACACCGCCTCGCTGTCGAGCGGACTGCACCACGCCCGACCCGGATCGGGCGAGGGCTACTGCACCGTCAACGGCCTCGCCGTTGCGGTTCGCGCCGCCCTTGCCCGAGGCGCCGGCCGGGTACTGGTCCTCTACAACGCGGGAGTGGATCCGCACGAGGACGCCGGTGGGTCACGAGGCATCACCAGCGTCACGATCGAGCAACGAGAACGACTCGTGTACGACTGGGCCGCTGCGGCCGTCAACTGCGGGGCCAGGCCAGCGGACACCACGGCTCCCCCACGGGGTCACCGTCGGCGACCTCGTCGAGTCCGGGGCGGCCGGGCAGGCCGGGCTTGTGCAGGTACCGGACGTCGTCGCCGGTGTAGCGGACGGACACGGCGCGACGTCGCCGGTCCGAGCGGTTCGGCGGCGCACCGTGCAGCGTCCGGGCGTGGTGGACCGTGACGTCACCGGGTTCCACGTCGAAGGTGACGAGTCGTTCCGCCAGCGCCGGCGTGCCCAACACATCCGGAACCACCTCACCAAGGGTTCCGGGGATCGGCTCAGGCGTCACGAACAGGTTCGGCCGGTACTCCACGTCGCCGAGGTGGGATCCCCGCACCCACTGCACCATCCCGGACTCAGCAGTCGCCGGGTCGAGCGGAACCCACGTCGTACACACCTGCTGACCACTCAGGTGGAAGTAGCCGTCGTCGGAGTGGAAGTAGGTCGGGAAAGGCGAGCCGGGCTCCTTGACCAGCACGCTGTCCTCCCACAGGTGGACCCGTTCGCTTCCGAGCAACGCCGCCACGAGCGGTGCGAGTGGCGAGCGGAGCGAGAACGCCTCCAACACGGCGTCACTGCGCCAGTGATCGACCCCGCCGGCGAACGCCGGAGTGTCGGGAGCAGCACCGACCATCGGGCCGAGGTCGACGGCCTCACCGGAGCCGACCACCCGGTCGACTGGACCACTCAGCACCTCGATCCACTCCTCCGGCAGCACACCACGCAGCAGCACCACACCGTCGGAGCGGAACGTTGCGATCTCGTCGTCGGTCGCCGGCCGATTCGGCAGTCCGGGCAGATCGGCAATGAGCGCGTCGAGTTCGGCATCGGCGGTTCGGACGCTCCTCGGTGCTGGGTCCATGCGGGGATCGCCTCCTCTCTGCTAGGTCAGCTCTCTGGTGTATCAGGTCCGCCGTTCCAGCACTGTGAGATCCGGGTCGGATCCGGTCGCCGGGTCGAGTACGGCGTCGAACTCGCTGCGGCCCTGCAGTTGGGAGAACAGGAACCCGGTGACGAGCCGGCGGGTGAGTTGGTGGGCCCGGTCGATGGGGAGCAGGTCGGGCCCGCACCCCTGCTCGGCGTAGTTGTCGATTGCGGCGATGAGCGCCGGCAGCACATCCGGTCGACTCCGGGCCAGCTGCTGGTAGCCGCACACATCGGTGAAACTCTGGTGGCCTGCCGCCCGCAGGTCGGCGCGCACGAGCGGCCGGGCGGCGACGAGCGTCGCCGGGCGGTCGGTGTTGGGATCCACCGGGGTGGTCACGTCGGACGTGCCCGAGACGAGGAGCGTCGGTGTGTCGATCGACGACAGCAGGTTCTCCGGCAGCGTCTCGGAGTACGGCGCGAGCGCCACGATGGCATCGAGGCCGGTGAACGCCTCCTCGGGTCCGCGAGCCGACCCGGCCAACAACGCCGTGAGTCCGCCGAAGCTGTGTCCCGTCACTGCGATCCGCTCGGCGTCGACACTCGGGGTCAGGTCCTCGAACCCGACAGCGCCGGAGGTGGCTGCGCCGATCACCGCAGCGACGTCGACCGGCCGGTCCTGAGCGACCTGCACCTGCGGTTCGTCGGTTCCGGTGAACTCGTCGATCGCCGTGTTGCCCACGTGGTCCGGCGCCACGACGACGAATCCGTGACTCGCGAGGTGCTCGGTCAGGAACCCCGAGACGTAGCGCAGGCCGCCGCTGCCGTGGGAGTAGACCACGAGCGGGAACGGACCAGGTGCGGGTGCGGCCCCGACGACGGCATCGATGGTGGGGACCTCGAGCCCGGGGAACGTGTAGGTCGCCGGGGTCGCCCCGGGCGCCGAGCCCGGCTCGACCGGATACCAGACCTCGACGGGGAGGAGTCGATCCCGTGCGCCGAGCACCTCCACGGTTCGGACCCCCACCTCGTAGGGGCCCCGGGCCTCGAGCGTCGCTGCGAGTTGGGCCACGCTCGGCGGTTCGGTGGTCGTGGTGGCATCACCTGCGCCGGGCACACCGGCGGAGTCATCGGTCCCGCCGTCGGCGACCGGCCCCGGATCCGATGCGCTGCAGCTGGCGATCGCAGCAGCGAACAGCGCGGCGGCGAACATCCCAGCGACACAGCCAGCGATCCGACGGGCACGACGGGTTCGGGAACCACGCACGCCCGGACAGTACGACCAACGGTCGCCGGATGTGGTGAACTCTGTTCATGACCGAGCGTCGTAGCGGCGAGGAACCCGGGATCGGACACGGCATCGAAGCGACCCTGCCGCTGTCGAGGAGTTCGTGGGCCTGGCGGGTCAACGCCGAGCCGACCGTCTTCGCCGGAGGCGGTCGGGCACTGCTGCTCCAGGTGGCCCACCCGGGTGTGGGCGCCGGGGTCGAGCAGTTCTCCTCCTACGCCAGTGACCCATGGGGTCGACTGTTCCGCACCGTCGACATCATGATGAAGCTGTCGTTCGGCACACCCGAGGTCTCGGCCCGTCAGCAGCGGATCCTCTACGCCATGCACCAGCGGGTGAAGGGCACGACCGACGACGGCACCCAGTACTCGGCGCTCGACAGCGATCTGCAGATGTGGGTGTGGGCCACGCTGGTCGACACGGCGCTCCTGATCTACGAACGTGTCCGTGGCCGACTGAGCGACGCCGAACGAGCGCAGTTCTACGAGGAGTCCAAGCTGGTGGCCTACGCCTGTGGAGTCCCTCGTGGCACCTGCCCGGACGACTGGGCGGCGTTCAGCGACTACGTCGAACACGTCGTCGTGAGCGACCTCCGAGTGACACGATCGGCCCGCGCCGTGGCCACGACCGCCATGACCCCGCCTCTCCCCGGGCCACTCGCCCCGGCCACCGGCCTGCCCAACCGGCTCGTCACCGTGGGGACCCTCCCGCCGACGTTGCGCGAGCAGTACGGGTTCACCTGGGATTCGGGCCAGCAACGTCGGCTCGATCTGTGGTTCACCGCCCTCCGCCTGGGTTCACGCATCACACCGACCCCGGTCCGGCACCTCCCGACCGAGTGGACGATCTCCCGCACCCGGCCGTTGCGGATCGGCTGGCTGCAACGCCACGGCGCTGCGGTGACCGCCGCCAAGCTCGAGGCGGCCGACCTCACATGAGCCAGACCGCCGAGCGATCCGCCATCGAGGACCTCGGCGAGTTCCGGGGTCGTGCCGTCGAGTTCCTCGAGGCCCACGCCTCACAGATCGGCGGGAACGACGAGTTCGTCTGGGGAGAGGGCGACGACTTCGTCGGGATCGTCGAGGAGGGCGACCCGGAGACCGAGGCGGCGTCGGTGGCCGCGGCGCGAGCGTGGGCGGCACTTCGTTTCGATGCCGGGTTCGGCTGGATCGACGGACCGGCCGAGCTCGGCGGCGGCGGGCTCACCGGCGCACACCTCCGTGCCTACCGGAGCCTCGAATCCCGCTACGACCTGCCCGATCAGTCGGTGTTCACCATCGGGCTGGGCATGGTCGCCCCGACGATCGCGGCCCACGCCCGACCCGACGTGGCCGCGCAGTACCTCGCACCACTCCACCGGGGTGACGTGATCGCCTGTCAGCTCTTCTCCGAACCAGGTGCCGGTTCCGATCTGGCGTCACTGTCGACGAGAGCCGTGGCCGACGGCGACGAGTGGGTCGTCGACGGTCAGAAGGTCTGGACGTCCAACGCCCACCACGCCGGGATCGGAGAGATCATCTGTCGGACCGATCCCGATGCACCCAAGCACGCCGGCATGACGGCGTTCATCGTCGACATGCACGCCCCCGGGGTGGAGGTGCGACCGCTCCGACAGATGACGGGCGGTGCCGGATTCAACGAGGTCTTCTTCACCGGCGTGCGCATCCCCGACTCGCATCGACTCGGCGCGGTCGGAGAGGGTTGGGGGGTGGCGCTCACCACGCTCATGAACGAGCGTGCCTCGATCGGCAGTGGGATGGGGCTCGCCAAGGGACCCGGGCCGTTCGAACGGCTGGTGGCACTGACCCGGCACGTGGGCGCCGATGCCGATCCGGTCACCCGGGACCGGCTGGCCCGGCTCTACACCACCCACGTCGTCAACGGGCTCACCGCAAAGCGGGCGACCGCTGCGCTGCGCTCCGGAGGCCTCCCCGGCCCGGAGCTCTCGATCCTGAAGCTCGCCGGGACCGAGCACCTGTTGGCCATCGCCGACTACGTCGCCGGCGTGCTCGGGCCGGCACTGTGCGCCGACACCGGTGAGTGGGGCACGTTTGCCTGGACCAAGCTCGTCTGCGGCGTCCCCGGTGGGCGCCTCGGCGGCGGTTCCGACGAGATCGTCCGCAACATCATCGGCGAGCGCGTCCTCGGCCTCCCACGCGAGCCCCGCTGAACCGCACGACGGTCCGGGTCGGGTGGTCGCCTCAACCCACGGCGACACCCGATCGATGGATCGCTGCGGCGTCGGTGCCCAGGTAGGACGCAACGACCGCAGGGTGTGTCAGCACGTCGTCGGGTGGACCGCTCACGAGCACGGAGCCGAGTTCCATGGCGACCAGCCGATCACAGAGAGCGGCGAGCATCGGGACGTCGTGTTCGATGACCAACATGGCTGCACCCGTGTGGTCGCGGATCCGGCCGAGCAACGGCCCGAGTGCCTCGGTCTCGCGCTGGGCGACCCCGGCCGACGGCTCGTCGAGCAGCATGAGGACCGGGTCCTCGGCCAGCAGGCAGCCGAGTTCGACGATCCGCCGGGTGCCGGTGGACAGCACCGACGTCGGGGTGTAGCGGTAGCGACTCAGGCCGAGGAGTGCGACGAGTTCGCCGACACGTGACTCGGTGTCGTCCTCGGAGAGGTACGACGCCGGGAGCCGGGTGGCATCGGCGACCATGGAACGGTTGGCGACTGTGCGTTCACAAGCAACGGCGAGCGTCTCGTCGACGGTGAGCGACGGGAAGAGGCGAGCCTCCTGGAACGTCCGACCCATCCGGCTGCGAGCTCGTTCGTGCGGTGCCCACTCCGAGACGTCGACGCCCCGGAACACCACCCGCCCCCCGTCGAGGTCGTGGAATCCCGAGATGCAGTCCATCAGGGTGGTCTTCCCGGCGCCGTTCTGCCCGACCAGGCCCACGATCTCGCCGGCGGCCACCTCGAGGTCGACGTGGCCGAGCGCCTCGACGCCACCGAACCGCTTGGTCACATCCTCGCAGCGCAGGACGGCGCCGGCGTCGACGGTGGAGGGTTTCGGCGCACCGAGCGCCGTGAGGTCGATCCCGGCCACGGCCGGGGCACCAGCTTCGGTCTCCTCGACGCCCACTGGGCCGGCGCCACCCTGGAGGAACACCGACCGCAGCAGGTCCGGACGTTCGAGCAGGTCACGGGTCGGACCCTCGAAACGCACTGAACCCTTCTCCATGAACACCGCTCGCTCGGCGAGTGTCAGCGCAACGTTGACCGACTGCTCCACGACGACGACCGTGACGCCCGACCGGTTGAGCTGGCGAACCACGTCACACAACGCCGAGACCACCAGCGGCGACAGGCCGAGTGAGAGCTCGTCGATCAGCAGGACCTCCGGCCGGAGCATGAGGGTGCAGGCCAGGGCGAGTTGTTGCTGCTCCCCGCCCGAGAGGTCACCGGCGAGTTGGGAACGGCGCTCGGCGAGCACGGGGAACAGGTCGTGGACGTCAGCGATCGAGTCGTCGAACCGTTGCCGATCACGTCGGAACGTCCACGCCGCCAACCGCAGGTGTTCCTCCACGGTGAGCGTCGGGAACACCGCCTTGCCGCCGGGCATCAACGCCACGCCGTCGCGCACGATGCGTTCGGGTCGGCGGTTGGCCACGCCCACGCCGTCGACGGTGATCGACCCCCGGCAGCGCGACAGTCCCGACACCGCCCGCAGCAACGTCGACTTGCCCGCACCGTTCGTGCCGAGCAGCGCCACGATCTCGCCCCGTCGAACCTGGAGGTCGACGTCGAAGAGCACCTGGAGCGAGCCGTAGGAGACGTCGACCCCGGCGGCGTCGAACACGACGTCGGCCGCCGCGGCGCGGGCGGGCAGGTACGGGGGTGGGCCTTCCGGGGCCGGTTCGCTCGGCTGCGTCGCCGGCGGCGGTTCAGACAGTGGCTGGCCGTCGAGGTCCACACCGGAGCGGGCTGCGAGCGGTCGCAGCACCCGGTCCCGGAGTCGTGCTGCGAGCCCAGCCAACCCGCTCGGCACCACCCACAGCACCACGAGCACGCCCACTCCGGCGGCGACGAGGCGAAGGGTGGCGTCGAGGTCCTGGGCGCCCCGCAGGCCGGCGGCCCCGAGCATCGCACCGGGCAACGAGCCGAGGCCCCCGATGGTCGCCCCGGAGAACACCTCGACGGACTGGACCACCTGGTAGCTGCCGGCTCGGGCGCCCCGCAGGAGCAACACGTGGACGCCACCGGCCAACCCGGCGATCGCACCGGCACAGATGAACCCCTGCAGCGTCGTCCATCTGGTCGGGACCGCAGCGGCCTCTGCGGCCTTGCGGTTGTCACGGGCGGCGATGAGCAGCCGGCCTGAACGCGATCGCCGGACCGCTGCGGCCACGACGACGCACAGTGCGAGGACAGCGAGTGTGAACCAGAGCATCGAGCGCTCGTCCTCGAGGTCGACCCGACCCCAGAGCAACGGTCGCACGACCGTCTGTGGGATCAGGTCGGGGAACACGTTCGGGTTGAGGACGTAACCGTCGAGCACGACGGCGAAGGCGAGCGTCACCACGGCGAGGAACGGGCCGGTGATCCGCAGGGCCGGGATGCCGAGGAACAACGCCACGAGCGCACCAGTGGCTGTGGCGGCGGCGAGCGTGATGAACAGGTCCACATCCCAGCGCGCCAGCAGGTTCCCGGCCACGATCGCCGATGCACCGACGATGGCGAACTGCCCGAGGCTGATCTGTCCGGCCCATCCGGTCAGCACCACCAGGCTGACAGCCACCATCGCCCACACGGCGATGACCGAGACCGAGAACGCAGTCGATGGTGAGAGCTGTGTCGGCACCCACACCGCAGCGGCGAGCACGACCGCCAGCGTCGTCCACCGGGCGATGCGTTGGGATCGGAGTCGGGCGACCACCGGATGCACCCTGCGGATCAGTTCGGCGTTGCGCCACCCGCCGTCGGAGTCGAATGCCCGGGACCGTCGGCCCTCACCGACGAGGAGCAGTGCCACGACGATCACGATCAGCAGGACCACGTCGAGCAGCGCCGGGGTGTCGGTGTTCCAGCGGACCAACTCGGCCACGACGCCGAGCACCACCGCAGCGACGAACGCCACGGGAAGCGACTCCATGCGGGCGACGATCGCTGCGGCGAGCGCCGGCAGGAGGATCGCCGGTCCCGCGGCTGCGGCCGGTGAGGCCCCGAGGAACGGTGCCTGCAGGACGAATGTCAGGGCGGCGAGGCCACCGGCGAGTGCCCACACCACGGTGGTGATGTTTCGCACGGGGATCCCGAGGAGCCGGGCCCGATCGGTGTTCTCCGCCGCCGCCCGGACTGCGGTGCCCACCAAGGACCGCTGCAGGAACCACGCAAGTCCCCCGACGACCACCGGGACGACGGCGACGGCGAGCAGATGGTTTCCGGTGATGAGCGCCGGTCCCACCTCGAACGACACCGACGACAGCGGCGTCTCGAACGCCCCGAGGACCAGCCCATCGGCAGAGAACACCCGTTCCGGGATGAGCAGTTCGATGCCGCCGAGCAGTTGCGCCAAGCCGATCGTGGCGACGGTCAGGACGAGGCGGGGGGCATCGGCGAACCGCCGGATCACCAGGACCTCGACGACGGCACCAACCGCCAGGCCGAGCAGCGGCCCGACGACCAGCGTCACCCAGTACGGCCACCCCCAACTCACGAACAGGTGGACGGCAGTGAGCCCGGCGACACCGGCCATGGCGCCGTTGGCGAAGTTCACCACCCGGTTGGCCCGCCAGATGAGGATGAGCCCCACCGCAGTAAGACCGGTGGCGGAACCGAGGATCGCCCCGGCGAGCACGTTCCCGGGAGGCGCCCCGTTGGGCAGGACCACCGATGCGAGCGCCCACGCTGCGAGCAGCGCCGCAGCTGCGAGCAACGCGCGGGCGGGTCGGTTCACCCCTTGGCCGATCTCGGCGGCGAACCGGGCCACTTGCCGATCGGGAAGCGGGCGCCACCGTTGGGGTCCTGGTAGGTGCCGGGGCTGCGCGTCTGCGGCGAGTTGACCGATGGGTTCCAGAAGACCTCGCGAGCGTCCTCGGCCGTGGTGTAGTCCCCCGGCCCGAAGCCCCACGTTCCGAACGGGCCGCTGCGACGCGGGTAGTTGAACATCCCCTGTTCGAAGCTCTGCGGCGTGAGGTTGGGCCCGGCACCTTGGATCCCGAGCGCAATCAGGTAGATCTGGTTGTAGATGAGTTCGACGCCGATCGACGGCTCGTCGGACCGAGTGGACTTGTAGGCGCGGTAACCGAGGCCCTGTCCTGCGGGTTGGGGAGCGCCGGCGAAGGAGATCCCGAAGGATCGGCCCCACTGGTCCTGCTGCAGGATCTGACCGATCAGGTCGTTGTCCACGAGGGCCACGCCGGTCACGAGCCACTCGGGTTCGTAACCCTGCTCGCGAGCCTTGGCCGTCATGAACGTCATGATCAGCGGGTCGCAGGTGCAGATCACGCTCGTCACCTGCTTGTCCTTGAGTTGCCGGATGAGCGTGTCGGCCTGCGACGACATCTTCGGGATGTCGATGACGTACTTGCTGTTGAGGACGATGTCGTTGGCCTTGCCGGCGCGTTCGGCGATGCCCACACCGCTGCGCACGCACTCCTGGTACCAGGAGTTCTCCGGGGCGATGATCGCGGCGCGGCGGGGCTGGTTGCGCAGGTTGCCACCGGCGAGCGCCGCCGGCTTCCCGGCCATCTTGATCACGAAGTAGCTCGCAACGCTCTCTGCGATCGTCGAGCAGTCAGGGAACTGGCTCCAGGCGAACGGACGGCGCTGCGACATCCACTCGCGCGACGTGTACGGCGCCCCGACGTTGATCACGCCCTTGGAGGAGAGGGCGTCGGCGTACACCGGTGAGACTGCCGAGACGTCGGCGAACGCCTTGATCTCCTGAGAGACCTTGAGGGCGTCGGCCTGCGCCCCCTCCTGTCCTCCGCCGGTGATCTCCTTGAGCACGTCGCCCTTGCCGTTGTAGACGACGAGCTTCATCTTGCGGCCGTAGAACTGGAACCGCTTGTTGAAGTACTCGACGAGTCCCTCGACCGTCCTGCGGATCAACTCGGGGCTCTCGTTGGGGATCTTGGCGTTGGCCACCCTGGACACTGCGTCGAGCAGACCGTTGGAGAAGCCTTCGATGCGCACCGCCACCGTGATCGAGTCGCCCGTGACCCCGCGACTCGTCTCCCCACCGTTCCCACCGCTGAAGCGGACGCACACCGGCGAGTAGGGGTCGCCGGGCACCTGCTGGGGTCCGCAGCCGGCGATCGCCGCCGGGCCGGCACCGGGACCGCCACCGGGGCCGCCACCGGGGCCGCCACCGGGACCGCCACCGGAACCGGCGCCGCCACCAGCATCGGGGCCCGCACCGCCCGAGCCCTGCTCGACCGCTCCCGGGTCGGTGCCGGGTGCGCCCGGATCGGTGACGGCGACCCCCGGGTCGACAGCGGCGAGATCCTCGGTGACACCGGCGACCTCGACGCCGGCTGCGGAACCGGGATCGACCCGGACCTCCCGCTGCTGGCTCGGCACGAGCACGGCGATCGCCAGGAACACGGCGGTGAATCCGATCAGTGGCCCGTAGCCCCGGAAGAGCCGGTCCCGCGCCCCGCCCGGGGACGCACCTGTCGGACCGGGATCGTTCGACGCCGCGGGGGAATTCACCGGCGCCGTGGACGGATCGCTCATCGAATCGTCCTCCTCGCTCTCCGGCCTAGCAGCCGGTCACCGATCGACAGTCCGACTGCCCCGAGCAGCGCCAGCGTCCCGACAGCCACCCCTGCTCGGCCGGCCGTTCCCTCCTCGAATCGGCTGCCGATGACCGAGGGCAACGACCCCGCTTCCTCTGAACGCTCCTGCTGGACAGCCGCAGCCACCTCACTGGCGCCGGCGGCCGGATCACCGAGACCGAGGTCACCCACGGACAGGTCGACAGCCGGAGGTGTCTCGAACGAACCCGTATCCGATGAACCGGCGCCCGGGTCGATGGGCCCGAAGTCGGTGGCGATGGTCGTCTCGGGCGCCACCTCCACGGAGGCGTCGTTGAGTTCGAGCGGCGGGGGCGGGGACGAGAAGTCGGTGTCGTCGGTGACCGCTTCGACACCGCCCGCCAGGATCTCGATGCTGCCCGATCCACCGAGGACCCCGAGCAGGATGTCGACCACGGTCAACACCACGTCGTTCTTGCAGTCCTGGGCCACGAGTTCCTGGCGGAGCGCCTGGACGAGCGGGTCGATGCGGCCGAGGAACGGGACGAGCACGTCGGTCCCGAGCGGCGGTTCCTTCACCCGGAAGCCCATCGGGGTGACGCGGATCCCGCCCTCGATCATCTCGGTCGTCGGGAGCGTCAACGTGACGCCGAGCGGGGCCAGCGCCCGTTCGAGTTCGACCTTGAACCCCCTGAGGTCTGCGAGCGCCTCTCCGGCTGCTCGTTCGATCCCGAGGATGCTCGCCGATTGGAAGGTGAACGTCGACGTGGTCGACTGCTCCGCACCCGAGCGCGCCACCGCCTCCCATCTCGGTTTGCGGAACGTGAACAGGCCGCCGAGCACCCGGAGCTCATCTGCGGTGACCACCGCCCGAGCTTCCCGGACTCCGTTGCGCAGGGCGGCGGTCGTCTCGGTCCGACCCCCGATGAGCGCCACGAGGAAGACGTCGACCGGGACCGACTCGGTGCGTGCCGAACTCGACGGCAGCGGCGTGGCCGTGGCGTCCTGGAATCCGACGGGGCCACCGTTCGACGCTCCGGAGATTCCCGGCAGGTTCACCTGCGTGCGTCGGCTCTGGTCGGAGCCGACGAGGTTCGAGTCGGCCGAGGTGATCGGCGGCAGCGCCGACGGTGCGAGCAGCGGTGCGGATCCATCGCACTGCGGACCTCCGAACAACGTCGGGAGGGCGCCGAGGTCGAGCGCCCGGGCCTCTGCGCTGCCGGTCCGGTCCTGGTAACGGGCGAGCGAGCGACCGTAGGACAGGCCGATGGTCGCACTCGCAGCCTTGATGCTGAGGGTGAACGTGTCGGCGTTCGCCTGGGCGCTGCCTCGGACCACGCCATCGGACTGCGCCGGCGTGGCGGAGAATCCGAACGCCACCGCAGCAACCAACGCGAGCAGCGCGACCGCCTGCCATTTCCCCACCCGACCGGACGACGCCCACCGTCCGGACCGGCCGTCCCCCCGGTCGGTACTGCTGAACACTGTTGTCTGACCGTAGCAGTTGTGACGACGCAGCGCCCGGCGCGCCAGCCTCGCCACCCGGGGTGGTCAGCCGGGCCCGGATGGCCCCGGACCGAGCAGGTCCGGCCGGGAAGGGTCGTGGGCGTGGACGGTGCTCACCGCAACGCCACACATCACGTCGACGGCGGCGGCCACCACCCACGGCACGGCGGTGAACCGCCGACCCTCCTCATGACGAGTCGGCCAGCAGTCGGCCCGGCCGCAGTCGACCAGGCTGAGGTGCCAGTCGACGAGCGCCATCCGGTGGAGGTTGGTGAGACTCCGTGCGCTGCGCCGGGGAGCTTCGCGGCGTCGGATCAGGTCGACGGGAGTGCCGAGTCGGGCCAGGTCCCCGGCCACAGCGAGCAGCGAGTCACTCACCCGATCTGCGAGTGACTCCACGACGATCGCCTCGAGTGAGTCCCGTCGTGTCGTGCGGTCGTGCTGCGGACCCGGATGGCGCATCCCGCACCCGGCGGGGGGACGCAGCCGCCACACCGGCTGGGTACGGAGTTCCGGCAACCCCCGCCAGTGCGCTGCGTCGACCACCGGTATCAGGCTCCCGGCCTGGGAGTCCGGCGAGAGGAGAGCGGTGACCTCGGCGATCGCCCGGCGCACGTTCTCGGGTGCGCCAGCGAGTACGGGTGCGCACTCGGGGCGGCCCAGTCGCGTCGCAGCGAGCGCTCCGGCGGTACGCAGGCAACGACGCTCGATCGGCCCGTCCGGGGCGACCGCTGCGGCAACGAGACGATCGAGCCGATCCAAGTGGTCGTCGGCCTCTCGGGCGAGTTGCTCGACGACGTGGCGGACCGAGGCCACGACGACCTCACCCACCCGGGCCTCGGCACGGTGTTGGCGCAACTCGACCGACGCCAGGACCCACGGCACCGTGTCCCGCATGGGCCACTCGGCCGACCCGGGCCGCGCTGCGCCGACGTTGCGCAGCGTCCGGGCGTCGTGGAGCACGTCGAGCAGCGTGCGCACCTGTGGCACGTCGACGGCCCACAGACACCAGTCGCAGTCCTCGAGCGGGCGGTTCGACCGGCGACACTCGGGCAGGTGCCCGTCGATGCGCAGGTGGTCGACCACACCGGAGAGGTCGAGGAGAGCGGTCACGTCGGTCCGGTGATCCGCACCGAAGTGAAACCGGGACCCTCGGGCAGCGGAGCGTGCGGGCCGATGACCACCGCCACGATCGACGTCCGGGCCGGGGCGGCGCTCGGCCACGGCGTCTCGCCGTCGGTCAGCACCACCACGACCGACGGTTGCGGCCGACACGCCGCTGCCGCAGCGATCCCGACGCGCATGTCGGTGCCGCCGCCACCCCGCAGCACCAGGTCCCCGAGTCGTCGTACCCGCTGCGGCCGAGCCGACTCGACGTCGCAGGTGAGGACCACGAGCGACCGCACGCCGTTGCGTCGGAGGAGGCCGTTGATCTCGGTGACCGCAGCGTCGAGCAGGGGCCGGTCCATCGAGGCGGAGGTGTCGATGACGACGGCGATGTCCGGAGCGTGGTACCGGTTACCGGGGCGGGGGAAGTCCTCCCGGGCATCGGCCCGCCGATCCGGTCGGGTCCAGTCTGCGTGCGCCTCACCGGTCACCTCACGCACCGGACGGCCGAGAGCCGTGCGCAACAGGTGGCGCCACGGGACCTGCGGGTGCAGCAGATCCCGGGCCCAGAGCACCAGACCGGGCGAGGCGCACTCGCCCCGCGACGCCGCCGCCGTCACGTCGTGGGCAGTCGCCCGGCGGACGGCTTCGGCGTCGACGTCGTCGAGTCCGTCCCGGCCGGACTCTTCTGGTTCCTCGACGATCTCGCAGTCCGCCGGCGCCCCACCCGATCCGCTGCCGCAGGTGTCGTGCGGGTGCTCGCTCGCCTCGTCGAGGAGTTCGGCGTAGTACTCCTCCTCGAGGCCCCGGGGGGCCAGGCCGAGGTGGCGTGGCAGGACCCCGTCGGGCAGCGGCAGGCGGTCGTCGAGGAGATCGTCGTTGATCGCAGCGTCTGCGGCGAGGTTCCACAGATCGTGGGTGTCGACGGTGACCCCGCAGGCGAGCGCCCGGCTGTGGTGCTGGCGCAGCACGTGGTGGGCCTCGTGGACCAACACCGCCGCCGACTGCTCCACGCCCCACTCCCTGGCGACGGCGACGTCCACGTACACACGCCAGTACCGGTCGACGGCGAACGTGCCGAGCCCGGAACTTGCCACCGGAACGAGAGCGAACACCGCCGTGGCCAGGTACGGCTGGAGTCGGGCAGCCCGGAGTCTTGCGGCGGCGAAGAACTCGGCATCGGCTCGTTCGAGCGGTGCGACGCGAGTCGCAGCCGTGCTCGTCGCCGACACCCCGGGCGTGGAGGTGGCCGTGGCGACCCCAGGCGTGGAGGTGGCCGTGGCGACCCCGGGCGTGGAGGTGGCCGTGGCGCCGGTGGTGGGCGACGCAGTCGCTGCCGGCTCACTCACGGTCGGCCGACCTCAGACCAGCGCGGCGGCGCGCAGCACCGGGGCGAACGCCGCTGCCGAGGGTGGGGCCGGCCAGCCGGGCTCACGCAGATCCACGAGCGTGGTCGCGGCCACGGCCGCCAGGTCCGCCCGACCGGCGTCGCACGCCACGGCGAGCACGTCCCACGCCGCCAGCCAGCGGTCCTCGGTGAGTCGGCCGGCGACGGCGGTCACGACTGAGGCGAGCGATGCGAGCAGCAGGTCGACGCGGACCTGCGTCGGCAACGCGGCCGGGGTCGCCAGGAGCGCCTCGGGGTCGGGCAGGTCGGCGGTGTCGGCGAAGCGAAGGAACTCGATCGCCGGTCCCGCGCCCACCAGACCCGCCACCAGCACGTGGCGCACCTCCTTGCCGGCGCCGGCCGCTTCGGCCGCAGCAGCGGCCCGGTGCGCATGGTCCCAGCTACGCGGCGACGGCCACGCCCGACCCTGGGCCACCACGTCGGTCGGCACGTCACGGAGCACCGACGGGCGTGCGCTGATGAATCCGGCGAGCAGCGCCCGCCAGCGGACGGCCTCGGCGGACCACGACGGCGGCACCACCGGAACCGCAACCGGTTCCCACCCGCTCAGCATGCCGGTGACCCACTGGGCGGTGATCGCCTGCCACTCGAGGTGACAGAACCGGTTGGCCAGCGGCGGGGCCAGGTCGTCGCCGCCGGCAGACAACTCCGGCGGGTTGGCCGCCGCCACGAACGACACCTGCGCAGGGAGGCGCAGGTCGCCGACCTCACGCTCGAGCACCACCCGCAACATCGCCGCCTGCACCTGCGGCGCAGCGGTGGTGAGTTCGTCGAGGAACACCACGGTGTCGGGCCGGTCCACGCACCGCTGCGCCCAGCGAGGCGGGGCGAAGCTGACCGACTCGCCGATCCGCACCGGTAGGCCGGCGAAGTCAGCGGCCTCCCGGACGCTGCCGACCACCACCTCACACGCCCGGTCGAGCTGCCCGGCGATCTCCTCGACCACCCGGGACTTCCCCTCGCCAGGGGCGCCCCAGAGCAGTGCCGGCTGGCCGATCTGCACGGCAACGGCGAGTGCGTCTCGGACCACGTGTGACACGGCTGGGCCTCCCCCCGGTGCGGAACTCCGGCCCTCGAGCGGGCCGGGCGGC
>VGBZ01000002.1 GCA_016870275.1 Actinomycetota bacterium
GCTTCCAAGTCTCCCACCTATCCTACACAACGTATGACAAAACCCAACATCAAGTTGTAGTAAAGGTCCACGGGGTCTTTCCGTCCTTCTGCAGCTAACGAGCATCTTTACTCGTACTTCAATTTCGCTGGGTCAGTGGTTGAGACAGTTGGGAAGTCGTTACGCCATTCGTGCAGGTCGGAACTTACCCGACAAGGAATTTCGCTACCTTAGGACCGTTATAGTTACGGCCGCCGTTTACTGGGGCTTAGGTTCAGAGCTTCGCCCGAGGGCTAACCCTTCCCCGTAACCTTCCAGCACCGGGCAGGCGTCACAGCGTATACAGCGCCTTACGGCTTCGCACGCTGCTGTGTTTTTAGTAAACAGTCGCTCCCCACAATTTTGTGCCACCCCTTCGAGCTCCAGGCGCAAGGCCCTTCACCCTAATGGGGTCCTCCTTCTCCCGAAGTTACGGAGGCATTTTGCCGAGTTCCTTAACCACTGTTCTCCCAATCGCCTTGGTATTCTCTACCTGTCCACCTGTGTTGGTTTGGGGTACGGGCACCACATGAACTCACCGCTAGGCTTTTCTCGGCAGCATAGGATCAATGACTTCCCCTTAAGCGGGTCCGTATCACGTCTCAGGCTTCGTGAGGCCCGGATTTTCCTGGTCCTCGCCCTACACGCTTACCCCGGGACTACCATCGCCCGGGATCATCTACCTTCCTGCGTCCCCCTACGGCTTTCCGCCTCCCAGTGGGTCGGTTCGTTACCGGCCGAAGCCGGCACAGCCCCTTAGCAACCAGGGATTGGAATGGACGCGCATGTGGTGGTACCGGAATATCAACCGGTTGTGCATCGACTACGCCTTTCGGCCTCGCCTTAGCTCCCGACTCACCCTGGGTGGAATAGCCTTCCCCAGGAACCCTTGGACATCCGGCGGACGGGTTTCTCACCCGTCTTTCGCTACTCATGCCAGCATTCTCACTCGACCACGCTCCACGGCCGGTCACCCGGCCGCTTCGCAGCGAGATCGACGCTCCGCTACCGCTCGTCCGAAGACGAACCCGTGGCTTCGGTACCAGACTTGAGCCCCGTTACATTGTCCGCGCAAGACCACTCGACCAGTGAGCTGTTACGCACTCTTTCAAGGGTGGCTGCTTCTAAGCCAACCTCCTGGCTGTCTTTGCAATCTCACATCGTTTACCACTTAGTCTGGATTTGGGGACCTTAGCCGACGGTCTGGGCTGTTTCCCTCTCGACCCCGAAGCTCATCCCCCGGGGTCTCACTGCTGCACTCTGGATCCGTGGCATTCGGAGTTTGGTTGGGTTCAGTAAGCTTGTAGGCCCCCTAGCCCATCCAGTGCTCTACCTCCACGGATGAACGTGCAACGCTGCACCTAAATGCATTTCGCGGAGAACCAGCTATCACCGAGTTTGATTGGCCTTTCACCCCTATCCACAGGTCATCCGCCCCATTTTCAACTGAGGTCGGTTCGCGCCTCCACGGAGTCTTACCTCCGCTTCACACTGCCCATGGATAGATCACTCGGCTTCGGGTCTGCAGCATGCGACTGTACGCCCTATTCAGACTCGCTTTCGCTCCGGCTTCCCCTCACGGGTTAACCTCGCCACACACCGCAACTCGCTGGCTCATTCTTCAAAAGGCACGCCATCGCCCGGCCGAAGCCAGGCTTTGACTGCTTGTAGACCAACGGTTTCAGGGACTATTTCACTCCCCTCCCGGGGTACTTTTCACCTTTCCCTCACGGTACTAGTTCACTATCGGTCGACAGGTAATACTTAGCCTTACGAGGTGGTCCTCGCTGATTCACGCCGACTTTCCCGGATTCGGCGCTACTCGGGAACACCAATCAGAGGTTGCAGAGATTTTACGTACGGGGCCATTACCCTCTACGGCCCGACTTTCCAGACGGTTCCGCTATCTCGCAACTTTGTAACTCTGTGAGGGGCCGACGCCTCCTCTATTGGGTCCCACAACCCCCACCTGGCAACGCCGTCGGGCTATTCCACCAGGCCGGTTTAGGCTCTTCCGCGTTCGCTCGCCGCTACTTACGGAGTCGTTGTTACTTTCCATTCCTCGGGGTACTGAGATGTTTCAGTTCCCCCGGTTCCCTCTACCCGCCCTATGTGTTCAGGCGGGAGTGACACTCCATGACGAGTGCCGGGTTTCCCCATTCGGACATCCACGGATCAGAGGTTGGTCGGCACCTACCCGTGGCTTTTCGCAGCCTCCCACGTCCTTCATCGGTTCCTGTCGCCAAGGCATCCACCGTTGGCCCTTTGTAGCTTGGGATTTCACACACAAAGATGCTCGTGCTCGCTATGAAATTCTCAAGGATCGACGGCCGGCGGAGTCGCCGGGAAGGGGCGGCCGAGCCCTCAGGGCTCGAGCGAACCTTCACAACGGAAGAGAGGACGGGCCCCGGGTTCGTGCCCCTGTCGGGGCTTCGAGTGGTCCGTTGCCGGCGAGTGCGTCAACTGGGTGTCCATCTCCGTTTCGGTCCTGGTGGACCTCACGGATGGATTTGGACTCCTTAGAAAGGAGGTGATCCAGCCGCACCTTCCGGTACGGCTACCTTGTTACGACTTCACCCCAATCGCTAACCCCACCTTCGGCAGCTCCGTCCCATAGGGTTCGGCCACTGACTTCGGGTGTTGCCAACTTTCGTGGTGTGACGGGCGGTGTGTACAAGGCCCGGGAACGTATTCACCCCGGCGTTGCTGATCCGGGATTACTAGCGACTCCAGCTTCATGAAGTCGAGTTGCAGACTTCAATCCGAACTGAGACCGGCTTTTTGGGATTCGCTCCACCTCGCGGTATCGCAGCCCTCTGTACCGGCCATTGTAGCATGTTTGCAGCCCTAGACATAAGGGGCATGATGACTTGACCTCGTCCCCACCTTCCTCCGAGTTGACCCCGGCAGTCTTCTACGAGTCCCCGGCATTACCCGCTGGCAACATAGAATAAGGGTTGCGCTCGTTGCGGGACTTAACCCAACATCTCACGACACGAGCTGACGACAGCCATGCACCACCTATCGCAGGCCCCGAAGGACACCACATCTCTGTGGCTTTTCCTGCGTAGTTCAACCTAGGTAAGGTTCTTCGCGTTGCCTCGAATTAAGCAACATGCTCCGCCGCTTGTGCGGGCCCCCGTCAATTCCTTTGAGTTTTAGCCTTGCGGCCGTACTCCCCAGGCGGGGCACTTAATGCGTTAGCTACGGCACGGAAAGGGTTGACTCCTCCCCACACCTAGTGCCCAACGTTTACGGCGTGGACTACCAGGGTATCTAATCCTGTTTGCTACCCACGCTTTCGCTCCTCAGCGTCAGTACCGGCCCAGAGCGCCGCCTTCGCTACGGGTGTTCTTCCTGATATCTGCGCATTTCACCGCTACACCAGGAGTTCCACGCTCCTCTACCGGACTCGAGTCACAGCAGTATCGGGTGGCCTCTCCGAGTTGAGCTCGGAGCTTTCACACCCGACTTACTGAACCACCTACGAGCTCTTTACGCCCAATGAATCCGGACAACGCTCGCCCCCTACGTGTTACCGCGGCTGCTGGCACGTAGTTAGCCGGAGCTTCTTCTGCAGGTACCGTCATTTTCTTCCCTGCCGAAAGCAGTTTACAACCATGAAGGCTGTCATCCTGCACGCGGCGTTGCTGCGTCAGGCTTTCGCCCATTGCGCAAGATTCCCCACTGCTGCCTCCCGTAGGAGTCTGGGCCGTGTCTCAGTCCCAGTGTGGCTGATCGTTCTCTCAAACCAGCTACCCGTCGTAGCCTTGGTGGGCCGTTACCCCGCCAACTAGCTGATAGGCCGCGAGACCCTCCAAGAGCGAAAAACTTTCCTCCTCCGACCATGCGGCCAGAGGAGCGTATGCGGTATTAGCCCGAGTTTCCCCGGGTTATTCCCCACTCGAGGGCAGGTTTCTCACGTGTTACTCACCCGTTCGCCACTAGATCTTCAGGGAGCAAGCTCCCTTGGATCTCGTTCGACTTGCATGTGTTAGGCACGCCGCCAGCGTTCGTCCTGAGCCAGGATCAAACTCTCCATCAAGATCTCAGCCATCTTCCCGAGGGTTGATGACGTTCGATCGGAGAGCCGGTGTCGGGCTGGCTGCCCTCCACCGACTGGCACAGTTCTGGCTTCCCTCCGTGAGACGGAGGGATGTCCGGAAAGTGCATAATTGAATTGAAAGGGTGTCTGTGCACCGGTGAACCGACGCGCAGACGCCCGCACTCGCCTTTTGGCATCCTCTCTTCCGTTGTCAAGAATCGCTCGGCCTCCCCGCAGGGGACCAGCAGGGACGTGGGGGGCCTGACGGCTCCTCAGCGGTCCCGACCTCGGCTGCTCATGGCTCACCGGGGCGGACGGCAAACCTACCTGCTGGACACGGTGCGGTCAACTCGGTCCTGCGGACAGGCGTCACAGGTCGGAGCGGGTGCTCAGGAATCAGTCACTGACGACGACAAGATGCCGAGCCTTGCGACCCCGTCCGAGGAGCACGTAGCGACCATCAAGGAGATCGGCCTCCCCCACCAGGGAACTCCGCTGTTCGAGATCCACGCCGTTGATCGAGTGACCCTTCATGTTCCGACGCACCTCGCTTCGGGATTTCGCCAGCCCGACAACCGGATCGGCGAGCAGATCGACAGCGTCGGCCTCGAGCACGTCGGCGAGGGATCGAGCCGAGGACGGGAGCTCGGTGGCGAGCAGGGTCAGCGTGGCTGAGTCGACCTCCGTGATCGGCCGGGAACCGAAGAGCACCTCGCCGGCCCGTTCGACCGCCGGCAGCACGCCCACACCGTGGACGAGTCCGGTCACCTCAGCGGCCAGACGCCTCTGTCCGATGCGCTGCGACGGGTCCACGTCGTGGGCCGACCTCACTGCGACGCAGTCCTCCGGGGAGACGAGCGTGAGCCGGAGCAGCAGGTCGGTCACATCGTCGTCGGCGACGTTCAGGAGGTACTGGTACATGGCGAACGGCGACGTCCGCTCGGCACTCAGCCAGATGTTGTCGCCCTCGCTCTTGCCGAACTTGCTGCCGTCGGCCCGGACGAGCAGGGGCGCAGTCAGGCCGTGGACATGATCACCGGTCCTCCGGCGGATCAGATCGACACCCGCAGTGATGTTGCCCCACTGGTCCGAACCCGCCACCTGGAGGTCGACTCCGTGGGAACGGTGCAACTCGAGGAAGTCGTTGGCCTGGAGGAGCATGTAGCTGAACTCGGTGAAGGAGATCCCGGTCTCGCGGTCGATCCGGCCGCGGACAGAATCCTTGGCCAGCATCGTGTTGACGGTCACGTGTTTGCCTACGTCACGCAGGAACTCGAGCAACGTGAGCGGCTCGGTCCACGTCCGGTTGTCCACGAGCATCCCGGGTCCGTCCGCACCGACGTCGAGGAGACCAGCGAGTTGCTCGCCGATGGCCTCCCGGTTGGCGTCGAGGACCTCGGTGTCGAGGAACTGCCGCTCCACAGACCGACCGGAGGGATCCCCGATCATGCCGGTGGCGCCACCGACGAGCGCCACCGGGATGTGGCCGGCGTCCTGGAACCGCCGCAGGAGCAGAATTCCCTGGAGGTTGCCGAGGTGCAGCGAATCGGCCGTGGGGTCGAACCCGCAGTAAAGAGCAGTCGGTCCGACAGCGAGTCGATCGCTGAGCGCCGTCCAATCCGTATGGTCCTGGACGAGCCCCCGAGCTCTCAGATCGGCCAGGACGACCGTTTCGGCCTCTCCGCTGGGCTCCAGCAACGCTGCACCTCCTCGGCCGGGCGAGCGTAGCGCCCGGCTCCAGCGGTCCCCTGCCACCGTTCTCCGGTCCCGAAGCGGCACAATCGTGGGGTGAATGGCGCTGCACGACGCTGTGACCGGCGCTCCGTTCCGGGCGTCGTCCGATCGCACCGCGCCCTCGCTGGGGCGGTCGTCGTGCTCGTGTTGCTGGCCTCGTCGCTGACTTCGTGCGGTCGGACCCAGCAGGCCCCGCCACTCGCCCTCCCCGTCAACGCTCTGGCTTCGGTGCTCCTCGACGCAGACGGTCGCGTCCTCACCGTGCTCCAGGAGCAGAACCGCTCGGTCGTGACCCTCCAGCAGATCCCGACCACACTCCAGGACGCGATCGTCGCAGTCGAGGACAATCGATTCTGGGAACACGACGGCGTTGATCCGCGCTCGATCGCCCGTGCAGCCAACGCCAACGCCGAAGCCGGCGAGTTGATCGAAGGGGGATCGACGATCACCCAGCAGTACGTCAAGAACGCCATGCTGACCCCTGAGCGAACCATCCAGCGGAAGGTCGAGGAGGCCTCACTCGCCCTGTCCATCGAGCGGAACTACTCCAAGGAGGTCATCTTGGAGCAGTACCTCAACACGATCTACTTCGGCGACGGGGCCTACGGCGTCGAGGCCGCTGCTCGATCGTTCTTCGGGGTCCCGGCGATGCAGTTGACCCTCGCCCAGGCGGCGCTCCTCGCCGGCCTCGTCCGGGCACCGGGCACCTATGACCCCCGCGCGAACCCGAACCGTGCCGTCGAGCGACGGAACTTCGTCCTCGACCGGATGGTGGCCGTCGGCCGCCTCGATGCCACGGCCGCTCAGGCCGCTCAGGCAGAAACATTGGTCCTCGCACCACCGACGTCGACGCTCATGGACCAACAGAACTCTGCGCCGCACTTCGTCGACGAGGTCGTGCAGTCGCTGCTGCGGGAGTCGGACCTTCTCGGCGACACAGACGCTGAGCGGTACATCAACCTCTACCGGGGTGGCCTTCGGATCACCACCACGCTCGACCCGTACCTGCAGTTCCTCGCCGTTGGCGCAGTCAACTCCGTTCTCCCCGATCAGGTCCGCAACCCGAGGACGCCGGATGCGGCGCTGGTCACCATCGAGCCAGGCACTGGTCACGTCGTGGCCATGGTTGGCGGATCGGACTACTACGGGGAACACTCCTATCGACAGGTCAACCTGGCCCGAGGCACGGGACGCCAGACCGGTTCCGCGTTCAAGCCCTTCGTCATGGCCGCAGCCCTCGAGGCAGGTGTCTCCCCCACCAAGGCCTACAGCGCACCTGGGTCGATCACGCACCGGCTCGCCGGCTCCGAACCGTGGACGGTGACCGGCGGCGGACTCGGACGGGCCACGATGGCGGAGTGCCTCGTCGTGTCCTCGAACACGTGTTTCTCCAACGTGGTGCTCGATCGTGCCGTCGGCGGCGAACGCTCGATCGAGTTGAGCCGGCGCCTCGGCCTCGACGACGCGTCGCTCGACGCCAACCCCGCAGCGGTGCTCGGAACCAACGACGTCACCGTCGAAGACATGGCTTCGGGCTATGCCACGTTCGCCAACGACGGGATCCACGTTCCGGCGGTCTACGTCACCAGGATCGAGCGGGCCGACGGGACGCTCCTCTACGCACACGCACACCGACAGGAGAAGGCCATCGAGCCGGAGACCGCCCGGATCATGAGCGATGTCATGGGTCAGGTGATCTCCCGTGGGACCGGCCAGGATGCCGACATCGGCCGGCCGGCCGCCGGCAAGACAGGATCGAGCGAGAACAACGTGGACGCCTGGTTCTGCGGCTACACCCGCCAGCTCGCCACCGCAGTGTGGGTCGGCTTCGCAGAGCCACGGCGGGACTCGAGCGGAGAGTTCACGCCGGTGTCCATGACACCCCCGAACACTCCGATCGAGGTCATGGGTGGCACCTATCCGGCTCGTATCTGGGCAGCATTCACCAGAGCGGCGAGCGAGCAACTCCCTCCACTCCCTCTCTTCGATCCGGCCTCGATTCCCAACGCCACGACGACGACGACGACCCCGGGGTCCTCGCCGCTGCTCGCAGAACGAGTGCAACCGCCTGAGCGTCGCCGGGTCCCGGCGGTGGCCGGGGTCGATGAGGCAGACGCCGTCGGAGAGCTCGAGGAAGAGGGCTTCGTCACGGAGGTGATCCGAGTACCGGGGCGCGGTCGCACGGGCTCGGTACTCGCACAGTCGCCACCACCGGGCACACAGGCGCCGACAGGAACCGTGGTCGTGCTCGAGATCGTCTCCGGCCCGGCGGCCACCGGCCGGGCCGTCCCGGCAGTCGTCGGACTGAGCACGATCGATGCTCGCCGCCGACTGCTCGACGCCGGCTTCGAGGTGATCGTCGCCGCTGGAACCCCTACTGACCCGACCACCGCCCCGGGCACGGTGATCGCCACCGCTCCTCCCGCTGGCGCCACGAGTCGCGACGGCCGAGTGACCGTAACGGTGGCCGCGGAACCGAACCGCTCGATCGACGGCGGCTGACCCACTTCCCAGGGCACTGCGGTGCCAAGCTGTTTGCATGGTCGACACCGAGGAACGCCTCACCCGATCGCAGGTGGTTGCTCGAACCTTCGGCGTGTTGTTCGCCGCCTCGGTGTTCGGGCTGTGGATCTACGCGTTCTTGATCTACGACCCCGGCCTCATGGTCGACGAACTCGCCGATCGGACGTTTCCCATCGCCGCTGAGGAGATCTGTGCGGAGACGTCCGATCGCCTCGACGCTCTACCGCCGGCGTTCCGGTCCCCCACGGCGGCCGACCGCGCCGACGTCGTCGAAGCCGCCAACGGTGAGCTGAGGACCATGGTCGGACGGCTACGCGGGATCGTCCCTCCCGATCAGGGCCAGATCACCACCGGGATCGGCGAGTGGCTCGACGACTGGGGCCGCTACATCGACGATCGGCAACAGTACGCAGATGAGCTCCGACTCGATTCGGAGTCGAGGTTCACCGAGTCGGTGAAGGCCAACCGGCAGATCTCCCGGGCGATCGACTCATTCGCCCAGGTCAACCGCATGAAGTCCTGCACGACCCCCGGCGACGTGGGGTGACCCTCAGCTGAGTCCGAGTGCACGACGGCCGGCGTCGTGGAGCCGCAGCACCCCCGGGTCGTCGGCGAGGCCCTCGAGTTCACTGCGCCCGACCCAGCGCCGATCGATCGACTCGTGGTTGCCGGGGGCATTCGCCCCGGCCGGGGCCACGACGACGAAGCGAAGATCGAGGTGGAGGTGTTCGCCGAGTGCATCACCGTGATCGACCCGATGGATGTCCACGTCGACAGCGGGTACGAGCACCTCGAGCCCCTCGATCCCGGACTCCTCGGTCGCTTCCCGCAGCGCCACACCGGCGAGTTCGTGGTCGCCGTCGGCGTGCCCACCGGGCTGGAGCCAGCGCCTGAGTTTGGCGTGGAGGAGCACCAGTACCAGCCCACTGCTCGGATCGATCACGAGCGCCGAGCCAGTGAGATGGCCGGGCATCGTCGTCCGATCGGCGAGCGCTGCGCCGTGCTCCTCGAGATGTGCGAGCACCTCGTGGCGCACGATGTCCCTCTCCGGATCATCGAGCGTTGCCTCGAGGAGTCGGCTCCGGGACCGGTGGGGATCCCGAGTCGGCCTGAGTTGCGGATCCTCAGCGGCGAGAGTGCGGAAGTCGCTCACCGGGACAACCCGCCGTGGTCGCGAACGGTGTAACGCCACAGACGATCCGTGGCCGCAGAGATCCCGATTCGTGGCGACGCCGGCGGTCGATCCGGTGGCAGCCGATGGTCTCGCCGGAGCCGCACGCGCGACGTGGCCGACAGCACGTCGGTGCCGTCGTCGTCATCGGTGATCGCCAGGGCGGCACAGAGCTTCCCGGGGCCGTTCGCCAGGTCCACGTCACGGCGCGCTCGGGGACGCGCCTGACGCATCTCCTCGATGCCGGCGAGAGGCTCGACCGCCCGAATGAGCACAGCGCCCGCTTCTCCCACTCGATCGCACACGACGTTGGCACACCAGTGGATCCCATAGGACCGGTAGACGTAGAGCGTCCCGGGTGCTTCGAACATCGAGGAGTTCCTCTGCGTGCGTCGCCGATGTGCGTGGCTCGCCGGATCGTCAGCCCCTCCGTAGGCCTCGACCTCGATGATCCGCCCGACGCGCCCCCCGCAGATGAGCAGCGCCTCGAGCAGTCGGGGAGCCACGTCGGCAGGATGGCCGTTGAGATCCGCGACGGGAAACGGTCTGGTCTCGCACGATCCGGACGTCACGATTCCGGGGCGCCGAATCGTCCTCTGAGATCAGCGACGGCGGCGCTGATGCGCAGACGTTGTTCGCTCACCGGATCCGGTCCCCCACCACCTGGACTCGTGCGGCGCAGCACCGAGACTCCGGGCGCCAACAACGCCAGTGCCCGCTCGCCGAGCTCCGGGGCGGCGGCGACGAGGTCCGCAAAGGGCACACCGTCGTCGAGGGACGTCCGCACGAGGGCACCGACGATCGCATGAGCGGATCGGAACGGAACCCCCTCGGTGACGAGTAGTTCGGCCAGATCGGTCGCTGCGGCGTACGGGGAGTCGGCAGCGGCTGCCATCCTGTCGGTGTTGAAGCGAACCGTGGCGTAGAGCCCGGTGCACGCCAGCAGGGCGCCCCCGACGGTGTCGAGGGCATCGAAGACAGGCTCCTTGTCCTCCTGCAGATCTCGGTTGTACGCCAGGGTCAGTCCCTTGAGCGTGGCGAGGAATCCGGCGAGATCGCCGATGACCCGGCCGGCCTTGCCCCGGGCCAATTCTGCGATGTCGGGGTTCTTCTTCTGGGGGAGCATGGACGACCCGGTGGCGTAGGCGTCGTCGAGACGCACGAAGCCGAACTCCTCGGTGCTCCACAGCACGATCTCCTCTCCCAGACGCGAGAGGTGCACGGCGATGAGACTGCAGACGAACAACGTCTCAGCAGCGAAGTCACGATCAGAGGTCGCATCGAGGGAGTTCTCGAATCGTGCCGCAAAGCCGAGCTCCGCTGCAGTGGAGTCGGGGTCAAGTGGTAGCGACGTACCGGCAAGCGCTCCGGCACCGAGGGGTGACACATCGGTCCGCCGACGGCAGTCGGCCACTCGGTCCACGTCGCGCAGGAGCGCCCACGCATGGGCGAGCAGGTGGTGGGCGAGGAGCACCGGCTGCGCCTGCTGGAGGTGGGTGTAGCCCGGGAGATAGGCCGAACCGGCGCGGGTTCCGAACTCGTCGGCCCGTTCGATCAACACGTCGACCAGATCGAGCAGGCGGCCGGCAAGCGAGTCGAGACTCCGGAGCACGTAACGCCGGAACGCCGTGGCCACCTGGTCGTTGCGGGATCGACCCGTGTGGAGCTTCTCCCCGGCCGGCCCGACGACCTCGGTGACCCGCCGTTCGATCGCAGTGTGGACGTCCTCGTCGGACGCAAGGAAGTCCAACTCCCCGGCCCGATACTCCATCTCGACCGTGTCGAGGCCGCCGAGGATCAAGCCGAGTTCATCGGCATCGATCAGGCCGGCACGCTGCAGCCCTCGGACGTGCGCCTTGGAGCACGCCACGTCGTCGAACAGGAGTCGGACGTCGAAACCGAGGCTCTCGGTGAACGCCACGAGTTCGTCTGCGGGCGCGACCGAGAAACGACCGTGCCACAACTGACCACGCTCGTCAGCGGTCACGGTGCACCCGGCCCCTGAATGCCCGACCAGGTCTGGACCCCGAGTCCCCAGATCCTGACGAAACCCTCCGAATCGCTGTGCCGGAACCTGTCTGCGGCGTCGTAGGTGGCGAGGCCGTAGTCGTACAACGATCGTTCGGCCCGTCGACCGACGACCCAACACCGATTGGGCTCCAGAGCCAGCCGAACCTCGCCCGTGACGTGCTCCTGGGAGGAGTCGACGAACGCATCGAGAGCCTCCTTCAGGGGTGAGAACCACAAGCCGTCGTAGATCAGTTCGGCGTAGCGGTGCTGGAGACGGATCTTCTCTCGTTGGAGGTCACGTTCGAGGGTGATCGACTCCAGGTCGGCGTGGGCTGCGAGGATGGCCAACGCACCCGGGGCCTCGTAGGTCTCGCGGCTCTTGATCCCGACCCGGCGGTTCTCGACCATGTCCAGCCGGCCCCAGCCGTAGGACCCGACGAGGTCGTTCAGCCTCGCCACCAGCAGGTGGAGGGCGAGGGACTCGCCGTCGATCGAGACCGGGACGCCACGTTCGAATCCGAGCACGAACTCCGTCCGTTGGGTGGCCGTGGCCTGTGTCATCTGCCAGACCCCCGGGGGCGGTTCCGCCCACGGGTCCTCCATCTCTCCACACTCGATCGCCCTACCCCAGAGGTTGTCGTCGATCGAGTAGAGCTTTTCCTTGGTGGCTCCGACCGGGATGTTGTGTCGGGCGGCGTAGTCGATCGAGTCCTCACGGGAGAAGCCCCAGTTGCGAACGGGGGCGAGTTGCTCGAGATCGGGCGCGAGCGCCATGTAGCTGACCTCGAAGCGCACCTGATCGTTGCCCTTTCCGGTGCACCCGTGGGCGACACCATCGGCTCCGTACGCCCGGGCAACGTCGACCTGCGCCGCAGCGATCAGCGGACGGCTCAGGGCTGAGACCAGCGGATACTTGTCCTCGTAGAGGGCGTTGGCCTTGATGACCGGAGCGATGTACTCATCGGCGAACACCGCACGAAGGTCGAGTTCCTCGTACGCAATGGCCCCAGCACCGAGCGCCTTGTCCCGGTTCCCCGCGAGGGTGCCCTCTTGGCCCACATCGGCGGAGAGACACACCACCTCGACCCCGAGATTCTCGATCATCCACCGGACCGCCACAGAGGTGTCGAGTCCCCCGCTGTACGCCAGAACCACACGTTTTGCCACGTCGTCCTCCAGTCGTTTCTCTCGTGCTTCCAGGTCACATCCGCTCGGCGCTGAGACCGGCGAGCGCCGAGAAGGCCTGGGCCACGTCCTCGCCGGCATCCTCTCGCGCAATCACCAGCACGGTGTCATCGCCGGCAACGGTGCCGACGACACCCGGGGTCCCGTTTCGGTCGATGGCCGATCCGACGACGTGAGCGGAACCCGGAGGGGTCCGCAGCACGACCAGGTCACCGGACCGATCGACCTCAACGACCCACTCCCCGATCACGCGCCGGAGGTGGTCCAGAGGTGCCACTTGGTCACGAGGGAGCTCCGGGACGGCGTAGACCGGTCCGCCCCCGGGAATCCTGACCTTGATGGCGCCGAGCTCCTCGAGGTCGCGTGAGACGGTGGCGGAGTTGACCGCAACCCCCTCGTCGGCGAGCAACTCGACGATCTGGATCTGGCTCCCGATCCGGTGCTCCTCGAGGAGTCTGGCGATCCGGTGCTGACGTTGCGCCTTGCCGGCCATCTCAGTCCTCCCCGTCGAGCAGGAACAACAACAGGCCGCGTGCGGTGTGCATCCGGTTGTGCGCCTGGGTCCAGATCCGACTCTGTGGACCGTCGAGGACACCGTCGGTCGCCTCGTCACCACGGTGGGCCGGGAGGCAGTGCATGAACACTGCGCCGGGGTCGGCTGCGGCGAGGAGCGCCTCGTCGACCCGCCAGTCGGCGAACACCGCCCGACGCTCGACCTGCTCGGCCTCCTGCCCCATCGAGTACCAGGCGTCGGTGTAGATGACATCTGCGCCGCTCACTGCGGACAAGGCATCTTCGAACACCTCGACCGTGCCCCCGCCCGATGCGATCCGCTCGAGGTCGGCCGGTCGGAAGCCGAAACCCGGAGGAGATGACACCCGGAACTGCATCCCGAGGAGACTGCACCCGATTCCGAGGGATCGCGCCACGTTGTTGGCGTCTCCGACGTAGCTCACCGAGACGCCATCCAGTCGACCCAGGGACTGCCGGATGGTGAGGAGGTCAGCGAGCGCCTGCACCGGGTGGGCCTCGTCGGAGAGCAGATTGATCACCGGGACACTGGACGAAGCCGCAAGTCGCTCCACCTTGTGGTGTTCGAAGACCCGGGCACCGATCGCAGCGCCGTAGCCGGAGAACAGGCGGGCGAGGTCCTCGGCGCACTCGCGGGTGTCGATGCCGACCTCCTCGTTACGCAGGGTCACGGGATGACCGCCGAGTTGCACCGTCGCCATCTCCACGGATGTCCGCGTCCGAGCCGACGGTTTCTCGAACAACAACACGACCCCGGTCCCGGCGAGGACCTCGGGCGGGTCACTCAGCTCAGAGAGATCGAGAATGCGGCGCACCTCGGATGCGCTCAGGTCATCGATCTCGAGCAGGTGGCGCAGCGACGCACCCATACCGGTTCCTCCTAGGAAGATTGAGCCACCCGCTGGACCGACTCGATGACGGCGGAGACGCCGGCATCGATCTCGTCCTCGGTGATCAGCAGGCTCGGGGCGAGGCGGATGGCGCTCGGTGTGACCGCATTGACGATGACCCCGTGAGCGAGCAGGTCTGCGGCGACGGCGGACGAGGGAACGTCGAGTTCCACGGCGAGCAGCAGGCCCCGCCCCCTGACACTGCGGACCCCGGGTGCGCCGAGGAGTCCGGCCGTGAATCGATCGCCCGCAACCTGCGCCCGCTTTGGCACGTCCTCTCGTTCCATGATCTCGAGCACCGCTCGCGCTGCGGCCGTGGCGAGCGGCTGGCCCCCGTAGGTGGTGGCGTGGTCGCCCGGGGAGAACGCCGCCGCAGCTGTGGAGGTCGCCCAGCACGCCCCGATGGGCACGCCGTTGCCCAACGCCTTGGCCATGGTCACCACATCGGGACGGATCCCGGCGTGTTGATGGGCGAACCAGTCCCCGCAACGCCCGAGACCGGTCTGCACCTCGTCGATCATCAGCAGCGCACCACGCTCGTCACAGATGCGTCGAGCAGCCTGTAGGTACTCCACCGAGGCCGGTTGGACGCCACCCTCTCCCTGAACGGCCTCGAGCAGGACTGCGGCTACGTCCGGGGTGACAGCGGCATCGAGCGCCTCGATATCGTCGTAGGCCACGTGCGAGAACCCCTCTGGCAGGGGCTGGAACGGTTCGTGCTTGGCCGGTTGTCCGGTGGCGGTGAGCGTGGCGAGCGTCCGGCCGTGGAAGCTGCCCATGGCCGAGACCACCCGGAACCGTCCAGCCGGGGCAGGGCCCCACCGCCGGGCCAACTTCAGCGCACACTCCACCGACTCGGCCCCTGAGTTGGCGAAGAACACCTGACCGCCTCCGCCGAGCAGACGATCGAGGTGTGCCGCGACGACCGGGGCGTGCTCGGTGGCATACAGGTTCGACACGTGGAGCAACCGATGGGCCTGCCGGGACACGGCCTCAGCCACCTCTGGGTGTGCATGGCCGAGCGATGTGACCGCCAGCCCGCTCAGCAGGTCGAGGTATCGGCGACCGTCGGCAGCGACGAGCCACGATCCCGCTCCACTGACGAACATGACCGTCGGCGGTGCGTAGGTACCCATGATCGGGCAGCGGTCGAGCGCGGGGTCAGCACCAACGGCCTGACGGTGGGCGGCCACGATCTCCGGATCGATCACGACGACTCCGCAGTGACCATGGTTCCCACGCCGGCATCGGTGAGCAGTTCGAGCAGCAGCACGTGAGGGATCCTGCCGTCCACGAGGTGGACCGAGCCCACACCCCGGCCGATCGCCTGGGCGCAACCCGCCATCTTGGGGACCATCCCGCCACTGATCGTGCCGTCGCCGATGAGGTCCTCGATGCACGAGACCGAGATCTCCCTGATCAGCGACTCCGGATCCTCGACCCGTGCGAGCAGACCGGGAACGTCGGAGAGGAACACGAGCTTGTCGGCCTGCAGGCAGGTGGCGATCTCCGTGGCAGCATCGTCGGCATTCACGTTGTAGGTCTGGCCGCTGGCATCGACAGCGATCGTCGCGATCACCGGGATCAGATCCATGGCGAGCGTGCGGTCGATCAGCTCGGGATTGACCGCCGTGATGCTGCCGACGTACCCCAGTTCCGGATCGTGGGGTTCAGCCACGAGCATGTGCGCATCGGTCCCAGCGAGGCCGAGGGCCACGGGGCCGAAGGCGTTCAGCGCCGTGACGAGTTCGGCGTTGACCTTCCCCATCAACACCATCTGTGCGACCTCGAGCGTCTCGGCGTCAGTGACCCGTCGGCCATCGATGAACGTTGAGTCCTTTCCGAGCCGTTCGAGCCACTCCTCGATCTGTGGACCCCCACCGTGCACCACGACCGGCCGGAGACCGATCCGGTGCAGAAGCACGATGTCGGCGGCGAAGTCGGCTGCGAGTTCCTCACTCACCATGGCGTTTCCACCTAGTTTCACCACGACGACCGCCCCGCGAAAGCGCTCGATGTACGGGAGGGCCTGGAGGAGCACCTCCACGGTGACCCCGGGGGCGACGGAGGTGCTCACGGCGTGACCCCCGCCAACGGGAGGCCGACGACCTCGGGAAGTCCAAGAGCCAGGTTGACGCACTGCAGAGCCTGACCCGATGCGCCCTTGCCGAGATTGTCGATCGCAGCGATGGCCAGGACCGTGCCAGTCCGATCGTCGTATCGCGCTGTGACGTGGGCGGTGTTCGATCCGAGGGTCGCCTTGGTCGATGGCGATCCCCGGGTCACGCTCACGAACGCCTCGTTGCCGTACGCGGCATCGAGCGTGGCGAGGAGTTCCTCTGTCGACAATCCGGAACGGGCCGGTTGGGCGTAACACGTCGCCAGGATGCCTCGGTTCATCGGGACGAGATGTGGGGTGAAGAGCACCGACGCCTCGAGGTTGATCTCCATCTCGACGGTGTGACGATGGTCGAGCAGTCCGTACGCCACCACATCGGAGTCGACGGTACAGAACGTCGTGTTGGGCTTGGGGGGTCGGCCGGCGCCAGAGACTCCGGAGACCGCGTCGACGACGATCCGGCTCGGATCAGCCAGCCCAGCGGAGATCAGGGGGTGCAACGCCAGGGTGGCGGCGGTCGGATAGCAACCGGGAACCGCAATGGCGGTCGCCGATCGCAGCGCATCTCGGTGCAGTTCCGGGAGCCCGTAGACGAACCGGTCGAGCAGGTGAGGTGCAGTGTGCGACTCGTGATACCAACGTTCGTAGGTGTGCTGGTCACGGAGGCGGAAGTCGGCCCCCAGGTCGACCACCAGACCGACCTCGTCGATGATGCCCGGCACGATCCCCTGGCTCACGCCGTGCGGCAGGGCGATCACGACTGCGTCCACCCCCTCGAGGAGGTCCCTGCGCCACTCGGTGTAGGTCAAACCCGGGTACGCCGGACCGAGCCCGGGGTGCAACGAATCGATCGCCGTTCCGCTGTGGGAGTCGGCAGTGGCGAACGCCAGCTCGACCTGCGGATGACCGGCGATGAGCCGCAGGAACTCCGCCCCGGTGAACCCTGACGCCCCGATCACGCCGATCCGATAACGCCCCGGTGCGGACCGGAGAGCAGACGGTGCGCTCGACGGATCAGCCATGTCCAGAGCATAACGCAAAATAATGCATTGTGCTGCAACTATTTGCTTATGCGTCAGCTGCGGAGGTCGACGCCGAGCGACGTCGTCACCGACTCGATGATCCGCTGCCGGAGATCGGCCACCTCACGATCGTTGAGCGTTCGATCCAGGGCCTGGAACCGCACGCTGTAGGCGAGGTTCCGGCAATCGGCTCCGAGGGCGTCGGAGCGGAACACGTCGAAGAGACGCACCGCCACCACGAGCGCACCCCCCGCCTCCAGGATCGCCTGACGGACAGCGATGGCGGGCACCGAGTCGTCCACAACGAACGCCAGGTCGACATCGGCGGAGGGATACCGGCTGACCGGCTGGGCCCGGCGGGCGACGACAGGGAGGGCGAGAATCACGGACAGGTCGAGTTCGAGCCACGCCACCGGCTCATGGATCCCGTGTCGGGTGAGGACCACGGGGTGAAGTTCACCGACGACGCCCACGTCGGTCGAACCGTCGCCGACGTCGATGACCACCCTCGCCGAACGTCCCGGATGCAGCCCCGGTACGGCCTCGTTGAGAAGCGACGGTCGCAGGATGCCGATCGACTCGAGCACGGCCTCGAGGAGATGGACCGAACTCGGTGCCGTGCGACCGGCGAGCGCCACTCCGAGGACCTCACGCTCACCATCGAGTACCCGGCCGGCATTCACCGAGGCCTCGATATCCGTCGTCGCCCGGGCGCCGACACCGAAGACCCGACCGATCTCGAACAGACGGATGCCCTCGGATCGATGGGTGACGTTGTAGGCCACTGCTGAAACGAGGCCAGGAAGCAGGGACGTCCGGAGGACCGACTCCTCGCTGACCAGCGGATTGGCGATCAGCAATCCATCTGCCGGCAGGTCACAACGTTCGAGGTCGCCGGGCGCGAGGAACGGCAGCGGCATCGCCTCGCTCACGCCCGCACCGACCAGAGCCCGACGGATCGCCCGTCGTCGGCGTTGAGCCTCGCTCAGGTGTCCGCGCTGCTCGATCCGTAACCGCCGTCGAGGCAGCCGGGACATCCCGTACATGCGAGCGACCTCTTCGGTGAGGTCCACCTCGATGGTGCAGTCCGGACGCCAGGTCGGGACGGTGACCCGGAGCACCTCGGCATCCTCCGGCGTCGTGGAGCCTCGCTCGACGACGAACCCCATCGACTCGAGGATCGTCGTCACCTCAACTGCAGAGAACGCAGTTCCGAGCCTGCGATTGAGTTGCTGCAGTCGGAGGTCGATCACCGCCGGAGCTGGGAGATCACCGAGAACCTCGAGCATCCCGGGGCGCACCCGGGCCCCGGTGAACTCGACGAGCAGCGAGGCGATGCGTTGCAGGGCGAGCGGGCCGATCGCAGTGTCGACTCCCCGCTTGAACCGCAACGACGCCTCGGAGTGCAGGCCGAGACGCGCCGCAGTGGCGGCGATCGACGGCGGATCCCACCACGCCACCTCGACGAGAACGCTGCTGGTGGACTCGGAGATCTCCGTGGATGCCCCGCCCATGACCCCAGCCAGGGTGAGCACCCGATCGTCCCGGTCGACGACCACACCGTCGGAGGGCTCCAACCGCCGCTGCACGCCGTCGAGCGTGGTCACCGTCTCGCCCGGGCGTGCCCATCGGACGCCGAGATGGCCTTCGGGCACGCACTCGAGATCGAAAGCGTGGCTGGGCTGTCCGAGTTCGAGCATCACGAAGTTGGTGACGTCCACGACGACGTTCACCGGACGCATCCCTGCGCTCTTGAGCCTCCGGATGAGCCAGTCCGGCGAGGGTCCAGACGTGACGTCATCGAGGACACAGACGGCGAAACGACCACAGAGGTCGGGTGCGTCGACGGCGACACTCACCCCCTCGATCGGACCGCTCGAGAGGACAGGAAGGGGACGGGGTTCGACGATGGCAGTCGCTCGACGGGCAGCGACGTCCCTGGCGATTCCGAGGACACTGAGTGCATCGGGCCGGTTGGGTAGCACGTCGACATCGACGTGGACGTCGGGCTGAATCACCAAGGCCTCGGCCAGCGACTCGCCGACGACCAGGTCGGCGGGGAGGATCATGATTCCCTCGTGATCCTCCCCCAGCGTGAGCTCCCTCGCCGAGCACAACATGCCGTCGCTCACCTGACCCCGCATGCGCCTGCTGGCGATCTCCATTCCGTCGGGCATGGTCGTCCCGACCGGTGCCAACGCCACGAGATCACCCGGCGCCATGTTGCTCGCTCCACAACAGACCTGCACGATCGTTCCGTCGCCGGGGTCGACGTCGACCAACCGGATGCGATCGGCATCGGGATGCGCACGGACATCCGCGACGCGAGCGACCACGACCTCCCTCGGCACCCCACCGACGACCACGAGATCCTCGACCTCGAGGCCGAGATCGCTCAACAACGCCGAGAATTCCTCCGGCGTGTCCTCCACAGGTGTGTACTCAGACACCCACTGACGAGAGAACTTCACAACTGCTCCAGGAACCGGATGTCGTTGGCCACGAAGTCGCGGAGATCCTCCACGCCGTGCCGAATCTTGGCGAGCCGGTCGATTCCGAAGCCGAAGGCGAATCCCGACCACTCCTCCGGATCGAGACCACAGGCAGTGAGCACGTTGGGGTGGACCATCCCGCATCCGCCCACCTCGAGCCACGAACCATCGGGCTGAGAGATGTCAACCTCGGCGGAGGGCTCGGTGAACGGAAAGTAGGAGGGCCGCAGACGACTCGTGAGGTCGCCACCGAAGTACGCCTTGGTGAACGCCTCGATCGTGCCGGCGAGGTCAGCCATCGAGACGTCGTGGTCGACGACGAGCATCTCGATCTGATGGAACACCGGGAGATGGGTCGCATCCGCAGTATCACGGCGATACACCCGACCTGGGCACACCACGTGGATCGGCGGGCCGGTCCCGGACCTGACCGCATCGATCATCGTCCGGATCTGGACCGGCGAGGTGTGGGTGCGCAGCAGCAACTGCTCCGCAGCAATGCCGTCGAGGTCGTCCGAATCTAGGTAGAGGGTGTCCCACAACGATCGGGCAGGATGTGTCGGCGGGAGGTTGAGGGCCTCGAAGTTGAACCAGTCCGTCTCGACCTCCGGGCCGTCGGCGACGGTGAAGCCCATGCCGACGAAGACGTCCTCGAGCTGCTCCCACGTCTGGGTGATGACGTGTAGGTGGCCGTTGCGTTCACGGCCGAGCTCCTCGGTCAGGTCCAGGCGTTCAGCGGCGAGGCGCCTGCCGACAGCGAGCTCATCGAGGTGCTGGCGCCGAACCTCCACTGCGTCCTCGAGTTGGGTACGGGCCGCATTGAGTGCTTCACCGAGCGTTGACCGGTGCTCGACGGCGAGGTCACGCAGCCCGGCCTTCAGATCTGCGAGTCGCGACTGCTTCCCGAGGAACCTCGAGGCTGCGGAGCCGAGATCCTTCAGATCGTCGATTCGCTGCAACTCCGCAACACCATCAGCAGCGAGACCGGCGAGCTCGTCGAGGATCTCATCGTGTTCACCCACGATGACCCCCCGTACCAGCAGTGCTCCGATCCATCTCTCCCATCATGGCGCACCGTCCCGGTTGGTCGAATCACCGATTTGCGACCCCCCGCCGCCGAGCTGCCGACGCTGCCGCGCCGCTTCGAACATCACGATGGAACCCGCAACGGCTGCGTTCAACGACTCGACGCGACCTTCCATGGGAATGGTGATGAGCATCGCAGACTGATCCACCACGGGAGCGGGGAGGCCGCGGGCCTCGTTGCCGATGCAGAAGGCTGCGACGCCGCTGAGGTCGAGTTGATCGGGCGGGGATCCGGCTCTCGGGACCGTAGCGATCATCGGAATCCCCCGTGCTGCGCAGACGTCGAGCAGGCTCGAGATCTCGACGTCGAGTGCCACCGGGAGCCGAAACGACGACCCGGCAGCAGCGCGGACCGCCTTCGGGCCCCAGACGTCAGCGGTACCGCCCGTGAGCACGATCCCGGCAGCACCAGCGGCCTCGGACAACCGGATCAGCGTCCCGAGATTGCCGGGATCCTGTATCTCCACACCGACGACGAACGGTCGAACGACAGCGGTTGCGCAGTCGAGCACCTCCTCGATCCCCGCTGTCGGCTGGCGGACGACCGTCACCAGACCCTGCGGTGTCACCAGGTCGAGCACCCGGACCAACTCGCCCGGAGCTACCGAGCGGACAGGACACTGGACATCGACCGGGACGTCGACGTCGGCCTCGCAGAAGACCTCGAGGACCTCCACCCCGGCGCCGACCGCCTCGGCGAGCAGTACCGGACCGTCGACGAGCACGACTCCCTCCGATCGCCGGGCCTCACGGCGTCGGCTGAGCCGACGCAGCCGCGCCAGTGCCGGATGTGAACGCCGGAGCGGGCCGTTCGCCTCGGGGTGCGGCGGGGCCGCCACCGACGACGGCCTCAGTCGGTCGGGACGGCCACGGCGTCGGCGACCGCCGAGTCGGCAACGCCCACGAGCGCCGCGAACGCCTCGGGCTCACTCACGGCGAGCTCGGCGAGAACCTTCCGGTCGACCTCGACGCCTGCGAGCTTCAGGCCGTTGATGAATCGGTTGTAGCTAGTGCCGTTTGCACGGCAGGCGGCGTTGATCCGCTGGATCCACAGCTTCCGCATCTCACCCTTGCGGGCGCGACGATCACGAAAGGCGTACTGGCCAGCGTGCATGACGGCCTCGTTGGCAGAGCGGAAGGATCGGCTCCTGTTGCCGTAGTAGCCCTTAGCCTTGCTCAGAACGGCGCGACGCTTCTTCTTGGAGTGGACACTCCGCTTCACTCGTGCCATCTCGACACTCCTCTCAGGTAGGTTCCCAGTCGTCCGCTCACATGCCGAGTTGCCGGCGTGCCCGCTTGCGATCGCCGCCGGAGACCTCGGTGGTGCCGGCGAGACGGCGGGTTCGCTTGGACGGCTTCTTCTCGAGGATGTGGTTCCTGTTCGCCTTCCGGCGGAGGATCTTGCCGGTGCCGGTCACCTTGTAACGCTTGGCGGCACCTCTGTGGGTCTTCATCTTCGGCATGTCGTTCACCTGACGTTGCGTTGAGGCTCAGGACTCCTCCCGAGCGGGGATCTAGCTGCTCTGGCTGGCAGTCGGCTCGGTCGTGTGAGCCTCGTCTGTGTCCACCGTTGTGGCGCTGTTGGCAGTTTCGACAGAGTCGTCGGCTTCGTCGGTCCCGAGCACGTCGGTGGCCTGGGACGCTTCGGTCTGCTCGGCGGCCTTGGCGTGCGCCGCCTGGGCCTTCTTGTCCGGCCCGAGGACCATGGTCATGTTTCGTCCGTCCTGTTTGGGCATGACCTCAACCCGGCCGACGTGGGCCACAGCCTCCGCCACACGGTCGAGGATCCGCCGGCCGAGCTCGGGGTGCTGCATCTCCCGGCCACGAAACATGATCGTCACCTTGACCTTGGACCCTTCGGCGAGGAACTGCTCCACCTTCCGGGTCTTGGTGTTGAAGTCCCCTCCGCCGATCTTCGGCCGGTACTTCATCTCCTTGACGACGATGTTGGTGGCCTTCTTCCTCGATTCCTTGGCGCGTTGCTGTGCCTCGTACTTGAACTTCGTGAAGTTCATGATCCGACACACCGGTGGGTTCACCCCGGCTGCCACCTCGACCAGATCGAGCTCCATCGACTGCGCAGTCGACAGAGCCTCTGGAACGGCGACGATTCCGAGTTGTTCGCCGGAGGGCCCGATCAAGCGGACCTCACGGGCCCGGATCTGCTCGTTGACCCGGGTGTCATCTCCCGATGACGCAGCTATGGCCGATCACTCTTCAACAGCTCATCCTCTTCGTGATGCTCCTCGTGTCGTGCCGCCAGCGGCGGCTCCAATCGAACACCGGATCGTTCACCCGGCATCACACCACGATGGGCACCACGACGTGGTCGATCGACATCAACCACGATGGTCCGCTGGCGCAGTCGACATGCTCCACCGGAGGGGCGGCAACCCACTTGCTGTGACGGCGCTACCGTACCAGTCGAGCGCTCTGGCAATGGCATCGGAGCCAGAACGAGGGGATCAGCGAACATGGGAACACTGTGGACACCGAGCGGCGAGCACCCCGTGGACCCCGAACGATCCGACGAGCCGACCAGCAGCCCGGCCGGTGGGTCGCCGGGTGCACCGGGGTCTCCGACCAGCGACGTGGCCCTGGCCCAGGCAGCGCAGGCACTCGGACTCGATCTCGAGGCCATGACGGCCGAGGAGCGTGAGCAACTCGCAGCCGAGCTCACCGAGATGGCTCGGGTCCGAGCCGAGGTCGCCTCCACTCCGGTCGCCGAGGTCCTGACGTCCTACCTGACGCGGTTCTTCGATCTGGCGCTCATCTACCTCGACACCACACCACCCAAGTTCAACGATGCCGCAGTGGTGATCGAGTCGTTCCGTGCGGTGATCGACACCGTCGGCAACGAACTCGGTGAGAACGAGGCCGTGCTCCGCCAGGCGCTCGCACAGGCCCAGATGGTCTTCGTGAAGGTTCGGGAATCGATCGAGCAGTCCGACGACGTCGGAGGGGACGCCGAGACCGAGGGAAGCTTCAGCGCTCCGTGATCCCAATCGCCTCCGACCGACCCGTCGGCCCGAGGCGCCGGAGGAAGCTCACCCGACGACCCTCTGTGGTGTGTCGGCTTCCATCTGCGAGCGCCACGCAATGGAACTCGATGTTGCTGCCGTCGTCGACGAGGATCGTCCCGACACCTGCGGCGGCGTCGAAGCGGGCGACAACGCCGAACTCGGGCTGGGCGGCGACCACGCTGAAGCAGCCTCAGTGGACGATCTTGGACAGTGGGAGCTCGATGATGTCGGTGGCGCCGGCGTCCTTGAGAGCCGGTACGAGCACGTTGATCTGCGACTTCGCCACGACGGTCTCCACGGCGTAACCCGCTGCGCCGTACAATTCGTTGACCGTCGGGGTCTTCATCGCCGGGAGAACCGCCACGACGGCTTCGAGATGTTCGGGAGAGACGTTCAACTTGACGAGCACCTGGCCGCGCGCCTCGAGGACGCCCTGGAGGAGGGTCATCAGCTGCTCCATGGCGTGTCGCCGCTGCGGGTCCGCGAACGAGGCCGGATGGGCCACCAGTTCGGTGTAGGAGACGAGCACCTCGTCGATGATGCGCAGGCCGGCAGCACGGAGGGCCGAACCCGTCTCGGTGATGTCCACGACGCAGTCAACGATGTCGGGAACCTTCGCCTCGGTGGCGCCGTAGGACAGGCGGAGGTCCGCCTCGACGCCTCGGGACTCGAAGAATCGACGCGTGAGCTCCATGTACTCCGTCGAGACCCGAACGCCCTGAGGCAGGTCCGCAACGGACTGCACGGCGGAGTCCGAGGGAACCGCAACGACGACCCGGATCGGATTCGCCGTGGCCTTCGAATAGCGGAGCTCGCCGAGGGACACGACGTCAGATGACGTCTCGGCGATCCAGTCCCGGCCGGTGATGCCCAGGTCGAATACGCCGTCAGCGACGTAGTGCGGGATCTCCTGGGGCCTCAGGATCCGGACCGACTCGATCCGGGGGTCCTCGATCGTTGCGGAATAGGCCACCGACGACGATCGGAGCACCGGGAGGTCGGCATCCGCGAACAGGGTGAGCGTGGCGGCCTCGAGGGACCCCTTGGGCAGGACCAGTTTCAACACGACAGCGAACCTAGCCGTCGGGCCGGAGGCCACCCGCAGGCATTACGGAGCGGTCCGAAGGGTTCGAGCACCTCAAGATTGGCTCAAGATACCCTGCACCTCTTGCGACAGGACCACTGAGAGTATTGCATCGTGGTCTGCCCAGCGCCGATGGAGCGCTGCTGGGGGGGCGTGTCGCCAAGGCGGGACACGTGGCAATTCAGAGTATCGACCCGAGTTGGTCCGCCGAGACGCCGTCTCGTGAACGAGCACGAGAAGTCTACCTACGGCGGCCGCCCGGTGTCCTCGAGTCCCTTGACTCGCTCCGCGACTTCGACCCGGAGCGGCTCGAACCGGGGCTCCACACGCACTCCACGGACCCGGGGACCCCCCTCGGAGCGAGCGCCGAGCGTTTCGTCTACGAGACCTACCGTACCAGCGGGTTCTGCGCTGAATCGTCTCGGCAGCACGTCGAGGAGACTGAGCTCTGGCGGCCGGGCAGCACGCTGCACGTCATCACCTCTGCCGACCCCGCCGGCACCACCTGCCCGGATCGGGAGGTCATCGGGGCCATTCGGACAATCGTGGGTCCGTTCTACGACCTCCCCACGGCCCGTCACGTAGAACAACGTCTCCCTCGGGGTGACGACACCGTGGTCTGCGAGATCGGATCGCTCGCAGTCCGGCCGAACCAGCGGGGAATCGGCGTGGCGAACGAACTCCATCGCATGGCGTTCCTCGCCGGGTTCCGGGCCGGCGTCAGCGGCTTCTGCTTCCTCGTCGAGCAGTGGATGATCGACTTCTTCAGCGAGGTCTACGGACTGCCGGTCCACCCGCTCGCCGAAGCACGGGAGTACATGGGAGGTCCCGTGGTTCCCGTGGCGATGTGGTTGCCAGAGATGCTCGACGTGATCGAAGTGGAACGGCCTTTGGTCTATCGCTGGGCGATCGAGGATCTTGCGGAATCTCTACAGATGCGCCTCCATCAGCCGATTGGACATCGGTGACGTCTCTCGCTGAGGGGCCCCGCCGGCGGCCGAATTGGACCAACGATGTGCGTCAACTCGGCGTGTTCGGTCGATCGTGGGCTGTGGGGATCTTCCTGTTCTCCGCGGCACGAGCGCTGCTGGCGTGGCCCACACTCGGTCAGTTCGGCGTCGACCCGTGGGTGTTCCTCGCCATCGATCTGATCACTGCGGTCCCGTACGGCGTCGCTCAAGCTGTCACCGTGAAGATCCTCTGTCGTGACGACCGTCCCGCACGCGACGCCGCCGGATGGGGAATCATCGTCGTGGTCATGTTCCTCGCCCCGTACTCGTACATCTTCGCCGCCTCCGGTTCCATGCCAGCCGCAGCAACGATCGGGGTGGCGATCTGGATGGTCGTGTTCGGAGCATTCGCCCTGTGGCGCATGGTGCGCCAGGTGAGGTCAGGGCGGGCCGAGTCGCACTGAGCACCGGCACTGTCGGTGAAGCACCGGCACTGTCGGTGAAGCACCGGCACTGTCGGTGATGCACCGGCACTGTCGGTGATGCACCGGCACTGTCGGTGATGCTTCAACCCCCCCCCCAGTCACCTGAACGCTCGTCGGTCTCAGAGTCGATCCGGTGCGACTCACCACCCGAATCGCCACAGATGTCCTCACATCAGGACGCGCTCAGCCGATCAACACGGTGAGGTCGATCCCGCTGGGGGTTCGCCCGACCGAGAAGGCTGCTGGGGCACGACGTCGCCCGCTCTCCATGGACAGAGCACCGGGAAACCAACAACATCGCGTTGCTTCGAGCGCAGAGGAACTGCATCAGGAGACGCATCTGCGTCGCGTTCATCTGCTCCTCACCGCGGGCGTCGTCGGGATGGCCGCTCTTGCGATCCTGCCGGAATCGGCCGGCATCGTGGTGTACCTGACGCTCAGCACCGTGATGGTCGCTGTGGCGGGCTCACACGCCCGCCACCTCGACCCACCTGTGCGTCGACCAGCGATCTGGATGATCACCGCCGGAGGAAGCTCCCTCCTCGGAACCGTCGTCCGTGGAGCTGAATCGATCGTCACCGGGGAGAGCTACCCGTTTCCCAGTTTTGCGGACGCTCTGACGATCCTCTCCTACTGCTGCTTCATCGGCGCAGTGATCTTCATCATCTGGAAGCGGGTGGGGCGTCCAGACCTCGACCTCGTCATCGACGCCCTGGTCGCCGCAGTGGCGGTGGCGCTGTTGCAGTGGCAACTCGTGCTGCTCCCCACACTCGACGTGGCCACTGCTGACCCCGGCGGTGTAGTGCTCAACATCGTGTACTCGATCCTCTCGATCGTCCTCGTGGCATCGGCGATCGGGATCTCAATCGCAGGCGGCCACCGGTCGACCAGCAACCGCTTCCTCGCCGGAAGCCTCACCGGAATCGTCCTGCTCGACCTGACAGCGGCCTTGGTGACCACCGGGCAGGTCCCCGCTCAGCTCCGGCTCCTCCCAGCCGCAGCGGTGTTCGTCCTCGGAGCTGCCGGACTCATCCACCCGAGTGTCTCGAGCCTCCTCCGGCGCCCCTCCTCCCGGGCGCACCTGCGTCGACTCACCTACACCCGAATCGTTGTCCTGGGCCTCGCCCTGGTGGTGCCCCCGGCACTGATCGCCGTCACGGTGCTCGACGGCGGCCGGGTGACGTTGTGGCTGCCCTTGATCGGGGCGTTCCTGCTCACACCGATGGTGGTCGTCAGGTTGGGGAGACTCGTCCAGCGGAATGCGCTCGTTGCCGACATCGAATCGGCGGTTCGCTCGTTGAGCGAGGATCTCGTCAGCGCCGCATCAGTCGACGAGATCGGTGCCATTGCGGCTCGCGGAGTCACCGCAGTCACCGGCTCGAAGCTCGGGGGACCTGAGTTCGTCGTGGTGGAGGAAACACCACGATCCACAGGAGTGCGTCCTACTCCCGGAGGGCACCCCGCCACGGCACCGCTCATCCAAGCTGCTGTCGCAGCGCGACGACGTGAGGGAAGTGCGCCTGCTTCCGGCGAGATCATCGAGTTGGGTGTTCCCGGCTGGGCAGCGGTCGCAGTCGTGACCGAGGGCCGACTCCGCGGCGCAGCGCTCATTGAACCGTCATCGCTCAGCATCGACCAGATTCAGGCGGTCCAAACCGTGTGCCGCGACGCTGCTCTGGCCCTCAGGTCGATGGACCGCACCGAACGCACAGTCCAGCGGCGATCCGAGGAGCGCTTCGGGGCCCTCGTCGACAATTCCTCAGACATCATCGTGATCCTCGATGCTGAGCGTCGACCGGTCTACGTGTCGCCGGTCGCCGCTCGACTTCTCGGCTACCCACTCGACTACCTGGACCGGCTTGACGTCACCGAACTGGTCCATCCCAGCGACGCCGGAGTGCTGGAGAGGTTCGAGGACTCCGTGGCCGAGGGCCAGCGATTGAGTTTCGAGGTTCGACTGCGTCACCTCGCCGGCACCTACCACTGGTTCGAACTCATCGGCGTCGACCTGAGCGACGACCCGAACGTTGCCGGGATGGTCATCACCGCCCGGGAGATCGGCGACCGGAAGAGCGCCGAGGACCAGTTGGTACTCTCCGAAGCGAGGTTCAAGGCCCTCGTGCAGCACTCGAGCGACGTCATCCTCGCCGTCCTTCCCGACGGAGAACTGCGCTACGCCAGTCCCTCCGTGGAGGTCGTCACGGGCCGAGGGCTCGATGATCTTCACAGTGTCACGATCAGCGAGATCTTCCCCTCGAGTGGCATCGACTGGGGATCGGCTCTGCGCACGACGGCCCAGGCCAGCGATGGCCGCCTCCACTTCTGGTTCGATGACGCCGGTGGGCGTCGCCGCCACATCGAGGCCACGGTTCGCGACCTCAGGGCCGAGCCGGCCATCGGCGCATTCGTCCTCAACGGTCGTGACGTGACCGAGCGAACCGCCATGGTGGATCGGCTCGAGTATCAGGCAAGTCACGATCCACTCACGGGTCTGGCAAATCGCAATGCCGCCGGAGTCGCCCTCGCCGGCATGCTCAATCGGAACCCGGGCCGGAGCACCCTTGCGGTCATCGCCATCGATATGAACGATTTCAAGGACGTCAACGACAGCCTGGGACATGCCACCGGTGACCGGGTCCTGACGACAGTGGCGCAACGCCTCGCTCGTGAGGCCGACGCCGAGGACGTGGTTGCTCGAAGCAATGGTGACGAGTTCCTCTTCATCGTGGAACGGGCCCGAGGCGAGGAGGCGGTGCTGCTGATCGCGCAACGACTCATCGAGACCGTCAGCGCACCCATCGTCGTGGACGATCGAACCGTCACGCTCTCAGCCGCTGCCGGTGTGGCCTTCGATCACGATCGTTCCAATTCCGCAGAGGACCTCCTGCGAGCCGCCGACACCGCCATGTACCGGTCCAAGGTGGGTGAACGGGGTGTCGGCAGGGCCCGGATCGTGACCTTCGAGCCGTCGATGCACATCGACAGCATGGCCCTGTTCGAGCTGCGAGGTGACCTCGCAGCAGCGATCGCCAACGATCAACTCGAAGCGCACTACCAGCCGGTGGTCGACCTGTGCACCCAGCGGATCATCGGCCTCGAAGCGCTCGCCCGCTGGGAACACCCGACCCGGGGCAGCCTCAGTCCAGGGGTCTTCATCCCCATCGCCGAAGAGCACGGCCTGATCGCTGAAATCGGTCGATGTATGCGGCGGCGAGCGTGTCGAGATCTAGCGGAGTGGCGGCTGACCCAGTCAGAAGCCACAGCGGACCTCACGGTGGCGGTCAACGTCGCCGCCGCCGAACTCGGCGACGACGAGTTCGTCGAGTCGATCCGCGAGCTCCTGAGCGAGTTCGCCCTGCCCCCGGGCTGCCTCACGCTCGAGCTGACCGAATCGTCGCTCCTCACCGAGACCGAGGTGGTTCGCAGCCGGATGGAAGCTCTCTCTGAACTCGGCGTCCGCCTGGCGATCGACGACTTCGGTACCGGGTACTCCTCACTCGGCTACATCCATCGGTTCAGCTTCGACGTACTGAAGATCGATCGCTCGTTCGTCAGCGCCCTCGAGCACGCAACGAACCGCCAGATCATCACCGCCGTCACTGAACTCGCTGCCCAACTCCAGGCCGCAGTCGTGGCTGAGGGGATCGAAACCGTCGAGCAGGAATCGGTACTGAGTGACCTCGGGGTCGAACTGGGACAAGGCTTCCTCTACTCCCGGCCCGTTCCCGCCGACGCCATCCTCCGCCTGCTCAGCGCTCAGCAGATCGACCTGACCTGACCTGCCCCGGCCGGCCCCGAGCGCAGTCGCTCCTCAGCCACGGTTGATCGACCGCAGGACCGTCACCATCTCGATGGCCACGTCTGCGGACTCCGCACCCTTGTCGTCGCCGACGACGTCGCCGCGAACTGCGGATCTCACCAGCGCCTGACGGCGATTCTCGGTGGTGAGAACTCCGAAGACGACCGGAACGCCCGTGTCGAGCTGCACCCGCATCAGACCGTCAGCCACTCCCCCGGCGACGAAGTCGAAGTGTGGGGTGTCGCCCCTGATCACGGCTCCGATGGCCACGACGGCGTCGTAACGACCAGTGCGAGCCAGAGCTGAGGCGGTCAACGGTAGCTCGTAGGCACCCGGCACCCAGGCGACGTCGATGGCGTCTGCATCGACTCCGAGCGTCGTCGCTCGCTGCACGAACCCCTCGAGGAGACGATCGGTGATGACGCGATTCCATCGGGCACACGCCACCGCCAGGGTCATTCCCGAGCCGTCGAGCTCGACGACTCCCGGATCTCCGGCGGTGAAATCACGTCCCACGACGTCACCCCCGACCCGTACGACTCATGCTCCGTCCTCATCGAACACGTGGCCCATCCGCTCGCGCTTCGTCCGGAGGTACTCCACGTTCTCCGGGTTGGGTTCGGTCACGACCGGTTCCCGACCGGAGATGGCCAGACCGAAACCCTCGAGCCCGCCGTACTTGGCGGGGTTGTTGGTCATGAGACGCATGGTCGTGATTCCGAGGTCGTTGAGGATCTGTGCGCCGATTCCGTACTCACGCGAATCCACCGGCAGGCCGAGTTCGACGTTGGCATCGACCGTGTCGTGGCCTTGCTCCTGGAGGCTGTAGGCCCGGATCTTGTGTCCGAGACCGATGCCACGACCTTCGTGCCCGCGCAGGTACACGAGTACGCCGAGACCCTCGTCAGCGATCCGCTTCAGCGCTAGGTCGAGTTGGACACCACAGTCACAGCGGAGCGAGCCGAACACGTCCCCGGTCAGACACTCCGAGTGCACCCGGACCAGCACATCCTCCTCGCCCTGCACCGCCCCTCGCACCAGGGCGACGTGCTGCTCGCTGTCGAGTACCGATTCGTACACGTAGCACGTGAAGTCTCCCCACTCCGTGGGGATACGGGCCTCGGCCACACGCCGGACGAGCTTCTCGGTCTGTCGTCGGTATCGAATCAGCTGAGCGATGCTGACCATCAACAGGCCGTGTTCCTCACAGAAGCCGACCAGATCCGGAACCCGGGCCATCGTGCCGTCGTCATTGACGATCTCGCACAGCACCCCAGCCGGCGCTCGCCCAGCGAGTCGCGCCAGATCAACGGCGGCTTCGGTGTGCCCAGCCCGCTTCAGGACCCCACCCTCGGCGTATCGCAGCGGAAAGATGTGCCCCGGTCTCGCCAGGTCGCCGGGCCGGGTCTCGGGGTCGGTCAGGGCCAGCAGCGTCGCCGAGCGATCAGCAGCCGAGATCCCGGTGGACGTGCCGTGGACCAGATCGACGGAGTAGGTGAACGCCGTGCGATGCGACTCCGTGTTGTCACGAACCATGAGCGGGATCTGTAGGGCGTCGAGGCGCTCGCCGGTCAACGGAGCGCAGATCACCCCCGAGGTGTGCCTGACGAAGAAGGCGATCTTCTCGGGCGTCGCCGCATCAGCGGCCATGATCAGATCGCCTTCGTTCTCCCGGTCCTCGTCATCGACGACCACCACGATCTCCCCGCGGGCCATGGCCTCGACAGCGGCCTCGATCGAGGCGAACGCCGATCCGGCCGCCCCCTGCTCCTCCACTCGCTCACGCATCACGAGGCACGCCTGTCGGGCCTGAATCGTTCTGCTGCACTTCCCCGGTGTACCCCACGAGGAGCCGTTCGGCGTACTTCGCCATGACGTCAACCTCCAGGTTGACCGGATCACCGCTCTGACGCACTCCGAGGGTGGTGACCGACATCGTGTGGGGAATGACTGCGACGCTGAAGCTGTCGGCGAGCACATCGACGACGGTGAGACTCACTCCGTCCACGGTCACCGAGCCCTTCTCGACGAGGTACCGCATCAGATTCGCAGGAACCCGGATCACCAGGTCGGGCGCAGCGACCACGACCTCGCCGACTGCGTCGACGTGTCCCTGCACGAGGTGTCCGCCGAGACGATCAGCGAGCCTGACCGGTCGCTCGAGGTTGACGGGATCGCCGGGCACCAGACGGTCCAACGATGTCCGCGACTGCGTCTCCGAACTCAGCTCCGCCCGCCACCAGCCCTCGTCCCACTCCACCACGGTCAGACAACATCCGTTCACCGCAATCGAAGCTCCGAGAGAGACGTCCTCGAGAACCTGCGTAGCGGCGATCACGAGATCGCAGCCGTCGCGCCGCTGCACCGTTCCGAGTTCCTCGACGATTCCCGTGAACATCTCAGGCTGATCCGGCACTCGGATCGGACGGAACCGTCTCGAGGGTCGTGAGCTCGAGGCGGAGGTCCTCGCCGATGCGCTCGGCGCTGGTGAACCGGCCACGCCACACCTCGGAGATGTCGAACGCTCCGTGCCCACCGAAGAGTCCGGGTGCATCACTGCCACCGAACAGTGCCGGAGCGAGGTACAGCACGTAACGATCGACCAGGCCGGCGCGATGGAACTCACCGGCCACCTTGGACCCTCCCTCCACGAGCAACTGGATCACCCCTTCGTCACCGAGTTGGTCGAGGACGTCGCCGAGTTCGCCCTTGACCTCGGTGCAGGGGTGCACAGCAGCATCGAGGGGGATCGAGCCGAGGACGATACGCCGGGGGTCGAGGCCGCCACGTTCCGGTACGGCCGGATCGTGGTAATCACGGACGGTCAACGATGGGTCGTCACGTCGAATCGTGCCGGCGCCGACGAGGATCGCATCGGACTCGGCTCGCAGACGGTGCCCGTCGGCGCGTGCCTCGGGCGAGGTGATCCACTGACTGGTGCCGTTCGGAGCGGCCGTTCGACCATCTGTCGAAGCTGCAAGCTTCAACACGACCCACGGGCGTCCGGTGATCCTGTGCTTCAGATAGGGCCGGAGCTGGTTGACCACCTGGGCCGCCTGGACGCCGACGTCGACGGTGATCCCTGCTGAGCGGAGTGCCTCCACACCGGTGCCAGCCACCAGTGGGTCAGGATCCTCGATGCCGACGACCACTCGAGTGACTCCGGACGCCATGACAGCCTCCACGCAGGGTGGGGTCCGTCCGTGGTGAGAGCACGGCTCGAGCGTCACGTACAGAGTGGATCCCACAGCGTCGGTTCCGGCGGCGTCGAGGGCGACGATCTCGGCATGACGGCCTCCCACCTGCTCCGTCGAGCCCTCGTACATGGTGCCGTCTCCGGTCCGCACCACAGCGCCGACCCACGGGTTCGGCGGGGCCAGGCAGCGGGACCGGGCCCCGGCAGTGATCGCCCGGGTCATGCACTCACGATCGACGGCATCGCCTGCGGATTCGGGTGACATCACCCATCAAGCCTAGACCCCGGTACGCCCCCGGGAGACCTCCGCCCTCAGTCGTGCCGACCGTGCGAGCCGCCGAGCAGGTCGACTGCGTGCTCCACCACGTCGAGGATCGCCTCGAGCATCTCCACTGCTCCCGACGGGTTTCCCGGGGTGTTGACGATGAGCGCGGCCCCCCGGATTCCCGCGAGTCCCCGAGAGAGCCGACCGAGCGGGTTCACCGCCCGCATGGCCTCGGCCAGGCCGGGAGCGGAGCGGTCGATCACCCGTGCGGTCCCCTCCGGGGTGACATCACGCGGGCCGAAGCCGGTCCCCCCGGTCGTCACGATCAACCCGTTGAACCCGTACGACATGTAGCTCAGGGCGTTGGCGACCTCCTCGACCGAATCCGCCACCACACGATGCTCGATCACGAGGAGCCCAGCATCTCCAAGCCGGTTCACCAGCGCCGCACCGCCGAGATCCTCCCGGGTACCGGCATCGACGCTGTCGGAGACGGTCAGGACCTTCGCCCGGTGCACCGCCGAGGAGTTCCCCGCTGCTCGTTCACTCACGTCGCTGATCGTAGGTGACATCAACCCCGTCGATACCGGAAGACCGCCATGCCGTCGTATTCACCACCGATCGGCAGGAGCAACGCCCCCCGGCCCCAGGGGATCCATGGTGGACCGGGTGGTGGCAACGGTTCGAGATGGCAGTCGTCTGCGGCGATGGCGTCGTCCACGCCGAAGGTCTCGGCCCGAGTCAGGGTGCACACGCTGTAGGTGAGCTCGCCCCCCGGTCGGAGGAGCCGCACGGCGGCACGCAGCAACTCGACCTGCTGCCCTGCGAGGCGCTCTGGGGCTTCGGCGTCGATCCGCCAACGGGCGTCCGCCCGGCGGGCGAGCACACCGAGCCCGGAGCAGGGAGCATCGAGGAGGACCCGATCAGCGACACCGGAACGCATCGGCGGATAGCGGGCATCGGCGGAGATCACCCGCATCGCCCCCGGCCCGGCGTCGAGCGCCGCCGAGCGGAGCAGGCCGAGCCGTGAGCCGCCGGGCTCCCCGGCGATCACCGTGGCTCCAGTCGCTGCGAGAGCGGTGGCCTTCCCCCCCGGAGCGGCACACAGATCGACGACGAGGTCGCCCGGGCTCGCACCCACAACCTCGACGACCCACTGCGAGGCGAGGTCCTGGACGTACCCGTCGGCCCGGGTGTGGACCCGGGGCGGCACGTTCATGGCCTCCATCGCAGCAGTGGCCCGAACCGGACCGAGATCCTCGACCAAGCGGTCGTGGATCCAGTCGGGGTAGCTCAATTCCTCGGCGGGGCTGGCAAAGTGCACCGGGGCATCGGCCACCCGCCGCAGAACAGCATTGAGGAGACCCCGGAATCGCTGCGGGACCGCCTCGACCGTGGTGGACACCACGGCGTAGGCCGGGAGGTCGTCTCGATAGATCAACTGGTACGCACCGAGACGGAGCGCACGCCGAGCCGTTGGCGGCGGTGGACGCTCGAGGTGGACGTCGACGAGGGCGTCGAGCGACCGACGACGGCGGAGGGTGCCGGCGACGAGGTCGGTGACCAGACGCCTGTCGGCGACGGACAGGGAAGAGGCATCGAGCGCATGACGAAGCGCCAGGTTGGCGTACGCCCCGTCGTCCTCGACCCGAGTGAGCACGTCGAGGGCGAGGCGCCGTGCAGGCACGCCCGTTCGGTCCTCACCCACTGAACGTCTCACCGGGCAGCAGTCGCGCACCGTTCCTGAACTGCGATGCATCCTGCTCCTTGCGCCCGGCTGGCCGCAGGGTGAGCACCTCGAGTGCGGAACCATCGCCACAGGCCACTCGGAGACCTGTGCGGCCGAGAACCTGTCCGGGGACGGCGTCATCGCTTCGCTCCGCCGACGGCTCGGCGGCCACGACCACGACCCGCTGGCCACGGAACGTCGACCAAGCGCCACCGATGCGCACCGTTCTGACCGCCTCGCTAGCTGAGCGGCTCCAGTCGAGACGGCGATCCGCAGCGGTGATCTTCTCGGCGTAGGTCACTCCCTCGGTCGCCTGCGGGACCGGGTCACCGAGACCACGGGAGAGCGCATCGACGAGCATGCCGGCGCCGAGATGACCCAACTCGGCAGCGAGCGCCGCAGCCGTGACATCCGGGCTCACGGTGTGTTCGATGCTGCAGAACACCGGACCGGTGTCGAGCGTCGGCTCGACCTCCATCAGGCACACTCCGGTCACCGAGTCACCGGCGAGGATCGCCCTTTCGACGGGGGCGGCGCCACGCCATCGCGGGAGCAACGAGAAGTGGAGGTTCACGACCGGGAACGCTGCGAGCACCTCCGGCCCGAGGATCCGGCCGTAGGCGACCACCACACCGAGTTCGGCCGATCCAGCGACCGCATCGAGCGGATCGCTCGTCACCGTCAACCCGAGTCGTTCTGCTGTCGCTCCGACCGGGGTGGGCGTGCGAGCACTCCCCCGCCCCCGGCGCCGTTCCGGGTTGGTCACCACCACGACGATGTCGTGGCCGGCTTCGACGAGTGCGTGCAGCGGCTCGACGGCGATCTGGGGCGAGCCGAAGTAGGCGAGCCTCACCGGAGCCGGAACCGGGACCCGAGTGAGGGCTGTGGTTCGCCGGCACCGAGTTGCAGTTCCCGCACAGCCCGACGCGCACTGCGGCGCTGATCCTCGTCGAGTCGGTCCAACATGAGCACGCCATCAAGGTGGTCGAGTTCATGTTGGATCACCCGGGCGAGAAAATCATCAGCTGTCAGGCTCACCTCGTCACCGTCGAGATTCCGACCAGTGACGTGGATGGCCTTGGGTCGAACGATGTCGAAGTGGAGTCCGGGGATGCTCAAGCAGCCCTCGAAGAACTCGAGTTCACCGTCGGTCTCCGTGATCACGGGATTGATCAGGACCTGCGGTCCGTCGCCTTCGCCGAGGTCGTAGACGAAGAACCGCTTCTGGACCCCCACCTGTGGGGCTGCGAGACCGACCCCCGGGGCGGCGTACATCGTGGCGAACATGTCCTCACAGAGCCGGGCCAGCCGACCGTCGATCTCACTCACCTCAGCGGAGCGTTCGGTCAGGACGGGATCGCCGACGATTCGAATCGTGTGGGGACTCAACACCCATTCAGGCTACCGTCACCGTGGTGTCGGGATCCGACCACTACTTCACCGGCGAGCCCAACTCCGCCCCCGTCGAGCGAAGCGTTCGCATGAGACTCGGTGAGGAATTCGTTGCTCTCACCACGTCGAGCGGCACGTTCTCCCCGACACGGATCGACGCCGGAACGGCCCTCCTCATCGAATCACTGCCCGGAGTCTGCGAGGCTCCTGCGGGGGCGGTGCTCGATCTGGGGTGCGGTTACGGGCCCCTCGCCCTGACGGTTGCACAGAGATGGCCAGACCGGCCGGTCTGGGCGATCGACGTGAACCAACGGGCGCTGGCGGACTGCAGGAGCAACGCGCAGCGGCTCGGCCTGCCGGTCGAGGTCGTCGATCCAGAAGCGGTTCCGGCCGACCAGGGTTTCGCAGTCATCGTCTCCAACCCTCCTGTGCGGATCGGGAAGGCGGCCCAACACTCCCTGCTCTCGACGTGGGTCGATCGGCTGGTGCCGGGCGGCGAGGCATGGCTGGTGGTCTCGCGCCACCTCGGGGCCGACACGATGGCATCGTGGTTCGTCGACGGCGGCCGACACGTCGAACGGGTTCGTTCCCGTCGCGGTTATCGAATCCTCCGCATCACCTGAGTCACCCGATTCATCCCGTCCGGAGAGGGTCGACCCACAAACGGAGCCGGCCGGACGGCCGTTCGACCTGTGCCAGCGCATCGAGCAGCAGCCGCTGATCCCAACTCCGCAGGAGCCACTGCCCCGAGGCATCAGGACCGAGCCGTTCAATCCCCTCGATCGGAGCGAGGCGTTCCATGAACGCCGGTGCGGCCTCCCGACCGACGACGGCGATGGTCGCCGCAGGCGGATCCCCGAGCGCCTCACGTTCACGCCAGGTCGATTCGACCAGATCGGAGGGATCCCCGGCGGCCGCCGCCCGCAACACCTGATGCTCCGGGTCACGAGTTTGCACCAGCACCGTGCCTCCGCCGTGTCTGCGGCCACCAACGAGGCGACCGGCGGCAACGATCAGCCCGAGCGACTCCTCAGCGGCCCGGTAACGGGGCGCGAGCAACTCTGCGTCCACATCGAGCAGCGCCACCAGACCCGCTGCGTGGATCCGGTGCAGCACCGCCTCGGTGCCCACGACGACGCCGACGTTGTCGGCGATCGCGTCGCCGGGTGTCCGCCGAGACCCCCCGGTGACCGCGATCACGGGTTCCCGTACGAGCGCTTCGAGTTGCTCCCGCACCGTCGTCACCCCGGGCCGGAGGTTGGACAGCGCCGTCGAGCCGCAGGCCGCACACACCAGCGGACGGGTGTCGCCACAACGGAGACACACGAGTAGGCCCGCCTCGTCCTGTCGGACCACCGCCCCGCACCGCTCACAGGCGGCAACGGTTCCACACGATCGGCAGGCGAGCAGGCGGGCCCGGCCGGTCCGGTTGACGACGCAGACGACCCGTTCTCCGCTGGCCCGAACCGTGCGGATGCGCTCGACGAGCGTCGGTGAGAACAGTCCGGTGCGCCCGCGATCCTCCTCCCGTCGGTCGACGATCTCGAGTCTCGGCCATGATCCCGCCATGTCGGCCGCGGCCGGCACCGGAGGTGCCGAGGCGGCCCGCCGGGCCTCGAGGGTGGGGATCGGCGAGACGAGGACGCACGGGACACCCGCCCGACGGGCTCGTTCGATCGCGACCTCCCGGGCATTCCACGTGGGCGACTCCTCCTGTTGGAGGCGGGGGTCGTGTTCATCGATCACCACGACCGCTGCGAGCGCCGGCGTCGGGGCGAACACTGCGCCGCGACCGCCGACGACCGTCGCCCCGCCCAGGGCGGCTGAGAAATCTCGGTTCCAGCGAGCCGCAGCAGCACCGGAGCGACGCAGGGCGGTGCCGACCGCCGTCACCGTGTCCGCGGCGCCCGCCACGACGAGCGCCTGTCCGAGCGACGCTGCCGCCAGAGCCACCGGTGCCAGATCGGCGTCGACCGGCCACTCGAGCACCCAAGTTCCCGGGCCGCGGCGGAACAGGTCGAGCGCAACGGGATCCGGGATGCCTCGAGCCGGTGGGCGGGGATGAATCGGTGGCCGGGAGTGCACCCGCCGATCAGGAGTGCCATGACGCAACACGCTCGCCAGACGACCGGCCCATCGCCATGCGACCCATCCGCAGAGGTCGATGACATCGGAGGACGGACCGATCCCGGAGACCTGCAGGATCGGCTGCAGAGTCACGCCGGGTGGTGTGGGTGGGTCGACCTCCAGGACCCAGCCGTCCACACGCCTGCCGGCCAGGGAAACCCGTACCACGCTGCCCACCTCGACACGATCGACGAACTGTTCGGGTACGGCGTAGTCAAAGGCCCGGTCGATCGCCGGCACGTCGACCAGCACCGAGACCGACGTCGGGGCACTCACCGATGCCGAGGGCCCGAGCTGGCGGTCACACTCAACCGAGACCGAGGGCCGAACGCAGATCCCCGACCCGGTCGGTGCGCTCCCAGGTGAACGTCTCGTTGCGACGACCGAAGTGGCCGTAGGCAGCCGTCGGGCGGTAGATCGGCCGGAGAAGGTCGAGCTCCCCGACGATGGCGGCCGGACGCAGGTCGAAGATCTCCCGAACGGCGGCATCGAGTGCCACCGGATCCACCTCGTTCGTCCCGAAGGTCTCCACGAGAATGCTCACCGGGTGGGCCACACCGATCGCATAGGCCACCTGGATCTCGCATCGCGAGGCCGCTCGAGATGCGACCACGTTCTTGGCCACCCAGCGAGCGGCGTACGCCGCTGACCGGTCGACCTTCGACGGGTCCTTCCCGGAGAAGGCCCCACCCCCGTGACGGGCCGCACCGCCGTAGGTGTCGACGATGATCTTCCGGCCGGTCAGTCCAGCATCACCGACCGGACCCCCGACCACGAAGCGTCCCGTCGGGTTGACGATCACCTCGTAGTCATCATCGGCGAATGCCTCCGGGACGACCGGTCGCACCACGTGTTCGATGAGGTCGGGACGGATCTCGGTGTCGCGATCGACCCCATCGTTGTGTTGAGCCGAGATGAGCACGGTACGCAACGCCACAGGTCGACCCTCGGCGTACTCGAAGGTCACCTGGGTCTTTCCATCGGGACGCAGGTACGGAACAATTCCTGCGCGGCGCACCTCGGTGAGACGCTCCGCAAGCCGGTGGGCGAGATGGATCGGAAGCGGCATGAGCTCGTCGGTCTCATCGACGGCGTAGCCGAACATCATCCCCTGATCCCCGGCCCCTTGCCGATCGAGGTCGTCGGTGCCGGCGGAGCCGGATCGTTGCTCCTCGGAGTTCTCGACGCCGCCGGAGATGTCGGTCGACTGTGGATCGAGTCCCACCAGAACGCCGCAGGTGTTCCCGTCGTAGCCGTAGCTCTCGCTGTCGTAGCCGACTTCGCAGATCGTGCGTCGGACCGTGCCGGGAATGTCGAGGTAACCCGACGTCGAGATCTCGCCGCCGACGATGGCGAGCCCGGTGGTCACGAACGTCTCGCACGCCACCCGGGCCGCAGGATCGACTGCCAGGAGGCCGTCGAGGACGGCGTCGGAGATCTGATCCGCCAACTTGTCGGGGTGACCCTCGGTGACGGACTCGGAAGTGAACAACCAGCTCGACAACGCCGCTCTCCGATCGGTCAGCTCAGCTCGATCCGGCTGGACGCCGAACGGCGACCACGGCGTCGAGCACAGCGTCGGCCACAGCGGACTTCGAACGCAGAGCAACGTGGTCGACCTCACCGTCGGGGCCGAGGATCCGGACCTCGTTCGTGTCGTGTTCGAAGCCAACATCCGGGGCGGAGACGTCGTTGACGACGATCAGATCAATGCCCTTCTCGGCCAACTTCGCCGAGGCGGAGGCGAGGACATCGTTGGTCTCGGCGGCGAATCCGACGAGCGTGCGCCCGGCAATCCGCTGTGCACCGAGCTCGGCGAGGATGTCGACCGTCGGCTGCAACTCGATCGTGGGGATCCCGTCGCGCTTCTTCAGCTTGTCACCGGCAGGTGCCACCGGAGTGAAGTCCGCAACGGCAGCGGCCATCACGACCACATCGACGGTCGGGGAGTGGTTGCGGACAGCCGCAAGCATCTCCGCAGCGGTGTCCACCTCGACGAGGACGTCGACGGGCGGTGTCGGAACGGATCGAGAACCGCCAGCAGTGGTGATGAGGGTGACCGTGGCCCCACGTCGGACGGCTGCAGCAGCGAGGGCATGCCCCTGTTTGCCCGAGGACCGGTTGCCGAGGAATCGAACCGGATCGATCGGTTCACGGGTGCCGCCGGCGGTGATCACGATCCGGAGACCGCTCAGGTCGTCGCATTGTTGAGTTCCGAACAGGTCATCGACTGCAGCGAGGATCGACGAGGCATCAGCGAGCCGGCCGGGACCGACGTCGCCCCCGGCGAGGCGGCCGGACTCGGGTTCCACCACGACCACGCCCCGGGATCGGAGGAGGGTGAGGTTGTCGACCACAGCCGGGTGCTCCCACATCTCGGTGTGCATGGCGGGACACACGATCACCGGGGCACGGGTCGCAATGAGGGTGTTGGTGAGCAGATCGTGGGAGTAACCCGAGGCGTAGGCGGACAGCAGCCGGGCCGTGGCCGGGGCGACGAGCACCAGGTCAGCGCCACGGCCCAGTGTCGTATGTGGAATCGGGTCACTGTCATCCCACAGCGAGCGACGCACTGGCTCCGACGCCAGAGCGGAGAACGTCACCTCACCGATGAACCGCGTGGCGTCATCGGTGAGCACCGGAACGACGTGGGCGCCGGCATCGACGAGCTGACGACAAACCTCGACTGCCTTGTACGCCGCTATTCCGCCGCAGACCCCGAGGACCACACGACGGCCGGCCAGCGCCGGCACGACCGCTCCGACTCAGTCCTCGGTCCCGACCGGCCCGGTCGGGAGCACGGCGTCGAACTCCTCGGCGCCCTCGATCTCGACGACCGGGAGCAGATCAGCTGGAATCTCTCGACCGGTGGCACCGCCGACACCCTCGACCTTGTCGGCGTCGAGTTCCTCGAAGGCGATCGACAGGGGCTTCCGCGCCGTCGAGGTCACCTGAGGGCCGGCGTAACGACCAAGCGCATCGCCGAGTTGTCCGTAGTAGCTGTTGATGTCGCGGGCACGCCGGGCGCTGATCGTCACGAGCGAGAACTTGGACCCCGCTCGCTCGAGGAGGCCCTCGATCGGCGGCGAGATCATCGAGTTGGTGGGATCGGACACGGAGACTCCGCTCGTTCGGGGGTACTGACCATCCCAGACACCATCGGCAGGTCCGAGACGGCTTTGCGATGCTACCAGAGCGACTTCAGGCTCCGGTACCGGACCTCTCGGCCCGCACCCGTGCCGCTGTCCGGGCATCGTCGAGGATGCGCCGAACCTCGGCCACTGCGGATTCGAGGTCACCGTTGATCAACGTGATCGCCCCGAGGTCCACCGCCGCCGCCCGCTCCTCGATGGACCGCTCGAGTCGCTGGCGGATTCGCTCCTCGGAGTCGCCACGCCCACGGAGCCTCGCCTCCTGCGTGGCTGCATCAGGTGCGTCGACGAACACCAACACCGCCTCGGGGTAGCGCTCCCGGACAGCGGCGGCACCCGCCACGTCGATCTCGAACAACACGTCGAAACCGACCGGTGGATCAGGGAGCGGACTCCCCTGCCGGTAGTCGAGGAACTCCACCCACTCGAGGAACCCACCCGCTCGAGCATGGGCATCGAACTCATCGAGCGAGGCGAAGTGGTACGCCTGGAGATCCTCTCCGATCCGAGGGTTCCGTGTGGTCCACGAGCGGGACAACCACAGCGTCGGCTCCTCGGCCAGCACGGATGCAGTGATCGTGCCCTTGCCGACACCGCCCGGACCCGAGATCACCATGACCGCTGTGGCCGGCCGAAGGACGCCGAGATCGTCCGAACCGAGGGGGAACACCGAACGGATCCGACGAGCCTCACCGACGTCGAGACCACCGACCGGCCGGCGCGGATCCACACGGAGTTGAGCGAGCGCTCGGCGGGTGTCGACCTTGCGGGCCCCCGGCAGCGATTCGAGCACGAAACCGATCGAGGTCGACGACCACGGGGCGCTCGGGGCCTGCTCCAGACACTCAGTGAGCGTCAGGTCGCTCCGATTGAGGGCCTCGCCGAGAGCCGCCCGTTGCGAGCGGACCTCCGAGGCCCAGGCGATCACCTTATTGCGATCAGCGGCCACCGATTCAGATCGCCGCAGCGACCGCAGCGGCGGCGGCGATGGGGTCCGCTGCCTGTGTCACGGTCCGGCCGATCACGAGCAGGTCGGCTCCGGCCTCGGAGGCCGACTCGGGAGTGGCCCAACGGGCCTGATCGTCGAGCCCGCTGCCCGGCAGGCGGATTCCGGGGACGACCCGTTTGAGTCGAGGGGCCAGATCGAACGCAGTCTGCAGATCGGCTGCAGCGAGCACCAGTCCACCGCAGCCGCCTTCCACTGCCACCCGCACCCGGTTGGGCACCACGTGGTCGGGTGCGGAGTCATCGCTGGTGAGCACCGTCACCCCGAGCGCGCACGGAGCCGGGAGACCGGCGCGGTCGGCGCCGTCGAGCAGGCCATCGACGCCAGCTCGGAGCATGTCCACGCCGCCCATGGCGTGCAGCGTGAGGTAGTCGACGCCGAGCGCTCCGAGGACTCGACAGGCCCGGTTCACCGTGGTGGGGATGTCCAACATCTTGAGATCGAGGAACACCTCGTACCCGAAGTCGCGCAATGAACCGATCGCATCGGGCCCGGCGGCGCTGAACAGCTCGAGTCCGATCTTGGCGACACCGAAGTAGTCACGGAGCGCTCCAGCGGTCCGCAGGGCCTCCACGAGATCGTCGACGTCGAGGACGAGCGCCAGCCGCTGGCGGACCTCGTCGGGCACGCCCGCACCCGTGGTGCGGGGATCGTCCTCAGCCATGAACTCCTCCGATCAACTCCCGCACGCTACCCACGCCGTGCTGCTCGCACCACGATGCCAATCCTCCGAGAACGTGTGCAGTGGCACGCGGGTCAGCGAACGTCGCCGTGCCGACCTGCACTGCTGACGCACCGGCGAGGAGGAACTCCACTGCGTGTGCTCCCGTCGTGATGCCGCCGACGCCGATGATCGGCAGGTCGGGGAGCGCAGCGCGAACGTTGTGGACGGCTCGCACGGCGACCGGGCGAATGGCAGGCCCCGACAGTCCCCCGCCGCCGGCGCCGAGCAGCGGGCGACGGTGCTCGACGTCGATCACCATGCCGAGCAGGGTGTTGACGAGGGTCACGGCCTCGGCACCCGCCTCTCCGACTGCTCGGGCCACGTCGACGAGCCGGTCGGTGTTGGGACTGAGCTTGGCCCAACGGGGTACGCCCGCAGCGGCGCACGCCGCGACCACCGCTGCGGCGGCGTCAGGGTCGTGCGCGAACAGGTGGGCTCCACCGTCGAGGTTGGGACAGGACAGGTTCACCTCGACTGCCACCACAGCCGACGGCAGGTCACTCAATGCCGCCGCCGCATCGGCGTAGTCCTCGACGGATCGTCCCCAGATGCTCGCCACGACGGTGGCACCGGCCGACACGAGCGCCGGGAGCTGCTCACGCCGCCAGGCCGCCACACCGGGTCCCTGGAGTCCGACGCTGTTGAGCATCCCGGAGTCGGTGCCGTGGACCCGCGGGGCGGCGTTGCCCGGCCAGGGTTCGGCTCCGAGCGACTTCACCACGATCGCTCCCACCTCATCGAGGTCGACGAATCCACTGAGCTCGGTTCCGTACCCGGCCGTTCCCGAGGCGGTCATGACCGGGTTCCGCAGTTGGACCGATCCGACATCGGTTCGCAGGTCGACCGATGCCGACGTCCGGGGGCTCCGCTTCCGACTCACCCGTCGTGGTCCCGATGGTAGGACTGGAGGCTCCGGACCTGCAGGTCCGCCGTCATCCACTCGGCGAGGCCGTTGGCGGCTGCGAGTGCCGCTGCTGCGGTGGTGAGGAGGGGAATCCCGGCTCGTCCGGCGGCACGCCGGAGGTGGGCACCGTCGGCCCTCGGACCCCGGCCCCTCGGGCTGTTCACCACGAGTTGGACCCGCCCTCCCTCGATGAGATCGACACCGTCGAGACCGCCCTCCGGGTCGCCTTCGGCGCGTTGCAGCTTGGCGACCACCTCTGCCACCGGGAGGCCCTCACGAACGAATGCCGCCGCGGTGCCCGATGTCGCCACGAGGTCGAATCCGAGCTCGTGGAAGCGCCGTGCCGCCTGCAGTCCGATCCGCTTGTCCCGGTCGGCGAGCGAGAAGAACACCGTTCCCGACTGCGGCATCCGGTCCCCGGCCGCCAACTGGGACTTGGCGAACGCCAGCGGGAACGAGCGGTCGATGCCCATGACCTCACCGGTGGAACGCATCTCCGGGCCGAGGAGGGCATCGATGTCGGGGAACCGGTTCCACGGGAGGACAGCCTCCTTGACGGCCACGTGTTTGCCGGCGCTCGGAGCCACCAGGAGGCCCTCGGCTCGCAGCTCGGCGAGCGTGGCGCCGCACATCACCCTGGCTGCAACCTTCACGAGAGGCACGCCGGTGGCCTTGGCCACGAACGGGACGGTCCTCGAGGCGCGTGGGTTGGCCTCGATCACGAAGACCTGACCGCCGGAACCGGACGCACTCTCGTCGTCACCGACGCGCTTGACGGCGAACTGCACGTTGATCAGTCCTCGCACATCGAGAGCCGCAGCGATGGACCGGGTGTGTCCCTCGATCACGGCGATCGTCTCGGGAGAGAGGCCGACCGGGGGGATGACACAGGCACTGTCGCCGGAGTGCACCCCCGCTTCCTCGACGTGCTCCATGATCCCGCCGATGATCACCTCGCCGGTCGAGTCCCGAATGGCGTCGACGTCGACCTCGGTGGCGTCCTCGAGGAAACGATCGATCAACACCGGCCGCTCAGCGGCGAGTCCACCCTCCCGTCCGAGCGAACCGTCCGCAGCGATCGCCGACCATGCGCTCTCGAGTCCGTCGACGTCGTAGACGATCTCCATGGCCCGTCCACCGAGCACGTAGGACGGGCGGATCAGGGCGGGGAATCCGATGCGTTCGACGATGCTCCGGGCGGCCTCGATGGTCGTTGCGGTGCCCCCCGCCGGCTGGGGAATCTCGAGCCGGGCACACAGCGAGTTCCAGCGGTCACGGTCCTCGGCGAGGTCGATGCTTCTCGGCGAGGTGCCGAGGATCAACTCCGGTGGGAGCGCTCCGGCGAGCTTGAGCGGCGTCTGACCACCGAGCGCCACGATGACTCCGACGAGTCGACCCCCACCAGCCTCGGCCGAACGACGTTCGGAGTCGATTACGTTGAGGACGCCCTCCACCGACAACGGTTCGAAGTACAGGCGGTCCGAGGTGTCGTAGTCGGTGGAGACGGTCTCGGGATTGCAGTTGACCATGACCGTCTCGAACCCGGCGTCGGCCAGAGCGAAACACGCGTGGACACAGCAGTAGTCGAACTCGATTCCCTGGCCGATGCGATTGGGTCCGGACCCGAGGATGAGGACCTTCTCGCCAGAGGATGGCTCCACTTCCGAGGTGTCCTCGTAGGTGCCGTAGTGGTACGGCGTCGACGCCTCGAACTCCGCAGCACAGGTATCGACGGTCTTGTAGGTCACCTCGACCCCGGCGGCGAGGCGCGCCGAGCGGACCGCGGACTCGTCTGTCCCCCACAGCCAGGCGAGTTGAGCGTCGCCGAAGCCGAGTCGCTTGGCGCGACGCCACTCCGGCGGGATCAGCGAAGCCGGTGCGCCCTCGATCGCCACGAGCGCCTCCCGCTCCTCGCTGATCGCAAGCATCTGATCGAGGAACCACGGATCGATTCCGCACGCCTCGTGGACCTCCGAGACGGGGACCCCACGCCGCAGAAGCGACTCGACTCCGAAGATCCGGTCGGGGCTGGCCACTGCCACGTCGGCGAGCAGATCACCGGTGGCGACGTCATCGACGAGCACCTCGGCCGGATCGGCGTTGAGCCCACTCCGGCCCTGTTCGAGGGACCGGAGCGCCTTCTGGAGGGACTCGGGAAACGTGCGGCCGATCGCCATGGCCTCACCGACGGACTGCATCTGCGTACCCAGTCTGGGCTCGACCCCGGGAAGCTTCTCGAAGGCCCAGCGAGGAATCTTCGTGACGACGTAGTCGATGACCGGCTCGAAGCTCGCCGGGGTCACCCGGGTGATGTCGTTCGGGATCTCGTCGAGCGTGTAGCCCACCGCGAGCTTGGCTGCGATCTTCGCAATGGGGAAGCCGGTCGCCTTGGAGGCCAGTGCCGAGGAACGGCTCACGCGTGGGTTCATCTCGATGACCACCTGATCACCGTTGGCGGGATTCACGGCGAACTGCACATTGGAGCCGCCCGTCTCCACACCGACCCGCCGGATGCAGGCAAAGGCCGCATCCCGCATCTCCTGGTACTCGACGTCGCTGAGGGTCTGAGCGGGTGCGACGGTGATCGAATCGCCCGTGTGCACACCCATCGGGTCGACGTTCTCGATCGAGCAGATGATCACGCAGTTGTCGGCGCGGTCCCGCATCACCTCGAGTTCGTACTCCTTCCATCCGGCGATCGAGCGCTCGATGAGGATCTCGGAGATGGGACTCGCCGCAAGGCCCCGCCCGGCGATCAGGTCGAACTCGGCGGGGGTCGAGGCGATGCCGGTACCTCTCCCACCGAGGATGTACGCGGGACGGATCACCACCGGAAGACCGAGTCGCTCCAGAACGGCCCGGGCCTCGTCCATGGTGTGCGCCGTCCCCGAGGCCGGAACAGCCAACCCGATCTCAATCATCGCCTGCTTGAAACGCTCGCGATCCTCTGCGGTGGCGATGGCCTCGGCATCGGCTCCGATGAGTTCGATCCCCCGGTCGGCGAGGGCACCCGATTCGGAGAGTTCCATGGCCAGGTTCAGCGCCGTCTGCCCTCCGAGCGTCGGGAGCACCGCATCGGGGCGCTCGACGTCGAGGATCCGCTCGAGGACCTCAGCGACGAGCGGTTCGACGTACGTGGCGTCGGCGAAGTCCGGATCCGTCATGATCGTGGCCGGATTGGAGTTGGCGAGGATCACCCGGTATCCCTCCTCGCGCAGGACCCGGCACGCCTGGGTGCCGGAGTAGTCGAACTCGCAGGCCTGCCCGATGACGATCGGCCCAGAGCCGATGATCAGGATGGACTCAAGGTCACTTCGACGGGGCACACCTACTCCTCATGGATGCGGGACATGGATGCGGGACGCCGAGGCGGGCGACCGCCTCGGCTTCAGATTCGGAATGCGGGACCGGGGTCATGGCCCCCGATGCCGCCGAGGACTGCTGTGGTGTGGAACGCTGCACCGGTGAAGTTCGGTTTCGAACAGCAGTGGAACGCCAGCGCCGAGGACGTCATCGAGGTCTACCTCGATCCCGACTTCTGGGGAACTCTCGATGGGCTCTCCGCCACCAGCGCTCCCGAAGTGCTCGAGGTCACCCGGAAACAGGACTCCGCCGTGGTTCGCCTGCGCTACCGACTCACCGTCTCGTTGCCGTCGGAGGCATCGAGGTTCATCGACACCAACGATGTGGCATGGGTCGAGCAGACGTCGTGGGATCTGCTGAGTCGTAGCGCCTCGATCAGCTTCGCTCCGGATCAGGCGGCCTCGCTGATGCGGGCTGCTGCAGAGGCGACGTTGATCTCCGAAGGCGACACGGCCCTGCGCCAGATCCGCGGCGACATCAGGGTGCGGATCCCGCTGCTCGGCAGCCGGGTGGAGCGAGTCGTGGTGGAGGGTATCGGCGATCACCTCGGCGAAGAGGCCGACGCCGTTGCCGGACGGCTCCCCTCGTCGTAGTCCACAGGCGCTCACGCTCGAGCATCCATCAGCTCGGCGAAGCGATCGAAGAGATACCGGCTGTCGTGGGGGCCCGGACCTGCTTCGGGGTGGTACTGCACGGCGAACGCCGGGACGTCGAGACTGCGGAACCCCTCCAGCGTCCCGTCGTTGAGGTTCACGTGCGTCACCTCGATCCGGGCGAGCGAATCGGGATCGACGCAGTAGTTGTGGTTCTGGCTGGTGATCTCCACCCGCCCCGTGGACTCGTCTCGAACGGGGTGGTTTCCTCCGTGGTGACCGAACGGCAGCTTGTGGGTCACCCCGCCGAGCGCCGTGGCCAGCATCTGGTGCCCCATGCAGATACCGAAAATCGGAACCTCGCCGAGCAACGATGCGACCGTGTCGGGGACGGTCGACACAGCGCCCGGATCGCCGGGGCCGTTGGACAGGAACACGCCGTCGGGCCGGAGCGCCAGGATCTCTGATGCCGGGGTCGCCGCAGGAATCACGTGGACCTCTCCGAGAGCGTTGAGATGGCGGACGATCGTCGCCTTGATGCCCAGGTCCAGGGCCACGATCCGCCGGTCGGCGCCAGCGGGACCAGCGTGGACAACGGTCTGATCGGTCGAGACCGATGCCACCAGGTCCCGGCCGTCGGTTCCCTCAGCAGCCTGTGCTGCGGCGAGGAGATCGCTCGCTGCAGCCGTTCCGAATGCTCCCGGCATCGCACCGTGGTCACGGAGGTGCCGGGTCAGTCGCCGGGTGTCGACGCCGGCCACGCCGCCCACCCCGTTGGACCGGAGGAATGAATCGAGGTCACCGGCGGACCGTTGGTTGCTGTGGCGGCGGGCGAGATCCCGGACCACCACGCCGGCGCAGTGGACGCTACGAGCTTCGTCATCGAGCGGTGTCACCCCGTAGTTGCCGATGTGGGTCGAGGTGAACGTGATGACCTGCCCGGCGTAGGACGGATCCGAGATGACCTCCTGGTAACCGGTCATGACCGTGTTGAACACGAACTCGCCGCTTCCCACACCCCCGGGCAACTCTGCCCCGATGGCCTCGCCCTCGAATGTCGTCCCGTCTGCGAGCACGATCGCCGCTGGTGTGATGGTCACTGCTGAGCCTCCCCGTTTCGGACTGTGACGACGCCTTCGCAGACCGTGTGGCGGACCCGCCCACGGACTTCCCGTCCCACATAGGGAACGTTGCGGCTCCGGGATGCTCCACCGGAGTCGTCGATGGTCCAGGTGTGATGTGGATCGATGACGCAGAGATTGGCCGGTGAACCCGGAGCGACCGGACGGCCGTGACGCTCCATCCGGGCGATCGCTGCCGGCTGCCAACTGAGCCGAGCGAGGACGTCGGCGAGCGACATGCTCGCCGGACCGTCGACGAGCTGCGTGATGGCGAGCGCCAACGCATACTCGAGGCCCAGCATGCCCGGAGGAGCCTGTTCGAAGGGGAGCTCCTTGTCCTCGGGACAGTGCGGGGCGTGATCGGTGGCAATGGCGGAGATCGTGTTGTCAGCGAGCGCCCGACTGATCGCAGCCACGTCCGCCTCGCCTCGAAGTGGAGGGTGGACCTTGAACGTGGCGTCGTAATCAGCGCAGCAGGCGTCGGTGAGGGTGAAGTGGTGCGGTGCGGCCTCGGCGGTCAGATCCATCCCGCTGGCACGCGCCGCAGCGATGAGCGCCACGGATCCAGCCGTTGACATGTGGAGGAAGTGGAGGCGGGCACCGGTGAGTCGGCCGAGGGCGATGTCACGCATCACCATGAGCTCCTCGGCCTCTGCAGGCTGACCGGGTAAGCCAAGTCGTGCGCTCCACTCTCCCTCGTGCATGCAGGTCCCCGCAGAGAGGCTCGCCACCTCGCAGTGTTGCGCCAGAGTGACGCCGAGGCCCCGTCCGTACTCCATGGCCCGACGCATCAGCAGATCGTCCTGCACGCCGGCGCCGTCATCGGTGAAGAGCTTCACGCCGAGTGCGGCCATCTCGGCGAGGGGCGCCAGCCGATCACCAGCCCGGTCGACGGTGATCGCACCGGAGGTGTGGACATCACAACAGGCTGATCGACCGAGTTCGAGGACCTCACGGACGACAGCGGCGCAGTCGATCGCCGGGGTCGTGTTGGGCATGGCCAGCACCGCCGTGTAGCCGCCGAGGGCAGCAGCACGCGAGCCGCTCTCGATGGTCTCCGCCTCCTCCTTGCCCGGTTGACGGAGGTGAGTATGCAGATCGACGAGCCCGGGAGCGACGATGCATCCCGAGACATCGATGACGTCGTTGCCGGAGAGGTCCTCTCCGACCGCCACGACGTCGCGCCCACGGATCACGACATCGGCTCGCCGTTCGCCCGAGGAGTCGATGACGGTTCCTCCCCGGAGCACCAGGTCGACGTCTTCGTCACCCCCGGGGCGCAGCGGTAGCTGGACGGGCTCACTCATCAGATCTCCTCGATCCCCACCGGCTCGAATACTGATTGGGACGCCGCACCGGCTCGGCCCGGACCGAGCAACAGGAACAGCACGGCCATGCGCACCGCTACGCCGTTGGCAACCTGCTCGGCGACCACTGCGTTGTCCTGCTCGGCCACGTCGCCTGCGATCTCCACGCCACGATTCATCGGCCCGGGGTGCATGATCAACGCCTTCGAGTGGAGTCGACGGGCTCGAGCTGCGGTGAGACCGAAACGCGCCGTGTACTCCCGCAGACTCGGAACCAGCGCCTCTGATGCCCGTTCCCGCTGAATTCGCAGCAGGTAGCAGACGTCGAGTTCGGGAATCACCGAGTCGAAGTCCTCGGTCACCTCCACCGGCCAGCTGCTGAGAGCCGAGGGGAGCAAGGTGGGTGGGGCGACGAGGACCACGCTGGCTCCGAGGCGGTTGAACGCTTCGATGTTGGAACGTGCCACCCGCGAGTGGACGACATCGCCGACGATTGCGATGCGACGGCCCTCGAGGTCGCCGAGATGGTCCCGGATCGTGTAGGAGTCGAGGAGTGCCTGCGTCGGATGCTGGTGCCAACCATCACCTGCGTTCACCACCGAGGCCTGGGTCCATCGGGCGATCTGGGCCGGAACTCCCGAGTATCCGTGCCGGACCACGATGGCGTCCATTCCCATCGCCTCGATCGTTTCGACAGTGTCGCGGATCGACTCACCCTTGCTGATCGAGGAACTCGAGACCGCAAAGCTCATCGTGTCGGCCGAGAGTCGCTTGGCGGCCGAATCGAAGCTCAACCGTGTCCTCGTCGAGTCCTCGTAGAACAACGACACCACGGTCCGACCCCGGAGCGCCGGAACCTTTGGGATCGAACGGCCGCTCACCTCGACCATCGACGAGGTGAGATCGAGGATCTCCTCGAGATCGTCCCGGCTGAGGTCGTCGATGGCGAGGAGGTGCCTCACTGCTTCTGCAACTCCCCCAGCATCACTGCGGTCATGGAGACGTCGACGAGTTCATCGCGTCGCGTCGGGAGGTTCTTCCCCACGTAGTCGGGGCGGATCGGCAACTCGCGATGACCGCGGTCGACCATCACGGCGAGTTGAACCGCACGGGGGCGTCCGAAGTCGCACACGGCGTCGAGGGCCGCCCGGATGGTCCGGCCGGTGAACAGGACGTCGTCGACGAGAACGACAGTCTGACCGTCGAGGTCGACGGGGATGTCTGTGACCTCCTCGGGCAGGAGTGGCCGGATGCCGATGTCGTCTCGATACAGCGCCACATCGAGGGTGCCGACGGGAACCGGTGGATCGTCCTCGGACAACTCCTCGATCTCGCCGAGGGTGCGGGCGATGGCCATCGCCAGGTCGACGCCACCGGTCTGCAGTCCGACGACGACGAGACCGTCGAGGCCGAGGTTGCGTTCGAGGATCTCGTGGGCCATCCGCCGGATCGACCGCTCGATCTCTTCTGGACCCATGACCTGGGAACGGGCCACGAACACACCGCCGTAGGGGCGCGTCATCCGTCGCTCTCGTTCTGCCACCGGCAGGTCCTCCTGTCCGTAGGAGCCTCGCAGGACTCCCTTCACGGTCAGGTTTGGACCGTACCACGCCCGAGCACCCGGTTGCGCCACGAACCCCGACTCACTCCCGTGTGCCGGCACCTCCGCTGCGATGACCCCGAACGTCCCGAGCGATCGCTGCGAGCACTCCGTTGACGAATCGGGCCGAGTCATCGGTTCCGTATTCTCCTGCGAGCCCGGTCGCCTCGGCGAGAACGACCTCGGTGGGAACCTCGGGCTCGCAGAGCAGTTCGTAGGTGGCGATCCGCAGCACGGTGAGGTCCAGCGCCGGCATCCGATCGAGCGGCCAGTCCACGGAGCGTGCGGCGATCAGACCATCGAGCTCGTCGCGTCGGCCGTCCACCCCATCGGCGAGAGTCACTGCGTAGGGGTCGGGCGGGAGCGCCTGACCAGCCACGACCGAGGACACGTGCGCCGATTTGGCCTCCGCCTCGTAGAGGAGGTGGATCGCCCGTTCCCTGGCGTCACGTCGACCACCGGGTGCGACTCCAGCAGCGGAAGTCATGCCCGGGAGATGAACTCGGCGGTCCGGGTATCGACCTTGATGCGTTCGCCCGGCTCGATGAACAGCGGTACCTGAACGACGAGCCCCGTCTCGAGCGTCGCCGGTTTCTTGGCACCCGACACCCGATCGCCCTGCAGGCCCGGTTCGGTCTCGGTGATCGTGAGCTCGACCGATGCAGCGAGGTCGACGCCGATGATCTCGTCGCCGTACATGACGATCAGCGCAGTGGATGAGTCGACGAGGTAGTCCACCCGATCTCCGAGTACCTCGGGCGAGACCGTCAGCTGGTCGTAGGTGGCGTTGTCCATGAACACGTAGTCCTCGCCGTCCCGGTAGAGCAGCTGCATCTCCTTCTTGTCGACGATCGCCCGTTCCATCCGCTCACCCGCACGAAACGTCCGCTCGACGACGGCCCCGTTGCGGACATTCTTGAGCGTCGTGCGGACGAACGCACCGCCCTTGCCCGGCTTGACGTGTTGGAACTCCACGAGCGTGAACAGCCCGTCGTCGAGGTCGAGGGTCATCCCGTTCTTGAAGTCCGACGTTGCGATCTGCGCCATGGGTCCTCCGTCGTGGCTGCTCGATGGACCGAGGGACCCGGATCCGGGCGGGCTGCTCAGATCAGGACGGGGTCCTTCGGGGTCAACGTGAGCCGGTCGCAACCGTCCTCGGTGACGAGCACGGTGTCCTCGATCCGGACGCCGCCGACACCCGGGACGTACACCCCTGGCTCGACGGTCACCACGAAACCGGCTGACAACGTAGCAGTGGAGCGGACCGACAGCCGAGGGTCCTCGTGGATGTCGAGGCCGACGCCGTGGCCGGTCGAGTGGACGAACGTCTCGCCGAGTCCCGCTCGCTCGATGTGCTGACGACACGTGGCATCGACCTCGCTGGCCGGAACACCGTCCGCCACGGCGAGCACCCCGAGGTTCTGGGCCTCGAGCACGACCTCGAGCATCTTCCGTCGTTCAGGGCCCACATCACCCACGGCCACCGCTCTGGTCATGTCGGAGTGGTAGCCGTCGACGAGTGCACCGAAGTCGCAAACGACGAGGTCACCCTCGCTGATCCGCCGGTCACCTGGCCGATGGTGCGGCTTCGCACCGTTGGGGCCGGATGCGACGATCGTGTCGAAGCTGAGATCATCAGCCCCGAGGGATCGGACCCGGGCGTCGAGTTCGAGGGCGAACTCGATCTCGGTCGGACCCTCACCGAGACGCGGGCGCACCTCGGCGAACGCCCGGTCGGCGATGTCGCACGCCGTGCGGATCCGGGACGCCTCGCCGATGTCCTTGATCAGACGCAGACCGGCAACCACCCCGGTGGTCGGGACGAGTCGATCGGCACCGAGTTCCTCGGCCCATCGCCGCTGGGTCGACCACGACACGGTCTCGGACTCGAGTCCGATGGTGCCCGGACTTCCGAGGAGCCGCCTGAGCACCTCACCGTCAGGTTCGGCATCGACGATGTAGACCTCGACGTGGGCTCCCGAATCAGCGATCTGTTCGGAGGACTGGGTTCGGTACCGACCATCAGTGGTCAACAGCGCTTCGTTCTGGGTAACGAGGAGGAGGCCCGCCGACCCGGTGAAGCCGGTGAGGTAGCGAACGTTGGTCAGGTTCGCCACCACGAGCGAGTCGCAGCCGCAATCGGCGAGCGCAGCGCGGAGACGATCCAAACGGTGCGAGACCTGCAGTGGCGGGAGCTCCCCACCCACGGCAGTCGGAGTCAGGTGCTCGGTGACGGTCACGTTGACAGACTACGCCCGGTCTGCCCTGCGTCGGCCCTCGACCAGTCCGATCGTCGCCCCAACTGCAAGCGGATACCCGGCCGGCCCGAACCCGGCCACGACACCGTGCGCCAGAGGACTGATGACCGATGTCGACCGCCACGCCTCCCGACTCACCGGATTGGACAGGTGGAGTTCGACGATCACACCGTCGTAGGCCGCCAGCGCATCGTGGAGGCTCCATCCGTAGTGCGTCAGCGCCCCGGCGTTGACCACAACGGCGTCGGCCCTCCCACGCGCACCGTGGACGGCTTCGACGAGATCCCCCTCGTGGTTGGACTGGAGGTGCTCGAGGGCGAAACCACGTTCTGCAGCTGCACCCCGAGCGATTTCGACGAGCTCGGGAAGCGTCGTCCGCCCGTAGATCTCGGGTTGGCGTTCTCCCAGGAGATTGAGGTTCGGTCCTGAGAGCAACAGGATGATCGGATCGCTCACGTCACCACCTCCAGGGTGCGACGCACCAGGGCAGGGTCCACACCGGCGACGACCTCGAGACCGTCAGGCCCGTCGAGGACGAACGTGAGTCCCCCGTCGAGCACCTTCTTGTCCCTCGACATGAATCGGATCAGCTCATCAGGATCGAGTCCGGACGGCAGATTGGTCGGGAGGCCGTACCCCGACACGACGCGGCGGTGCTCGACGACCGCAGCGCTGTCGATCCGGCCGAGTGACGCGGCGAGTTCCGCAGCAAACACGAGCCCCACAGCAACCGCCTCGCCATGACGAAGGTCGTGTGACCCGGCGATCTCGATGGCGTGGCCGAGGGTGTGTCCGTAGTTGAGCAGGGCCCGCTGACCCGACTCACGCTCATCGGCAGCAACCACCCTCGCCTTGATCTCGACACAGCGCGCCACACGCTCGGCGAGCGGGAGTTCATCCAGGCGACCGCCGCCGAGCCAGTGGTACTTGGCGAGCTCGCCGAGGCCGCAGCGCCACTCACGCTCGGGCAGCGTGCGGAGCGTCTCGGTGTCACACAGGACCGCGGCGGGCTGCCAGTAGCTGCCCACGAGATTCTTGCCCTGTGGCAGGTTGACGCCGGTCTTGCCTCCGACGGCGGCGTCGATCTGTGCGAGCAGTGTGGTCGGCACGTGCACCACGTCCACGCCGCGGTGGTAGACGGATGCTGCGAAACCGGCGACATCGGTGGTGAGTCCCCCACCGAGACCCACCACGACATCGGAGCGAGTGAGCCCCCAGTCAGCGAACGCCTCGCAGAGAGCCTCGATCGTCGTCATGGACTTGTTCGATTCTCCGTCAGCAATGTGGAACACACGGTGCTCCACCACCGGGTCGACCGCCACGCCGATGGAGGCCTGGGTCACGATTGCACATCGGCGGGGGCGCGATCCGATGAACTCGAACAGCCGGTGACGGACCCCGTCTCCGATCACGACCGTGCTCGTCCGACCATCGGGGAGTTCGATCGTGACGCAGTACTCGCCGGACCCGATCTCGGCGAACTCGACCTCACCCACGGGTCACCTCCGACACCACCAGCCGAGCGACCTGATCCGGTTCGAGCGAATCGGTGTCGACGACGTGATCGGCGACCTCGGCGTAAAGATCTTCCCGCTCCAGAAGCTGTTGAGCCAAGGCAGTTCGGCCACCGTGCTGGAGCAGCGGTCGTGGTTCACCGCTCGCTGCGATCCGGTCGGCGAGCGTGGTGATGCTGGATCGGAGCCAGACGACCTCACAGTGATCCCGGAGAAGGGACCGATTCGTCTCGGCGAGGACGATCCCACCGCCGGTGGCGATCACGGCGGGGGGCCCGCTGAGCAGGGCACGGAGGGCGCCACTCTCGAGTTCCCGGAACGTCGCCTCACCCTGCTCGGCGAAGATCTCCCCCACAGAGCGCTGCGCGACCCGGGCGACCGCGGCGTCGGTGTCGACGGCGACGAGTCCGAGGAGGTCTGCGAGAACCGGCGCCACGACCGTCTTGCCTGATCCGGACAGCCCGACGAGTGCGACGTGCACCCGGCCGCTCAAGAGCACCGGGGTCAGACCACCACCACGCCGACACCGTCGACGAGTTGGACGATGGCTCCCTGCAACGGGACCTTGGGGCACGAGTGCGCCTCGAGGAGCACCGTCGCACCGTCCCGCTGCTGGATCACGATCGCCGTCGACTCCGCCTGGATACGAGTGCTGATCCGGAATCGAGCCTCGTCCGGGTTCTGCGCCTCGATGGACACGACATCGGTCCATGGGATGACGATGTGGATGCCCTTACCGGTGATCTCGATCGAGGTTCGTGTGAGCGTCCCGACGCACTTCTTCCGCTTGCGCTTGGCCGACGGGTGCCCTCCGATGTAGGTCACGTCCTCAACGACGAGCGCGCTCTCCGATTTGATCACCACGCCGCTGGCCGACGCCTGATGCGCCGGATCCTGCAACCACATCGGAATCGACGCATCCGGCGGGAGCGCTCCGGTTCCGGAGTTCTCGGACGTGGCACCAGGGAACTCCCCCGCCACCGGAATGCCCAGCAACGGTTCGACTCCCGCAGCCTGCGCCACCGGCTCAGGGAACGCCGGTTCGATCGGCACGACCGGCTCAGAGAACGCCGGTTCGATCGGCACGACCGGCTCAGAGAACGCCGGCTCGACCGGCGCCACCGGCTCAGGGACCGCCGGCTCGACCGGCGCGACCGGCTCAGTCGGAGTTGCGGCGAAGGGGTTCGCACCGAGGACGGGTGACGGAGGCAGGCCCGACTCCCTCCCGGCGTCTCTGGGCAGAGGGGCCGCTTCCACCGGAGACGCCGCCGGCAAGTGCTCGATCGGAGCATCATCTCGGGGCTCCGGCACGGGCCCGACCGACTCGGGCCCGACCGGCACGGGCCCTCCGGTTCGCTCGCTCATCGAAGCGACGAGTGCGTCGACGAGCGAGTCGCAGAACGTCTGCGGAAACGTCGCCACGAGCACCCGGCCGGAAACAGTGGAGATCTCGACGGTCGGCCCGTCGGGACCCGGCTCGCCGAGTTCATCGATGTTCACGATGTCGCTGAACTCGATCCAGACTGGGTCCTGGCCGGGCCCGAACCGTCCGAATCCGAAGACTGAACCGTGCCGGACGAACGACACGACCTCCGGGGCGCCACCGGAGATCGACACGGTGCCGCCAGCGGTGTCCGCGTTTCCAGAGCCGCTGGCGAATCCGTGCACGGCGCCCGCTGAACCGTCGGTCGGGAGGCTCATCCTGCTCCGCTCAGGTCAGGAGTCATGCGCGATTCACACACGCCAACACCGTATCGAACCGTCGACCCCCGGTTGCGCCACGGCGCAACCAGCGCGCTCAGCGGAACGCCGGGTCCGTGCTGCTCGGCTCCGTCGTGGCGGGCGAACTCACCACCTCGGCGATCACCGACGCCACCTCTGGACTCAGCCCGACCGACGGATCAGGGGCCGCCGGTGCCGGAGGCGAGCTGGGCTCGAACGGGGCCTCGACCCCGAAGAGATCGTCGATGGGGAAGCGATCCGGGGTCTCGCCGAACGGGTCCGCAGCAGGAACCGGAGCGGACAGGGGGGCGGGCGTCTGGGGTTCGAACACGACCTCGGGGGGCTCGGCGGTGGCCTCCGCCGGCGGCTCGACCACGATGAGACCCTCGCGAATCAGGCCGACGAGCACCCGGGCTCCTTCGAGTTCGCCCAGTCCGGACCGGGCCACGACCGACCCGACGTCGTCGGACCGGCCCAGTCCCGTCACGAGACGCCAGCCGAGCGGGTCGAGCACTGCCCGGCCGTCGGGCGGCGTGGCGACCGGACGCACCCAGTGCCGAGACGACGGGAGCACCAACTCGATCGAGTTCCACTCGGCCCGGAGGTCGAGGGCGTCGTTCAACACAACGCTCAGAGGGCGCGGGGAGAGACGGAGCGGGGTCGAACCACCGTCGGTGAAGCTGAACGTTCCAGCCGTGAATCTCAGTGCCTCAAAAGCCGCTGAAACTGCGTCGTCGAGCATCACCGCTCCGGCTTCGGCGCCGGTGCACTCGCCGTCCTCGATCCATAGCCGCACCGATCCTCGGTCGCCGTCGATCTGGAGGACGCCGGTGCGCTGCGCCGTTGAGAGAAAGCGCAGGATGTCGGCGAGTGGAAACGAATCGAGGGTGCCGTTGAGAGCCATCGGGAGCGCACCTCCTTGGGTGTCCTCGTCCTATCGGCATCCGGGCGGCTCGACTTCAGTTGCTCGTCATCTCCGGCCACCGCTCAAGCCAGGAGCGGCCTCGAGGTGCGTTCGAACTGCGATCTCGATCGCCTCGAGCGGTGGGGCACATCCGGTCCACAGCTCGAACGCTGCAGCTGCTTGATGCACGAGCATCGGAATGCCGTTGATTACCGGAAGCCCCCGGGCGGCACAGGCTTCGAGCCACGCAGTGCGGATCGGGTGGTAGACGAGGTCGACTGCGACGGCATGCTCCGGGAGCCGACCTGCGGGGCACGGCTGGCCCGGGTGAGCCTCCATCCCGAGGGGCGTGGCGTTGACGACCAGGTCGGCCCGTTCGACGTCGTCTGTCGATCCGCTCCGAATCAGCGCACCGAGCGAATCGGCAACGGCGTCGCACCTGGCGGGATCCCGACTGACGAGCCTGACCTCGTCCGCACCGGCGTCGGCGAGCGCAAACGCGACCGAGCGGGCTGCACCCCCGGTACCGAACACGACGCAGAAGCCCGCTGCCGAATCGGCCGCTCGCCGACCCGCTGAGCGAAGACCTTCGATGAAGCCGGCCCCGTCGGTGTTGTGACCGACGAGACGATTGCCGTCGGGAACGATGCAGTTCACCGCCTTGAGGGTCGACGCCTCCGCCGTGGTGGAATCGACCAGGTCCACGACTGCCTCCTTGTGGGGCATCGTGACGGAGACCCCACCGACCCTGAGGGCGCGCAGACCGACGAGCGCATCAGGCAAATCGACCATCGCCACCTCAAGTGCCACGTACACCCAATCGAGTCCGGCTTCGGCGAACGCAGCGTTGTGGATCACCGGTGAGAGCGAGTGACGAACCGGATCACCGATGACACAGGCCAGCGTGGTGGAGCCGGTGGGACTCCACGGAGCAACGACGGTGCTCAGAACACTCCCCGATCACGCGACTCCTGAGCGACCCGTTCGAACTCCTCAGCAGATGCTGTGAAGAAATGGCTCGGAGGGTCGTTGGAGACCAGCACGTAGTAGAGCCAGTCACCCACGGGAGCCCGGATCGCACCCTCGAGGGAGGCCTTGCCCGGGGATGCAATCGGCGTCGGCGGGAGACCCCGATTGAGGCGAAGGTTGTACGGAGACTCCACGGCGAGGTCCGCCGCAGTCAACTCACCGGCGGTACGACCGAGTCCGTAGAGGTTCGACGCATCGATTCCGAGGATCTCGTCGGTGTCGAGCCGGTTGTAGATCACCCGGGCGATCTGGCCCCGCTCCTCTGGAGGCTCCCCGGCCTCGCGTTCGATCAACGATGCCACCTTGATGAGGTCGTAGGCCGACCGCCCCTGGAGCGCCTCGGCCCGGTCGAAGTCGAGGGAGTCGAGGATCTCGTCATTGCGATCCGCCAACGTCTGGAGGATCTGAACGGGCGTGGCATCGACGGCGAACTCGTAGGTGTCAGGGAAGAAGAAGCCCTCCCAGTTGCTCACCTCGTCAGGCCTGTACTTGGAGGTCACCTGCCCCGACCCCAGTGCAGCCAGGAGGTCCGCAGCGGTCACTCCGGGTATCGACTGCTCGATGATCTGGAGGATTCCGCCGAGATTGGTCCCCTCGGGGATGCGTACCACACGAGCATCGGGTGGAAGCGGGCCCTCGTCGAGAACGGCCGCAGCCTCGTCGAAGGACGAGTTCGACCTGAAGTTCACGTACCGACCGGCTTCCCACGGTCCACCACCGGTGATCTGGGCGTGAGAGCGGAACAGAGCAGCATTGGTGATCACACCTCGCTCGGCGAGGACGTCGGCGATGCCGTCGCGCGAGGTGCCGGGTTCGATCACGACATCGCCGACCAGCTCGCCCTGGGGCCCGCTGGGGTCCACCTGACGGGTGATCCAGACAATGGCGAGCAACAGCGCCACTCCGCACAGCGCAGCAACGATGGCGACCAGCGCCACCAGGCGACGCCCGCCACGACCAGATGGATGAAGTGGAACGAACTCCTCTCCGGCGCGGACCGGACCCCCGGGAAGGCGTCGGCGAGGCGCTGGGGCGGGCCGGGAACCACTGGCTCCGCCTCTTCGCCTGACGACCCCCTCGGTCGGTGGCGTGGCCTCGGACCGGGTTTCCGTGGAGTCGCTCACTGGGTGCCCTCCTCGCAGTGGCGTCGACGATCCAGCCAACTCTGGAGGATGGCAGCCGCAGCGGCGGCATCGACGACAGCCCGGCGGGCCCGCTCGTCGAGGCCGGCTCGGCGCAGGTGCTGGTGCGCCTCAGCCGTACTGAATCTTTCGTCAGCGCCGAACACCGGAACTCCGAGAACGCCCCGCAGTTCGGCGATCTCCGCCTCAATACGGCGTGCCGCAGGCCCGGTGGACCCATCGAGGCTGAGCGGTACGCCGACGACCACCGCAACCGCCTCGAACTCCTCCACGAGATCACGGATTCGCCGGTGGATCCTCCCCTGATCAGGATCCCGTTGCAGCACCTCCGACGGTAGGGCCAGTCGGCCCTGGTCGTCGCTGGTGGCGACTCCGATCCGCCGCTCGCCGAGGTCGAGCCCGATGACTCGGCCCTCAACGACAGCATCGTCAGGAGCCGGAGCATCCACCTCGACTCCGTCGAGGACAACTCGATGTCGGCCGGAGGCATTCACCGGGACACCACATTCCGCACGAGATCGAGAGCGGCATCGAGGTGCTCCGGATGTCGCCCACCGGCCACGGCCAGGTCTGCGCCCTTGCCGCCGCCCCCGCCGACCATGGTCGCTGCCTCAGCAATGAGAGCGCCGGCATCGAGACCGGAGGCAGGATCGACGGCCGCAACGAGCGCCACACCCTTTCCTGCGGGGCTTGCACCCAGGACGACGACGTTGATTCCCGGCCGGTCCCGGAGAGAGATCGCCAGGTCGCGAACCTGATCACGGTCATCGGCATCGACCCGCGCCACGAGCACACCGTCGACTGCCGAGTCAGCGAGGTCCGCTGCCATTCCGCCGGCGAGCTGTCGGCGCAACTCCCCGACCTCCCGGCGCAGCGCCACCAGTTCGCCGAGTCGCTTCTCGACGCCGCCGTGTACGTCCTCGACTGGCACCCCAACGGCCTGCGCCACCTCAGCGAGCAGCGCCTGGTCGTGACGGAGTCGATCGATCGCCCCGGTGCCGGCCACGGCCTCGATCCGGCGGATGTTCGAGCCGATCGACCCCTCAGAGACGATCACCACGAGACCGATCTCGCCCAAAGCACCCACGTGGGTCCCTCCACAGAGCTCCACGCTCTCAGGGCCGGCCCGGAGGACCCGGACGACGTCGCCGTACTTGTCGCCGAAGAACGCCAGGGCACCGAGGTCGCGGGCCTCGTCCATGGACATCTCGAGGTGCGTGACCGGCGCATCGCCGAGGATCTGGGCGTTCACGAGGTCCTCGATCTCCTGCAGCTGCTCAGGGGCGACCCGCTCGTGGTGGGAGAAGTCGAAACGCAGCCGCTCCGGGCCGACCAGAGAACCCTGCTGGGAGACGTGGTCACCGAGTACCGCACGGAGCGCCCAGTGCAAGAGGTGGGTCGCTGTGTGGTGACGGCGGATCGCCGCTCGCCGGGACGAATCAACCGAGACAGTGACGCAGTCGCCAACCTCGACCGCACCGTCGATTACCTCGAAGGTGTGGCGGTGCAGCCCGCCGGGGGTCATGGTGGTGTCCACGACCGACAGACTTCCGTTGGGGCCGGTGATCGTTGCGGTATCGCCGACTTGGCCGCCCGACTCGGCGTAGCACGGAGTCCGGTCGAGGAGAACGACGTCGTCGATGACGGCGAGGACGGTGGCAGTGCAGTCGAGTTGTTCCCGACCGACGAACTCCGTCGGGCCGTGATCGGCGAGTACGGCCCGTTCGACCTCGACGGCGGACCCGGTTGCCACGATGCCCTTGCGGGTGGCGGCCCGTGATCGCTCCCGCTGGTCCTCCATGGCGGCATCGAAGGAACCGCGATCGACGCCGACCGAACGCAGGTCAGCCACCTCGACGGTCACCTCCAGCGGGAATCCGTAGGTGTCGTGGAGCTCGAATGCGACCGCACCGGAGAGTTGCTCGCCGGGTTCGAGCGTGTTGAGTTCCGACTCGAGCAGCGCCGATCCCCGGGCCAACGTCCGCCTGAACTGCTGCTCCTCACGCTCGATCGTCGAACGGATCCGATCGGCATCCCGGACGAGCTCCGGATAGGCACCGCCCATCACCTCGGCGTTCCGATCGACCATCGGGACGAGCACACTGCGTTCCACACCGAGCATGTAGGCGAAACGCACGGCGCGCCGGATGATCCGGCGCAGGACATAGCCCCGTTCCTCGTTCGATGGGACGACACCGTCGGCCACGAGGAACGCTGCTGTGCGAGTGTGATCCGCGAGCAGCCGGAGCGCCACGTCGGTGAGTTCGCTGCTCCCGAGTCGCTGGCCGGTGACGGCCTGGGCCTCATCGACGAGGAGGGCGAGCACGTCGGCGGCGTACAACCACCGACTGTGTGCGAGTACGGCGAGAATCCGCTCGAGGCCGGCCCCGGTGTCGACGTTCCTCGACGGGAGGTCGGTGAGGGATCCGTCGGCCTCTCGGAAGTACTGCGTGAAGACGAGGTTCCAGATCTCGACGAACCGTCCCTCGGCGCTCGGGTTGGCCGGACCGCCGTCGGGGCCGGCATCGGGTCCGTAGTCCCAGAAGATCTCCGATGAGGGGCCACACGGGCCGGTCTCACCCATCTCCCAGAAATTGTCGGCGCCGAGTCGCTGGATGCGCTCCGCCGGCAATCCGATCACCTCGGACCAGATCGCCGATGCCTCGTCATCAGAGGTGTGCACCGTCACCCAGAGACGGTCCGGGTCCAAACCGAGCGGCCCGGTCACGAACTCCCATGCCCACTCGATGGCCTCGGCCTTGAAGTAGTCCCCGAAACTGAAGTTCCCCAACATCTCGAAGAACGAGAGGTGTCGGGGCGACCGCCCGATCGCATCGAGATCATTGTGCTTCCCGCCGGCACGCACGCACTTCTGGACCGATGCCGCACGGGGCGGGTCGTAGGGAACCGCTTCCTCGCCGAGGAAGTACGGAACGAACGGCATCATGCCAGAGTTGGTGAACATCGGCGCCGAGGGGTGCGTCGGGATGAGGCTCCCGGAGGGAACTGCGGTGTGGCCCCGTACGCCGAAGAATTCCGTCCACGCCCGCCTCAGGTCCGCAGCGGTCGTGATGGGCCCAGCCATGAACTCGAATCCTACCGGCCGACAGCCCCGGGCTCCCGACGGCGGGTCAGTTGCGCAACGGACGAGACCGGCTGACCGGGGTCGGCCCACGCGCTGTCGCTCGGCCGTCCCGGACCCGCTGATCCCGTCGCGCCCGGAGTTCATCCTCCCGATCAGCAGCAACGGCCCGTCCGTCGGCCACGGCATCGAGAATGGACTGCCCCACGCGCCGAGCTGAGCGACCCGCCAGACTCACCACGTGCTCAGGGCCGAGTTCGTCGAGCTTGCGTCGAACCTGTTGCTCAGCCCAGACCGCCGCAGATGCGCCGGCTGCAGCACCGACTGAGAACCACACGACCCGCTTGAACACTGGTCAGCTCCCGGTCCGATCGAGGTTCTCCGCTCCCCGGAGACGACGAGCGACGCGACGCGTCCCGCTCGCGAGCGCCACGGTCTTGATCACCGGCGACGTGAGCGCCCGGTAGGTGACCTCGGTTGCGGCATCGACCCGACCGCCGATCGCTGAGGCGACATCGAGGAGGTCGTCGATGCGATCCACCTGGTGGCTGGCCCGCACCACCGCGTGGCGCAGTTCCTCCAACGCCGGCTCTGCCGCTTCGGCGAACGCCGCACGGGTGGCCTCGAGGTCGCGGGCCGCCCGCAGCGCCCGTTCGGTGGCGAGCGTCAGGACCACCGTCGCCGCCAGTGCCAGCACGGCACACAACAGGGCGACCAGATCGACGACGCTCATGAGTGGACATTGTTCCGCAGGTCACTCGCTGTGCGGTGGACCCTCAACGTCCCGCTGGCGGCGGCGCCAGGCCTCGACCGCAGCGGCCTCACGGCCGTGATCCGAAGGCTGGTAGTAGCGCCGATCGAGCAGTTCGTCGGGGAGGTACTGCTGGGGCACCCAGCCTCGTTCGTCATCGTGTGGGTAGCGATAGCCCACGCCGTGTCCGAGGGAGCGGTTGCCCCGAGTGGATGCGTCACGGAGTGGGCCCGGCACCTCCCCGAACGCCCCGGCGGCCACGTCGGCCGCTGCCCGCCCGCAGGCGGCGTAGGCGGTGTTCGACTTCGGAGCGAGTGCGAGGTGAACCGTGGCGTGGGCCAGGTTGATCCGAGCCTCCGGCAGTCCGACGAAGTCGACCGCTCGTGCGGCAGCGTCCGCGATCAGGAGGGCCGTCGGATCTGCCAGACCGACGTCCTCGGAGGCGGCGACCACGAGCCGACGTGCGATGAATCGAGGGTCCTCTCCGGCAGCGATCATCCGGGCCAACCAGTGGAGCGCCGCATCCGGATCGGAGCCACGTATGGACTTGATGAACGCCGAGACGACGTCGTAGTGATCGTCGGAGCCGTAACGGATCACCGAGGCCCCGATGGCAGCCTCGGCGTCGGTGAGCGTCACGGTCACGTGATCGGCATCTCGAGCCGCAGCGATCGCAATGGACACCTCCAGTGCGACCAGCAGGTGCCGGCCGTCACCAGCCGAGCGGTCAACGAGGTGGGCCAGGGCATCCGCTGAGGCCTCGGCGCCGTCGGCGAGCAGTCCCCGCCGTGCGAGCTGTTCGAGCGCCGGTCCATCGAGAGGCTCGAGCCGAAACAGGGTCGAGCGACTGAGCAACGGCGGATTCACCTCGAAGTGAGGGTTCTCCGTCGTTGCTCCGATCAGAACGAGCAGTCCGGTCTCGACTGCCGGGAGAAGAGCGTCCTGTTGGGACTTGGAGAAGCGGTGGATCTCGTCGAGGAACAGGATCGTGCCCACGCCGTTGGCGCCGAGCCGTTCGGTTGCCCTCGCCACCTCATCACGGATGTCGCGCACCGAGGCGGTCACAGCCGAGAGTGGAACGAACACCTTCGAGGAATTCTCAGCCAGCAGCCTCGCCAACGTCGTCTTGCCTGTACCGGGTGGACCCCAGAGGATCACCGAGCTCAGTCGATCGCGGTCCACCAACGCTCGCAGGGGCCGTCCCGGGGCCAGCAGGTGATCCTGCCCGACGATCTCGCTGAGGGCGGTGGGTCGGAGTCGGTCTGCGAGTGGGGCCCGACGCCGCAGTCGTTCCTCAGCCGCCGCCGTGAACAGGTCACCGTCGGCGCCGCTCACCCGTTACCCCTGGGGTGGTAGCGGCCGTAGGCCGAGGTCAGCGAGTTGAGCAGCGTCGATCTCGGTCGGCGCCCCGGTGAGCGGATCGGTGCCGGACTGGGTCTTGGGGAAGGCGATCACCTCGCGGATGTTATCCACGCCGAGCAACAACGCCACGAGCCGATCGACACCGAAGGCGAACCCGGCGTGTGGCGGGGCCCCGTAGCGGAACGCATCGAGGAGGAAGCCGAATCGGGCGGCGGCCTCGTCGGCAGCGATACCGAGCAGGTCGAGGATCCGTTGCTGGAGGTCGCTGCGGTGGATCCGGACACTTCCCGAGCCGAGTTCCCAACCGTTGAGCACGAGGTCGTAGGCCTGCGACCGGACCGAGGTCAACTGCTCGGGCGAGCCGTCGAGCAAATCGATGTCGTCCGGGTGCGGCATGGTGAACGGATGGTGCGCCGGCACTGGCCGGCCGGTATCCGGGTCGATCGTCTCGAACAGTGGGAACTCCACGACCCAGAGGAATCGAAGAACACCGTCGTCGGTCGGCGGACGTCCCAGCTCGAGTCGGAGGAGCCCCAGGACGTGGGTCGTGGTGGCCCAGTCGTCAGCCACGAGGAACAACAGGTCCCCCTCCTCGGCTCCGAGACGTTGAGCCACCCCGGAGAGCTCAGCGTCGGTCATGAACTTGGCCACCGGCGAGTTGAGGATGAGCTCCCCGTCATCGCCGGTCTCGACGCGCATCCAGACGAGTCCCTTCGCCCCCCAGCGCTTGGCGGAGTCAGTGAGGTCGTCGAGGCGGGTGCGCGACGTCGCCGATGAGGCCCCCGGATGGCGGATGCCCTTGATCGACGACGCCGTGAACGCATTGAAGCCCGTACCGACGAACAGGTCGGTCAACTCCGTCAACTCCATCCCGAACCGGATGTCGGGCTTGTCGGATCCGAAGCGGTTCATGGCATCGACCCACCGCATGCGCTCGACCTCGCCGATCGCCTCGCCGGTCACGGTCCCCGCAGCAGCATCGACCGCAGCGGAGATCACCTCGAGGACGTCCTCCTGATCGGCGAAGCTCATCTCGGCATCGAGTTGCGTGAACTCGAACTGCCGATCGGCACGAAGGTCCTCATCACGCAGGCAGCGGGCGATCTGGTAGTAGCGGTCGAGGCCGCCGACCATGCACAGCTGCTTGAAGAGCTGCGGACTCTGCGGCAAGGCGTAGAAGGAGCCGGGACGGTGCCGGGATGGCACGACGAAGTCACGTGCGCCCTCCGGAGTGGATGCGATCAGGAGCGGCGTCTCGACCTCCACGAACCCCTGCTCGTCCATGGAGCGCCGAATCGCCCCCACGATCCTCGCCCGGGTTCGCAGGTTGCGCTGCATCTCCTCACGGCGCAGATCGACGTAACGGTGCCTCAGGCGCACCACCTCGTCCACGTCACCGGATCGGTCATCGAGCGGGAACGGTGGAGGTTCCGCTCGACTCAGGACCTCGATAGCGCACCCACCGAGTTCGACAGCGCCCGTGGCGAGTTGGTCGTTCACCGTCCCCTCGGGTCGATTCCGGACCGTCCCGGTGATGCGTACCACCCACTCGCTACGGAGATCAGCGGCGCCGTCCACCACGCACTGCACCACGCCGGTGTGGTCACGCAGGTCAATGAACGCCAGGTGTTCACCGTGCTCTCGCCGTCGGGCCACCCAACCGCACAACGACAGCTCTTCGCCCACGTGCGACTCGTCCACCTGCCCGCACATCAGGCTTCTCATGTTCGTCACGCCGTCGTGTCCTCCCGGTCGGTGTGGAGTCGCTCGAGGAGCGCCGCCCTCACATCTGAACTCGCCACCCGCAACTGCTCACCATCCGCACGCAGGTTGCGCAGGGTGACCTCGCCGGCGGACAACTCGTCCGATCCGATCAGCACGGCCCACCTCGCACCTGATCGGTCAGCGGACTTCATCTGGGACTTGAGTGACCCTCCACCGTAGCGACGGTCCGCTGCGAGACCAGCCTCCCGGAGCTGGTGGACCAGGTTCCTCGCCGCTGCGCCGTCGGTCGTGTCGACGACGTAGACGTCCACCGACGTCGGCGGGGCCGGGAACACCGCCTCGGCGTCACAGGCGAGGAGCAGTCGGTCGATGCCGAGAGCGAAGCCGATTCCATCGGTCGGAGGTCCGCCGAGATCCTCGGCGAGACCGTCGTAGCGACCACCGCCGCCAACTGCGTTCTGGGCGGCATCGAGGGAGTCGGCCACGATCTCGAACGTGGTCCGGCGGTAGTAGTCGAGGCCGCGGACGAGTCGCTCCTCGACTCCGAACGGGATCCCGAGCGAGCTGAGTCCGGCGAGCACTCGCTCGAAATGAGCTGCTGAGGCCTCGGAGCGGAACTCGGCGATCGACGGCGCCGATGCCACCACTGCCCGATCCTCGGGGCGTTTCGTATCGAGGACCCGCAGGGGGTTCCGCTCGGCCGTGGCTCGGGCCGCCTCGCTCAGTTCATCCCTGTGGTCTGCGAGGTACGCCGCAACGGACTCGGAGTAGCGCTGCCGATCCACCTGATCCCCGAGAGAGTTGATGATCAACCGGACATCGCTCAGGCCGAGAGCGGCAATGGTCGACCACGCGAGCGAGATCACCTCGACGTCGAGGTCCGGGTCGTCCACCCCGAGCACCTCCGCTCCGATCTGATCGAACGCCCGGTAACGACCTGCGGCTGGCCGCTCACGTCTGAAGCTGGTCCCGGCGTACCACACCTTCCACGGGGTCGGTGGATGGTGCTGGACGAAGGCCCGGACCACCCCGGCTGTGAGTTCCGGTCGGAGGGCCACCCGCCGCCCGTCCTTGTCCTCGAACTCGTACATCTCTTTGCTGACGACATCGGTCGCCTCGCCCATCCGCAGGAAGACCCCGAGCTCCTCGAGCACGGGAGGACGGACCTCGCCGTAACCCGCCCGTTCGGCCCGCTCAGCGAACACCCTGACGAGCGCCCGACGTCTCGTGGTCTCAGGTTCGAACAGGTCGTGCATCCCCGAGAGGGATCGAAAGGACTGTTCCGGTCTGGCCACGGGGCGCCACGCTACCGGAGGCACCTTCGTGCAACGGCACCCCGTTGGTTCACGCCGTCACCTCGGGGATCCCGAGGTCACCTCAACTCCGAACGAGATCCCGGACCTGGATGAGGAACGGATCCTCGTGACGGTGGTAGATGGTCGGGATGGTGGTCGCACCCTGGTGGGCGTCAGCAATCCACTCCATCACCCGGTGACAGTCGTCCTGATCCCGAACACGGGTGAGTGAACCAATGACGACCGCTGGGGCTGCGGGCTCGAGCGACACGGCGATCGGGAGCACGTATCGACAGCCGAGCATCAGTTGCATCGTTCCGTCGTAGAGCGGCTGGAGGTGGAGCGAGTTGCTATCTCCCGGATCGATTCCCCGACGGGCTCGCCACTGGGACCGGACCTTCTGCACCATGCTGGCCGCCATGGAGAGGTCCTGACTGCCACTCGCAGCCATGGCGAGAATCTGCCCGCCCTGGGCGAGTTGGGCGTCGAGTTCGTGGCGAACGAGGAGGTTGTTGGCCTTCACCAGTCCCGGGTCGAGTTTCGATCGACGGCGCGAATGGGTCTGAGGCATCGACAGGAAGGTCCGGGCGCCACACTGCAACACCTGCATCGCCGGGACGTTGAACGCCTGTCGGGTCGTGACCATGCGCGAGACCATGACGTCGATTCGCTCGGCCACATCGGGAACGTCGAGGGATTCACCGAGAACTCCGAACTCCCGGCCGGGTTCGCACATGGCCAGGATCAATGCACCCATGACCAGGGCGATGTCGATGATCTGACCGTGGTTCGTGACCACGGCCACGTTGGCGTTCTCACCGAAGACCAGGTGGAAGAGTCCGTCGAGCTCGCCGGCCACGCCCGGCACCCTGAACGCCGGTCGGAAGATCCGCTCGAAGTCCGGGTAGGCGGCGCTGGCGTACAACTCCACCGTCTCGACACTTCCCGGTCGGGGCGGGACCACCACGCAGGAAGGGTCGTGGAACTCGAGCGCCGGGGAGTACGACAACTCTCCGAGGACGGCGTGGTGGCCGGAGCGCACCAACCCGGAGAGCGACTTGTAGTACGCAACGGGGTCGGTTGCTGCGAGCAACGAGCGGGCCTCGTCAACTGCTGCACGGCTCGGTGCGACGGAGCCGCTCAGCGGCCGGGTCCACGAGTCCTGCGACCGGGAACGCTTCAGGTTGCGACGACTTGCGGTTCGAGGCGGTGTCGAATCGCTCGTGTCCGAGGCTGTCGATGATCGCCCCGTGCTCTGCGAACCGGTCGATTCTGAACCAGTCGACTCCGAATCGGTCGATTCTGAACCGGTCGACTCCGAATCGGTCGATCTCGAATCGGACCTCGACAAGTCCGAAGAACTCACCCAATCGGCGAGAACAGGGTCATCGAGCGGGGCGACCAGATGGAGATCCGGACGATCCTCGGCGGGGCTTCCTGCGGAATCGTTGCCGACCATGGCTTCAGCATTGCAGATCGAGCGAGTTCAGGCGCAGCGACTCTGTGACCGCCGTGAATCAGGGTCGGTATCGGTAGCCTTCGGAAGCGTTCCTGCGGACTCGTCCGACGGTGGGAACTCTCGGTCAGCGTGCACCGCAGTCGACTGACGGCGACGGCACTGGCTCCACTGCTCTCAGTCACTGGCGTTCTGGCCTACGCACTGTTCCTCTGGGTGCGCTTCGGAGAAGCACTCGTCCTTCACTCCAATCAACGGGTGGTGGACCCGGCGATGTGGGGTGAGCGTCTCGCTCGACATCGCTGGGGCTGGCCGGTGGTCTCGGGGTCGGGATCGTTCATGGTGCTCATGGCGATGGGGTTCGCCCGGAGCTGGTACCTGACGTGAGCCTCAGTGGGCCCCGGGCCCGGCAGCGTCGTCAGGCCGCGCGGACGGCAGGACCCGTTCGGCGTCGTAGATCCCTTCGATCGACTGGATCCGGCGGAGGAGGACGTCGAGGTGGGAGCTGTCGCCGAGTTCGAACTCCAGGCGCATCGTGGCCACCCGCTCAGCGTCGACGTAGCTGTGACACGTCAGGATGGCGATGTGTGAGTCCGACAACGTGGAGATCACGTCCTGGAGCAGTCGCGGACGGTCGATGCCCTTGATCTCCACGAGCGCCACGAATGCCCCTGAGGTGTCCTCGTCCCAGTCGACGTCGACCACCCGCTCGGAACTCTCGATTGCGAGCGACGTGGCGTTGGCGCAGTCGCTCCGGTGGACCGACACGCCACGGCCCCGAGTGACGAAACCCATGACTGCGTCGCCGGGAACCGGTGTGCAGCATCGAGCCATCCGGACAAGCAGGTCGTCGAACCCTTCCACATGGACACCCACCGGGCGCCTGCCACCACGTCGACGCTCGCGCATCGGTGTCGGAACGACGACTTCGCGATCCTCCTCCACCGTTCGAAGCATTCGTACGATCCGGGTCGCCACCGAGTCGGCCGACAGGTGGTGCTGACCAATCGCGGTGAAGAGCGCATCGGCATCGTGGTAGCGCAACTCGGTGGCGACCTCGTCGAGGACAGCAGGGGCCGTGCTCTCACGGAGGGGCACGACTTCACGGCGCAGGGCCTTGGTGAGGTCCTCCCGACCCTGTTCGAGCGCATCGAGACGGCGTTCACGGGAGAACCACTGCTTGATCCGACTGCTCGCAGTAGGCGTGACGACGAACTGGAGCCAATCGCGACTCGGCCCGGCTCCGTCGACCTTCGAGGTGAAGATCTCGACGGTCTCGCCGGAGACGAGCTTGGTGTCGAGTGGCACGAGCCGGCCTGCCACTCGGGCTCCGATGCAGCGGTTCCCGACCTCGGTGTGGATCGCATAGGCGAAGTCGATCGGAGTGGCACCAGTGGGCAGCGTCACGACGTCACCCTTCGGAGTGAACAGGAAGACCTCATCCTGATCGAGGTCCAACTTGAGGTTGGCCATGAACTCGCCGGGATCAGCGAGTTCCTCCTGCCAGTCGATGAGCCGACTCAGCCAGTCGACCTCTGCGGCGGCACTCGCGTCCTTATAGGCGTAGTGCGCCGCCACACCCCACTCGGCCCGCCGGTCCATCTCCCGGGTACGGACCTGCACCTCCACCGGCCGACCCTCCGGCCCGACCACGGTCGTGTGCAGGGACTGGTAGTGGTTGAACTTGGGCATCGCCACGTAGTCCTTGAACCGACCGCTGACCGGAGCCCACATCGTGTGGATGGATCCAAGGGCGGCGTAGCAGTCCTTCTGGGACTCGACGATGACCCGAACACCGAGGAGGTCGTGGATCTCCTGGAACTCCTTGTTCCGGCGAATCATCTTGTCGTAGATGGACCAGTAGTGCTTCTCTCGACCGACGACCTCAGCAGCAATATTGAGTTCGGCCATTCGTTGCTCGAGTTCACCGACAACCTGCTCGATGTAGCGGTCACGGCCGAGTGACCTCTCGGCGACCATGTGGTCGATCTCGGCGTACCGCTTGGGATGGAGCGTGGCGAACGCCAGATCCTCGAGCTGCACCTTCACCTGCTGCATTCCCAGACGGTGCGCCAGCGGGGCATAGATGTCGAGCGTCTCCTCCGCCAGACGTTCCTGACGATCCGCCGGCAGTGCGGCCACTGTGCGCATGTTGTGCAGGCGGTCGGCGAGCTTGATCACCAGGACACGGAGGTCCTCGGACATGGCCACCAACATCTTGCGCATGGTGGCCGCCTGCTGCGCCTCCTTGGTGTCGAAGCGAAATCGCTCGAGCTTGGTGACCCCGTCGACGATGTCACGCACCTCGCGCCCGAAATCCGACTCGATCTCACCGAGGGTCAGGATCGTGTCCTCCACAGCGTCGTGCAGCAGCGCCCCGGCGATGGTCACGTCGTCCATCCCGTAGCGCGCCACGATGCCGGCCACGGCGAGCGGATGTGTGATGTACGGCTCCCCAGAACGCCGGAGTTGACCCCGGTGCGCACTCTTGGCAACGACGTAGGACCGCTCGATGAGGTCGACGGGCCGTTTCGGGTGGGCCCGACGGAAGACCGTCAGGATCTGCTGCAGATCATCCTCGGTGGTTCGATGATCCCGCCGCCACGGCAGAACCCGGGTGATGGCCGGCACGCCTCCCACGCTACCCAGTCCGACGCCGCCGTCAGTTCGCACCCAATGAACTCACCCCACGGAGCTGGAGTCCCTCGTCGCCTGAACCTAGGTTCGCCGCACGAGCCGTTCGGCATCAGGCCGGGGCGATGACCAGGGAGAACTGCAGTGGCACAGGTCAGCAGTACGAGAAGCAGCAGAACAGCCCGGAAGGCCGGAGTCAGTGCAGCTGTCGCAGTCGCAGCACTGGTCCTCGGAGCCTGCGTTCCGCCCCCGCCTCCCCCACCGCCGAACTTCGCCGTCTGCCCGACGGCGGCAGTCGGCCAGGTTCAGGTGGCTGTGGTCGTCCAGGGCGGACTGCCCCAGAGCCCACCGGTCGTCTGTGTCGTCGTTCCAGCAGGGTCCGATGGACTCGACGCACTCGCCGCTCGTGCAGTCCGAATCTCCCAGGCCGCACCGAGACTCGGTTTCGGCGACGCATTCGTCTGCGGCATCGACGGATTCCCAACAGCGCCGGCGTGCGGCGATTCAGGCCCGAACGGATTCAGCTACTGGAACTACTGGACCGGTGGAACGACCTGGGAGTCGGCATCGATCGGAGCCGGGGACCGGATCGTCTCACAAGGCAGCGTGGATGGCTGGGTGTTCGGAACCTGGGACTTCTCAACCACCTTCCCGGCGGCGCCGAACGGATCGGCTGACTTCGGAGCCCTCACCGACTGAGCGGGAACGGCGCCGGATCAGCTTGGTGGCGTCGAGGTCGCCCAGACCCGGGGCCGATGGCGCTCAGCGGCGCTTCTTGCGGGGCCGTGGCGGAATGACCGGCGATGGCCGGTCGACCGTCGCTGCAGCATCGTCGCTGGAGATGCCGTCGGACTCGTCGTTGCGCTCGGAGCCGCCGCCGGCGGTTTGACCCCTCGGCGAGGCAGTCCCGGCGCGGGCAGAGGCCAGAGGCCGATTCGAGACACGCTCCGTGCCGGACCGGATCCCGTACCACGCGGTATCGCTCGGATCGTCGCCCCGGGCGGCGAGACGGGCCCGGAGGTCCTTCCATCGGGGTTCCCGCTCCTTCAACCAGACGGTGAGCGGTGCCGCCACGAAGATCGACGAGTAGGTCCCCGACACGAGCCCGATCAGCAGCGCCAGGGAGAAATCACCGAGCGTCTGCTGTCCGAACACCTGCGACCCGACGACGTACATGACGGCGATCGGGATGACCGTCACCAACGTCGTGTTCAGGGATCGCATGAACACCTGGTTGAGTGAGCGTCGCATGATTGCGGTGTAGGTGTAGCGACCGCTCCTCGAGTAGCGAGCTGCGTTCTCCTGAACCCGGTCGTACACGACGATCGTGTCGTAGAGCGAGAACCCCAGGATCGTGAGGAAGGCAATCACCGTGGCCGGCGTGACCTGGATCTGGAACACCGAGTACACGCCTGCGGTCAGCACGACGTCGTGGAGCACCGCTGCGAGTGCAGCGATCGCCATGCGGGTCTCCAGACGCCAGGCGATGTAGAGAGCGACGAGGACCAGGAACACGATCAGTGACGTGCGGGCCTGTCGGGTGATGTCGCTGCCCCAGGACGGCCCGACAGTGGAGACCGTGACGTCACCCGTGGGGACTCCTGCAGCATCGGCGAGCTTGGTGGCGATCTCAGCAGCGGTGGAGACCTGATCAACGCGGCCCGAGATGCGGAGCACCTCGGTCCCGTCACCGGTGGTGACTCTCTGGAACTTCTCTCCGGCATCGGGGCCGTAGGCGGCGAGAACCTCTTCGGCACCGGATTCATCGAACTCGCTGCTCGGAACCTCCCAGACCGAACCGCCCTCGAAGTCGATGCTCAGGTTCAGCGCCGGCCGCTCGCAGCTTCCGGAGGTGCTGCAGTAGATCGGGATGACGACGAGCGATACGGCTGCGATGACCATGAGGACGATCGACACCACAGCCGTCCGGGGCCACAGACGCGGGAAGTTGAAGTCGGTTCGCTCGCGGTAGAGATCGGACCAGACGCTCATCGGAGCGCCTCGCTGGCAACGACGTCACCCGAGAGCACGTCGACAGCGGATTCCGTCGGCGGGACGGTGTCACTCGGGATGCCCAACCAGCGTGGATGATCGGCCCACTTGGAACGAGCGAGGACGATCGACGTCGGCCGGAGGAAGACGTACGCGGCGATCAGGTCGAAGACCGTCATGATGCCCAGGTAGAACGCAAAGCCTCGCACGGGCCCGACCGAGAGCCAGTACAGGACCCCAGCACCGATCAACGACGACACGTCTGCCTTGATGATGGTGGCGTACGCGCTCGAGAACGAACGCTCCACCGTGGTCCGGAGGGTGGCACCGTTGAGGACGTCCTCTTTCCATCCTTCGAAGAACACGATGCTCGAGTCGAGCGAGATTCCGATCGACACGATGATCCCGACGACCCCGGCGAGAGTGACAGTGGCGTTCAGGTTGGCCATGACGATCCACAACAGCGACGCCGAGATGGTCATGCTGCCGAGCGTGATGATCGCCAGGAGTCGGTAGTAGGCGAACAGGTAGGCAAAGACCAGCCCGAGACCGATCAATCCGGCGATGATTCCGGCCCGGAGTGCGTCCTCGCCGAGGGTCGCTGAGACCAACTCGGCCTGTTGAGGGGCGAGTTCGATGGGCAACGATCCGAACCGGAGTGACACGGCGAGGTTCTTGGCCTGCTCCTCGGTGAAGTCGCCGGAGATCTGGATCTGATCCCGACTGAACGTCGGCTCGTTGATGGATGGTGCCGAGAGGACCTCGGAGTCCAACACGATGGCCAGTCGTCCGTTCTCGGCTCCACCGACCTTGGGGCAGATCGGATCGCCGGCGTTGCACTTCGCGGCGATGGCGTTGAACAGATCGATGCCGTCGGCTCCCGGTTTGAACACCGGATTGACGGTCCACCGGCCGTCCTGGCCGAGGCCGGCAGCTGCGGTCTCCACTGCGGTCCCGGTGAGCTGAGTCGGACCGAGGCGATAGATGAAGCCGTCCTTGTCGGCGAGTCGAACCTCGGCGTCACGCTCGTCCTCCGCGGCCGGCGTCACGTTGGCGAGGAGCCGCTGTTCGAGCTGGTACAGCTCGACGAACTTGGGGTTGGCCAGATCAGCGGCGCGCGGATCGACGGGCGCAGTGGTCGGAGGCGGGGGCGGATCCTGGCGCCGGAACCTGGCTGATCGACCACCACCGGTGTTGGCGTCGCCGGCGGTGGGATCGATCGTGGTGCCAGGCGCCTCCGGCACGGCCGGAGCCGGCACCGAGGTCTCTGCAGTCGGCGGCGGCACAGCGGCATCGGCTGGGATCTGGCCCTGGGCACCGGCGTTCGCCTCGGCCTCGGCGGAGAGCTTCTGGACGACCCCTGTGGCATTGAGGCCCTCGGGGAGGTCGATCTCGGAACTCAGTTGCGCCACCTTGGCCTCAGCCTCGGCCCGGGCCTCGCCGCTGAGCGTCTGGCCGAGGTCCTCGAGCACCGGCCGGAAACGCAGCTCCGCAGTCTTGCCGACGATCTCGAGAACCTCCTGCTGGTTGGTGGCGCCGGGCAGCTGGACCTGGATCGTCGATCCCTGTCGGGACACCTCGGGTTCAGCAACGCCGAGCGCATCGACCCGCTTTCGGATGACTTCAATCGCCTGGTCGAGCTGCTCCGGGGTGACGTCGTCGGTGACCTGGCCGTCCTTGACGGGCTGGAGGTTGACCGAGACGCCACCCTGCAGGTCCAGACCGAGTGTCGGTGTCCCGCCCCAGATGATCGTCGCGATCAGGAGCCCGTAGACGACCGCCATCGTGAGGAGCGAGAGCCGCCCCGGGTGTCGTTTCAACACAATGTGGATCCCCCTGGATCGCAGCTGGCGTCAGTTGCTCTGCACCGGTCAGTTTGCGTCAGTGCTCTTCGTGCCGCCGGCCTTGGGTGTCACCCGACGGGATACGACCGGCGCGTCCGCACCGGAATCCTCTGTTGCTGCGCTCGACTTGGCACCGCCACCGAGGAAGCCGCTCAAGAACCCACCCTTCGGCTCCTCGTCCGGCTCACTCAGGTTACGGCTGACCGAGGCCTTTGCGACCCGGATCACGACGTCGTTGTCGACCTCGAGGTGGATGAGGTCGTCCTCGACGACGTTGATGACCCCGACGATCCCACCTGCGGTCACAACCTCGTCGCCGGCACTCAGCGAGCTCACCAGTTGCTGCTGACGAGCTCGCTGCTTCCGCTGGGGAACCACCATCAGGTAGATGAGCAGGCCGAAGGGAACGAGGATGATCAGCAGTCCGAGCGGACTTCCCTGACTACCCTCCTGGGCGATGAGCGATGCGATGTGGTTCACAGGCCGCCGATGGTAGGCCGCTGAAACGGGGAGGGGGAATCACGGCACGATGGGGGCCTCACGGACCCCAGGTCCGAGCCACCGATCGCCGGAGGTCGAGGAGCGTCCCGTCGACAATGGCCGAGCGGATCCGCCCCACGAAGCTGAGCATCCACCAGAGGTTGTGGACCGTGAAGAGCGCAGCGGCACTCTGGGCGTCCACGTTCGCAAGGTGGCGCAGAAACCCCCGTTCGTAATGGGCACAGGTCGAACAGGCGCACTCCGATTCGATCGGTCCGGGTTCCCGGGCGAACTCGGCCCGGGAGATGTTCAACCGCCCCCCGCTGGTCAACAGCGTGCCGTGACGGGCCAGACGGGTGGGCAGCACGCAGTCGAACATGTCCACCCCGAGGGCGACGGCCTCCACCATCGACACGGGATCGCCCACGCCCATCAGGTACCGGGGTCGGTCGGCGGGGAGGACGCCAACAACGGCCTCGATGGCCGGGAGCATCTCGCTGCGGGACTCACCAACCGACAGACCCCCGATGGCGTAGCCATCGAAACCGAGTGCGAGTGTCCGCTCAGCGGCCTCGCGGCGGAGGTCCGGATCCACTCCACCCTGCACGATCCCGAACATCGACTGATCCTCGATGCGCCGACGCGCTGCGATCGCCCGTCGACCCCAGGCCTCGGTCGTGTCGACCGCCCAACGGAGCCGCTCCGGCCGTGCCGGGAGCGCCGGACAGACGTCGAGGACCATCTGGACGTCCGCACCGATCTGCTCCTGTGTGCTCACCGCCAACTCGGGGGTCAGGAGGACCTTCGATCCGTCGTAGCTCGAGGAGAACTCGGCGCCGTCGGCGGTGACCCGGGGATCGAGCGAGAACACCTGGAAGCCCCCGGAGTCGGTCAAGGTCGGTCCGTTCCAACCGCTGAACCGGCCCAGACCACCGAGTTGCTGCACCACGTCGGCCCCGGGCCGCAACATCAGGTGGTACGTGTTGGCGAGGAGGATCTCGAACCCCTCGCCGCCCGGGGAGCGCAGATCGGCGAGTTCGTGGGACGGGAGCGCCCGAACCGTTCCTCGAGTGGCGACCGGCATGAACAGCGGGGTTCGCACCTCACCTCGAGCAAGTCGGAGACGACCGACCCGTGCTGAACCATCACGCGCATCGACAGTGAGAGCGGCGATCACCGTCGAACCTCGAGCAGGGAGGCGTCGCCGAAACTGAGGAACCGGTAGCGGCGCCCGAGTGCCTCGTCGTACATCGTCCTCCAACGAGGGCCGATGGCTGCCTCGATGAGTGCGAGCAGAGATGATCGCGGGAGGTGGAAGTTCGTCAGGAGACGGTCCACCGCGGCAAAGGAGTGGCCCGGGGTGATGAACAGGTCGGTCCGGCCCGTGAGTTCCCCGGTCGCCGCCGCCGACTCGAGCGCTCGGACACTCGTGGTGCCCACGGCCAACACAGGTCGTCCCTCCGCCCGGGCCCCGAGGACAGTCGTCCAGGTCGATTCGGGGATCCGATACCACTCCGAGTGGATCGCATGATCCTCGACCCGATCGACAGCAATCGGCTTGAACGTGTCGAGACCGATGACGAGTTCGACGTTCACCAGCGTGCCGCCCGCCGATTCGATGCCTCGCAGAACCCGATCGGTGAGGTGCAGGCCAGCAGTCGGGGCCGCCGCCGATCCCGGACGGCGGGCGTAGACGGTCTGGTAACGGTCCGGGTCCCTCAGGGGTGTGTTGATGTACGGAGGGAGCGGTACCACACCACTCGAACGGAGGGCATCCTCGAGCGACCCCGGGCAGTCGGGTCGGACCAACCGACGCCCACCGCCGAGCGATTCGCCGAACTCGAAGCTGAGCGGACCGGTCACGGCGGAGACGACCGTGCCCTGATGCAGCTGACGACTCGGCCGGCACAGTGCCTGCCACCAGCCGCCGCCCTCGGGCTCGAGCAGCAGGACCTCCCCGGATCCACCGGACTCCCGCAGGATCGGCACACGAGCGGGGATCACAGCGGTGTCGTTGAGCACCACCACCGTCCCGGGATCGATCAGGTCGGGGAGATCGTGCACCCGGCGGTGCCGCCCCTCTCCGACGGCTCCATCGACGAGCAAGCGAGCAGAGTCGCGAGGCTCGAGGGGATGCTGAGCGATGGCGGAGTCAGGGAGCTCGTAGTCGAGCTCCTCTGAACGCACTGCGCTCAGAGCCCCATCGACCGGCCGATGATCTCCTTCATGATCTCGGTGGTCCCGCCGTAGATCGACGTCACACGGGCGTCGGTGTAGGCGCGGGCGATTGGGTACTCGAGCATGTAGCCGTATCCACCGTGGAGTTGGACGCAACGGTCAGCGACACGCTTCTGCAACTCGGTGCACCACCACTTGGCCTTGGCCGCCGTCTCGGCCGACAGGGTGCCAGCGTTCTGAGCGAGGACACACTGATCGACGAATGCCTCTGCGATCGTGACCTCGGTCTCCATCTCGGCCATGACGAATCGCGAGTTCTGGAAGGACCCGATCGGCTGGGAGAACGCCGTGCGCTCCTTGACGTACTCGAGGGTCCAACCGAGCATCGCCCGGGCATGGGCGACACCGGCGAGAGCGATGGAGAGGCGCTCCTGGGGAAGGTTCTTGACGAGCAACATGAACCCCTCACCATCTGCACCGATCCGGTTGTCGACCGGGACGCGCACGTCGGTGAAGAACAACTCGGCGGTGTCCTGGGCGTGCAGGCCGACCTTTTCGAGGTTCCGGCCACGTTCGAAGCCGTCCATCCCACGCTCGACGACCAGGATCGAGATGCCCGAGTGGCGTTGGGAGAGATCGGTCTTGGCGGCCACCAGGACCAGATCGGCGTTGATGCCGTTGGTGATGAAGGTCTTGGAGCCATTGAGCAGGTACGTGTCACCGTCTCTGATCGCTGTGGTCTTCATGGAGGCCAGATCCGAGCCGATGCCGGGTTCGGTCATGGCCACCGCAGTGACGGACTGGCCGGAGGCGATGCCGGGGAGCCAACGGGCCTTCTGCTCGTCGTTGGCGTAGTCGAGGAAGTACGGGAGACAGACGTCGGTGTGCAGGGTCAGGCCGAGTCCGTGGGCGAACAGGTCGGCCGCGCACAACTCCTCGACGATCACTCCGCTGTAGCGGAAGTCGGTGATGCCGGCGCCACCGAATTCCTCGGGGACGGGCATGGCGAGGAATCCCGCCGCCCCTGCGCTGGCGAAGACCGAGGGAGGAACGATCTCTGCGGCGGACCACTCGTCGCGGAACGGCACCATCTCCCGCTCGAGGAACGTCCGGTAGGCCTTGCGGAACATCTCGTGTTCTTCGTCGTAGATCAGGCGTTCCACCGGTCCTCGCTCTCTGTTGGTGATCCTTGCTACAAGGATCGCGCACTGGGGCCACGCCTGCGTAACTGCGTCGCTTCAGTCGAACAGGGACTCCGATGACGGGAGCGCAGAAGCCGGGGGCACCAGCCGCAGGTGGCGCCACGCTGCTGCGGTCGCGACCCGACCCCGCGGGGTCCGCACGAGCAAGCCCTGTTGGATCAGGTAGGGCTCATAGACGTCCTCGACGGTCTCGGTGGGCTCCGAAACGGCGATCGCCAGCGTCGACAGTCCAACCGGCCCGCCACCGAACCGTTCGCAGAGGGCGCTGAGGACCGAACGGTCGACCTTGTCGAGACCGAGTTCGTCGATACCGAACAGGGCGAGGCCCTCTGCGGCGACGCCGGCGTCGATCGATCCGTCGCCGGTCACCTCGGCCACGTCCCGAACCCGTCGCAACAGTCGATTGGCAATCCGCGGAGTGCCGCGAGAACGCGAGGCGATCTCCGTCGCACCCTCGGTGGTGATGGACGCACCGAGGATGCCAGCGGCTCGTTCGACGATCGCACGGAGATCCTCTGGGTCGTAGTAGTCGAGACGAGCCACGAGTCCGAAACGGTCCCGGAGGGGCCCAGTGATGAGGCCGGTTCTGGTGGTGGCGCCAACCAGACAGAACCTGGGCAACTCGAGTCGGATCGTACGGGCCGCAGGGCCCTTGCCGAGCACGATGTCGAGGACGAAATCCTCCAACGCCGGGTAGAGCACCTCCTCCACGGACCGCGACAGCCGGTGGATCTCGTCGATGAACAGGACATCGCCCTCGCCGAGCTTGGTCAGGATCGCCGCAACGTCCCCGGGCCGCTCGAGCGCCGGACCCGAGGTCACGTGGAGTTCCACGCCCATCTCAGCCGCAACGATGCCGGCGAGCGACGTCTTGCCGAGGCCGGGTGGGCCGGCGAACAAGAGGTGATCGACGGACTGACCACGGCGAGCAGCGGCGGTGAGGATCACGCCGAGGCGGGCCTTGGTCTCGGCTTGGCCGACGAAGTCGTCGAGCCGGCGTGGCCGCAGGCTCGGTTGAGGCTCATCCGGAATCGTCGGTTCGACCTCCTCCGGGAGTTCGCTCGGATCGAGGAGTTCGTCACGAGCCATACGGACACCTCCAGACGACCGGGCACAGCCCGCCTCGCCGCCAACGGAACCCTGAAGCGCACCGGGAGGTCACAGCCGACGCCCTCAGACCGTCGCCAGCCGCTGGAGCGCCGTTCGGAGCAGTTCCGATGGATCCCCGGTTGGAGGGACCTCACGCAATGCGATCCGAATCTCCTCCGGGTCATAACCGAGGCCGACGAGCGCCTCACGGAGTTCGATGCGCACATCTGCTGGTGCGCCGCCACCATCGGCGCCGACCGGAGTCGAGTCGGCCGACCGATCTCCGAGTTTGGAGGACAGATCCACCAGCAGCCGCGCCGCGGTCTTGCGTCCGACCCCGGGGACCGCACACAGCGAATCGATGTCGCCGGTGGCGACTGCGACCCTCAACTCATCGGGCGTGTAGACCGAGAGTATGGCCAGCGCCAGCGCCGGGCCGACTCCGTGGGCGCTGATCAGCGTGGCGAACACCCGGCGTTCATCGGAAGTGGTGAATCCGTAGAGCGTCTGGGCGTCCTCGCGGACGACGTGGTGGATGTGGACCTTCACCCGGGTCCGACCCATCGGGGCCGAGGGGTCCTCGGGAGCGCCGGCGAGCGACCTAGCGGTTGCGGGTGCGACCACGACCCTGTAGCCGACACCGCCGACCTCGATCAGCAGTTCCTCCAGGGTGTCGGCCACCTCGACTACCTCGCCGTGGAGCGAGCCGATCATGCTCGCCGGCCCGCTCACGCTGCTCCCGTCGTGGTGGCGAACGCCACGTGGGTCAATGCAACGGCTGCGGCGTCGGCCGCATCCGCCGGTCGGGGTGGAGCGGCGAGGTCGAGCAACCGCTGCACCATGGCCGCCACCTGTTCCTTAGAAGCGGAGCCATCTCCGGCCACGGCTGACTTCACCTCATTCGGCGAGTACTCGACGATGGAGATCCCCCGGCCGGCGGCCTCGGCCATCAGGACACCCGAGGCCTGCCCGACACCCATGGCTGTCCGGACGTTGGTCTGGAACAGGACTCGCTCCACTGCCATCACGGAAGGCGTGAACTCGCCGAGGAGCGACCGAAAGTCGGTGAGCAACTCGGCGAGCCGTTCCGGCACGGCGTCACCGGCCCTCGTCCGGAACACCCCGAGGGCTACCGCCCGAGCGGAGCGGACGGACGCGTCGAGCACGCAGTAACCGCATCGAGAGAGGCCCGGGTCCAGACCGAGAACGAACACCTGTTCCATCGTAGCGACTGCGCAACGGCGAGAGGTGGACCGGCCCACCGGCGTCCGGCGTCCGGCGAGAGGTCAGTTGTCTGGCAACAGAAAAGAGGGCAGTCTTGGCCTGTGCAACGTCGTGGTCTCGTCGCCCTGCTCGCCCTCGGCGCTGTGATGGCGGTCATCGGCGGGTGCGCTCCCCCTCCCGCACCGTACGTACCCATCGTCCCGCCGTGTCCGTATCCGAACAACCTGCTCCAGATCAACGGGGAGTCAGTGGCGTTCCAGATGGCGAGCCAGGTGCGTCACCCCGACTACGTGACGTTCAACGCGGCGCAATCGCGTTCCGGCTTCACCTACTCCATCCCGGCTGACGCACCGGACCCCGGCCTGCCTCCGGTTCCCAGCATCTCCGAGACGGTCAAGAGCTGGATCGAATCCTGCGGTGTCCCAGAGGTGCTCGTGATCGCTGGCGCGATCAACGACCTCGCCGGTCGGGGACTCCCGGCTTCGACAGTTCAAGGCGCCGTGGTCGAACTCGCCGACTGGCTGCGGGATCGACAGGTGCAGACCATCTGGGTCACCGTGGTGCCGCTCTCGGTCCGCGGGAACTACCTGTGGACCTATCCCCAACGACAATCGTTCAACGACTGGTTGCGCTCGGGAGGACCGGGCTGGGGAACCACCGTGGACTGCGTGCCGGCGCTTGAGAACCCCAACCAGCCCGACGTGTTGAATCCCGCCTACGAGGAGATCGTCGACATCTTCGGCAACGTGGACGGCATCCATCCCAACCCGGCCGGTGCACGAGCGTTCGCCGCCTGCGTGGCAGCGGCCCTGCCCTGAGCGAAGGTCAATCGGCGGGGTCGGACCCGGCGAGCCCCCTCACGACGTCGAGCACCTCGGTGGCGGGCCGGTAGAGCAGGCCCGGCCCGATGGAACGGTGGGCGTGACGGACGATGCCGGCAGCATCGAGCACGAACGAGCACCGCCGGTACAGGTCGAGCAGGCCCAGCACTCCCCACTCACGGGCCACCGCCTTGTCGGAATCACTCAACAGCGGAAACGCAAAGCCTCCGGAGCGTTCCGCAAAGCGACGGTGCGATGCCGGGGACTGATGGGAGACGGCGAGCACCACGGCGTCGAGTTGGGAGAAGGCGCTGATCCCTTCGGTGTACTCACCGAGTTGGCGTCGACAGACCGGCGAGCTGTCACCCGGGTAGAACAACACGACAACCGGAGCACCGCGGTGATCAGAGAGACACCAGCGACCCGCCACTCCAGTGGCTCCGTCGACTCCGAGCAGGTCGAAGTCCGGCGCTTCCTCTCCAACGGCAACCACCGAGCGGATCCAGTACCGACGTCAATCGCCGAGCGCTGCGAGCACGTCGTCGGTGATGTAGGCGTTGGCGTAGACCTCCTGGACATCGTCGTGATCCTCGAGCGCCTCGATCAGGCGCAGGACCGCCTTGGCCGCCTCGGTCGAGTCGAGTTCGACGGTGCTCGTCGGACGCATCGTCAGGTCTGAACCGTTCACGGCGATGCCGGCCGCCTCGATGGCTCCGTGCACCTCCGATGTGGCCGATGGATCACAGACGACGCTCCAGACATCTCCCTCGGCAACGATGTCGTTGGCTCCGGCGTCGAGCGCCACGAGCATGAGTTCGTCCTCGTCGGCGGATCCGTCCACCGCCACGACACCCACACGTTCGAACTGCCAGGCCACCGCACCGGGCTCGGCGAGCGAGCCGCCGAGCTTGGAGAACGTCGAGCGGATCTCAGCACCGGTCCGATTGCGATTGTCGCTGAGCGACTCGACGTAGACAGCCACACCGTGAGGGGCGTAGCCCTCGTAGTTGATCGATTCGTAGTTGACGCCGTCGAGTTCACCGGTCCCACGCTTGATAGCACGCTCGATCGTGTCGAGCGGGACCGAGGCATCCCGGGCCTTCTGGAACATCGTTCGCAACGACGGGTTCACCTCGGGGTCGCCGCCTCCGGCACGAGCAGCGACTTCGACCTGTCGGATCAACTTGGCAAAGAGTTTGCCGCGCCTGGCGTCCGCAGCACCCTTTTTGTGCTTGATCGTGGCCCACTTGGAGTGCCCGGACATGGAGTTTCTGCTCCCTGATGATGCGAAGCCGGACTAACCGGCCTGAAGACAATAGCGCCGCCGGCGTCAGATCCCGAGGGCGAGAGCATGCAACCGGGTGTCGGTGGTCAACTCCGGGTGGAACGTGGTGAGCACGACCGACCCCTCGGCAATCGCCACGGCCTCGGAACCGAGCCAACCGACGACCTCGACGGACTCCCCGAGCCGCTCGAACGCCGGCGCCCGGATGAACACACCCGGGAACGGAACCGGCGGGATCGATGAAGCACCCGTGTCCACCAGGGTCACATCTGCCTCGAAGGAGTCGACCTGCCGGCCGAAGGCGTTCCGTCGGATCGCCACATCGACGCCAGTGATCTGAATCTGGTCGTCCCGGCCGTCGAGGCACTCCTGCGCCAGGAGAATCGCTCCAGCGCAGGTACCGAGAACCGGGGCCCCCGAGGCCACGAACGACCGAAGCGTTTCGATCATGCCGGAACGTTCGATGCCCATCGACAAGGTGGTCGACTCGCCCCCGGGGATGATGAGGGCGTCGACGTCTGCGAGGTGTTCGGGACGACGAACCTCCACGGTCCGGGCGCCGAGTCGCTCGACCACTGACACGTGGGCGGCAAAGGCGCCCTGGAGCGCCAGGACGCCGACCTTCACGAGGAACGGCTCGTCACGAGGCGCGGGCCCTCACCAGCCGCGATCGGCCAACTTGAGGTCGAGATCGTCCATGCCGATCCCGGTCATGGGCGCCCCGAGCCCACGACTGACCTTGGCGAGAATGTGCGGGTCCTCGTAATGCGACGTGGCCTCGACGATCGCCTTGGCCCGGGGCGCCGGATCGTCGGACTTGAAGACCCCGGAGCCGACGAAGACCGCCTGCGCCCCGAGTTGCATGGCCAGCGCAGCGTCGGCCGGTGTGGCGATACCACCAGCGCAGAACAACGGGACCGGCAACTCGCCCGTCGCTGCGATCTCCTGCACCAGCGGGAGCGGCGCCTGCAGACGCTTGGCCCACTCGAAAACCTCTGCGGAATCAGCTTGGGTGAGGGCTCGGATGTCTCCGAGGATCGATCGGAGATGCCGGACTGCCTCCACGATGTTTCCGGTGCCCGCCTCGCCCTTGGAGCGGATCATGCACGCCCCTTCGGAGATGCGACGAAGCGCTTCGCCCAGGTTGGTCGCACCGCAGACGAACGGAACGGTGAACGCCCACTTGTCAATGTGATGTGCTTCGTCCGCCGGCGAGAGCACCTCGGACTCATCGACGTAGTCCACGCCGAGCGCCTCGAGAATCTGCGCCTCCACGAAGTGGCCGATCCGGGCCTTGGCCATGACCGGAATGGTCACGGCCTCCTGGATCCCCTGGATCATGGCCGGGTCGCTCATCCGGGCCACGCCGCCGTCGACTCGGATGTCGGCGGGGACACGTTCGAGGGCCATCACGGCGCAGGCACCCGCATCCTCGGCGATCCGGGCCTGATCGGCGTTGACGACGTCCATGATGACGCCGCCCTTGAGCATCTCGGCGAGGCCCCGCTTCACAATTTGGGAACCGGTCCGGTGGGTGGAATCAGAGGGGATCGTTGAACTCGGCTCGGTCATGAGGGCAGTCTACTGATGCAGTTGCCAACTGCCGAAGGCAGCGGGCCAGCGCTCAGCCGTCACCGATGGTTCCGGGGGTTCTGCGTTCTAGAGTTCCTCGAGCACCGCAGTGCGCAGCTCGATCGACTGCATCACCGTGGCAGCCACCGCCTCGGGAACATCGGCTGGGTCGACGGCGGGTGCGAGCCAGAACGCCGCCGAAGCGGGAGCCGCACCGCTGATGAGACTCCCCCGCTCTCCGACGACACGCAGCGCCCGAACCACGCCGGGTGGGTAGCGGGTGAGACGGGCGGCCTCGAGGTCGGAGCGGACCGCCCGCTGCTCCCCGAGCCCGTCGACGAGCCTGCGTGCGAACGGCGACGAACCGGCGAGGGAGGGACCAGGGAGACCCACGGCGATCGTGGTGAACTGGGCCGATCCATCCCGGACCCGGCCGAGCAGGTTCGCTGCCACGGCCTCGAGTTCGATCTGGGAGAGGTGGGACATCAAGCCGGCGGTCGCCACCAACACGGTCCGTCCATCTTGGGCCAGGACGGCGGCGTTGAGCGTGTCGAGGGGAACGTGTCGGAGTTCAGGGGACTCGACACCGGTCGACACGGCCACGCCGTCGACGATGTTGGCCCAGCGACTGGCGCCCAGCGAGCCTGCGCCCTCGGCGACCGGATCGGTCGGACCGAGCGAGGTGAGGGCCCGGTCGAGGGCGGTGCGACGGCGGACCTCGACGAACCCGATCCACAACACCGTGAGCAGGACGAACGCCAGTACTCCGGCAACGGGACCGGCCAGCGCAACGATCACGAGACCGATCAGCAACGCCGGAGCGACACCGAACAGGCGAGCCCGGAGGAGCACTGCGTTGGTCGCTCGTTCGGTGTTCTCGCCGGGCCTGTCGCTCACGAGCCTCGATGCTACCGCCGCCGAGTCCGTGGGACCTCAGCCGGAGCGGCTCCGGTATCAGCGGACGAGCCGCTCGTAGCGCTCCACGTACACATCACAGAGCCGTTCCACATCGAAGCGTCGGGCCCACTGCTGACCGGATCGGCGCAACGCAGCCGCCGCTGCCGGATCCTCGAGCACGCTGGTGAGCGCAGCGGCGAGCGCACCCGGATCCTCGCTCTTGACGAGCACAGCGGTTGGATCGTCGGGCACCACGCCGTCGGGGGCGGGAGCCGTCGCCACCTTCCGGTAGCCCTCGATGTCACTCGCCACGACCGGAGTGCCAGCGGCCATCGCCTCGAGCAGGATGACCCCGAAGGACTCACCGTGCAGCGATGGCGCACAGAAGACCGTCGCTGCAGCGAGTCGGCGATCTCGCTCGGCGTCATCGATCCGACCCAACCACTCGATCCTCGGATCGGTGTGCAGCGCCATCAACTCCTTGGTCTGCGGGCCGTGGCCCGCCACCCACACCGTGCAGTCGCCCGGGAGGTGCTCGACGGCGGCGAGGAGCACCCCGAGGCCCTTTCGCGACTCGTGGCGGCCGAGGAAGAACACCGTCGGACGATCGGTCGGCCATGGTTCGGCCCAGGCGAACCGACTGCAGTCGATGGCGTTGTAGAGGGTGTCGAAGTCACCGCCGACGTGCCCGACGGCGAGATCCCGGGCCTCCGAGGAGACCGCCACCTTGTCATCGAGGCGCGAGGCACCCCAGGTGAGCAGGGGCCGGAGGGTCTGGTAGGCCCGGCTCTGACCGGCGGCGTGGAACGTCCCAAGGAGCGGCGCCGGCTTCAACAGCACGGTCGTGACGGTGACGCCCGGAGCGAACGGCTCGTGTACGTGGACGACGTCGAAGTCCTCGTCCCAGAGCGCTCGAATGGTGCGCAGTTGCGCCGCTGGGTCCGGCGCCAACGGTGCGACCGAGCCGTTGGTGGCGAGGGGCACGGACTTGCCGAGCGGAATCACGAATCGCTCCGGTGGTGGACCGTCGCAGGGAGCCAGGACGCGCGTCTCGATGTTCCGGGCCCGAAGCGATCGAGCGAGGGACAGCACCTGCCCCTGCACCCCGCCCGGCATGCTCAGGCTGTACGGGCAGACCAGACCGACGCGCATCGGCGGAGGTTATGCGGGCGGGGCGAGTCCGAGCGCTTCGTAGTCGCTCCGCCAGTTGGGTTGCAGGAGGTGCCACTGTTCCGGAGCACAACGGATCTGCCGCTCGAGCGCACGGGCGAGGTCCTGGGTGACCCGTGTGACGTCGCTGCGGATCGATCCCTGTCGGGAGGTGTCGAGTGGAGGGTCGACCACTGCGTGGCACCGCCCCCGCTCGAAGTACACCGCCGTTGGCAACAGCGCAGCGCCCGAGCGCAGCGCCATCAGCGCCGGACCTCCGGGGAGTCGCGTGGTCTCACCGAAGAACTCCACCTCGATCCCGGTTCCGGTGAGGTCTCGATCAGCGAGCAGACAGGTGATGCGGCCAGCGGCGAGCGACGCCGCCACCTCGGATCCAGCCGATGGTCCGAGCGGGATCACCTCCAGCCCCATGGACCGGCGCAGTGACAGGAACCACTCGAAAAGCTCGGGCGGATCAAGTGTCTCGGCCACCGCCGACACCTCCCAGCCCCGAACCGAGATCAACCAGCGTGCGGCCCACTCCCACCCGCCGAGGTGTGGCAGCGCCAGGATCGGGCCGACGCTGGAGTCCAGAGCGTTGAGCAGGTGTTCGATCCCGGAGTGGCTGAAGCCACGCTCCACGTCGGCCACGCTCAGGTAGGGCAAACGCAACGTGTCGTGCCAGTAGCGACCGTAGGAGTCGAACACTCCGACGACGGCACGATCGATGAGTTCCGGAGCCGCAGTCGAACCGAACACACGGCGCATGTTGCGCTCGGCGATCAGACGCTGCTCGGAGGACAACCTCGCCGTTGCCCGTGCCGCCGCAGATGCTCCACCGGCCGCCAGAGGTTCGGGCAACCAGCGAACCGCGGTGGCGGCGGCCTGCAGCAGCGGTACCGACAGCTCCACTGCGTTACTCGATCGAACGAGTTGTCTCGAATCGGCTCAGCTGGCCCGGCCCGGACGCTGGCGACGCAGCGTTCCGTTGGTGCGCCGAGCCGCCAGCCGGTCCGATGCTGAACGGCCCGTACGGGGGCGTCGACGGCGACGATCGCTCAGCGCCGGGCTCTCATCGGTGGCCTGACGCCAGACCTTCACGAACCGCTGACCGGCGGTCACGGTGTTCAACACGACGATCAGGCCGAGCACCGGGAGGAGGAGCACCGGGAACAACAGACCGAGGGCCAACAGGATGAATCGTTCGGCGCGTTCCACGAGGCCGCCTCTGGCGTCGTAGCCGAGCGCATCGGCCTTGGCCCGGATGTAGGACACCCACGAGGCTGTGGCGTACCCGGCAACCGGCAGCATCACGACCCAGGCTCGGCCGTCGGAGACCACGAGGTACCACGCAACCCCCCCGAACAGCAGTGCATCGGTCACCCGGTCCGTCACCGAGTCGAAGAACGCACCACGCTTCGAGTCCTGGCCCCACGCCTTGGCCACTGCGCCGTCGATGAGGTCTGGGACACCGGTGAGGACGATGAAGAGAAACCCCAATGTCAGGGCCCCAGCCCCGATCGACACCGCCGCCGCCACTGCGAAGACGGGACCGAACGCCGTGATGACATCGGCGGTGACTCCAAGACGCTTGATGCTGGCGCCTATCGGCTTGAGTCCGGCGTCCACCTGACTGCGGAAGTTGCCGTCGAACATGAGCGACTCCATAAATCGAGAGACGAACGCATCGCCCCGTGATGACGGTAGCGGGAACCCCGGGCCACCAGATGGTTCTGCTCCCGATCCCGTCGTGTTCGCACACCGCCAGGCCTCGACCGGAAGGTGTGCTAACTGAAGTTAGCACACTGTTGCCCGGAGCCCGTGTTGCCCGGAGCCCGTGTTGCCCGGAGCCCGTGTTGCCCGGAGCCCGTGCCCGCAGGTCGACCGCTCAGGTCGACAGTCCGGCCCAGTCCTCCGGGTTCTTCTCCGTGAACCACTCGAGGACGGTTCCGCTGACCCCGTCGAGGAGAACGATTCCCCGCTGGACCGGAGGGTTCTCGCCGGAGTACAGCAGGATCCGCCAAGTCGGACGGGACAACCAGCCCCTCCAGACCTGTTGGGCCGATGCGTGACCGACGGCGAAGCCCACCTCGGCCGATGCCAGTGCCAGCGCCTCGGTCTCGTCCACCCGGAGGGTCCAGCCGGCAATCAGGCCATAGGCGCCGAAGGCCACGAGAGCGACGCCCGCCCAGAGCACACCGGCGTTGAGCAGCGCCGAACCACCTCCGGCGACGATGACGCCGGCCACGCACAACCCACCGAGGACGAGATAGATGACAGCTGGGATACGTCGGCGGTTGTTGTTGGGGAAGGTGTACGGCCCGACGTAACCGGAGGCGTCGAGGTCCTCGGGCAGCTCGTCGGTGATGTCATCAGCGCCGGCTGCCGGTTCAGTGGGCGTTGGTTCGGCCATCAGAAAAACCTACCCTCGCTCGATCCAGGCCGAACGGACGCGCGCCCAGGCCTCGTCGAGCGAAACGGGGAGGACACGCGTCCCGGCAGCAACGGTCATGAAGTTCGCGTCGCCGTCCCACCTGGGCACACAGTGGACGTGGAGATGGTCAGACTGCGACCCCCCAGCGGCGTGCCCGAGGTTGAGACCGACGTTGACGGCGTCGCAGGTGAACGCCCGTTCGAGCGACCCGACGGCGTCGCGCACTGTGGCCCACAACTCGTCGTGCTCGGCGTCGGTGAGGCCGTCGAGCGCAGGTACCGCCCGGTTGGGCAGGACCATCAGGTGACCGGAGGTGTACGGGAACCGATTGAGGATCACGAAACACGTCGGCCCACGACGCACGATGTGGGTGACGGAGTCATCAACTCCGGAGTTGAGGATGCGCTCGAACAGCGAGCCGTGCCCACCCGCCCCGGCACCGTGTGGCTCAGCGAGTTGATCCCGGACGTACTCCGAACGCCAGGTCGCCCACAGGTGGTCGAGGCTCACAGCCGGCTCAACTCTTGGACTCCACGTCCCCGCGGAGTCGCTCGGCGAACGACACGAGCGGCACGTTGCGCTCGACCTCGCCGCCCCGAGGATTCACCCCGACTGTCCGGTGGGCCACGTCGTCGTCACCGACGACGAGGACGTAGGGGACCTTCTCGCCCTTGGCTCGACGGATCCGACTCCCGAGCGTCTCGTCGGCAGCCACGACGTCCACCCGGAACCCGTGGCCCCGAAGTTCCGCAGCGCACTCGTGGGCGTAGTCGAGATGCGGATCGGCCACGGGCAGGATCCGAACCTGCTCCGGGGCCAGCCACGCCGGAAACGCACCGGCGTAGTGCTCCACGAGCACGCCGAAGAACCGCTCGACGGAACCGAACAGTGCCCGGTGGATCATGATGGGCCGGTGGCGCTCGCCGTCGGAGCCGACGTAGGTCAAGTCGAAGCGCTGCGGGAGTTGGAAGTCCACCTGGATCGTCGACATCTGCCAGGTGCGACCGATCGCATCACGGGTCTGGACGGAGATCTTCGGCCCGTAGAAGGCGCCACCTCCCTCATCGAGGACCAGCTCGAGACCCATGGACTCAGCAACGCTGCCGAGCGCCTCGGTCGCCTCGGTCCACTCCTCGTCGCTGCCGACCGCCTTCCCGGGGGGCCGGGTGGAGAGCTCGAGGTAGAAGTCATCGAGCCCGTAGTCACGCAGCAGATCGAGCACGAAGACGAGGATCGACCCGAGCTCGTCGCCCATCTGCTCCTTGGTCGTGAAGATGTGCGCATCGTCCTGGGTCATCCCCCGGACCCGCGTCAGGCCGTGGATGACCCCGGACTTCTCGTAGCGGTAAACGGTGCCGAACTCGAACATGCGCAGTGGCAACTCGCGATACGACCGCATCCGTGACCGGTAGATCAGGATGTGGAACGGGCAGTTCATCGGCTTCAGGTAGTACGACGTCCCGTCGGTCCGATCGCCGGCATCGTCGGTCTCGGGGACGTCGAGCTCCATCGGGGGGAACATCCCGTCGGCGAACCAGTCGAGATGCCCCGAGGTCTCGAACAGATCGGCCTTGGTGATGTGCGGCGAGTAGACGAACTCGTATCCCGCCTCCTCATGGCGGGTCCGGCTGTAATCCTCCATCAGCCGTCGGACGATGCCACCCTTCGGATGGAACAGCGCCAGACCCGAGCCGACCTCCTCGGGGAAGCTGAACAGGTCGAGTTCGACACCGAGCTTGCGGTGGTCGCGCTTGGCCGCCTCCTCCTGCTGGGTCAGGTACGACTCGAGTTCTGCGGCCGTCGGGAACGCCACGGCGTAGATCCGTTGGAGCATCGGGTTGTGTTCGCTCCCCCGGAAGTACGCCCCGCCGTGGCGCATCAGTCGGAAATTGGCCAGTCGCCCGGTGGTCGGGACGTGGGGGCCGAGGCACATGTCGACGAACTCCGGGGTGTTCCGGTAGAAGCTGATCACCCCATCACCGAATGCGTCGCTGCTGGAGACCTCACCATCGGCGTCGTCCCCGTTCGCAGCGAGATCCATGAACGCCTGCTTGTACGGGTGGTCGGCCATGAGGGAACGAGCCTCGTCGAGCGGGAGCTCGAAGCGTTCGAACGGTTGATCAGCAGCGATGATCTCCCTCATTCTGGCGTCGATCCGAATGAGGTCCTCGTCGGTGAAGGAGCCCCCGTCGGGCAGCTCGAAGTCGTAGTAGAAGCCGTTCTCGATGGCGGGTCCGCCGGCAAACGTGGCGCCGGGCCAGAGATCGAGCACCGCCTGGGCGAGGACGTGCGCTGTGGAGTGACGCAGGTGCTCCGCCGCCATCGGATCCTGCACCGTGACGATGCGGACGGTCTCGCCGTCGAGGAGGACCGCATCGAGGTCCTTCGCTCTGCCGTCGACCTCAGCGACCACGGCGTCCCGGGCGAGCCGTTTACCGATGGAAGCGGCCAGATCGGCACCGGTGGAGCCGGTGGGGAGTTGTCGGGTCGAGCCGTCGGGCAGGCTCACGGTGATGTCGGCCACGGGCGGGGAGACTATCGGTGGCACCGGCCATCTCCCGCTACCCTTTCCCTCGTGGCGAAACCGGTGGTGGCGCACCGGTCTGTGAGCGGGGCGGCGCAGACGATGATGAGGGTTCTCGTAGCTGTGGTGGCCCTCGCTGGGATCGCAACTGCGTGCTCGGCCACGCCAACGGTTCCCATCGCCAGCGACTCCCCTGTGGTCGACGCACCGCAGCCGGATCTCATCGGCCCGATCCGACTCGTTGGGTCACAGTTCGTCGACGGTGCCGGCCGGACCGTGATCATCCACGGCCTCAACTCCGTCGAGAAGTCACCGCCGTTCCTCAGTGAGATCACTCCCACCCGTCTCGGCGGGGCCGATCTCGACCGGATCACCCTCGACGGGTTCAACGGAATCCGCTTGGGGGTCTGGCCCGCAGCGGTGGTTCCGAGCCCCGGGGTCGTCGACCACGACTACGTCGACCGGGTCCGTGAGGTCGTCGACCGGCTCGCCGACCGCGGCCTGTGGGTCCTGCTCGACTTCCATCAGGACGTCTTCTGGGGAATGCCGTCGTGGGCGACCACGCCAGCAGCGGCGGCACTGTCGCCCGACCCACCCGCTGGACTCGACATCGGCTGGGCGGCGGCGTACGCCTCGCCGCGCTCCACCCAGCAGTGGGACGACTGGTGGGCGAACGTACCCACCGCACCCGGAAGCCCCCTCGGCATGGTCGACGCCTACGCCCAGGGTGTTGCCGCTGTTGCGGCCCGTCACGTCGATGCGCCCAACGTCATCGGCGTCGAGGTGATCAACGAGCCGTACCCCGGGAGCGCCCTGCTGGCCTGCGGGCTCGGAGGCTGCCCGCAACTCGACACCGCTGCGACCCACGTCAACACGATCGTGACGACGGCGGTACGAGCGGTGGCCCCGGACATGCCGGTGTGGTGGACACCCCAGGCACTGTTCCCGGTGTACTCCGACACCACCATGGCCCGACCCGGTCCGACAGGAGGGGCCGCCGGGTTGTCGTTCCACACCTACTGCGCCTACACCGACGGAGGTGAGCCCACCTCACCACCGCCGGCACTCAGCACGATCTGTGGCGGCGTGTTCGAGCAGGCATTCGATCGTGCCGAGAATCTCGCTCGTCGCTGGCAGGGCCCGGCGCTGCTCACCGAGTTCGGAGCCTCCGCCAGTCCGCTCAACGTGACGGCGCCGGTCCGTCTCGCCGACGAACGCCTGCTCAGCTGGTTTCACTGGGCCTCCGGGCGCTATCCGGAGGCGGTCGAGTCGCAGATCGTCCGGCCATCGGCACAAGCCACCGCCGGTATTCCGCTCAGCCAGCAGTTCGATTCGACCACGGGGACGTACCGCTTCACGTTCCGGCCGGATCCGGCGGTACAGGCGCCGACCAGCATCGTGATCCCGGGTCGGGTGTATCCGACCGGGTACGTCGCTACGGTCACCGGCGGCACGATCATCTCAGCGGAGGACTCGGGACGACTGCTCGTCGAGGCCAACAACCTCGACGACGATGTGGAGATCACGGTGCGGCGCCGCTGAGCGGCGCTCGGTTCACGCCAGAGCCAGGTCGAGTGGGCGGCTCGCCAGCACCGATGCCGACGACCGGCGCTCGAGACCGTCGTCAGTTGCGGCGACCGGACCGACCGGGGCCACAGCGGCAGAGGCGACCAGGACCCGGGTGGGTACCTCCGGCTGTGTCGGCCGGATCGGCACGACGGGTGCCACGACCTCAGCCGGGTCATTCGACGGCCGGGAGGCGTACTCATCGACGTATTTCTGGCCAGTCAGGTTGCGAATCTCGTAGACGACCTCATCGGTGATCTGGCGGAGAACCAGACGGTCATCCTCCCGTGAGCGGTAGCGAGCGACTTCGACCGGTCGACCGAATCGGATGTGTACCCGCCTGAACGGGAGGGGGATCCGTGCATCGGGAGGCTGCACGGCGTCGGTGCCGATGATCCCGACAGGAACGATCGGGGCGCCGGTCCGAAGCGCCAGACGGGCCACGCCGGTGTGGCCCTTGTGGAGCGACCCGTCGCGTGAACGGGTTCCCTCGGGGTAGATCCCGAAGAGTTCCCCGTTATCGAGCAGGCCCGCAGCAGCAGTGAGGGCAGCAGCCGCCGCATCGCCACCGGACCGGTCGATCGGGATCATCCCCATGGCAGGGAACAGGTAGCGGGTCCGCCAATCATCGAGGTACTCGGCCTTGCCGACGTAGGTGATCCGTCTGGGAAGCACCAGAGGAACGAAGAACGAGTCGAGGACGGAGATGTGGTTGGGAGCAACGATCGCCGGACCGCTCGAGGGGATGTTCTGAAGCCCCTCCGTGGTGACCTTCCAGAGGAACCTGAACGGTGGGGTGAGGACTGCCCGGGCGATCTGTTGAATCTGTCCGGCTTGGCGTCCCACGACGATGGATGCTAGCCGTCGGCGCAGTTTGCCTCCGGCGAGTTGACGGAGAGTTCACACAGCTGGGGCGGGCACGGTCTCAGGTCCACCGAAGCTCTCAACCCCACCCGAGCCGAGCGGCCCGATCGAACTAGACCGACGACGGCGCCACAGGACGGTTGACCACCACGCCGAGCAGAGCCGCTGCCTCCGACACACCCAGGCCTGCGTCCACCGCAGCGTCGATCGCAGCCACCGCAGACGGAGTGTCAAGATCCTCGTCGAGGGCCCCACGAACCGCATCGAGAGCACCGCTGCCAGAACCGGCTGCCACCCACCTACGCAGACGATCATCAGCGACACCCATGAGAGTGTCGTGCCACTCCCAACTGTCCCGATAGTGGTGCGAGACACACGCCAGACGAATTGCCCGAGCATCCCACTGCTCAGAGAGGTCGGAGACGAACACCAGGTTGCCGAGCGACTTGGACATCTTCTCGCCGTCCATCCGAACCATTGCCTGGTGCATCCAGTGACGCACGAGCGGTTCGCCCGTAGCGGCACTGGACTGGGCGGCCTCGCACTCGTGGTGCGGATAGATGAGATCCGACCCGCCCCCGTGGAGATCGATCGTCGTGCCGAGTTCCCTCAGGCAGAGTGCCGAACACTCGATGTGCCAGCCCGGACGTCCCGGCCCCCAGAGCGTGTCCCACGACGGCTCATCGGCAGCCGAGGGCTGCCACAGCACGAAGTCCAACGGGTCGCGCTTGTGGGGATCGTCGACGTTGCCGCCGCGTTCGGCAGACAGTTCGAGCATCTCCGGCCGGTCGAGATGGGAGAGAAAACCGAAGTCCGGCGCCGTGTCGACGTCGAAGTAGACCGCGCCACCAGCGGTGTAGGCGTGTCCGGTGTCGAGCACCATGCCGATGAACCCCCGGATGTCGGGGATCGCCGAGGTGGCACGGGGCTCGGACCACGCCGGGATGGTCTCGAGTCGAGCCATGTCCCTCTGGAAGCGGGCGAGTTCCCCGGCCGCGAGGTCGAGATAGTGGACACCGAGTTCGCGGGCCTTCGGCAGGATGCTGTCGTCGACATCGGTGACGTTGCGCACGCAGCGCGTCTCGTGACCGATGTCGCGGAGCCGACGTTGGAGCACGTCGTAGGTCAAGTAGGTGGCCGCGTGCCCCAGATGGCTCGCATCGTACGGAGTGATCCCGCACGTGTACATGGTCACGACCCGGCCGGCGGGCGAGAACGGGACAACAGCTCGGCGAGCGGTGTCGTACAGGCGCACGAGGCCGGAACCCAATCGCTCAGTCCGACCGGCCGGCGATCAGTGCGGAAGGCCCGTGAAGCGAATGGCGACGCGAGTCCTGTACTTCACGTTCACCTGCAACAGCACTGCTGCGAACGCCTCGATGGGCGCGGCATTCGACAGCTCGCCGGCATCGACCGCCCGCAGGTCAGGGATCTTCGAGACGATGTCGATCGTCGTGGCGGTGGCCGAAGGATGGTCCGAACAGACCAGTACGTCTGATTCGACCGGGTGGTCGATGTCGCCGAGCTCCTTTGCCGGAACGTGGTGCATCGTGGCGGCCACGAGCGACTTGGGGACAGCGGCTTGGACCGACGCCGCCACCGAACCGCGAGGAGGAACGAGCGGTTGGAACTCGTGGCCCACCCGGGCGAGGGCGTTGGCCATCGACACGACGACCTTGCCCTTCAGCTCCACCGAACACTCCGAGGCGGTCGACGCTGCGGCGTCCCACGGCGTGGCGATGAAGACGACCTCGGCCGAGGAGGCCTCGTGGTTGTCGCCAGCACGTATCGAGAGGCTCCGATCGGGGTGCCGCTCGAGCAGCTTGTCACGCACCTCCATGGCGCGATAACGAGACCGGGAACCGACGACCACGTCGAAACCGACTGCTGCGAGCCGGACGGCGAGCCCACTCCCGGCCGGACCAGTACCTCCGAGTACTCCAATCTGCATCCGATCACGCTACCGGGCGGCGCCGGGACTCGGCCAGAACGCCTCGCTCCCTCGGGGCACCCAGACCCGCTCGGTGGCGTTGGCAGCGACGTCGGCAGCGAGAGCAGCGATGAACACCTTGTCGATCTGGCTCGGATAGGTCCGCCGCAGCCGGAGGGCGAGCGCAGAGGAGATCGGACCTGACACCGAGGCGACCCCGACCTCTCGCCCGGAGCGTTCAGCGATCCACTCGCCGGCCACAGCGAGGTCGGCGGGCGGCACGAGTGTGGCGTAGGGCCGGTCCTCGTAGAACGCAACAGGCGGCGCTGCCGTTTCGAGGAGTTCGATGCCGACCTGACGAACCACCTGGTGGTCGACGTGATGGCCGACTGCAGCACACAGCGCCACGGCGTCGGCCCGATCGAGGACCGGCTCGAGCAACGACCGGACGACCCCCACGGTCGGATCGCTGCTCGGGTCATTAGTCGGATCGAAGAGCCCCTTGAGGTCGTCCCGGCCGGTGCGCAGCATCCACTCCGGCACGCCGAGCGTCCGGACCCGGTAACCGAACCGTCGGGAGGCCACCGCCTCCTCCATGCGCCGCAGGCGTGAGACCGCCCAGATGCGCCACGTCGCCCGACTCGGGTGGAACCACTGGGTCCAGTTGGTACGGCTGAACACCACCACGACCGTCACATCGTGAGCCGAGAGGAATCCGTCGGTCAGCGACTGTCCCAGCGAGAGCGGAACATCGTCGAAGTGAGGTGAGACCAGCACCACTCGGGCCACGCTCAGACGCCTCCACCTGAGGAGGGGTCGGCGTAACCGGGGTGGACCACGGCGAGCGTGTCTCGAACCGACTCCCGGAGCGCTCCGAGCACCCTCTCATCACCGATGTCGAATCTCCCATCGGCGATGGCAGCTGCGAGTTCAACATCATCACTGCACCCGAGCGACGCCAGCCGAGCCCGGTGACGTTCGACGATTGCCGGACCGAGCCGCAACTCCCGGCCGAGTTGATCGACCACGTTGGCCGAGACCCGTGCCATGTACCTGGTTCTGCCGGCGGACTCGTCACGCACCGACTCCAGGAACTCGCCCACCGCCTCGAGGAGTTCGGCGGCCGAGGGCCGCACGCCGGGGCCTCCCGGGCCGCCGAGACCACCCCACGGTGCCGTTGCGACCGACACCTCCAACTCGGACGTGTACGGGTGTGGCCCGGCGATCAGGTCGAGGAGGTCCTCCTCGGTCTCGGCCACCCGCCTCCCGATGGCGGCGAGCTCCACGGAACGACTCGCTCCGCTGTGATGAGCTGAGGCCTGCACGATGCACATGATCCCCCACTTGAGGGTCCCGAGCACCTGCCACCAACGGAACCTCAGCGCATCGACCGGCTCGCCGCCCGCTGCACAGTAGGCATCGGTGAACTGCTCGACGGTACCGAGCCCAGCCACCGAGAGCGGCGAGGAGAAGCGCCAGGCCCTGAGGCTGCACCACGCCAGATCCTCCACTGGGTCGCCGACATGGGCGAGCTCCCAGTCGAGCACCGCCTCGAGGCGGCCGTCAGCAACGATCACGTTTCCCAGCCGGAAGTCACCATGGACGATTCGCCGTCGGCCCTCGATATCTCGCTCGGAGTCGGCTGGACGGTTGGTGGCAAGCCACCGGAACGCCAGCTCGAAGGTCGGCCGGGGGTCGCCGAGCGCATCGAGAACCGACCGGTAGAAGCCGAGTTGGTCCATGGACTCGAGACCGTACCGGGGGTCGACATCGACGCTGTGGATGATGGCGAGCGACGCAGCCAACTGCCCGAGCAGATCACTACGCCTGGACTCATCAGGATGCGCATCGAGAATCCGGCGCGGGATGGTCTCTCCATCGACACAGTCGAGCACGATCCACGATCCCAGCGGATCCTCAACTCCCTCGTTCCGTCGGTCGGCGGCCACCACGCTGGCAACGGGCACCCCGGCGTCGCCCATGGCTTCGAGCAGCGCCGCCTCGCCGGAGAGGCCGGTCCCCGCACGGGCGCCACCCGGCCGCTCACGCTGGCAGATCAGTATGCGATGACTGCCGTCGGACTCCACCTCGATCCGCCACGTCTGCCGGGAGGCGCCAGCGGAGAGACGCACGGCGTTGCGAACGGAAGCGTTGCCGCCCAGGGCCGCTTCGATGACGGCGATGTGTTCCGGCCTCACGCTCGACCGGTCCGACGGTCGCTCTCGTCGCGGATGTCGCCGACGATCGCCTCCAAGACGTCCTCCAACGTGATCAGGCCGACGAGCGGACCTGCGACCCCCGCCCGGTCGGTCCGCTCGGCCACCACCGCCACGTGACGGCGACGGTCACGCATCCGGACCAGGACGTCGGCGAGCGGCTCATCGGGCGCCACCCTGACGGGAGCGATCACGACCCGGTTCGGCAGCAGCCCGTCGCGCCGGGTCGGATCCAGTCGGAGCAGGTCCTTGGCGTGCAGGAAACCTGCCACCTCGTCGGTCCCCTCCGTCGTCACCAGCACCCGGGAGTGGCCGGAGCGGTGGATCAACTCCTCGGCCTCCCCGACAGTTGCGGTGGTCGGGACGGTGACGAGTTCCGATCGAGGGGTGAGGTGGTCCGCCACTCGGCCGCCGAGGTAACCGATGGCACCGGCCAACAGCACGTGCTCGGTGGCCTGGAGCTCGCCGCCCTGCGCCGATTCGCTCAGGATCGCCGCCAGCTCGATCGGCGAGTGGGCCTCGGTGAGCTCGGCGGTCGACTCGACCCGGAGGAGTCGGGTCCCCCACCGCGACAACCGATCGAGCACCACCACCACGGGCCGGACCAGCACGACGACGCCACGCTGCAGCGGCGCGAGCACCGTCGCGACGCGCTCCGGGGCCGTGAGTGCCACCGTCTTGGGCACCATCTCGCCCAGGACCATGTGGAAGAAGGCGACGATGATCAGAGCGATCGCGACCCCCAGGACGGCACCGATGGCCGACGGGATCGGCGACGCGTCGACCCACCCCTCCACCACGTGACCGATGGACTGTTCGACCAGCCAACCGAGCAGCAGCGACATGACGGTGATGCCCAGCTGGCAGGTGACCAGCTGCAGGTTGAGCGACCGCATCTGCCGGAGGGCCGTCGAGGCACCGAAGCGACCCTCCTCGACCATCCGCTCGACACGGGTCTGACGAGCTGCGAACAGCGCAAACTCCACGGCGACGAAGAACGCATTGCCGCCCAGGAGCGCCACGGCCACCAGGAGCACGGTCCACCAGCTCACGGAAGGTCCCCGGTCCGCTCCGAGCCACGGGCGGGTCGGACGTCGTCGGACCCCTCGAATCCGGGCAGGGGCGCAACGAGCCGCACGGTGTCGACCCGGCGGGCGTCCATCACCGCCACCGACACCGCCCACCCCTGGTGCTCGAACCCATCGCCGGGGGCCGGGATCCGTCCGAGTTCGGCCAGGACGAACCCGGCGAGCGTGTCGTACTCGCCGTCGGGGAGATCCAGTCCGCACTCGTCGCGGACCTCGTCCGGGTGCAACCGCCCGCTCAGCAGGTAGGAACCGCCCCAGGTGCGGCGGGTCGGAGCGACCACCAGATCGTGCTCGTCGGCGATGTCCCCCACGATCTCCTCGACGAGGTCCTCGAGCGTGACGATCCCGGCGACCGATCCGAACTCGTCGAGCACCACGGCGAACTGTCCCGCCTCGGCCTGGAGCGCCTCCATGAGCTCGGCGAGCCCGAGGGTCTCAGGCACCATGCGGACCCGTCGGATCAGCGCGCCGAGCGGCTCACTCCGTCGACGCTCCGGCGGCAGGCCGAGCACGTCCTTCACGTGGACGACTCCTTCGACACCGTCGAGGTCCCCGGCGAACACCGGGAACCTCGACAGTCCCGTCCGTTGCGACGCATCGAGCAGGTCACCGGTCGTTCCGGGGATGGCCAGTGCCTCGACCTGCTGACGTGGGGTCATGGCGTCGGCGGCGTTCTTCTCACCGAATCGGAACGCCCGGTCGAGCAGCTCGGCCTGCTTCGGTTCCATGGAACCATGAGCCTCAGCGTTACGGACCAGACGTTGGAGTTCCTCACGACTCCGGACCGCCGACAGCTCCTCCGCCGGTTCCATCCCGCAGAGTCGCAGGAGTCGTTCCGCAGCGGCGTTGCAGACCGTGATCACCGGCTGGAACACGGTGTCGAAGATCCGCATCGCCGGCGCCAGACGCATCGTCGTGGCCATCGGACGAGCCACCGCAATCCCCTTGGGGACGAGTTCGCCGACCACCATCTGGACCGCCGTGGTCAGGATCAGCGCCACCGCCACCGACCAGCCGACACCGCTGCGCTCACCGAACACCACCTCGAGGCCCGGGGCCACGAGCGGAGCGATCACCGGCTCGGCCAGCACGCCGAGCCCGAGGCTGACGATGGTGATGCCGAACTGGGCGCCGCTGAGGTGGAACGAGAGGTGCTCCAGCATCCCGGCGACCATCCCGGCCCGGCGGGACCCCTGATCGGCCTGAACGCGCACCTGCGTCCGGTCGACTGCGACGATCGCGAACTCCACGGCCACGAAGAAGGCGTTGGCGGCGACCAGCAGGACGACGGCCAGGAGGCTGACCGTAACGCTCACCAGTGAGCGGGGACGGGACCGTCGGGCACGGCGTGCGACACGAGATGAGTGTAGGACCGCTCCCCACTCGGCTGCCGCGATCCTTAGACGGCCGAAACACCACGCTACGCTCCTCCGGTGCCGAGCGAACGGGACCGCCGCAACGCCGACGCCGTGCGAGCCGCAGCGCGATTGGCCAAGGTGGCTGGAACGGCGCTCGCCGAGGGCGACATGACCCTCGCCCAGTACCGGGTCCTCGTGTTCCTCGACGCCGGGGCGCGACCTGCGACCCAGGTGGCACAGCTGCTCGACGTCACGCCCCCGACCGTGACCTCGCTCGTCGACGCCCTCGAGGCCCGCGGGCTGGTCGCCCGCAGCGCCGATCCGGATGACCGCCGCCGTGTGGTCTGCTCCCTCACTCCCGCCGGCCGCCGGGCCCTGCAGCGTGGCGACGTGCTCGTCGGCGAACGGCTCGGCCGGCTGCTCGACCGACTCGATCCCGACGAGGCCGAACAGGCCGTGTCCGGCCTGGAGGTCCTGAACCGGGCCATGGAGCTGGCGCTGGCGGATCGTTTCGGCCAACCCGAGGGATCCGGCGGCGACCACACATGACGGATCTGCTCCCTGGGGCCGGAGCGGCCGCTGCGATCCCGCCCGTGGCCGCCTCCGAGGGCCTCCGCCTCGGATGGATCCGGCGGTTGTGGCCGGTACTCGGTCCCCAACGCTGGATCGTGATCGGATCATTCGCCGTCGGACTCGTGGCGCTCAGCATCAGCGTGGCCGTGCCCACCATCGTCGGGCTCACCATCGACCGAACCATCGCATCGACGGCTTCACCGCTCGAGCCGTTCCTCGTCGCCCTCGTCGTCCTGGCGCTGGCTCGTGGCGTCCTGAGCGTCGTGTATCGCTACGGGCTCTACCGGACCGCCTACCGAGTCGAGGTCGATGTGCGCGGCCTGCTCTTTGCGCACCTGCTCGAGCAGACCTTCAGCTTCTACGACAGGATCCAGACCGGCCAGCTGATCAGTCGGGCCCAGTCCGATGTGCGATCCGTTCAGCTCTACCTCGCCGTGGCGCCGCTGATCCTCACGGCAGTCCTCAGCTTCGTCGTGGCGATCGTCGTCATGCTGGCCACCAGCATCCCGTTGACGCTGGCTGCGGTCGTGGCCCTGCCCGGCGTCTACGCAGTCGGCGTGGCGCTGCGGAATCGACTCTTCCCGCTCAGCTGGATCATCCAGGGTCGACAGGCCGAGGTGACCGGGGTCGTCGAAGAGAGCATCGCCGGTGTCCGTGTCGTCCAGGCATTCGGAGCCGAGTCCCGGCAGGTCGAGGCCATGGCCAACGCCACGAGACGACTGCGGTGGGCCAACGTCGACCAGGGAACGATCCGGGCCCGGCTCGCCCCGCTGCTCGAGAACCTCCCGCGTGTGGGGTCAGTGCTCGTTCTGTTGCTCGGCGGCTGGCTCGTCATCGAGGGCCGGCTCGAGATCGGCGCCATTGTGGCGTTCAACTCCTACATCGTGTTGCTGCAGATCCCATTCCGCTTCCTCGGGTTCTTCCTGATCCTCTCCCAGCGCGCCCGCGCCTCAGCCGAACGGATCTTCGAGGTCCTCGACGCGGCACCCGAGATCTCCGATCCACCAGTTCCGGTCACCGACCGCGAACGAGCAGGTCGAATCGAGTTGCGGAACGTGCGTTTCGGCTACGGAGACGGCGACGACCTGCTGCGCGGCGTGGACCTCACGATCGAACCCGGCGAATCGGTGGCCATCGTCGGCACGAGCGGCAGCGGAAAGTCGACGCTCGCCCGTCTGCTCTGTCGCTACTACGACCCGCGTGACGGCGAGATCCTGCTCGACGGCGTGGATCTGCGGGACCTCCTCGTCGGGGACGTCCGTGCCTCAGTCGTCGTCGTGCCCGATGAACCGTTCCTGTTCTCAGCGTCGCTGCTCGACAACCTCACGTTCGGCCGGCCCGACCTGATCGGAGCGCCACTCGGCGAACAGGTCCGCAACGCAGCAGCCGCCGCCGACGCCACCGGGTTCATCGAGGCGAGCGACGACGGCTACGACACCGTGGTCGGTGAACGAGGGGCAACGCTCTCGGGAGGACAACGCCAGCGGCTCGCCCTCGCCCGGGCCCTCCTCGTGGAACCCGAGGTGCTCGTCCTCGACGATGCACTGAGTGCCATCGACGTCCACGTCGAGGCGCGGGTCCACGAGTCGCTCGACAGCCTCCGAGCCGGCCGGACGACGGTGTTCATCGCCCATCGTCTCTCGACGATCACGTTGGCGAAGCGAGTAGTGCTCCTCGACGACGGCGTGGTCGTCGAGACCGGCACCCACGCCCGCCTGCTCGAGACCTCCGCTCGTTACCGCGAGGTCCTCGCAACCACGCTCACCACCGACGAGGACATCCCGACGTGAGCATGGGCCCGCCTCCGGGCTCACCGCTCGGCGGACCCGTCGCCACCGGTGTGCCGTTCGCCGGGATCCCACCGGAACTCGCCGATCGGGCCCAGCGGATCCTCGATCGAGAACCCGACCACCACGTCGTCGTGCCGGCGTTCACCCATCGGGCTCTCCGCGTCGAGCCCTTCTCGTTCCGACAGATGCTCTGGCCCAACCGCTGGTGGTTGTCGGTGGCGGTGGTGCTCGTGGCGGCCGAGACCGCAGCGTTGCTCGCCGGTCCCCTCTTGGTCCAGGTCGGCGTGGACCGGGGGATCACGGTGGGCGACTTCGGAGTCGTGGCGGCCGTGTCGCTCGCCTATCTGGGTGTGATCGTGGCGAACGTCGGCCTGGGTTGGGCGCGCGGCAACCTGACGATCCGGATCGGCGAGCGGATCATGGAGCAACTCCGGATCCGGGTGTTCACCCATCTCGAACGGTTGTCACTGGACTACTTCGAACGTGAACCGGCCGGGGTCATCACCACCCGGCTGACGAGTGACGTCGAGAACCTGACCGCCCTGTTCCAGGAAGGACTGGTCCAGATGGCAGTGCAGGGACTGACCGTCGTGGCCATCGCAGCACTCATGCTCTGGCTCGACCCGACCATGGGCGCAGTGATCCTGCTCGGAGTCCTCCCGGTACTGGTGGGAGCGTCGCTGTGGTACCGCCGAGCATCGTCGAGGAGCTACGACGTCGTGCGCGACCGGATCGCGCTCGTGTTCGCCGACCTCCAGGAGAACCTCGCAGGGATCCGCACGGTGGCGTCGTTCCACCGGCAGGCCCAGAGCCGGCGCCGCCAGAGCGAGCTCGCCGAGGACTACTACCGCTCCAATCTCGTCACATCACGACAGGGGGCGATCTTCGGATCCATCGGAGAGACCCTCGGGATCCTCGCCCAGGTGCTCGTGCTCGGCGTCGGGGGACTGCAGGTGCGTGCCGGTGACCTCAGTCTCGGACGCCTCTTCAGCAACTTGTTGTTCCTCGGACTGCTGTTCGCTCCCGTGCAGCAACTCGTCCAGCTCTCGACCACCTACCAACAGGGACGCGCCTCGGGGAGAAAGCTCGCCGAGTTCCTCGCCGAGGAACCGAGCGTCGTCGAACAACCTGACGCTGCAGTGCTCCCGCCGATCTCCGGGCGACTCGAACTGCGGGACGTCGGATTCTCCTACCGACCGCGGCCCGGCGAGGACTCCAGCGCGCTCGTGCTCGATCACCTCGATCTCGTCGTGCTGCCCGGGGAGACCCTGGCGATGGTCGGCCCGACCGGAGCGGGAAAGTCCACTGTGGCTCGCCTGCTGGCCCGGGCTGCGGATCCGACACACGGTTCGGTCCTGGTCGACGGTCACGACCTGCGGTCCGTCACGATTGCCTCGCTCCGTCACCAACTCGGCGTCGTCCCGCAGGAACCGTTCCTGTTCCACGGGACGGTCAGGGAGAACCTGACGATCGGCCGGCCCGACGCCACCGACGACGAACTGGACCGGGCCTGCGCCGCCATCGGTGTGGACGACCTGATCAGCCGATTGAGCGACTCCTACGACACACCGGTCCACGAGCGTGGGAGCTCGCTCTCGGCCGGTGAGCGCCAGTTGCTCAGTTTGACGAGAGCGTTCCTCGCCGAACCCCGCGTCCTGATTCTCGACGAGGCCACCTCAAACCTCGACCCGCAGGCCGAGCATCGTGTCGAGGCCGCCCTCGACCTGCTGCTCGAGGGTCGCACGGCCGTGATCGTCGTCCACCGGCTCTCCACGGCGCGTCGAGCCGATCGAATCGCAGTGGTCGACCGGACCACCCCGGGTGGAGCAGCGTGCGTCGTCGAGATCGGGACCCACGACGAGCTCGTCGCCCTCGACGGCCGTTACGCCGCCATGTGGTCCACATGGGAGTCCCACCTCCGCCCCGACAAGGATGTTGCGTGAGCGTTCCCGTCCTCCAGTTCTCCGGCGTGAGCCTGACCCGGAACGGCAGCCGACTCCTCTCCGGGATCGACTGGACGGTCAACGTCGGGGAATCGTGGGTGGTGTTCGGACCGAACGGATGCGGCAAGACATCGCTGGCCCGCATCGCTGCGCTCTACGAGCACCCGAGCAGCGGCACGATCACCGTGCTCGGCTCCCGGCTCGGAGGCACCGACGTCCGGGAGCTCCGACAGCGTGTCGCCCTGGTCTCGGCGGCCATGGCCGATCAGGTCCGCCCGGATCTCGACGCTCTCGACGTCGTGGTGACCGCCATCCACGCCGCACTGGAACCCTGGTGGCACACCTACACCGACGCCGACGTGGAACGAGCCCGCTCCGAGCTCGAGTTCCAGCACGTCGGCCATGCCGCCGGACGACGATTCGCCACCCTCAGCTCGGGCGAACGCCAACGCGTGCTCCTCGCCCGGGCGCTCATGGCCGCACCGGACGTCGTCCTCCTCGACGAGCCGGCTGCCGGACTCGACCTGGGGGGGCGAGAGGAACTCGTCGAACGCCTCGATGCGATGGCAGCTCGTGGCGGCCCGACGTTGGTCCTGATCACACACCACGTCGAGGAGATCCCGGCCACAGCGACGCACGTGCTCGCTCTCCGCAGCGGACACGTCCTCCGTTCGGGTCCGATCGACACCACGCTCGACGCCGGTCTGATCGCATCACTGTTCGATGTGGAAGTTGAACTCACCCACCGTGCAGGCCGTTGGGGCGTGGTACCGCTCAACCGCTGAGCACGCCGACTGCCGCGCCGAGGACGACCACCGCTGCGGCGGGCAACATCAGCGTCGATCCAGCCGACCATGACTCCTCGTGGACATCGGCGGCGGTGGTGTCCAACAACAGGTCCCATTGTTCGCCCCACGACCGGTCAGGGAGACGCAGTTCCACCTCCGACCAGGTGGCGTTGAGTGCCACGATCACCGAACGACCGACCACCGGGGTCCGGCGCTTGTCCGTCTCGCCGAGTTCTCCGTTCAACCACACCACAACACCGGGGTCACCGTCGTTCCAGTCCTCGGACCCCATCAATTGACCATCGAGACGGAACCACGCCACATCGGGGCGGCCTGCAGCATCGACGGCGGCACCGGTCAGGAACCGGCGGCGGTGCAGCGTCGGCTCGGCGGCACGCAGCGCCACGGCCCGCCGCGTGAAGTCCAACAGGCTCGAGTCCGCTGCGGACCAGTCGAGCCACGACACTTCGTTGTCCTGGGCGTACGCGTTGTTGTTGCCGCCCTGCGTGCGCCCGATCTCGTCACCGGCGAGCAGCATCGGCACGCCCTGGGACAACAGGAGGGTGGCGAGCAGGTTGCGACGGAGGCGTTCACGGCGCGAGTTGACCTCGGCGTCGTCGGTCTCGCCCTCCACCCCGCAGTTGGTCGATCGATTGTCGTCGGTACCGTCACGGTTGTCCTCGCCGTTGGCCTCGTTGTGCTTGTGCGCATAGGACACGAGATCCCGGAGGGTGAAGCCGTCGTGGGCCGTGACGAAGTTGATGCTGGCGTGCGGACGTCGACCGACGTGTTCGTAGAGATCGGACGATCCGGTGAGCCTCGAGGCGAACTCTCCGAGCACGTTGGCGTTTCGGCACCACAGGTCCCGGACGCAGTCGCGATAGCGGCCGTTCCACTCGGACCATCCCGGCGGGAAGTTCCCGACCTGATAGCCACCCTCTCCGACGTCCCACGGCTCGGCGATCAGCTTCACCCGACTGATGACGGGATCCTGCTGGATGAGGTCGAAGAACGCTGAGAGCCGATCGACGTCGTGGAGTTCCCGGGCGAGGGCTGCAGCGAGGTCGAACCGGAACCCATCGACGTGCATCTCCTCGACCCAGTAGCGGAGGCTGTCCATGATCAACTGCAGGACGTGCGGGTTCCGCATGTTGAGGCTGTTGCCGGTCCCGGTGTAGTCGACGTATCGGGTTGCGTCGTTCGGATCGAGTCGGTAGTACGCCGCATTATCGAGACCCTTGAAGCTGAGCACCGGTCCGCCGGCACCGCCTTCTGCAGTGTGGTTGTAGACCACGTCGAGGATGACCTCGATCCCCGCTTGGTGCAGGGTCTGCACCATCACCTTGAACTCCCGGACCTGCTGGCCACGGTCGCCACCGACCGCGAACAGGTTGTGCGGGGCGAAGAAGCCGATCGAGTCGTAACCCCAGTAGTTGCGTAGGCCGAGTTCGACGAGCCGTCGGCTGGAGATGAACTGGTGCACCGGCATCAACTCCACTGCGGTCACACCGAGACGCTGGAGGTGATCGATCACCGGCGGGGAACACATGCCGAGGTAGGTGCCTCGGTGCTCCGGGGGAACGTCCGGATGGCGCGCCGTCATGCCACGCACGTGCGCCTCGTAGAGCACGGTCCGGTGCCACGGAGTGCCGGGCCGTCGATCGTCTCCCCAGTCGAACCACGGATTGACGATCACCGACCGGGGAACGTCCAGGGCCGAGTCGAGATCGGAATCCGGTTGGACCGAATCGGTCCAACGCACCGATCCCGACACCGCTCGGGCATAGGGGTCGAGGAGGAGCTTGGAACGTTCCTGAAGATCACCGGGGCCGCGACGGGCGGCTGTGACCCGGAATCCGTAGCGGACTCCGGGTCCGACATCAGGCAGATAGCCGTGCCAGACGGACCCCACGCGTTCGGGAAGCTCAACAGGGATCTCCGCACCGCTGTCGTCGAACAGACACAACCAGACCGACCCGGACGGGTCTGCCGCCGCCGCCTCGGAGAACACCGCCACGTTTGTCCCGGCGCCGTCCCAAGTGGCACCCAACGGATAGGGCCGACCCCGCCAGAGCCGAACGGGTGCGCCGGCAACGATCACGACGCCACGAGCGCAGCGAGACGCTCCCGGGACGAGCGGATCTCGTCGGCGAGGAGTCGGTCGAGCAGCGGAACCCAGAGCGAACCCCCGTAATGCAGATGGACCTCCAGTCGGCACCCCTCTGCGCCGGACTGCGTCACGGTGGCGTCCAGGATCCAGTCGCTGTGCGAGCGACCGTCGAGATCATGTCGCTGGAAGCGGATTCGACCGGGAGCAGTTCCGTTGGGAGCGACGTGCTCGCTACGCACCATCCGCAGGCGCTTTGATCTCCGCAACGGACCGACGCTTCCGACGAGATCCACGAGCCAGGCCGGACCGGCATCGCCGGGCACCTCGCCGGTCGGTTCCGCCCGACCGACGATGTCCAACCACTTCGGATAGGACGACAGGTCGGCCACCACAGCGAACACCTCTGCGGCACCGGCTGGAGTGCTGAAGTCAGCACGTACGTCCACGCCCTCAGTCTGCCTCGCGCGCCGGCGCAGACTCGCCGAAACGATCGACGGCGGCGAGAGCCACTCCACACAGCAGCACCAGCATGCAACTGAGCGCCATGGCCTGTCCGAGTCCGGCCGGACCCGGTCTCGACGCCAGAGCGCCGATCGCCACCGGCACCGTGGCCCGGTCCGCCCGAGCCAGGAACACCGTGGCGCCGAACTCGCCGATGCACGCCACGAACGCCAGACCGAAACCGGCAGCCACTGCCCCACGGATCGCAGGCACCTCCACCCGCCACCACCGGGACCGCGAACCGGCTCCGAGCAGCGCCGCCGACTCGAGCGCACTCGAGGGCACCGCCCGGACCGCCGGTGCCACCACCCGCACCACGAGCGGGAGGGCGACCAAGGCCTGAACCAACGGGATCAACCACCACGTCCCGCGGAGATCCAGAGGCGGCCGTCCGACCACGAGGAGCAACCCGAGGCCCAGGGTCGTGGCCGAGACAGCGAGCGGCAGGGTCAGCACCCGATCTGCGAGCCGGCCCGGACGCCGAGCAGCGAGCGCCGCTGCCGGGATGGCGATCGCGGTCGCCGCAACCGCTGCGATCGAGGCCACCAGGAGCGAACGACCGAGCGCAGCAGCGGGACTCACCGCCAGGCCGGTGCCATCGAGGACGGACCCGAGGTTCGTCCAGTTGGCCCACGTGCGGTCCCGGCCGACGAGGAACGAACGATCAACGAGCGCTGCGAGCGGGAGCCCAGCGACGACGCCGACGACGATGACAGCGGTCACCACTGCGGCATGCTCACCCACTCCGACAGGTCGGCGCCGGTGCAGACGACCACCGGTCCCACCACGGCGTCGATTGAGACGCCCGACGATTCCGAGCGCAACCACCACGCTGATGAGCTGCACGATCGACAACACCGCCGCACCCGAGAGATCGAACTGTCTCGTGGCTCGGTAGTAGACCTCGACCTCCAACGTCGTGACCCGGCCACCGCCGAGGACGACGAGCACTCCGAAACTCGACAGGCAGAAGAGGAACACCACAGCAGCCGCCCCGACGACTGCGGGGGCGACCGCCGGCAGCGTGGCCCGCACCACAGCTCCCGCCGGGTGTGCTCCGAGCGATCGAGCCGTCTCCTCCACCGTCGGGCTCAGACGACCGAACGCATCACCGACGACGAAGACGACCACGGCCAGGTTGAACGCAACGTGTGCCGCCAGGACCGCCCACCAGGTACCCCGCAGATCCAACGGGCCGGACGATCCGAGCAGCGCCGCCACTGCCGTGGCGAGCACCACCGAGGGCAGGACGAACGGGATGAGCGCCACCACCCGCACGAATCGACGACCGGGGAACCGGAACCGCCCGAGTACCCAGGCGACCGGGAGCCCCGGAATCAACGTGACCAAGGTCGATGCACCGGCCTGGGCGAACGTCACGACCACCAGACGCCAGGTGCGCCCGGAGCCGAGGATTCGCCAGAGCGCCTCGTCGCTCCACTTCCCGTCGGCTCGAAGAGCGAACCACACCACGGCGCACACGGCCAGGCCGACCACTGCGGCCACGAAGACGACAGCGGCAGTTCCGAGTGCGCCACGGCGATGGATCACTCCAGAATCGTGCGCCAACGTTCAACCCACTCGTCCCGCTCGGCACCCACCCGATCACCCGGAATCACGAGCGGTGTTGCGGGTCGGGCAGCGAACTGTTCGAAGACGGGGGGGAGCTGCGTGCCCGTGACCGCAGGGAACACGAAGTTCGCCAGCGGGAGTTGCGCCTGCCACTCGGGGCTCACCATGAACTCGACGAGTCGCTCGGCTCCTTCCGGATTGGGGGCGCCCCGGAGCACTCCGGCGTACTCCACCTGTCGGACGCACGTGTCGACAAGCACCACCGATGCGGGCTCGGTCCGCGCACCCTCGCTGAAGACGACCTCGGCCGGCGGTGACGAGGCATAGGACACCACGAGTGGCCGATCGCCTCCGGAGACGGTGTAGTCGTTGTTGTAGGCATCATCCCAGCTCGGCCGGACCCGCACGCCGTTGTCCCGAAGTCGCTCCCAGTACGCCGGCCACGAGTCGCCCTCGCTGGCCACGGTGCCGATGAGGAATGCCAGGCCGGGTGAGGACGTGACGGGGCTCTGGACCACGAGCAGGTCGCGGTATGCAGGCTCGGCAAGGTCCCCGACAGTTTGCGGCAGCGCGATTCCGCGTGCCGCGAACCACTCGGAGTCGGCGATCACGCAGACGTCGCCGGTGTCGACCGGCGTGAGCAGATCGGCGAGGTCTCCCGGGAGGCGCAGTTCAGCCGGAACAGAGCCATCGCTGACTGCAGCTGGAACGAACGGGACGAGGAGGTCCTCGCCGAGCACCCGTGTCGCTGAGGCATCATCGATTCCGAAGATCACGTCGCCGTCGGGCGATCCCGGCCGCAGGAGAGCTGAGGCCAGCACCGAACCGGAATCACCTCCGGCGACGACGCGCAGCGTCAGTCCGGTCTGCTCCTCGAACGCATCTGCTGCTGCTTCCGGGAGGGCAAAGGAGTCGTACGTCACGAGCACGACCTCTCGTGGCTCACTGGGACCTGCCGACGGCTCGGTGGCGCCGTTGCAAGCCGCAGCACCTGACGCCAGCAGCCCGATCACAACTGCCACCCTCGCGACTGCACCCGTGCTGGTCCTTCGGTTCATCATCGTGTGGACTGCTCCTTCTCGCTGTCTCGGTGACCATCGAACGGCTCGGTCGCCATCAGGACGAGGAGTCGGCCGGCGTCGACGTCGATCACCACCGGGGACTCCTCGACCACATTGGCGATCCCCCGTCCGGCGAACGGATCGAGAGCTTCCTCCCGCAGCGACCAACGCAGACCGGACGTCGACTGGATGCGAACCCCGGGGGTCAGTGCGACGAGAGAGACGGTGCTCCCGACCGGGAGCGGGAGATCACAACGGCCCGGGCCGAGCACCATCAAGTGGGTCGAGTCCAGGACGACATCGACCGTGACCGCATCGTCGACGGCCGCAGTGAGCACTCCGAGCATGGCGAGCAGGTGGTCCACCCGGCCGGTCGACGTTCCCAGCACGACGATCCGCAACGGTCCCGTCGACGACCGCCGGTGCCAGCTCACAGCGAGGGCCATGGCCAACTCGAAATCGGTCCGGTCCTTCGACGGTGGGTACTCCACCACGACAGCTCCGCCGGCTCGGGCGTGTCGGAGACCCGCATCGGAGACAGAGTCGAGATCACCGACGAGGGCGTCGATCCGGAGCCCGAGGCGTTGCGCCGAGTCACAGCCGGAATCGGCGGCAATCACCCAGCGGGCTGATCGAACCGCCTCGTGGAGAGACGACGGGATGGTGAGACGAGCCGAGCCTGGACCACCGTTCACGACGAGCGTCGTCGACATGCTCCCTCCGCCGGCATTATCCGGATCAGGTCGTCGGGTCGGCGGCGCCAGCCACCCTCTCAGCCCGGTGCTCCGAGCTCCCCTGATGTCCCCGCAGGTTATCGCGCCGATCGGCGAGCGGGCGCCTCAGGCGACGCCGATGTCCCGTGCGAGCGTGCGGAGCATCACCTCGTCAGCTCCACCACCGATCGACCACAGGCGCGTGTCGCGGAAGAACCGGGCTGGCCACAGTTCCTCGACGTAGCCCATCCCGCCGTGGAACTGCACAGCGGCATCGGCCATGCGGCGAGCCAGTCGGGCCGACTTCAGCTTGGACACGGTGGCGTGGCGGGTGATGTCCTCACCGCACCGCACAGCGACGACGGTGGCCCAGTGGTGATGACGAAGCATGTCGAGCTCGGCAGCGATGTCGGCGAGTTCGTACTGGATGACCTGGTTGTCAGCGAGTACACCACCGAAAGCGCGCCGGTTGCGGACGTGCTCAACGGTCCGCTCGAGCGCCGTCTCGATGGCCCCGACGAGTTGGTAACCGGCGATGAGCCGCTCATTCTGGAACTGAGCCATCTGTTGCTGGAACCCCTGACCGATCTCGCCGATCGTGTTGGCCACCGGCACGCGGACATCGACGAAGCTGAGTTCGGCAGTATCCGAAGCACGCATCCCGAGCTTGTCGAGATTGCGGCTCACCGTGAAGCCGTCGAGGTCCGTGGGGACGACGATCTGCGACATTCCCCGCCAGCCGCCCTCGTCGGAGGTACGCGCCAGCAGACACAGCCAGTCAGCCTGGACCCCGTTGGTGATCCACATCTTGGAGCCGTTGATGACCCACTCGTCTCCGTCGCGCTGGGCCCGGGTGGAGATTCCAGCGACGTCGGATCCAGCGTCCGCCTCGGACACGGCAATGGAAGTCACCATCGACCCGGCGATGGCGGGACGCAGGAAGCGTTCCTTGAGTTCGGATGAACCGAAGCGGGCCAGCGACGGGGTGGCCATGTCGGTCTGGACGGCGAGCGCCATGGCCACACCGAGCGAGGAACACCGTCCGACCTCCTCACCGAGGATCATCGTGAAGATGTGGTCAGCGCCACCGCCACCGTCATCGGTGTCGTACTCGAGGCCGAGGAGCCCGAGATCCCCGAATCGGCGGAACAGCGAGTGAGCCGGAAATGCGCCCTCGGCCTCCCACTCATCAGCGAACGGCTCGATGTGCTCGGCCACCAGGTCCCGCACGGTCTTGCGGAAGATCTCGTGCTCCTCAGTCAACTCCAACACAGCGTGCGCTCCTTCAGCGGACTCCAGCGGATTCGGGAGCGTACTGCTTGGCCACGGCAATGGACCCGACAGCACCGATGTCCTCGAGGTGCAGCGATCCCACATCGGGAGCGATCACCACGAGCGGGACCTTCACCAGCCGACCTCTGGACTCACAGTGCCATTGCCGGCCGCCATCGGAAACGATCTGTGACAATCCGTGCTGCGGGGGAATCCACGATCACCGTGGAGTGTTCCAAGGGGTGCTGAGAACCCCGCCGGCCGGTCCGATGTTCATAAACGAAGATCTGCGACGATGTGGCCGTCGAGTCGACCGGCGGATTCGCACCGAGCGACTCGACCGAAGTTGGAGGATGCCCCATGTTGATACCGCTGGTGATCGGTGTGACCGGTTGGCTCCTCGGATGGTGGGCGTTCGGACGGGTGCGGTCGCTCGAACACCGCTCGGCTGCTCAGCCGGCGACCGGCGGCGTGACGATCGTGATCCCGGCACGCAACGAGGAACTCAGCCTGTCGAACCTGCTCGCCGACCTCGCTGCGGTGCGTCCCGCTCACTCCAAGGTGATCGTGGTCGACGACCACTCGAGTGACCGCACCGCAGCGATTGCAGAGAGTCACGACTTCGTGAAGTTGATCCCGGCGCCACCGCTGCCCGAGGGCTGGACCGGCAAGAGCTGGGCCTGTCACACGGGCGCATCCCGGGCCACGGGTGAGTGGATCATCTTCCTCGACGCCGATGTCCGTGTGCTCCCGGGGGCGCTCGACGCCCTGCTCGCAGACCTCGTCGAACAGGGGGGTCTCGTCACCGTCCAGCCGTGGCACCGCACCGAGCGGCCGTATGAACAGCTCTCCGCCCTCTTCAACACCATTGCCATCATGGGAGCCGCATCGGGGACCGAACGTCGCCCATGCGGAGCGTTCGGCCCCGTGCTCGCCACGTCGGTGCGGAGCTACGGGCTGGTTGGCGGACACGAGTCGGTCCGTAGCGCCGTGGTCGAGGACCTCGCCCTCGCCCAGCGCTACCACGAGCACGGGCTCGGTGTGCACGTCGCCCTCGGGCGGGGCGATTTCGAGTTCCGGATGTACCCCGCAGGGATCCGCCAGCTCGCTGAGGGTTGGACCAAGAACTTTGCGTCCGGAGCCTCCTCGACCAACCCCCTGCGTCTCCTGGCGATCATCCTGTGGATCACCGCCCTGGCTTCGTCGTCGGTCAACGTGTTCGATGCCGCCCGTGGCCACGCCTCGGTGGCGGTCGCCGTAGCCCTCTACGCCGCATTCGGCGCCCAACTCGCCCTCTTGTTCCGACGGGTAGGCAGCTTCTCAACGCTCACCGCACTCGGATACCCGCTGCTCGTGGTGTTCTTCATCGGCGTGTTCACCCGATCGTTGTGGCGAACCTACGTCCGGCGATCGGTGCGATGGCGAGATCGGCAGATAGAACTCCGTGTGCCCGCCGCCTGAAGTGACAGACTGAAGACCGTGGTGGTCGACCTGTCGTTCGAGGCTTCTCTCGGTGTCTCGATCGCCGCCTGGGTGGTCATCGGGTTCTCCACCGGGTATGCGGTCCACGTGATTCCGCTGCGATACCTGCAACGGGACAACTGGCTCTCCCGGCCGAGGGAATTCGAGGATCACGGCCGCTTCTACGAGCGACGCCTCCGGATACGCACTTGGAAGGACAGTCTTCCGGAGAAGGGCGACATCTTTCCCGGAGGGTTCTCCAAGCGGGTGATCACCGATCGGTCCGATGGGTTCCTCGAGCGTTTCGTCGCCGAGACCCGACGAGCGGAACTCGTCCACTGGCTGAACGCTGTGTCCGGACCGGTGTTCCTGATCTGGTGCTCGTGGCCACTCGGAGTGTTCATGATCGGCTTCGGATGGGCGGGACACCTCCCGTTCATCTGCATCCAGCGCTACAACCGAGCCCGCATCACCCGGACACTCCAGCGGCGACACCGAACCCAGTCACCGACTCAGGCCGCCTGAATCCTCGTGTCGGAACGCCGAACAGACGGACCACACCCATCGACCGCGATCGCCGGGACCGGAACCCTCCTGCTCCCGCTGTGGTCGACCATCGGGATGTTGATCCTGATCCAGATCGCCGATCAACTCCTGGCGAAAAGGTGGGGGCTGTTCGGACAGACCGACCAGCTGACAGACGACGCGTTCGTCGCAGTCGACATCGTCTCCGACGTGACCTTCGTCGTGATGCTCATCGTCGTGATCGTCGGTGCAATCGTTCGCGCCCGCCCCACGTGGATGAATCGACTGGTCGTGGCGTACCTCGTCGTCGCCACGGTCAACCTCATCATCAACGTGGCGAACTTCGTGATTGCGACTCGACTCAAGCAGACTCAGGCACTCCAACTGCTCGGCGACATCGCTCTGATCTTCGCCAACATCGTCACGGTGTTCGCCGTCTGGTATCGACTGCTCAACGCTCACTGCGACGGTGAGGCGTTCGAGTTTCCCGAGGATCCAAATCGACCTGATCGGCAGCTCGGATGGGTGGACTACATCTTCCTTTCGTTCAACACGAACTCGACGTTCGGACCCACGCTCGAGACTCCGCACCGGAAGCGGGCCAAGGCCCTGATGATGGTCCAGACAACGCTGGCGCTCCTCGTGCTCGTGGTCCTCGTCGCACGGATCGTCGGACTCGAGCGATGAGTCCCACCGGGTAGATCCACCCATCCACCGCAGCCCCATCGGTGCCGATCACACCGTGGATCGTTCGTTCCACTGAGGTACCCATGGTGAAGTTCTGCCTCGGCGCCACCATCGCCACGGCCTTGTTCATCGCCACGTTCGCCCTCATCACCATGCTGGTGAGCACTCATCAGATGGTGTCCGCCGGATACTGAGGGTCGCTGCAGTCGACCCGGATACGACCGATCCGCCTACGCTTCACAGATGAACGACTTCATGGGCCAGGTCGCCGGCACCGTCGTGGGTCGCTGGTACGTCACCATCTTCGGAATCACCTTCGCCGTGCTCGCAATCAGGCACATGGGCTGGCGACGAACGATCCTCTACACAGCCGGGGCACTCGTCGTCGGCGGGCTCGCAGAGAACGGTTCGGTCCTATGGGGAGTCCCTTACACCGGCTACTCGTTCAATCCGGACCTTCGCGGCGAAGAACTCCACCTGGGGTCGGTACCGCTCATGGTCAGCCTCTCGTACACCTTCATGGCCTACTTCGCATTCGGAGCGGCGCGACTCGTCGTGGGCGGGCCGCACCGCACCCGCTCCCGCACCCCCGTGCTCGAGTACCTCGTGGCGGTGATGCTCGCCGTGTGGATCATCTGGGCCATCGACCCGATCAGCCGGCTCGGGGAGCACTTCTTCCTGGGCTCGCTGTTCGCCTACGACGGACCGGGCTTCTGGTTCGGGCTCCCGCTCGGCAGCCAGATCGGCTTCACCGTCACACAAGGTGTGCTGATCGGATTCCTCACCTACTTGATGCGGGACGAGCGGCCCACCCCGGTGGCCTCGGTGTGGAAGCACCCGCAATTCGGTGCGCTGGGCGGAATCATCGGCCAGCTCCTGTTCATGACCTCAACGGCATTCTGGGTGGCGCGTACCGTCGACGACCCTGAGGTCGCCGTAACCGCCGATGCGCTGGCGGGCTCGGCGTTCATCATGGGCATCCCCGTCGTCCTCATGACCGCCGTCCACTGGCGATCGCTGTCGCTCAGCGAATCACGGGAGCAGGCCGACCGACTGGAACTCGACGAACTCGTCGAGCCCCTCGGGGCCGTACTCACGCCCGAGGCCACTGGCCTTGAACCCTCCGAACGGTGAGGCGAAGTCCGCTCCGTAGTGGTTGATGCCCAGGGTCCCGGTTCGGATTCGGCCGGCCACAGCCAGTCCTCGATCGCGGTCGGAGGTCCACACCGAACCCGCCAGACCGAAGACCGATTCGTTGGCCAGTGCCACAGCGTCGTCCAGTGTCTCGTAGTCGATCACGCACACCACCGGACCGAAGATCTCCTCCTGAGCGATCCGCATGCCGTTGTCGACCGAGTCGAACAACGTCGGTCGGACGTACCAACCCCGCTCCGCCCCATCGGGACGCCCGGGACCGCCGACGATGGCACGGGCCCCCTCGGCCGCGCCGATGCTGAGATACGACAGGACGCGATCCCTCTGGCGCAGGCTGACGAGTGGCCCCACCTCGGTGGCCGGATCGCTCGGTTCGCCGACCACGATCGACTCGACCTCGGCTGCGAGTGCGTCGATGAACTCGGTCCTCCGATCACGGGGCACCAGCACGCGGGTCTGCGCTGCGCACGCCTGGCCACTGTTGAGGAACGAGGCAAACCTCAGGCCCACTGCGGTGCGAACCGGGTCGGCGTCATCGAGAACGATCGCTGCGGACTTGCCGCCGAGTTCGAGGCTGGTCCGGACAAATCGCGGCGCACACATCGAGGCGATCTCCCGACCGGCACCAGTGCTTCCGGTGAACGCCACCTTGTCCACGCCGGGGTGCGACACGAGTGCCCGACCGGTGTCAGGTCCGCCGGGAACGAGGTTGACGACCCCATCGGGCAGGCCGAGTCCCTCGAGCAGTTCCACGAATCGGTAGGCGTCGAAGGGCGTCTCGGGCGCCGGCTTGAGCACGACCGTGCAGCCGGCGATCAGGGCAGGCACGACCTTGGCGACGATCACGACCTGCGGGACGTTCCACGGAGTGATCGCCGCCACGACACCCACTGGGAGCCGCCGCACCACGGTCGTGCCGCCGAAGGAGGTCGGGCGGCGTTCCTCCCACGGATGTTCGTCGGCGATGCCGAGCAACGTCCGCAGCATGTGTGCCGGGGCTGCGGCCTGGGCCATCTGTGAGAACGTGATGGGGCTACCCATCTCGGTGGTGATCAACGCCGCGAACTCGTCGATCACGTCGTCGTAGCGCTCGGCGAGCGGAGCGAGAACCTCGAGTCGTTCCGACACGGGCAGCCGGGGCCAGTCGCCGTTGTCGAAGGCGCTGCGGGCGGCCCGGACCGCAGCGTCGACGTCGGCGGCGTGCGCGTCGGGTGCGGCGGCGAGGATCATCTCGGTGGCCGGATCCACGACCGGCAGTGACGCAGAGGACACAGGTTCGACCCATCGGCCATCCACGTAGAGTTCGCAACGGTCCTCGATCTGTTCCACTACGGCCCTCCGTGAGTCGCTCGTCAAAATAGACTCCGAGGCCCGGAGGAGGTACTGACGTGGAGCAATCCGACAAGGCCGAGCCCGGCCGCCCTCAGGCGTTCGGTGGGGTGATCGGCGACGACTGGCGCACGTCCACGCCGTGGTGGCCGCCCGTGGCAGAACCACCTGACGGCGCCCCGAACGTCGTCGTCATCGTGCTCGACGACGTCGGATACGCACAGCTCGGCTGCTACGGATCGGACATCCCCACGCCCAACATCGACCGTCTCGCCGACGAGGGTGTCCGACTCTCCAACTTCCACACCACGGCACTGTGCTCACCAACGCGGGCGGCACTGCTCACCGGCAGGAACCACCACCGGAACGGTCTCGGGCGCATCGCCGACCTGGCTGTGGGTTACCCCGGTTACGACGGGGAGATCCCGATCGAGAACGGGTTCCTCTCCGAGGTGCTCCAGCAGAGCGGCTACGCCACGTTCGCCATCGGCAAGTGGCACCTCAGCCCCGAGGACGAGACACACGCCGCTGCGCCCCGCCGATCGTGGCCCCTCGGACGGGGGTTCGACCGGTGGTACGGATTCCACGGCGGTGAGACCCACCAGTTCGTTCCGGCGCTCTTCGCCGACAACCACGCCATCACTCCACCGTCGACGCCGGAGGAGGGTTACCACCTGAGCGCCGACCTCGTCGACCAGACGATCGCCCGGATCGCGGATCTGCGCTCGATTGATCCACAGCAGCGATTCCTCGCCTATCTCGCCACCGGCGCCTGCCACTCGCCCCACCACGCACCCCAGGAGTGGATCGACCGTTTCCGCGGCCACTTCGACGGGGGTTGGGACGAGTGGCGATCGGCCACGTTCGCCCGCCAGCTCGACCTCGGCCTCCTGCCGGCCGAAACGAAGTTGTCGCCTCGACCGGCTTGGGTGCCCGCCTGGGAGGATCTGCACCCGGAGGAACAGCGTGTCGCCGCACGATTCATGGAGTGCTTCGCAGCCTTCCTGTCCTACACCGACGCCCAACTCGGCCGCCTGTTCGCATTCCTCGAGGAGTCCGGCGACCTCGACGACACGCTCGTCGTCCTGTTGTCGGACAACGGGGCTAGCTCGGAGGGGGGTGCGACCGGTTCGGTCAACGACCTGCGGATCCACAACGTCGACTGGACATCCCCGGCCGAACTCGTCGAACGGATCGACGAACTCGGAGGTCCCACGGCGCACAACAACTACCCGTGGGGCTGGACCATGGCCGGGAACACACCGTTCAAGCGCTGGAAGCGGGAGGTGCACCAGGGCGGTGTGGCCGACCCGTGCATTGTGATGTGGCGGGGTCGGACCGAGCCCGGCGGCATCCGCCGACAGTTCACCCATGTCGTCGACGTGATGCCGACCGTGCTCGACCTCGCCGGGATCGAACCTCCGGATCGGATCGGCTACGTGCCGCAGTCCCGCATCGACGGCGTGAGCTTTGCCAGTGCCGTCCCCTCCGGCGGCGCCGATGCGGCGCCACACCGGAGCACCCAGTACTTCGAGATGTTCGGGAGCCGCGCCATCCACCACGACGGGTGGAAGGCGGTGACGTTCAAGCCGATCGGGCCCACCTACGACGACGGCATCAACTGGAACGCCCCGTTCGCAGAGGACCGCTGGGAGCTGTACCACGTCGATGTGGACCCGACCGAGACGAACGACCTCGCCGAGTCCGAGCCCGAGCGGCTCGCCGACCTCGTGAGACGGTGGTGGATCGAGGCCCGCGCCAACGACGTGCTGCCGCTCGACAACCGCGTGCTGCACGCCATCGTCAACCCCAAGCCTCGTCGTCGGCCGGAGGCACTCAGCTCGACGTTCTGGCCCGGCACGTCACCGGTACCGGAGTCGGTGGCTCCGCGACTCGTGCATCGTGGCCATCGAATCACCGCCGAGCTCACCGTGCCCGGGTCCAACGGTCAGCCAACCGAGGGCGTACTGCTGGCACAGGGATCGGTGCTCGGCGGATTCAGCCTCCACCTGCTCGACGGTCGGCCTCGTTACGTCCACAACCTCTACGGGCGCGCCCGGCACGTCGTGGCAGCACCCGACGCGCTCGTGCCCGGCGACCACGAGGTGGTGTTCTCCTACGAGCCCGCTCCCGATGGACCCGGTGGTGCCGCCGTCCTGCTCGTCGACGGACAGCAGGTGGCGAGCGCCACGATCCCGTCGTTCACGGTGTCGAGCTTCACGCTGACCGGCGCCGGATTGACCTGTGGCTACGAACTCGGTCCCGCCATCGGTGAGGGCTACGACGCCCCGTTCCACTGCACAGCACAGCTGCATCGGGTGCGGGTCGATCTGAGCGAACACATCCCGGTGAACCCGATGGCCGAGTTCGAGCGGATCATGTCCGAGCAGTAGCCCGAGCAGACATCGCCGAACTCAGGTAGCTCCCCGCGGTGGTCTCGGCGGCTCGACACCGAGGTCGGCCAGCCGGCTCCGGGTGTAGTCGATGGCACCGGCGAGGAAGCCGTCGGGATCGGCGGCCTTGACCGGCGGGAGGTCGGCGAACCACGTCGGCACGAAGCCCTCCACCTGATTGCTGCTCAGCACACCGAGGACCGCTCCGACGATCTCGTCGGCGTCGAGCGGTTCGATGTCGGACAACGAGGGGTCGTTGTCGGGGAGGGAGAACAACTCAGTTGCCAGCACACCCGGCTGGACCACGTGGACCCCCAGGGAACTCCCGGCCACACCCAGGTCGACCCGGAGACCCTCGGCGTACGCAGTGATCGCCGCCTTCGAGGCGCTGTAGACGGCCTCGTTCGGAGGAGAGAGACGGGCGGCGACCGAGCCGATGAACACTGCGTGACCGCCGGGATGGTCGAGGTCGGAAAGGAGCGCCTGGGTCAGACGGATCGGCGACTCCACGTTGATCCGGAGGACGTCGGAGACCTCGTCTGGACGATGTTCCCAGGCCCACCGACGCTTGGGGATGCCTGCGTTGTTGATCAGGATGTCCAACCCGCCGAGGTCGTCGACCACCCCGGCGGCGAAGGTCTCGATCCCGTCGAGGTCGGCGAGGTCGACGACCCAACCCCGGCTCCCGGGACTGTGCTGCTGTGCGAGGTCCACCACGGTGTCGAGTCGGTCGGAGCGCCGGCCGCACACGCCGACGATCGCCCCCCGCTCCGCCAGACCGATCGCCAGCGCCGCTCCCAGGCCCGAGGTCGAGCCGGTGATGAGTACCCGCCGACCGGCCACATCGAAGTCAGCCGCTGCTGTCTCGAGGGTGAAATCTGCCACGAGGTGACCGTAGTTGGGACACGAAGTCCGAATGCGTGTAAAACTGACGCAAGCGTCAGCTTCAGACCCCCGAAGCCCGCGGGAGTTCCCGACCAACACGGAGGCATCGTGCTCGAGTTGCCCAAGATCATCAGCGTCGACGACCACGTGGTCGAGCCGCCGCACGTGTGGCAGACCTACCTCCCCCAGAGGTTCCGGGAGAAGGGACCGCGGGTGGAGCGTGAGAAGTGGGGCCCCTTCGTGCACAAGCCCGGTGCCCGCTACCGCAACACCGTCGACCCTGACGGCAAGGAAGGCGACTTCTGGATCTTCGAGGATGAGGTCATCTACGTGCACAAGTCCTTCGTCGCCATCCCCCTGTCGGCCACACCCGACGGCGACGTGAAGAACTTCGACCGAACGGTCATGCAGATGGTCCCGATCACCTACGACGAGATGCGTCCCGGTTGCTTCGACCGTGAGGCCCGTATCGAGGACTTCGACCTCAACTGGGTGGACGGTTCACTCCCCTTCCCGACGTTCCCCCGGTTCTGCGGACAGACATTCCTCGAGGCCAAGGACCACGAGCTCGGGCTGGCCTGCGTCCAGGCGTACAACGACTGGATGGTCGAGGAGTGGTGCGAGCCCTCGCGTGGCTACAACATCCCACTGTGCATCATGCCGCTGTGGGACGCCGGGCTCGCAGCGGCCGAGATCGAGCGCATGGCCGCCAAGGGCGTGCACGCGTTCTGCTTCTCGGAGATCCCGACCCGCCTCAAGTTGCCGAGCATCCACTCGGGTGAATGGGACCCGATGTTTGCTGCGGCCGACGCCAACGACATCGTGCTCTGCATGCACGTCGGGTCGTCCTCGACCATGCCCGCAGCCTCTCCCGACTCGCCTGAAGCAGTCGGGGGGACGGTGGCGTTCAACAACGTGATGGCATCCATGGCCGACTGGCTGTTCTCGGGCAACCTCATCCGGTTCCCGAACATCAAGCTGGCCTATTCAGAGGGACAGATCGGATGGATCCCCTACGCCCTCGAGCGGGCCGACACGGTCTGGGAGCACCACAACCCGTGGATGCACACCAAGGACCGGATCCCCGAACTGCCGTCGAGCTACTACTGGGGCCGGATCTTCGGCTGCTTCACCGCCGATCGTCACGGTCTCGCCAACATCGACGCGTGCGGAGAAGACAACATCTGCTTCGAGACGGACTACCCACACACCGACACGACGTGGCCGCACAGCAAGGAGTACGCCGAGAAGATGATCGACGGGATCACCGAAGAACAGGCGTACAAGGTGCTCCGGGGCAATGCCATCAAGATGCTGTCGCTGGACCGGACCTGAGGCGAAGCCCCATTGAGCGAGTTGTCCGACGGCACGCCCGAGGAACTCGAGCGGATCAGGGGCGCCTGCGTCCCGGATCGGTTGCGGGCCGAGGACGCAATCCGTGCCGGAGACGTCGATGCGGCGCTCACAGCCGTGGAGCGGATGGGTGAACGCTTTGCGAGCCTGCAGGACTACTCCGTCAACTGGGTCACCTCGCTCCTCACGTTCATCGGCGAGCGTCTCGGCGAGGACGCAGTCGAGGAGGCGCTCCGAGGTTTCGGTGAGGACTACCTGCGCGATCGACGAGACCCCGGCGACGGCACTGCGTGGGCCGACCTGCCGGCCGACGTGCGAGCGCGGGCGCTGATCCGGCCGATGGTCGCCAACGGTGCCACCGTCGACGTGGCGGCCGACGAGGAGCGGATCACCCTGACGTTCCGCTGCGGCAGTGGCGGCCGGCTCGTGGATGAGGGCCGCTACGGAGACGGGGGCTACCTGGTCCTGCAGGGAGACGGGCCGGTGACGTTCGGCGAGCCGGGCCTCCCCGTCTACTGCGCCCACTGCTCGGTCAACAACGAACTGCAGCCCATCGAGTGGGTCGGAGCACCGATCACCGTCGAGTTCCCGACCCGCGCTCCGGGTGAGCCCTGTGTCCACCACGTGTATCGAGACGGCCACCGCAACCGGCCCTGAGTCTCGAGCGCTCAGCCCCGTCCGATCGTCGCCGCCAGCGAGGCTGCAGCCTGGATCTGCTCGAGCAACTCCCCAACCGAGTCGTGGCGCAATCGGACGTCGACGACGGTGGCGCCCACCTCCAGGAGTTCAGCGAACCGCTCGGCGGTCCGATCCGCCTCGCCGACGGCGTCGACCTCCTCGGCAGCGAGGATCACGTCGAAGCCCGAACGGCGAGCAGACCAGACCTCGGTGCTCCGGGCGCGTTCGATCATCGCCGCGATCTCCTCGGGACGCAGACCGAACGGAACCCATGCGTCGCCGAGGTGCAGGGCACGCCGCAACGACCGGGGCGTGCGGCCACCGACACGGATGACCGGATCCGTCGTCGTGGCGCAAGGATCCACGACCAGGTCGGAGAACGAGTAGAACTCGCCGTCGTAGACGGGCTCGGACCGACCCCACGCCGCTCGCAGCGCCCGTAGCCAGTCGTCGGTCCGTGGGCCCCGGTCGTCGTACGGCGCGTCGATCAGGTCGAACTCCTCCCGCAGCGACCCGACCCCGACGCCCAGCACGACCCGGCCGCCGCTCAGCACGTCGAGGGTCCCGTAGGTCTTCGCCACCTCGAGCGGGTGGTGGTACGGCGCGACGAGCACGTGGGTGGCCAACAGGATCCGTTCGGTGATCGCAGCGATCCACCCCAGGCTCACCGCCGGGTCGAAGTAGCGCGTCCCCCGCCGGGTGCCCGCCGAGCTGAACGCGCCCGCCGGGACGGCGACGTGCTCGGAGCACGTGAGGTGCGCGTAACCGGCCCGGTCGGCGGCGGTGACCACCGCCCCGATCTGGTCGGGCGTGGCCTGCAGCTCCCACGGGCGTGCCACCCGGGGGTTGGCCGACAGCCCCGGCGTGATCAGTCCGAGCGGCAGGCCGCTCACGGGTCGCGGGGCAGGTCGAGGAGCCGCTCGGCGACGACGTTGCGCTGGATCTCCGAGGTACCACCGGCGATGGACAGCGCTCGGTTGCCGAGGAAGCCGCTGAACCAACGCGCACCGTCACCCTCGTCCACTGCAGCCCAGGGGCCGAGCAACTCCATGCCGACCTCCTGGACACGCTGCTCGTGCTCGACGCCGACCAGCTTGCGGACACTCGCCTCGGGTCCGGGACCGCCACCGGCCGCGGCCCCGGCCAGGGCCCGGAGCGTCGTGCGCAGACCCGCAATGGCGAGCGCCGAGGACGTGGCGAGCAGGCCGCCGACCTCGTTGCGCACGAGCGGGTCCTCGATCCGGCCGGTCTGGGCAGCCAGGTCCAACACTGCGCTGACCCCGGGACCGAACGACGAACCAGACGACATGGAGACCCGTTCGTTCTCGAGGGTGGTGCGGGCGCACTCCCACCCGCCGTGGACCGATCCGACCACCATCTCCTCGGGCACGAACACGCCGTCGAGGAACACCTCGTTGAACAGGGCAAAGCCGGTCAGCTCCCGGAGCGGTCGAATGTCGATCCCGGCTGCCGACATGTCCACCAGGAAACAGGTGATGCCCTCGTGCTTGGGAGCGTCGGGGTCACTACGCGCCAGACAGATCCCCCACTGCGACTCCCGCGCCATGGTCGTCCAGACCTTCTGGCCGGACAGCTCCCAGCCTCCATCGACCCGCTGGGCTCGAGTCGACAGGGCCGCGAGGTCGCTCCCGGCCCCGGGCTCGGAGAAGAGCTGGCACCAGGTCACCTCGCCCCGCAGCGACGGACCGACGAAGCGTTCGCGCTGGATCTCGGTGCCGTGGGCGATCAGGGTCGGCAGGACCCAACCGGCCACCTGCAGGTGCGGCCGACGGATACCGGCGGCTCGGAGTTCCTCATCGATGACGAGCTGCTCGAGCGGCTCTGCGCTCCGGCCCCACGGCTCCGGCCAGTGCGGAGCGAGCCAGCCGCCGTCGGCGAGCAGGTTGCGCCACTGGTCCTTCCCGACGGCACCGAACGCCTCGAGCTCGGCCCGCACTGCGACCCGGATCGCCTCGGCGGCAGCCGGCAGGTCGAGGACCACCTCCCGGCGTTCACCGGCGAGGGCTCGGGCCACGATGCGGTCACGCCACACCGCAGCCCCACCATGGCCGCCCGCGGTGTCGAGGTGGCGGAGCGACACCGCCCGACGGAGGTACAGATGAGCGTCGTGCTCCCACGTGTAGCCGATCCCCCCGAGCACCTGCACCGCGTCCTTGGCGCAGCTGAACGCAGCGTCGGGGGCGAGCGCCGCCGCCGTGGCGACGGCCAGGGGGAACTGCGGATCGTCGGGACCGAGGACCGACGCGTCCCACGCGGCCGCGCGGGCCACCTCGAGACGACACAGCATGTCCGCGCAACGGTGCTTGACCGCCTGGAACTGACCGATCGGCCGACCGAACTGGACGCGGTCACGTGCGTAGGTGGCTGCGGTCGCCACGCACCACGACGCCACCCCGATCGACTCGGCGCAGCGCAGGAGCGCGACGAGCTGCTCGACCTCGTCCCCGGGCACCTCGACCGCCGCGCCTTCCCCCACCGGCTCCACCCGCGCCGGACGACGGGCGCCGTCCGCGCCGGGGAGCGGCTCGACGGTGACCTGGTCCCGGGCGAGCAGTTGCCAGCCACTGGCGCGGCGCACCAGGAACCACTCGGCCACGGCGCCACCGTCGACGGGCGCCGCCGGATCCACCACCACCGCTGCCGGCGCACCGGCGAGGATCGGAACGGCGAGTTCCGGGGCGTGGCGGCCGAGCACGGTGGCCACCGCAGCGGTGCCCGGGAAGGGCCCGGGTGCGACCGCGCGGCCCCACTCCTCGACGATCGCTGCGAGCGCCTCGGTACCTGCGCCCTGACCCCCGGCAGACTCGTCCACCGCGAGCCCCACCCAGCCGAGCCCGGCGAGTTCGTCCCAGAACGTGGGGAGGACCTCGACGTCGGCCTCGACGGCCTCGCGGACCACATCGGGAGGCACACGGGCCTCGAACCACCTCCGGGCGACGGTGGCGAGCTCCACCAGGTCGGCGTCGAGGACCGACGGCGCGGTCGGTCCGTGCAGTGGGGTGGTCACGGTCGGATCTCCTCGGGGAGCGGGTGTCGGAACAACGCGGCGGCGTTGCCGTGGGTGACGCGGCGGGCCTCGTCGTCGCTCAGCGACGCGAGCCGGTCGACCAGGAAGGACTGGGTGTCGGGCCACGTGGAGTCGGCGTGGGGGTAGTCGACCTCCAACATGATGTGGTCGACGCCGATCCGCTCCCGGATCGGCCAGATGGACGGGTCATCGAGGGAGCAGAACCAGAAGTTGCGCAACAGGACGTCGGTCGGGCTCAGACCCTCGGGATTTGCCGCACCGGACGGCCACGCCGCTCGCCCGTGACCTGAGACCTCGTAGATGTAGTCGAGCCGGTCCGCCAGCATGGGCACCCATCCGAGCCCGCCCTCGCTCATGGCGATGCGCAACTCGGGGTGGCGGAGCGGGTACCCCGACCACAACCAGTCGGTGCACGCATGCAGCGAGAGGGCAGAGAAGAGCGTGGCGGTGAACTCGACGAGCGGACCGTCGAGCGGCATGTCGTCTGTCGTGATCCCCGACGAACCCACATGGAGGCACACCACCGTCCCCGTCTCGACACACGCCTCGATCACCGGGTCCCACCACCGGGAGTGCAAGGTCGGGTAGCCGAGCTTCTGCGGTTGCTCAGGGAGCGACACTGCGGTGAATCCCCGGGCGGCGTTGCGCCTGATCTCAGCGGCTGCGAGCTGCGGATCGGCGAGGAAGGTGATGCCGATCGCCACGAAACGGTCCGGGTAGTCCCCCACCCACTCCTCGAAGTACCAGTCGTTGTAGGCGCGCACACACGCCAGGCCGAGCTCGGGGTCCGAGCACGCCGAGTAGACCGAGCCGCAGAAGCCGGTGATCTGCGACGGGAAGTTGACGCTCGCCCAGATGCCACCGAGATCCATGTCCGCGATGCGCGCCGCCGGGTCCCAGCAGCCGCGCCGCATCTGATCGAAGCGAACCGGTTCCATCGGCGAGGACTCGACGCTCCGGCCCACGACGGCATTGAGGCCGACCTGCAGATACGCCTGTCCGTCGAACACCCAGATCTCGTTGCCCTTCGACGTGGTGCGGACGTACGGCGCACGATCCGAGAACTCCGCAGGCACCCGGCCGGTGAACACGTGCGGTGGCTCGACGAGGTGGTCATCGACGGAGATCAGGGTGTAGTGGACCTCGGCCGGTTCCGGATCGGGCTGCAGGATGATGCCAGCGGTCTCGCTCACGGTGCCTCACCACCGGTGCGATCATCGATCGTGTAGGGATCACCGGAGGCCTCGACGAATCGGTGGTACCGACGGTCGCATCCGGCGCGCCACGCCGGGTCAGGATCGATGCGTTCGCTGGGCTGGGTCCAGCAGCGGGCGGCCTGCTGATCCGGCTCCAGGCCGGCGCTGATGCGGGCCAACCACGCTGCGCCGAGGGCGCCACCCTCGGGTGTGGCAACGACGTCGACCGGGAGCCCCGTCACGTCGGCGATCGCCTGGAGCCAGGGGCGTACCCGCGTGCCGCCTCCGGTGGCGACGATCCGTTGCGAACGGTGCGGACCCGGTGCCGCAGCGACGCTCGACGCCGGGTCGAGCAGGCCGGCGAGATCGAGGTGGTGACGGACCGAGTGACCTGAGGACTCGTAGACCGCTCGCCACATCGCGGCCGGTCCGTGCGACACGGAGATCCCGAGGATCTCGCCCCGGCGGGTCCGATCGTGCAACGGGGTGCGCTCACCCCGCAGGTACCCGAGCAGGACCGGAACATCGTCGGGATCGACATCGTCGGGTTCGACATCGTCGGGCGACACGAGCGTCCGGCGTGCCCACTCCACGAGCAGTCCACCGGCGTTGGACGGACCGCCGACGAGCACCATCCCACGGGCCGTGTGCGGAACGGTCCAGAGCCCCGGGGCCTCGACCCACTCGGGCACACACGCCCAGGTGATGAGCGTCGCGCCGAGAATCACAAGGACATCGCCGGGGTGATCAGCACCGGCGACGAGCTGCTCGCCGAACGCATCGATGGTCCCGGGTCCGACGACGGCACCGGCGAGCTCCGGCCCCAGATCAGCTCGGGCGATACCGGCAGGTTCGTTTCCGCTCCGGATGACCGGCAGCCGCTCCACGTCGATGCCGAGGGCAGCGCACCGGTCGGCGTCCCATGAGGTGTAGTCGAACAGCGGCACCGTGGTCATGGCCGCCACCGAATCGAGTGCACCCGAGCCGCACAGCGCAGCGTTGGCCACGGCCTGGGCGGGCCAGAATCCGGCAGCGTCCGGATGAGCAGTTGCGAGGTGGGCCAGCATCCGCTCGAACTCCCCGTCCTGGGATGGATCGAGGCCCGAGGCCTCACCGGCGGCCCGTTCGTCGCCGTAGAGGAGGCCCGGCCCGATCGGCACGCCTTCTGCGTCGACCGGGCACAGCGACGGCACCATGGCGGCCACGTTCACTGCGTCGACCGGGCGTCCGGCGCGGCGCGCCACCTGCTGGGCGGCACGACGGACTCCCTCGTGCCACGCTGACCGTGCGTCGTGTTCGAGGACGTTGGGCCGGGGCGTGAGGATGGCGTGCGGGACCCTCACCGCAGCGAGCACGGTCCCGTCCGCAGTCACGGCGACCGCCTTGACCGAGGTGGTCCCGATGTCGATGCCGACGGTCACGTGGTCCGTCTCGGTCACCGCCAACTCCCACTCCGTCGGGTCCGCTCGTTCGTCTCCGCCTGATCGGCTGGGTTCGTGCGCCGAGCAGAACGGGACTGACGCACGTGTCAGCTCAGGAGCCTATCCTCTGCCCCAGCGACCACCGAGCTGAAGAAATGGAGCCCAGATGCCGTCGTACGGACCAGAGGTGATCGGACCACCAGCGAGGGACCCGGAGCAGCCGTTCTGGGATCCCGAGGTCCAGACCATGGACCCGGGTCAACGTGTCGAACTGCAACTCCAGCGGCTGCGAACCCTGGTCGACCGGGCTCTCAGCACACCCGTGGGACTCTTCGCCCGAAAGCTCGCAGAGGCCGGAGTCGGCTCCGCCGAGGACATCACCTCGATCGATGACATCAACGAGATCCCGACGACCAACAAGCAGGACCTCCGCGACTCCGAGGCGGCACACCCGCCGCTCGGCGACTACCGGTTCACTCCGCTGTCGGAGTGCGTGCGGATCGGGCAGTCGACAGGCACCACCGGAACGCCGACCGTCACAGTGCTCACCCGCAACGACCTCTTCATCGAGTACGAGTCCGCAGCGCGCAACTGGTGGCGCAACGGCTGGCGTCCGGGCGAGGTCGTGACGCACTGCCATCCCGCCTACCTCTACGGCGGTGGCCTCATGTTGAGCAGCACGCTGGAGTACTTCGGCTTCCTCAATCTGTGGGTGCCGCCCCCCGAGACCGACGAACTCGCCGAGCAGGCGATCAACATCTGGAAGCGGATCAGCCCGGACGTTCCCATGACGGCGCTCAGCCAGCACCGCTTCGCCGAGGTCGCCGCCAAGCTCGGAGTCGACCTCACCGAGGACTGCGGGTTCCCCGAGTTCAAGATGGGCGGGTTCGGTCGCGGGCTCATGCCGCTCATGACCGCCGGATTCGAGTGCTACGCCTACATCGGCGGGCCCAACACCGTGAGCGACGGAGCCCACATCCACGAGGACTGGGCGATCGTCCAGGCCATCGACCCCGCCACCGGCAGCGACGTCCCCGACGGGCAGTGGGGCAACCTGGTGGTCACCACCCTCGATCGCGACAACGGCCTCCTGCGCTACGACCTCGAGGAGGCAGCGATGTTCGACTCGACGCCGTGTGCGACCGGCGAGACCACCAAACGCGGGTTCTGGGGAGGTCGGTTCAAGGACTTCCTCACCTGTGGAGGCGTGTCGTTCCAACCGAACGACATCGAGCGGGTGCTCGGCCGTGAGGTACCCGAGGCATGCTCGCCCACACTCGAGTTCGAGATCGTCAACCCGAACGGCGGTGACGGTCCGCTGGTGATGCGACTCGAGGTCGGCGGCGCCGGTGGCGACCGCGATGCGCTCGGGGAGAAGGTGCGACGGATCCTGCGGTCGGAGATCGGCCTGGAGGTCGACCTGAGCGTCCTCGAACGGGAGACGCTGCCGCGCTCGGGCTACAAGCTCAAGCGCGTCGTCGACGCCTGAGCCCACGGGTTCACATCAGTTGTCGGGAACCTCGATCACGAGCGCCCCACCCATGCCACCTCCGGCGCACAGCGACGCACAACCGATCCCGCCGCCGCGCCGCCGCAATTCGTAGAGCAGGGTGACGATGAGGCGGGCGCCGGAACACGCCACCGGGTGGCCGAGACCGACGGCCCCGCCGTTGACGTTGACCCGCTCGTGGTCGAGGCCGAGGACCTGCGAGCAACCCACCGCCATGGTGGCGAACGCCTCGTTGATCTCGTGGAGGTGCACGTCGTCGAGCGTGAGGCCGGCGCGCTCCACCGCCCGTGGGATGGCAACGGTCGGCGCCAGGCCCGTGCGAGCCGGAGCGACGCCGGCTGCGGCCCAACTGCGGATGTAGGCGAGCGGCTCGAGGCCGGCTTCGGTGGCCACGGCCTCGGAGCACACGACGAGCGCCGCCGCCCCGTCGTTGACCGACGAGGAGTTCCCGGCGGTGACGACACCGTCGGGCATCCCCGAGATCACCGGGAGCTTGGCGAGCTTCTCGAAGGAGGTGTTGCGCCGCGGATGCTCGTCGACGGCGAACGTCGTGACCGATCCGTCCCAACCGGTGACGTCCACCGGGACGATCTCGTCGTCGAAGCGACTCTCGTCGATGGCCGCAATGGCCCGTTGGTGAGAGGCCAGTGCCCACTCGTCGGTCTCCTGGCGGGTGATGCCCACCTCACGGGCGGTGTTCTCGCCCACGGTGATCATCATGTTGAGGTTCGGGGCATCGGGTGTGTCGGGGTGCGACGGCGATATCACCCGCTCGGGGATGGCGTAGGGTCGGGAGGTCTTGTCGTAGACCACGGGCGTCTGGGTCATGGACTCAGCACCCCCGGCGACCACGATCCGGTCCATGCCGGCAGCGATGTTGGCCGCTCCGGTGGCCACGGCGGTCAGACCGGTGGCGCACTGACGATTGAGCGCGAGACCGGGGGTGTCCTCGGGCAGCCCCGCAGCGATGGCGGCGTACCGGGCGATGCACCCTCCGCCCTGCAGGACCTCGCCGAGCACCACGTCGTCGATCTCCTCTGCGGGGACCCCCGAGCGGTTGATCGCCTCGACGACGATCTGTGCCGCGAGATCACGGACTCCAACGTTGACGAGTGCCCCTCGGTAGGCATCTGCGATCGGGGTCCGGACGGCGCTGACGATGACGGGGCGGTTGGACATGTCGTGCTCCAGGGTCGTGGTCGGGGAATCGTACCTGACACGTGCGTCAGTCGCCGACGGTCGAGGCTACGATCCGGGCGCTGAATTCACGAACAGGGGGACCGATGGGCCTACTCGACGGGCGCTGTGCGCTGGTGACCGGAGCCGGACGGGGGATCGGCCGCGCCGAGGCGTTGCTGCTCGCCGCCGAGGGTGCGTGCGTGACCGTGAACGACGTCGACCTCTCCGAGGCCCAGGCGGTCGTCGATGAGATCCACGGCGCCGGGGGTTCCGCCCGAGCCGACGACCACGACATCTCGACGTGGACCGGAGCCGGTGCGGCGGTCGACGCTGTGGTGGCCGACGGCGGCCGGCTCGACGTACTCGTCAACAACGCCGGGATCCTGCGCGACGCCATGAGCTTCTCGATCGACGAGGAGCAGTGGGCCGACGTGATCCGGGTCCACCTCGGCGGACACGCTGCGTGCTCGCACTTCGCAGGAGCGCACTGGCGCGAACGCTCGAAAGCGGGCGAGGACGTCAGCGGCCGGATCATCAACACTGCATCGGAGTCAGGGCTCTACGGGCTCGTCGGGCAGATCAACTATGCCGCAGCCAAAGCAGGTATCGCCTCCATGACGATCGTCCTGGCCCGTGAACTCGCCAAGTACGGCGTGACGGTCAACGCCATCGCCCCGCGGGCACGCACCCGGATGACCGAGACCGTCCTCGGAGCCCTGCTGCCCGAAGAGGGAGCGTTCGACGAGTGGGACCCGGCCAACATCGCACCGGTCGTCGGGTGGCTGGCCTCGGACTCCGCCGCCGACGTGACCGGCCAGGTCTTCGTGGTCAACGGCGACAAGGTTCATCGGATGTCGGGCTGGCACCGGACCGGGCGCATCGCCAACGGGGGTCGGGCGTTCACCGCTGCGGAACTCGCAGAGCGGGCCACGGAACTCTTCGGTGAGGACTCCTCCGGCCTGCCACCGATGGGCTTCGGCGAGTGACGCTCCAGGTCGATCAACTGCGTTGGTCCGCAGGGGCCAACCCAGATGAGGTCGCCTACGTCGACCTGCTCGGCGGCGAGGAGATCACGTTTCGCCAGTGGGACGCAGAGGCGAACCGGCTGGCGCGGGGGCTGGCCTCCGCCGGAGTGAGACCGGGAGACCGGGTGGCGCTGTACCTCGAGAGCAGCCACCTGCTCCGATGGATCACGGCGTACTCAGGCATCCACCGGGCCGGCGGCGTGGCGGTCCCGACCAACACGAGGATGTCGGCTCGGGAGTTGCTCGCCGTGCTCGGACACGCCGAACCCAGACTCGTCGTCACGTCCTCGACCCTGGCGCACACCCTGGAGGAGGTGCGCTCGGAACTTCCATCGGTCGAGACGGTGATCCGAGCCGACACCGACGAGTGGCACATGATCCTGGGCGACGACGCCACCGAGGTCACCCCGCCGGTCGGTGAGGACGACCTCGCCGACATCATGTACACCTCCGGCACGACGGGCCTCCCCAAGGGCATTGCGGTCCGCCACCGCAACCTGCCCATCATCCCGAACGGCGAACCGCTCTGGACCGGAGCGCTCTGGCTGCAGTGCTCCCCGCTGTTCACCTTCGCCGGGATCTCATTCGTCTACAACCCCATGAAGATGGGCATGGGTGCGTTGTACCTGTCACGCTTCGACGCCGGCACCTGGCTCGACGTGGTCGAGAGCCGGCGGCCGACGATGGCGTTCATCGTCCCCGCCATGGCGCAACTGCTCGCCACCCACGACAGGTTCACCGAGGCCGACCTCTCGAGCCTGACGTTGCTGTCGATCGGCTCGGCGCCGCTCGCCCCGACGCTGCATCGGCGCTTCGCCGATCGTCTGCCCGATGCGGTGGTGTCGAACAACTACTCCATGACCGAGGCCGGCACGGCGTTCACCTACCTCCCCAAGGAGGAGATCGAACGCCGTCCGGGATCGGTGGGCATTCCATCGGGAACCGAGGTCCGCATCGTCGCCGACGACGGCTCACCGATGCCCGCCGGTGAGATCGGAGAGATCCAGATCCACGTCGGGGAGCACCGACGGGAGTACTACAAGGACCCCGACGCCAGCTCGACGACGTGGGCGGGCGAGTGGCTGCGTTCCGGAGACCTCGGGTACCTCGACGTCGACGGCTACCTCTACATCACCGGTCGCGCCAAGGACGTGATCATCCGGGGTGGCAACAACGTGCACGCCGCCGATGTCGAGGCGGTCCTCTACGAGCACTCGTCCATCGCCGAGGTGGCCGTCGCCGGCGTGCCCCACGAGGTGCTCGGCGAGGACGTCGGGGCATGGATCGTCGTTCGCTCCGGACACAACCTCACCTCTGTCGAGGTGACGGCGTTCTGCGCCGAACGGCTCTCGGACTACAAGGTGCCGCGGGTGGTGACCTTCCTCGACGAACTCCCCCGCAACCCCACGGGCAAGGTCCTCAAGCGTGACCTGTCCCCGCCCGACATCGCCCCATCCACCGACCGAGGAGCACCATGAACAGCGAATCCACCACGGCTGAACTCCATCGCTTCACGCTGGCCGACACGTTCCGGGAGCACCGCCGGAGCTACCCCGACCGTCTCGCCGTCGTCGACGGTGGTCCCGCCGGATCCGCCGACGCCGTCCGCCTCACCTGGCCCGAGCTCGACGACCGGATCAACCAGCTCGCCGGCGCCCTTCGTTCCATCGAAGTCGGACCGGGTGATGTCGTGTTGTGGACCGGTCAGAACTCGTTCCGCATCATCGAGTGCCTGGGTGCTGCGGCGAAGTTGGGGGCGGTGTGCTGCGTGGCCAACTGGCGCCAGTCGGCCGATGAGATGGCGTTCGTCATCACCGACGCCGAACCGGCCGTCGTCATCTGGCAGGAGTCGGAGGTGGGCGACGTCGTACGAGCGGCCCGGGAACAACTCGGCGACGAGGCCGCAGGCGCTGCCCGATGGCTGCAACACGACGCTCCGGCGACCAGTGCGGACTCCTACGAGGCGTTCCTCGCCACCGGCGAGCCCGTGGACCCGTCCGAGTGGGACGAACCGGTGCAGCCCGGGATCGAGGATCCGGTCCTGATGCTCTACACCGCAGCGTTCACCGGCCGGCCCAACGGAGCACTCCTGTCGCACCACGCCGTGCTGATCCAAGGCCTGATGATGGCGAATCTCCAACGCATCGACGCCGACTACCGCTACCTGAACTCGGGGCCGCTGTTCCATGTCGCCACCTTCATGACAACGCTGGCCACCCTCGTGATGGCCGGCACCAACCTGTTCACTCCCCGGGTCGACGCCGAGGAGGTCTGCCGGCTCACCGAGGAGGAAGGCTGCACCGGAGCGTTCCTGATGGGCCCCACGATCGAGCAGATCGTCGAGCTCAACGCCCCCGGCCCAGACGGTGCCCGGCCGTGGAACCTCTCGTCGCTGCGTACGTTCCGGGGGTCGCCGGAGTGGAACGAGATGATCACCGTGGACGACTCCCCCTGGGCGACCAAGCCCGCCGGGTTCGGACAGACCGAGGTGATGGGGATGCTCACCTACAACGCCGTCGGCGGAGACTGCATCGGCTCGGCCGGTCGTCAGTCCCCGATGGTCCGGGTGCGCATCGTCGACCCGGACGGCACCGAGGTGGCGCTCGGCGAGACCGGCGAGATCGTCGCCGCCGGGCCACAGGTCATGTCGGGCTACCGCAACCGACCCGAGGAGACCGCCCGACGACAGGCCGGGGGTTGGCACCACACCAACGACCTCGGCCGACGGGAGACCGACGGTTCGCTCAGCTTCGTCGGTCCGAAGGGACGGATCGTGAAGTCTGCAGCGGAGAACATCTATCCCGCCGAGGTCGAGGGGGCCCTGCAGTCACACGACGCCGTCCGGGAGGCGGCCGTGATCGGCACGCCCGATTCCACCTGGGGCCAGTCCGTGCTCGCCGTCGTCGTGTTGAACGACGGCGCTGCGGCCTCTGAGGAGGAACTGATCGAACACGTCCGGGGCCGGATTGCGTCCTACAAGAAGCCCAAGACCGTCGTGTTCCGGAGCGAACCGCTCCCCCGCCTCGGTTGGCCGATCAACTACGACGCCCTCGACGAGGAGTACGGCGGCGGGGGCTACCCCGGCTCCGGTTAGGGCGGTCCGTCGGTGAGTTCGGGGGTGGCGCCGGTGAACACGATCTCGCGGACGGCGAAACGCCAGGCGCCGTCGTCACTGCGGATCAGTTCGTCGTGGTAGCGGCCTGAACTCAGCACCGCTCCACGGCGGTCGACGAAGATGAAGTCCGTCCACGCCGTGGCGTGGTCGCCGTCGAGGAGGATGAGCGACGCCCCGATCAGGTGCTTCCCTCGCTGCTCGGGCGGTTGACCAGCCTCGATGAACTCGACCGTCGCCGCACGGCCGTGCTGGGTGGTGCCCATCACGTGGAACCGGGTGTCGACGGTGAACAGGTCGCCCCACTCCTCGAAGCGGCCGTCGTCACAGAGGAAGCAGTAGCGAGCGATCGTCTGTCGCACTCCGTCGATCCCTGGGCCACCGTCGCTCGCCATCAACGAAACGTAGCGTGCCTCGGCGAACATGACATAGGTGTCAGCTACGCTCGCTGCGCCGCACGACGAGGAGGACCGTGACCACCGAACACTGGCGCTGGCTCGACCTGGGCCGTCAGGGCCCCTACGAGAACGCCTCCACCATGCCGGTCCTGGTGCGTTCCGTGGCCGAGCAGCAGGCGCCGATCGCCCAGACGAGCGTCTGGGGTCGAACCCACCTGAACGTCGGCTGGTTCGACGACGTCGACTCCACCCTCGACCTGGCGAAGTGCGACGAACTCGGGATCGACGTGGTGCGTCGCAGCTTCTACGGCGGCGGAACCGCCTACTACGAGGCGGAGTGCTCGGCCATGTGGGGGTTCCTCCTCCCCAAGAACAGCACCGTGCTCGGGATCGACACCGCCGATCTGGACGGACTGCTCCGCCGGTTCCAGTCGGTCGTGGCCGACGCACTCGGCCGGGTCGGGTTGGCCGAGGTCGCCTTCGAGGGCAGCTCCGATCTGCGCTGGCACGACCGCAAGCTCGGTGCGCTGACCGCACAGGACGTCGTGGCGTGCGTGTCGATCGGCGGGTTCCTCAATCTGCGCCGACCGGACCTCTCGACGTACCTCCAGGTGGTCCGCATTCCCGACGACAAGTTCGCCGACAAGGCCGTCAAGGACATGAGCGAGTACGTCTGCACCGCCGAGGAGGTCGCTGGTGCGCCGGTCACCTACGAGGACCTGCGTGACGCCCTACGAGCGGCGCTCGCTGACGCCGGGGTCGTCCTCGATCCCGACTCCCTCAACGAGGGCGAGACCAAGGGCGTGACCAAGCTCGCAGCGCGTGTCGGTTCACCCGAGTCCATCCGACGCATCTCCTCGGACCGGTTCCGCCACGAGGCGCCGGCTGGGACCCGGGTGGGGCTCGGCAACTTCAAGGGACGCAAGCTCTGTCGGGCCGGGGTCGCCGTCGACAGCGACGGGACGATCGTTGCTGCGCTCGTCGCCGGCGACATGCACGTCGGACCACCCGACGTGCTCGACCGGATCGCCGAGGCGCTCCCCGGCGGCCGGGTCGATGATCGAGACGATCTCCGCCGGCGCATCTCGGCGGTGTTCGACGCCGATGACGTCACTCAGGCCGACGACCTGATGGGGGTCACCACCGACGACCTGCTCGCCGCTGTGGACCGAGCGATCGCCCAGACGGCGAGCTGAACCCGTGGGACTCGCAGTCAGCGGATCCAACGTGTTGCTGACCGGGGCCTCATCCGGGATCGGAGCCGCTGCTGCGGTGGCGTTCGGTCGTGCCGGGGCCCGGCTCGTGGTCACCGCCCGGCGCGTCGACCGGCTCGAGACCGTCGCAGCGGCCGCTCGTGATGCCGGCGCCTCCGAGGTCCACGTGGTTCCCGCCGACCTCGGCGACCTGAGCGACGCAGAGCGCCTCGCCGAGGTGACCACAGACCTGCTCGGCGGGGTCGACGTCCTCGTCAACAACGCCGGCATCCCCAAGCGACGGTCGGTCCGTGACCTCGCCCCGGAGGAGGTCGAGGAGACCATGCGCATCAACTTCCTCGCCCCCGTGCGGCTCACGATGTGCCTGCTGCCGGGCATGCTCGAACGATCCCGCGGCAGCATCGTCAACGTGACCAGCCTCGGAGGCCGCCTCGGAATCCGCAACGAAGCGGCGTACTCCGCATCGAAGTTCGCCCTGACGGGATGGTCCGAGTCGATGGCCACCGACCTCTGGGACAGCGGGGTGGAGGTACGCATCGTGCTCCCCGGCCCGATCGCCACGGAGATCTGGGACCAGCCGGCCAACGACGACCCGTTCTTCCACGGTCCGTTCGAGCCACCCGAACTCGTCGGCGACGCCATCGTGGAGGCAGTGCAGGGCGACCGGATCGAGGTCTACGTCCCCGATCTCTCCGCCGTGGTCGAGATGAAGACCACCGACCTCGACGGGTTCATCAGCGGGATGGCCGAGTAGTCCTGAGGAACGGTCCGCTCAGATCACCGGCTCGCCGGACTCGACCCGCTGGCGCAGCATCCCGGCGAGTCGATCCTGGTGTTCGGTGGCGGACCCGAACCAACCCCGATCGAGTTGGACCCGCTTGAGGTAGAGGTGCACGTCGCACTCCCAGGTGAACCCGATGCCGCCGTGGACCTGCAACGCCGAGTTGAGTACGCGGTCGGCGGCGTCGGAGGTCCAGATCTTCGCCGTACTCGCCGCCACCGAGCGCTCCGGATCTTGAGCGGCCAGACACCACGCCGCCCACCACGTCGTCGAGCGCATGCCCTCGACGTCGACGAGCATGTCGGCGCAGCGGTGCTTGACGGCCTGGAACGATCCGATCGGGCGGCCGAACTGCACCCGGTCCCGGGCGTAGGCGACCGTGTCGTCGAGGCATCGGGCGGCGGCGCCGAGCAGTTCGGCCGATACCGCCACCGCACCGGCGTCGAGGAACGCCTCGATTGCATCGGGCCCGCCGAGATCCACCCGGGTCAACGAGTCGACGTCGAGTCGCCCGAGCTCACGGGTGAGGTCCATTGCCGGTAGCGCCTCGACCTCTGCGCCCTCGAGGTCGACCAGCACGAGACGACCGGCATCGGTGGGTGCAACCAACACGTCGGCCGACAGGAGGTACGGCACCGGCACCGTGGAGCCCGACGCAGGGAGCGGACGATGGGTGACTGCAGCGATGGCGTCCCCGGCGAGCAGACGCTCGAGCCAATCGGTCTCCCCGGCGCGGGCCACGGCGTCGAGGGCGACGAGTTGACCGAGGATGGGAACCGGCGCCACGTGGGCCCCGACGGCCTCCATCAGGACCGCACCCTCCACCCATCCGAGGCCGAGTCCGCCGAGGTCCTCGGGGACGACGACAGCGGCCCAACCCTGCTCGACGAGCTCACCCCACAGCGAACGATCCCAGCCGCCGCCGTTGTCGACCACGTTGCGGACCGCCTCGGGCGCCGAGCGCGCATCGAGCAACGACGTGGCGGCGTCGCGCAGGGCCTCTTGATCGGCGGAGAGCTCGAACTGCACGGCGAGACGATACCTGACACGAGCGTCAGTCCACGAGGCCGGTGGCGTAGCATCACGCCGTGGACCTGACTGCGAACGAAGCCGAGGAGGTCGTCCGGGCCGAGTGCCGGGCGTGGTTGGAGGAGAACCTGCCGTGGGACTACGGCACCGGGCTCCCACCCCGGTTCGAGGACCTCGCAGAGGAGGTCGCCTTCGGGCGCCGCTGGCAGGCCCTCCTCGCCGAGGGGCGCTGGGTCGGCCTGGCCTGGCCCGAGGAGTACGGCGGACGCTCGGCCGGTCCGCTCGTCAACTTCGTCGTGACCGAGGAACTCGCCCGGGCCCGCGCCCCGGAGCTGGTCGGGCGCATCGGCGTGAATCTGGTCGGCCCGACGCTGCTGGCGCATGGAACCGACGACCAGCGCAGCCGCTGGTTGCCCGAGATCCTCAGCGCGGGGCATCTGTGGTGCCAGCTGTTCAGCGAGCCGGGTGCCGGCAGCGACCTGGCCTCACTGTCGACCCGGGCGACCCGGGACGACGCCGCCGGCGGGTGGCACCTCGACGGACAGAAGGTCTGGACCAGCTACGCCCAGTTCGCCGACTTCGGGTTGTGCCTCGCCCGTACCGATCCCGATGCACCGCGGCACCACGGCATCTCGGCGCTCGCCGTCGACATGCACGCACCCGGCGTGGAGGTTCGCCCGCTCGTCCAGTCAACCGGTGAGGCCGAGTTCAACGAGGTCTTCTTCGACGGTGCGTTCGTCCCCGATGAGCACCTGATCGGCCCGGTGAACGAGGGCTGGCGGGTCTCGCAGTCGACGCTCGGCCACGAGCGCGGTGTCAATCCTCGGCAGCTCGTCATCCATGTCCAGCACCTCGAGGAACTGCTGCGGCTGGCGCAGGCCACCGGAGCGTTCGACGACGTCCGTCTCCGACGTCAACTCGCATCGGCCTACACCGAGATCAAGCTCTTCCAGCTGCACAACTGGCGCTCGCTGACCAAGCTCGCCTCCGGCCGAGAGCCCGGACCGGAGGGATCGGCGCTGAAGCTCTACTGGTCCGAGGCGTCCCAGCGACTGCACGCCACCGCACTCGACGTCCTCGGCGATGACGCTCCACTGTGGCGCGGCGCCGACGGTCTCGCCGGAGACGGCGAGTGGCAACGGAGTTGGTTGTACTACCTGTCGAGCTCGATCTTCGCCGGGACCAACGAGATCCAACGCAACATCCTCGGTGAGCGAGTGCTCGGCCTGCCCCGTGAGCCCCGACCCAAGGAGCCCTCGACGTGAGTGAGTTCACGAGCATCCGCTACGACGACGCCGGCGCCGTGGTGACCGTCACGTTGGCTCGTCCGGGATCGGCCAACGCCCTCGACTCGACCACGATCGATGAACTCGACGCCGCCCTGGACCTGATCGAGGCGTCCCAGGCGGCCCGGGTGGTCGTGCTCGCTGCCGAGGGAGACAACTTCTGCTCAGGCCACGACCTGAAGGAGATCATGTCGGCCGCACCGCCGTGGGCATCACAGCGCAGCACCGCCGAGGGCAAGCTCCACCACGAGGAGGTCATGTACTGGGACCGGTCGCTGCGCTGGCGTGACTTCCCCCTGCCCACCGTCGCTGCGGTGCAGGGCACATGTGCTGCGGCCGGACTGATGCTCGCCACCATGTGCGACCTGATCATCGCTGCGGACGACGCCCGCTTCTCCAACCCGGTGCTGCGGATGAGCGGTGCCGGGGTCGAGCTGCTCGTCGAACCGTGGGAGCTCGGCGCTCGACGGGCCAAGGAGTTCCTGCTCTGTGCCCGCACCCTCGACGCCGACGAAGCCGAGCGGGCGGGACTCGTGAACCGGGTGGTGCCTCGCCCCGACCTCGCAGCCGCCACCCGCCAGGTCGCCGAGGAGATCGCTCTGGTCCCGACCGTCACCGCCCGGGCCGTGAAGGCGTCGATCAACGCCACGCTCGACCGGATGGGTCAGCGTGACTCCTGGCGCCACCACTTCATGGTCCACCAGTTCGTGTCGAACACCGACACGGCGCTGAACCTGATGCGCCGACGGACCGAGGGGGGCATGGACGCCGTGAAGCGAGAGCAGCGAGGCGAGTGACCGGTCCGCTCGAAGGCCTACGCGTCCTGGACATCGGGACCCGGATCGCCGCACCATTCTGTGCAGGCCTGCTCGGCGAACAGGGCGCCGAGGTCATCAAGATCGAACAACCCGGCCGCGGCGACTTCATGCGCGAGATCGGCCCGTTCGTGCCCACCGACGAAGGCGACCTCTCCCTGTTCTGGGCCGTCGAGGGCCGCGGTCGCCAGTCGGTAACGCTCGATCTGCGCCGCCCAGAGGGCCAGGACCTGTTCCGGCGGCTCGCAGCGACCAGCGACGTGGTGTGTGAGAACTTCCGGCGGGGCACCCTCGAACGCTGGAACATCGCACCTGGCGACCTCGACGACCGGCTGGTGATCGTGCGCATCTCGGCGTTCGGGCAGGACGGCCCCTACGCAGACCGCCCCGGACTCGACCGGCTCGGCATCGGCTACGGCGGTCTGCTCCACCTGACCGGCGAACCCGACCGCCCTCCGGTCCGTCCCGGCGTGACGAGCAGCGACTACCTGACCGGCGTGTTCGCAGCGCAGGCCGCCACCGCCGCCCTCTACCGCCGCGACGCCAAGGGGACGGGCCGGGGCGCCGTGATCGACGCCTGCCTCTACGCCTCGGTCCTGCGGATCCTCGAGTGGACGATCGCGGCCTACGATCGACTCGGCGTGGTGCGCGAACGGGAGGGCAACCGGCTCGCAACCTCCGCCCCGCTCGACAACTACCCGACTGCCGACGGTCGCTACGTCTGCCTGGTCGCGGGGTCGGACGCCAACTTCGCCTGCCTGTGCCGGGCCATGGGTCGATCGGACCTGACCGAGGACCCGAAGTTCCTCACCCTGTCCGATCGCGCCGATCACGCCGATGAGATCAACGGGATCGTCGCTGCGTGGACCACGAAGATGACTGCTGCGGAGGTCGAACGTCTCGCCGTGGAACACGACGTACCGGTGGCCACGGCGTATACCGCAGCCGACATCGCCACCGACCCTCACATGGCGGCCCGGGGCGACCTGATGAGCGTCGTCGATCCGGTGGCCGGTGCGGTGCTCCAGCAGGGCCCGGCGGTTCGCTACGTCGGCGAGGAGCGGTCCGTCCCCACTGGAGCACCCAGACTCGGGGAGCACACCCGTGAGGTGCTCGGCGAGCTCCTCGGAATCGGCGACGCCGAACTCGACCGCCTCGCCGCGGACCGCATCATCTGACCCCGGCGTACCGCCCCACCCTGCGAACTTGTACGTCTCGTGGTGCTGAGACGAACCAGACGTACAAGTTCGGTGATTGGTGCGACTCGGGTCGGCGAAGGCCTAGGCCGGGGTCAGGTACGAATCGGCCACCCGGTCACGCCAGATGCCGTGGTAACCGAGCAGCAGATCGTTCGACTTGGCCCGCCGGTAGTAGAGGTGGGCGTCGCACTCCCAGGTGAAGCCGACGCCGCCGTGGATCTGGATCCCCTCGCCGGTCACCTCGTTGGCCGCCCTGCCGGCGAACGCCTTGACCATGGCGGCCGCCTCAGGCCGAACCGGGTCCTCGACGTCGGAGGTCCAAGCGGCGTAGTGGGTGCCCACCCGGGACAACTCGATGCGCTCGAGCAGTTCGGCCGCCTTGTGCTTGGTCGACTGGAACGTGGCGATGGGTCGATCGAACTGCACACGCACCTTGGCGTACTCGATCGCCAGATCGAAGCTCGCCTGCATGGTTCCGAGCAGTTCCGCAGCGAGCGCCACGGCTCCGTCGTCGGCGACCCGACTCCAGATGGCTGTGTGGTCACCCTCGGGCCCGACGGGTACCGCCGGCGTGTCGCGGAAATCGAGCTGGGCGATCCGCCGGGTGACGTCGAGGCCGGGGGTCAGCGTCCCACCGGGCCGTTCGACGAGGAAGGTGCCGATGCCCTGCTGTGTGCGGGCCGCGACGAGGACCCAGTCCGCCGTGTGCCCGTCGATCACGAGCGGCTTGGAGCCGCTCAACCGCCACGTTCCGGACTTCCGGCTGGCGCGGGTCCTGATCCGACCCACCACGTCCCCGTGGCCTTGCTCGTCCAGCGCGATCGTCCCACGCGTGACCCCGCTGGCGAGCGCCGGGAGGTGATCCGACAGGCCCAGACGGGTGGCGGCGAGCGTGGCGAAGACCGCCGAGGACAGGAACGGGCCGGGGAGCGGCAGGCGGCCCATCTCCTCGAGCACGACCATCACCTCGAGGAGACCCATCCCGGCACCGCCGAACTCGACAGGCACCAACAGACCCACCCACCCGAGATCGACGAGCTCCTGGTAGAACTCGGCAGTGGTGCCGGCGGGGTCCTCGACCATCGCTCGGACGTACTCCGAAGGGGCGCGGTCGGCGAGGAACTGCCTGGCGGTCGTCTGGAGGGCGTGCTGGTCGTCATCGAGGGTGAATTCCACGACCAGAACCTAACCCATCCGGACCGAACCTGACACGCCTGTCAGTTGGCGGACCGTCGCGTTAGGCTGTCTGGCATGGACTTCTCCTACACCGCCGAAGACGAGGCGTTCCGCACGGAACTCACCAACTGGCTCGACGACGAGCTTCCGAAGTTCCTCGCAGAGTGGTCCGATGAAACATCGGACGGCACCGAGTCCGATGACTCCGCCGGTGCCGGGTCGAGCGGTGTCATGGACCAGATGGAACGGCGCCGCGCCTGGCAGCGCAAGCTCAACGAGGGTCGGTGGGCCGCCATCTCCTGGCCCGAGGAGTACGGCGGCCGCGACGCCACCGTCACCCAGAACGTCATCTACTCCGAGACGATGGCCCGCTACCGGACCCCGGGCATCTACAACGCCAACGGCCTCTGGCAGATCGGCCCGATGATCATCCGCTGGGGCACCGAGGAGCAGAAGGAACTCTGGGTCGAGAACATCCTCAACGCCGATGACCACTGGTGTCAGGGCTTCTCCGAGCCCGAGGCCGGTTCCGACCTCGCCAATCTGCGCACCGTTGCGGTCCGGGACGGCGACGACTACGTCCTCAACGGCCGGAAGATCTGGACCTCCTCGGCGCACATCGCCAAGTGGGGCCTGTTCCTCGTCCGCACCGACCCCGCCGCCATTGCCGAGGGCCGCAAGCACGAAGGGATCACAGCGCTCATCATCGACGTCGAGGCCCCCGGCATCACGATCACCCCGATCCGCGACATCGCCGGGGAGGAGATGTTCTGCGAGGTGCTGTTCGAGGACGCACGGGTCCCCGTGGCGTACCGGCTCGGCGGTGAGGGCGAAGGCTGGCTCGTGGCCATGGGCACGCTCGGCTCCGAGCGGGTCGGCACCGCTGGGCTCGCCGTCGGCATGCGAGCCGACCTCGACGCCATGGTCAACCTGGCCCGCTCGGTCAACCCCGGAGCGCTCGACGATCCGGGCCTCCGTGAACGGATCGCCGATGCGCACACGCGGATCGAGTACACGAAGCTCCTCAACTACCGGGCGCTGTCGAAGATCCTCAAGCAGGAGAAGAACTGGCCCGAGGTGCCTCTCGCCAAGTTGCAGTGGAGCTACCTCGCCCAGACGCTCGCAGAACTCGCTGTGGACCTGCTCGGCCCGTCGGCGCTCGCTGCGAAGGGCGCACCCGACGCCATCGACGGTGGCGCATGGAACCGTCTCTACGTGTTCCAGCGCTACACCTCGATCGGTGCCGGCACCACCGAGGTACAGAAGAACATCATCGCCGACAAGGCGATCAAGATGCCCCGCGCTTGAGCTTTACGCCCAGTAAAGGTTCTCGGGCGAACGTCTCAACTCAGTCGCTCGATCACCGTGCCGTTCGCTCCATCATTGCTCGCTGCTCCGCAGCGAGGGCGAACGTCTCAACTCAGTCGCTCGATCACCGTGCCGTTCGCCATGCCCCCGCCCTCGCACATGGTCTGGTAGCCGTAGCGGCCGCCGGTCGCTTCGAGTTCGTTGAGCAGGGTCGTCATGAGGCGCACACCCGAGGCCCCGAGCGGGTGGCCGAGAGCGATCGCCCCGCCCCGCGGGTTGTAGCGGCTCAGGTCGCCGTCGGGCAGGAACTCCGCCGCCCACATGAGCGCAATCGCGGCGAAGGCCTCGTTGCACTCGATGGCGTCGAAGTCCGAGATGCTCATTCCCGACCGCTCGAGGAGCTTGCGGGTCACGGGGTTGGGGGCCGAGAGCACCAGCACGGCGTCGTCCCCGCCAACGGCGAAGTGCCGGAACGCCGCCCGGATCGGTAGGCCGAGCGATTCCGCCACCGTGCGTTCGGCGATCAGCATCGCTGCGGCCCCATCGGAGGTCTGCGAGGAGTTGCCGGCGGTGACGTCGGGAGCGATCGACGGATCCCACTTGGCGGCCGATCCGAGTCCGGCGAGGATCTCGACGGTCGTCTCGGGCCGGATCCCCTCGTCCACGGTGACCAGCGTTCCGGTTTCACCGCCCTCATCGTCGCGTTCTGGAACCGGAACGATCTCCGTCGAGAACGCTCCGGACTCCGTCGCTGCCTGCGCCCGACGATGCGACTCCGCTGCGAAGGCGTCCATCTGCTCCCGGGTGATCCCCCAGCGGCGGGCGAGGATCTGTGAGATCTCGAACTGCGTCATGAGCTGGTTGTCGATCACGGACAGGTACTGCTGGGTGAACGGACCCAGACCGCCGGTGGCATTCGAGGCCATCGGCACCCTGCTCATGGACTCGACCCCGCAGGCCACAACGAGGTCGTAGGCCCCGGCGATCACCCCCTGGGCGGCGAAGTGCACTGCCTGCTGTGAGCTGCCGCACTGGCGGTCGACGGTCGTGGCCGACACCGACTGGGGCAGTCCGGCCCCCACCCAGGCGTTTCGGATCACGTTGGTGGACTGCTCCCCCACCTGCGTGACGCACCCGCCGACGACATCGTCGACCCGTTCGGGATCGACGCCGGACCGGTCGAGCAGCTCGCTCAGGGCGAATCCCAACAGATCCGCCGGGTGCCAACCCGACAGCTGGCCCTTGCGGCGGCCGATCGGAGTCCGCAGGGTGTCGACGATCACTGCTTCTCGAACACGTTCGCTCATGCGTCGAGGCTAGGGGAACATGACGCGCGTGTCAGGTTGGGTGGCGAACTCCGTTAGCATCCCGCCCATGACCCCCAAGACTGATCTCACCGGCCGGCCCGTCGAACTACGTGAACTCGACCTCGACACGTTCTTCCGCCCGAAGCGAGTTGTCGTGATCGGTGCCTCCGACAACCGTCGACCGAACGACTCGATGTGGCGCAAGATCCGCAACTGGGGCGAGCAGTTCGGAGCCGAAGTGATCCCCGTGAATCCCAACCGGGACACCGTCGACGACGTGCCCTGCTACCGGTCCGTGCTCGACGTGCCCGGCGAGATCGACCTGGCGATCATCCTGGTCGGGGCTGCGGTCGACATGTTCGAGACGGTCCTCGAGGTGAAGCCCGCCTACGCCGTGATCTTCGCCGCTGGGTTCGCCGAACTCGGCGCAGAGGGAGAGGCCCTCCAGGAGCGGCTCGAGGACCTCGTCGCCTCGGGCTCCACCCACCTGCTCGGCCCGAACACCAACCTCAACGCCTTCGAAACCTTCAATGACGACCTCCCGGGGCCG
>VGBZ01000003.1 GCA_016870275.1 Actinomycetota bacterium
GGCGGCGCCTCAGACGACGGCGGCGCCTCGGACGACGGCGGCGCCTCGGACGACGGCGGCGCCTCAGACGACGGCGGCGCCTCGGACGACGGCGGCGCCTCAGGTGGCGGCTGGGTCGTTGCTGGTGCGCCGTTGGACTCCGGATCGGAGAGGGCGGCCACCGTGGGCGGGAGAGCCGGCGTCTGACCCTCCGGGACGAATGCGAGCACGAAGATCTGACCGTCCTCGGTGAAGCGCTCCTCTCCGAGTCCGGTCGTGACGATCCGGGGATCGGAGTTCTCATTGGCCTGCGGGGGCCACACGACGAGCACCGCCCTGCCGTTCTGGGCCGGTTGCCCCTCCACGGCCGGGCAGGGCTGACCGCTGGTGTACGTCTCACCGGAGGGGAGCGTGAAAGAGTCCGAGCCGAGGGTGATTCCGACTGCCTCGGCGAACCGCCCGAACGTGGCGTTCTGTCCGGCGTCCTCCGGAGTGGTCGGCGCCACCTTGATCAGGCCGTTGTCGAGGATCACGAACGGACCAGTACCGTCGCCGACGTTGGCCACCGGAGGTTGAACCTGGCCGCAGACGTCGATCCCGAACGCGTCGTACCAGACGTCCTCGGTGGTCGGGCTGACCAATGCGGTCTGCTGCCGGGAGTCCCGGGCGAAGTAGACCAGCACCAGCCCGACGATCACGATGCCGGCAATGAGTGCGGGGTACGCCAGTTGGCGTCGTTGACCCGGTGCCCGACTCACACCCGCCTGTTGGACGCGCTTGATCTTTTTAGCCTGCGAGGCCTTGCCCATACGGCTGCCAACCTAGCGGCTGTCGACTCCGGCCACGGAACCCCTCGGGGCACTCACCTGCGTCGGCGGCGATGCGCCGTGCTCACCTCGGAGAACAGCGACTCGTAGGCCTCGGCCACCCCGGCAGGTGAGATCCACTCCTCGACGAAGGATCTGCCGGAGGCTCCGGCCTCCCGTCGCCGCTTCGGGTCGTCGAGCAACTCCACCAGCGCAGCGGTGAATGCATCCGGGTCGTCAGGGGGCACTGCGATCCCGGCGGACGCCGAATCGATGGTGCGCGCGACCTCACTCCCAACATCCACGCTCGCCACGACCGGTCGAGCCGAGGCCAAGATCGAGTAGAGCTTCGACGGCACGCTCGCTCGGGCGAGGCCGCGACGGAGCAGCACCACATGGATGTCCGCGCTAGCGAGCACCTCACCGAGTCGCTCCCGGGGCTGGAGACCGACGAAACGTACGTTCGGCAACGCGGCGGCCTGCTCCTCAAGCGAAATGAGCGCCGACCCTCCGCCGTTGACCACGAACACGACGTCGTCACGGTCCCGGAGTCGGACGGCAGCCTCGACGAGCAGGTCCAGCGACTGCGACATCCCGACGTTGCCGGCGTACATCACCACGAGCCGATCGCCGAGATCGTGCTCCTGCCGGTACATCGTGAGTCGGTCGAGCGGAGCAATGCGCCGGGTGTCGACGAAGTTCGGGATCACCCGGACACGTTCGGGCCGATGCCCCTGCAACTTGCCCGCCACGTTGCTGCGGAGGTCCTCCGACAACACGGTCACTGCGTCGGATCGCCGGTAGAGCCAGCGTTCGAGGCCGGAGGCAGCTGTGATCACTCGGCGATTCGTGATCGCTCCCACCTCGACGGCGGCATCGGGGAACACGTCCTGGATGTTGAACACAAGTGGGCGGCGCCGGAGTACGGCTGCGAGCCAGCCACTCACACCGAGCGGGAGCGGCGGGGACATGACGAACACCACATCCGGACGGATCCGTGCAGTCACCGCAGCGAGCGCCGCCAGCCCGGTGAACCCGACGAAGGCCAGAGCCCGGGCGGGAATGTTGCTCTTGTCGGTAGGAAACGGATGAAGGCGGGTCACCGACCCCCACGACGTCCGTTGCGTCGACCACCGCTTCCCACGCCAGTCCGGTTCGATTGCGTGCAGTCGGTACCAGGGCAAGGCAGTGACCACCGAGATCCGGTGTCCACGATCTGCGAGGGCATTCGTGATCGCCGACATCACCTCACCGGTAGGGGCGGTGTCGGGAGTGAAGTGGGGACAGACGACCAGGATGTTCACGACACAGATTCACGGTAGGCGTCGTACAACCCCGCTGCTGTGACCGTTGGAGTGAACTCCTCGGCGCGCCGTCGTCCAGCGAGTACGCAAGTCCGACGTTCCTCTGGCGACTCGCACAGCACCTCGGCAATGGCCCGGCTCCAGTCGGGGGCACTGTCGGGATCGACCACATCATCGGGATTCGCCACCTCCGGAAGCGACCCCGCAGCCGAGACCAGCACGCGCACGCCGTCGCGCATCGCCTCGAGAACCGGGAGGCCGAACCCCTCGTAGGCCGATGGCACCACCACGAGCGTTGCGTCCCGCCGTAGCCAGTTCAGCTCCGATCGGGGCAGTCGTGGGGTCCGCAACACCCGACCGGCGAGATCGGGCTGAGCGATGCGTTCAGCAATCTCGGCGTCGAGCGGACCGGGGCGACCGGTCAGGACGAGTCGGACATCGTGGTGGTCGGCCACCACCCGGGCGAACGCCTCGAGCAGGACGGAGTGACCCTTGTGGACGTAGGGGATGGCCGGGTAGAGCAGGTAGCGGTGGTCTTCGAGTTCGGCCGCCAGTCGCTCGTTGACTCGCACATCGACCGCAGAGGGCGGCGGAACGGTCCACGGGACGATGCGCACCGGCGTTGTGGGCGGGGCACCGTGCATGCGGACACGCTCGGCGGTGAATCGACTCGGTGTCACGATCACGTCCGCCGCCCGGAACGACCGCTGCGACATCACCCGGAGGTAGGTGCGCTTGAGGAGCGAGAAGTTGCCGGGCGAGTCGAGCGGTTGGGTGTCGTGAACGGTCAGGACCACTCGACCGGGATGCCGGAACGGCACGGTCCCACCGGCGTGGTGGACGACCTCGGCACGACATCGCTGCGCCTGTGCGGCCAGCCAGGTCTGATCGGCCCACACCCGCCGGACCCGATTGGAGCCGCTCTGGTCGAGCACCACCGACTCATAACGGTCGAGCAGGTCGGGATGAGCGGCTCCGAACGGCTCGAGAACGGCGAGGACCAGTTCGAAACGGGGATCGGGGTGGTCGGCGAGCGCTCGGAGGGCGCCGGTGGACGCCTCCTCGCTCCCACCCACCACGCCCGGGACCAGCCACGTCAGGTTGACGAGCACCCGTTTCATGACTGACCCCTCGTCGAACCGCCGAGCACCGAACGGTAGACCGCGATCGTGGCATCGGCTGTGGTCCGCCAGGAGAAGTCGGCAGCTCGTTGCGGACCACGGAGACGGAGATCGCAGGCGAGTTCCGTAGAATCGAGAATCTGTTCGATCGCCGCGGCGAGCGCTACATGGTCACCTGGAGGTACCAACAACGCCGCCGTTCCCGCCACTTCCCCACACGCGGTTCCCGACGTGGTGATCACCACTGCCCCAGCGGCGAGCGATTCGAGCACGGGGAGCCCGAAGCCCTCCGCCAGCGACGGCAACACCACAGCAGCTGCACCGGCTTCGAGGATGGTCAGGTCGGCACGGGAGAGGTGGCCGAGTTCGACGACTGCGCCGGGAACCTCGCCGAGGCGATCCATGCCCGCCTCCCCCCAACCGGGCGGTCCCGCCAGCGCCAGGGCGACGTCCGGCCGTCCCAGTCGAACAAGAGCATCGATCAGCACCGAGAGCCCCTTGCGTGGCTCCGGCGTGCCGACGAAGCAGACGTAGGGACCGGAAAGTCCGAGTCGCCCCCGCAGCCGGGCTACCTGATCCTCGGACGTGGCGTCCACCGATTGGGAGCCCCACGGGACAACGCTGAGTTGTGCCGGATCGAAACCCTGATCGACACAGGCCCGGCGAGTCGCCTCGGAGGGGACGATCACCGCTGCGGCGGTCCGGGCGATGGCACGGAGACCCCGCCTCATCAACGCAGCACCGCGACCGGTGAACCACTCCGGATGCGTGAGCGGCAGGACGTCGTGGACAGTCACCACGATCGGCAACCGTTCCCTCGGGGGCACGATCGGCACGCTCAGGTGGATCAGGTCGGCCTCGGGCACGACCCGACCGATGCTCGGCCGACCGGTCCACGTCCACGCGTCGTAGAGGAGCGGCAGGCCGAGACGGAGGTGCCGCATCGGACAGACCGGTTGCTCCGGTCCGGGTGGCCGGTTGGACCGTGGACCGACACCCACAACGCCGACAGCGTCGTCGGCGACGAGTGCTGCTGCGAGGTCGAGAACTGAGGTCGCCGTGCCACCGGGCACCCGATGCCAGCACTGGGTGAGACCGAGTGCGACGGTCACGGACCCGTCGGCTCGACGCATCAGGAATCGAGCCGGGCCACCTCGAACCCGCATCGCTCGATGGTCTGCCGATCCAGGAAGTTGTGGGCATCGAGCAGACGAGGCGAGGCCAGGAGGTGAGCCACACGGTCGAGGTCGAGGTGGCGGAATTCGGCCCAGTTCGTGAGGACGGCGAGAACCGAGGCCCCGTCGCACGCCGTATAGGGGTCACCAACGGTCTCCACACCGGGGAGCACGTTCGCTCCGGCCTCGACGGTCGGGTCAAACGCCACGACCTCGGCACCAGCGGCAACGACCCGCTCGAGCACCGACAGCGACGGGGAGGCGCGGAGGTCGTCGGTCCCACCCTTGAACGTGAGCCCCCACGCTGCGATGCGGATCCCGTTGAGCGAACCGCCGGCGAGCCTGGCCAGACGCGCCGTCGTCTGGTCGAACCGTGTCTCGTTGACGGCCACCACAGCTTCGAGCAGCTCCATGCGCTGTCCGACCTTCTCAGCCATGTGGAGCATTGCCCGGGTGTCCTTCGGCAGGCAGCTCCCACCCCATCCGGGGCCCGGCCGCAGGTGGTTGGCGCCGATGCGGGGATCCGACCCGACGCCGATCACGACGTCGTCGATGTCGGCTCCGAGAGCCCGAGCGAGATCAGCGATCTCGTTGATGAACGACAGCTTGGTGGCGAGGAAGGCGTTCGAGGCGTACTTGATCAACTCCGCCGACGCCGGGTCGGTCACGACGATCGGTGCAGTCAACCCGACGTAGAGCGACACCATCTTCATGGCGGCGATCTCGTCGTCGGCTCCGACGACGACCCGGTCCGGGTGGAGGAAGTCGTGCACCGCTGAGCCCTCCCGGAGGAACTCAGGGTTGGACACGACACTCACGTCGTTCCGGCTGAGCGCTTCGGCCACGACACCGGTCGAACCGACCGGAACGGTGGACTTGTTGATCACGACCGCACCGGGTTTGAGGTGGGGCCCCATGGTCATTGCAGCCGTGCGGATGAACGACAGGTCGGCAGAGCCGTCGGGGGCCTGCGGCGAAGGCACACAGAGGCAGACGAACCCTCGGCCAGCGACCGCTGCGGCGGTGTCGGTGGTGAACCGGAGTCGATTGGCACGCAGTCCCTCCACCACGAGTTCCTCCAGACCGTCCTCGAGGATGTGGATGTCGGCCTGCTCGAGTCGAGCGATCTTGTCGCTGTCGACGTCGACGCACGTGACGTCGTGGCCGAGATGCGCCAAGCACGCTCCAGTGGTCAGTCCGACGTACCCGGTGCCGACGACAGCGACAGTGCTCCTCATGTTGCCCCTTGAGTTGGTCGACGACTTTCGACCCTTCACCGTATCGGGCCGTCGGTCGCCAGAGGTCCGTTACAGAACTCTCGAGTCACCTCGTGGCTGATTTCTCGAGGGAGCAGCGCGGTTGGATCAGCGACACGATGCCGCCTTCTCAGGGTCGGTCGGCAGGATCACGCCCTCCGGCACGGTCGTGGCCGGAATCCCGGACGGATCGACCGGCGGAGCAGCGTCGGCTGGAACGGTCGTGGTCGTGGTCGTGGTCGTCGATTGCGGTTGGAACTCCTCGGGCAGGTCCTCGAGCGGCTTGGCTTCGTTGAGGATGCCACCCGGGTCGTCGCCGACCACGAGGACGACCCGATTGCCGACGATCTCATCGTCCTCCTCGAGTTCTGGAACCCGCTCCATGTGCCGGGCGAGGAGCACGGCAGCATCACGTCCATCCGGTCCGTGAATGATCGTCGTGGTGTCCTCTGCCCGATCGGTGAAGGCCTCAGCGTCGAAACCGATCTGGTCGAGCGCCACGGTGATCAGGTCCGCTGCGTCGCGGCCGCGGCTGTTGGACTCGACGTCGACGATGACGTCGGACGGCAGTACCCCGGTCGCCGGATCAACACCCCAGAACGGCCTGATGACGGGGATCGCCTGGTCCCAGAGCACCCGTTGGTAGGCCACGCCATCGTCTGGCGCCGATTCGGTCGGGATCTGGACGGTGGCGAGTTCGTCAGGGTTGAACTGTCGGAACTGCGAGAGCAACTGCAGGATCAGGTCGACATTGAGGCGATCGTCGATCACCACGGCGCTCACCGCAGCGTCGACGATCCCCACAGCGGTCTGCGGGTTTCGGATGCCGCGGTCCGATGCCGCCCTGATCGCTCGCTTCATGAAGTCCTGCTGCCGGGTGATCCGACCGAGGTCACCCGTCGGGTCGTAGGTCCACTTGCCGAACGCATTCACCTCGAGCGAGCGGGACCGGGCGTAGGCGAGCGCCTGATCAGGGCCGAGTTGCACGCACCCCGGCTCGGGGACGTCGAGGCCGGTCGTTCGATCCCGCACCGGAGCTGCGAAGTACACCGGCACCGTTCCGAGCACCTCGATGAGTTGCTTGAACGAGGCGAAGTCGACCTGAACGTAGTTGTCGATCGAGATGCCGAAGTTCCGCTTGATCGTCTGGATGAGCGAACGTGGACCGTTGGCGAGCATCGTTGCGGCATTGATCCGCTGGTTGGATCCATCGGGGAGTTCGAGCCGGGTGTCCCGTGGGATCGACAACAACTGCGCCGTGCCCGCCTTGGGATCGATTCGAAGGACCATGATCACGTCGGCGAGCTTCTGGCCGAGTGGGCGACCCTCAGCGACCGGGTCGTCCTCAGCGAGCCCCTCGAACGCATCGGTGCCGATGATGAGGATGTTGCGCGGTTCGTCCACAGCCTGCGGAGCACTCAGGGAGGAACCCACGTCGACCACCGGAACGGACTCGAGCGTGGTCCTCACCTTGGTGAGGGCGAACGCCAGCCCGAGGCAGGCAATGACCAGCAGGATGTTGAACCCGAGAAGGAGCCGCTGGGGCCACGTTCTCGAAGCCCCACCGGGCTTGGCTGCAGAGGACGGACGGGCCACGACCATGACGACGGTAGCAGCGGTCGGACTCCGGCAGATGGCAGTGCGCCCGGTGTCAGGTCGTAGTCTCAGGAGGAGTGGTCAGCACTCGACGCACCGATGTGGCCGAGCCCCTCGCCGTGGTGGGGGGATGGCTGTGCACCGACCTCATCGACGTCACGAGCGACCTCGGCGCCCTTGAATCGAGTGGGTTCTGGGCGGTGGTCCTGCCGTACGACGGATCGCCGATCTGCGCCCGTTTCGCCAACGTGCGCCAGGCGGTGCCGTGGCCCGGGGCACCGTGGCTCGGCCCGGAGATCGACCAGTGGGAGAGTTCGCTCGACGAGGCCGAATTCCGCCGGGGCGTGGAGACCATCCGGCAGCGGATCGCTGCCGGTGACGTGTATCAGGTCAACCTCACCCGGATCCTCTCCGCCGACCTCCCGCCCGCTCCACTGGGCCGCAGCGACGATGTGGCGGCGCTCGGCGCCGCTCTGGCCATCGGCAATCCGGCACCCTTCTCCGCAGTCATCCGGCTCCCGCGACACGGTGTCGAGGTGGCGAGCGCGTCACCGGAACGGTTCGTCAGTCGCAACGATACGATCGTGCGATCCTCCCCCATCAAGGGAACCGCCGCCACGCCCGACGGGTTCCTCGCCAAGGATCGGGCCGAGAACGTGATGATCGTCGACCTGGTCCGAAACGACCTCGGTCGGATCTGTGAGTGGGGGTCGATCCACGTGCCCGACCTGCTCGAGGTCGAGACCCACCCCGGACTCAACCATCTGGTGAGCACCGTCGAGGGACGGTTGCGACACGGGGCGGGTTGGCCCGAGATCGCAGCAGCCACCTTCCCGCCGGGATCGGTCACCGGTGCACCAAAGCTCGCTGCGCTCGAGATCATCGACGCCATCGAACCCACGTCGAGACGCTTCTACTGCGGTGCCATCGGTTGGGTCGACGCCGACCGTGCCATCGGGGAGCTCAACGTGGCCATTCGCACGTTCTGGGTGGAACACGGCCGCATGCACTTCGGCACTGGCGGAGGAATCACCTGGGACTCGACCCCGGCGGGCGAATGGGCCGAGACCGAACTCAAGGCCCGTCGCCTCCTGCAGGTCGCTGCCGGATCGACAACGATCCCGGAAGGAGCGTCGACATGAGAAGTGATCCCCGAGCGATCGTGTGGATCAACGGATCCATCCGCCCACCCGAGGACGCCGGCGTCAGCTGGGCCGACCACGGCCTCACCGTGGGCGACGGCGTGTTCGAGACGATCAAGCTCCGTGGCGGCTCGCCCTTCGCCGTGCGACGACACCTCGATCGCCTCGAGCGCTCCGCAGTCGGCATGGGACTCCCGGTCCCCGATCGCTCACGGATCGAGTCAGCCGTGACCGAAGTGACCCGGGCGTGGGGCGGAGACCTCGGGAGGCTGCGCATCACGCTCACCGGCGGGTACGGGCCGATGGGATCAGATCGCAGCGGATCCGAACCGACGCTCCTGCTCGTCGCCGTGGCGTCCTCGGAGCCGGCGGCGGTCTCGACCGTGGCGCTCGTGCCGTGGACCCGCAACGAGCGCGGGGCGCTCGCCGGACTCAAGACGACGTCCTACGGGGAGAACGTGGTCGCGCTCGCCGCCGCGCACGCCGTCGGCGCCGACGAGGCGCTGTGCACCAACACCGTTGGAGCACTCTGTGAGGGGACCGGTTCGAACGTCTTCGCTGCGATCGACGGCCACGTCGTGACGCCACCGCTCAGGTCAGGGTGTCTGGCGGGGATCACCCGTGAACTCGTGATCGAATCGGCCGCCGCACACGGGTTGGTGATCGAGGAGATCGACATGACGCCTGACGAACTGCTCGGGGCCGACGAGGTGTTCCTCACCTCCTCGATCCGCGACGTGCAAGCGGTCGGCCGACTCCTCGACCTTCGGCACGACACACTTCCGGGCCCGGGCGGAACACCGGCGGTCCACGAGTGGCCGACGCCCGGGCCCCTCACCGCTGCGTGCGCCGGTGCCTGGTCCTCGGCATTCGGAGCCGACGGAGACTCCGACCCCTGAGACGGTCAGCCGGCGGCGGAGCGGAGATGGACGACGTCGCCGACCCCGACCGTCCGTCGCACACGTTGATCGTCCTCGATCACGAGTCCGCCACCCGAGTCGATGTCGACTGCTGCACCTATCAGCTCGGCACCTGTGAGTTCGACGCGAACCCGACGACCCAGCGTCGCTGAGCGAGCCCGATAGGCGCCGAGGAACTCATCGGTGGGCACCGCCAGCACCTCGATGAGCGGGAGCCAACGCTGGTCCAGACCGACCAGGAGATCGAGGAGCACGACCTCGCGATCTACCGCACCGCCGAGCACCTCGTCGAGCGAGGTGGCCGTGGCTGTGAGGTCAGGAGGAATCGCATGCCAGTTGAGGTTGATGCCGACGCCGACCACGGCGAACGGCCCTGCGCCCTCGACGTCGACCATCTCGGTCAGGATCCCGCCGACCTTGAGGTCCGCACCGTCTGCATCCGGGTTCGGGACCACGAGGTCGTTGGGCCACTTCAGTCGCGTGGTGGCGCACGCATCGACTGCAGCAACACCGACAGCGGCGGGGACGAGCGTCCATCGATCCTCGGCGATGCCGGCGAGTCCGACGGCGATGCTGACCAACAGCGATGATCCCGGCTCGTCCTCCCAGATCCGATCCAGCCGACCGCGACCCGCCGTCTGGTGATCGGCGACCAGCACCAGCGGCCGGGCTGGGGCGTGTTCCGGCAGCCGCTCAGCTAGGAGCCGGGGCACGTCGGCGTTGGTCGATCCGGTCACAGTGACGTGCCGGAGGTCGGCGAACCGGGTGCCAGTGAGTGCTGCTTTGGCGCGATCGAGGTTCATCCGGCGAAACTAGTTTCTGTGTTCACCAAGGTACTGATCGCAAACCGTGGAGAGATCGCCGTCCGGGTCATCCGGGCGTGCCGGGAGCTGGGGATCTCCACCGTGGCCGTTTACTCCGACCTCGACCGGGACGCCCTGCACGTACGACTCGCCGACGAGGCCTATGCGCTTGGCGGTCAGACGGCAGCCGAGAGCTACATCGACCCCAAGAAGCTGCTCGACGTGATCACCCGCTCCGGAGCCCAGGCCGTCCACCCCGGCTACGGCTTCTTCTCGGAGAACTCCGACTTCGCCAAGGCGATCACCGACCTGGGGGTGGCGTTCATCGGTCCGGGGCCGGCCGCGATCGACGTGATGGGCGACAAGATCTCTGCGCGCCACGCGGCGGAACGGGTGGGCGTCTCCGGTGTACCGGGGACCACCGACATCCTCACCGACTCCCAGCAGGTCGTCGACTTCGGCAACGAGTTCGGGTTCCCCGTGGCGATCAAGGCCGCGTACGGCGGTGGTGGTCGCGGCATGAAGGTGGTCAACGCAGCCGATGAGGCCGCCGCGGCGCTCGAGTCCGCCCAGCGCGAAGCGGTTGCGTACTTCGGTCGTGACGAGTGCTACATGGAGCGGTATCTCACCAAGCCGCGCCACGTCGAGGTGCAGCTCATCGCCGACACCCACGGCAGCTGCGTCTACCTGGGGACGCGCGACTGCTCCGCGCAGCGACGTCACCAGAAGCTGATCGAGGAGGCGCCTGCGCCGGGGATCCCCAACGAGATCCTCACCGCCATGGGCGAGGCCGCCGTGAAGGTCGCGCAGGGTTGCGACTACGTCAACGCCGGAACCGTCGAGTTCCTCTACTCCGACGGCGAGTTCTTCTACCTGGAGATGAACACCCGCCTGCAGGTGGAGCACCCCGTCACCGAGCTGGTGACCGGGATGGACCTGGTGGAGCTCCAGCTCCGCGTCGCCGCCGGCGAGCCACTCCCGTTCAGCCAGGCCGACGTGACCATCACCGGCCACGCCATCGAGTGTCGGATCAACGCCGAGGACCCGGCCGGTGGGCAGTTCCTGCCATCCCCCGGTCCGATCACCGCGCTCACGGTACCGAGCGGATTCGGGACCCGCTGGGACGGCGGCTACGAAGCGGGCGACGAGATCAGCCAGTACTACGACAACCTGGTCGGGAAGCTGTGCGTGTGGGGGCGCGACCGTGACGTAGCGGTCGCCCGCATGGTCCGGGCGCTCGAGGAGATGCGCGTCGAGGGCATCGCGACCGTCATCGACGCCGATCTGGCGATCCTGCGCCACCCCGACTTCCAGGCGATCGACCACTCGACCAAGTGGGTCGAGGAGGTCCTCGACCTGAGCGGCGTGGGTGGCGCCGCCACGACGGGCGAGGACACAGACGCCGAGCCCAAGGTCGAGCGCAACCTCGATGTGGAGGTCAACGGCAGGCGCTTCGCCGTCAAGGTCTTCGTCCCGGAGTCACAGGTGGGGGCCGCCGCGCCGGCGCCCGGCGCCAAGCCCCGACCCAAGCGTGGCCGGTCGAGCGGCGCAGCGGCGAGCGCCGCGGGCACCGGTCAGATCACCGTCCCGATGCAGGGCACGATCGTCAAGGTGGTCGTCAAACCCGGCGACGAGGTCGCCGTGGGTGATCCGCTCGTCGTGCTCGAGGCCATGAAGATGGAGAACAACGTCGCCGCCGACGTGGCCGGCACCGTGGCCGAGGTCCGCGTGTCGACCGGTGACTCCGTGGCCTCCGGTGACATCGTCGTGATGATCACGCCAGCCTCTGGGAGCTAGTTCTTCTGCCGCAGCGCGCCCGACGCAGTCGAGTTGGACTCTGCGCCTCAGGCCGGCGTGAGCAGCATCAGGCAGTGCAGCGGACCACCGATGACCACGTTGAGCGGATTCGGGTAGACCCTGACCGAAGAGTGGAAGTCCTCGATCCTCAGGTCCGCCTGGCGAAACGCCCGCTCCCACTCCGAACGACTCCAGTAGTCGTAGGGCAGCGAGACCCCGTTGTGCCGGTTCCCGACGTAGTCCATGACACGCAGCCGCCACTCATCGATCCGACGTTCGTTGATGTGGTCCTTTATCACCACGCTGGCGGACGCCACCCGGCCGGCGTCAGTCAAGAGCTCCACCTGATTGGTCGAGTGGTGCAGCACGTCGCTGAAAATCACCGCGTCGAATGAATTCGCGTCGAACGGGAGACGGTGCCCGTTGAAGAGCTCCACCGGGATGAACGCCTCCTTCCGTGCCAGGACGTCGACCCCCCTGAACTCGAGCTCCGGTCGACGGCGCACCACCTCGGAGGCCAGGAGACCGTCACCACTACCGACGTCGAGCACGGTCCTGGTCCCGACTGGGATGATGCCGGAGAAGGCCTCCGCTAGGTGATCGATCCGTCGTCCGTGGATCAACGAGAAGTGGAGAAGATGCATCGCCTCGAGCAGCCGGACCCTGACCCCGGGCGGAGCGGAATCAGCCACCGACGTCGTCCAGTTCAGGATCCTGAGACCCTGCCGGCGCCGTCGGTCGATGTCCCCCGTCGCCGACGGACATCGGGAGCACCGCAGGGGCCTGGGGTGCGGTCTGGATCTCCATGACGGCCTTCAGCATCCCGGAGAAGATCGTCTGCATGCCGAGCATGCCGAGCAGCACCGCGGGAACGGTCAACCGGAGGGAATTCCTGGGGTCGAGCGGGCTGAAGTTCCAGTCGACGGTGGCGAACACGAGCAGCGCGAGGCCGACCAACAACGACAGCGCACCGGCGAGCAGCACCCGCTCGAGCGGGAGCCGTCGTGAGAGCCGTTCGATGCGGGCGTCTGCCGGCAGCAGGCCCTCCCGGATCGCAACTGTCTTGGACAGGACGGCGAACCACACCGCCTGGTAGCCGACCACCGCCATCGCCGCGCACACCACCAGCGTGTTGACGTCGAGTGTCGCCGGACCGACCCGCACCGAGGTGATGCTCACCAGTAGGCCGCCGAGCAACCCGGCCGCCATGAGCGCCAGACCGGGGTTCAGGAAGAGCCACCGCGGGCTGCAGAGGAGGAGGAATCGGAGGTGGCGCCATCCGTCCCGCCAACTCCTGAGGTGCGGCGGTCGGGACCGTCCATCCGGGTGCAGGCGTGTCGGAACCTCGACGATGTCCTGCCCCCTGAGCGTCGCCTTGACGACCATTTCACTGGCGAACTCCATGCCGGTCGACTGGAGGTCGAGTCGAAGGACTGAGTCACGGCGGAAGCCCCGGAGTCCACAGTGGAAGTCCCCGATCGGGCTGCCGAAGAACAGCCGGCCCAGGAAGCTGAGGACCGGGTTGCCGAGGTAGCGGTGCAGGGGCGGCATGGCGCCCGGCTCGATACCTCCGCGGAACCGGTTGCCCATCACGAGATCGGCACCGCCGCGGAGCGCCTCGACGAAGGGGTCGATCGAGGAGAAGTCGTAGCTGCCGTCAGCGTCTCCCATGATGATGAACCGGCCACGCGACTCGGCGATGCCTCCCCGGAGGGCTGCCCCGTACCCGCGCTCGCAAATCGTGACGACACGGGCTCCACCGGAAGCTGCGAGCTTCTGCGAGCCGTCGGCGCTCCCGTTGTCCGCAACCACGACCTCGCCGACGATCTCTCGATCGGCCAGGTAACGCGTGGCCTCCTCCACGCAGCTGGGCACGGTCTCCGCCTCATCGAGGCACGGCATCAAAATGGTCAGTTCCTTCTCCACCCGGGCGAACCTACTCGCTCCTCAACTCACCCGGGGGCACCTCGGGAGCAGCCGGAACGGGACGGAACGACTGGAGGAGGAGCACCGCTCCTCCCACGCCGGAGCCGAGTAGCGGCACCAACAGGACGAACACGACGGGCGAGGAACCGGTCGGGCCCACCCACAGCCACCAGAAGTCGATCCTCGGCGCCGATGCAAAATAGCCGTAGTGCTTCACAGGATCCGAGGTGTAGGTGCCGCGGGTCCGGTCCCCGGGACGCCTCTCGTCGAGGACATCCCGCACCGCCTCCGGGAGCAATTCGAGGTGACCCAGCTGGGGCTGCCACTGGATCTCGTGACGGGTCACGGGTGAGACGCGTCCACCACCGACCGTCTCGCCGACTCTGACCAAGAACATATGGAAACTCAGCAACACACCGAGGAGCGCCGGGACGAGGAGCCCGAAAACCGAGAGCCCGACGAGGCCACGGGTCAGCACTCGTGACCCGGCGGCTCCCAGCCCTGCCAGCACGGCGAGCGCGGGCAAGATGATATTGCCGTAGCGACCACCCCACGAGGCGTCGCCACCCCACCATGGCGTCCGGGCGAAGAGCGCCAAGTTGGCCAGGATTACAGCAGACAGCAACAGGGACTCAGCCAGCCAGTGCCGCGCCGAACGATAGATGCCGAGTACGGCGACCACGCCGAGCGGTGCGAACAGGAGGAGGGACTTCCCGGGGCTGACGAGTTGGTTCACGAAGCCCTCAACGAACGGGTAGTCCAACGGTACCGAGTCGCCATAGCCGCTCGCCAACGGGTCGCCGAAGCGCCACCACGTCACGAGGCCGAGCACCAGAATCATCGGGGCGACCCAGCAGGCGGCCACGGCTGCGGCCGCAGGAATTCGCCTCACTCCCTCCCGCTGGACAACGGCCCAAATCAGAAACATGCCGACGAGCGGCACGAAGACCAACGCTGAGACCCTGAACATCACCGCCAACACGGCGACGGAAGCTGAAGCACCCAAGAGCACGAGTCGGCCGGTGGCGCGGTAGCGGAACGCCAGGTAGACCGAGGCGATAACACACAGTGACGTCCCCGGCTCCGAGGCAAAGGTCTTGGCGTGCGGCCAGGCATATGTGCACAACGCATAGGAGAGCGCGACGAGGACGCTCAGACGCCAACGCCGCGTCAACTCGAACACCGAGAGCAGGACCACCACGGCAATCGCGGGGGTGACGAGCGAGTTCGCCATGAAGGTGGTCGTCCTGACCACGAAGTCTCGCTGTTCCGGCGGAGCCAGTCGGGCAAGGCCCGAACCGAGAACGTACAACGGGACGGCCAAAACAGACTGGGCGATCCCGTACTGCCCCGCGTAGGAACCGTCCGGACGCTCCCGATACACAAGCGGATGGTTGGGGTCAAGGGTCCTCAGTGCCGGCTCGCCGTGAAGGAGGCTACGGGTCGTCTGGAACATCACCTCCTCGTCGATGTTGTACACGTGACCTCCCGAGGTGATGCCGTAGACCCCGACGAGCAGGAGAAAGAGGCCCAGCACACCGAGCCTGCGCCCCCGAGTGAGCCCACCCGGGAGGAGCCCGGTTCGACCGGCTCGGCGCTGCCGACGGACTCGCCCGGGCGGACCGACAACGAGGTAGCGAGACCCAGAGCCGCCCCGCTCGACGGTCTCCCCTGCAGGAACCGTCCGATCGAGATCCCACGACGTGCGCGGGTCTGACTCCGAGGTCGATACCCCTGCGGAACGGCTTGGTTCCGTTCGGCTCCCTCTGGGGAAGCCCTGAACACCGGCAGATGACTTGCGGCGTCTTCCATCCACGAGGGGAATGTAGCCGTGCGCGACGAGTCCGATCGCTCCAGTCGTCGTCAGCCGACACCGGACCCGGTCGGCGGTACGCCGCAACGACTTGGTCGACCATCGACGCAATTGCGTTCTGAGCCTGCCCCGCCGCAGACACATCGTTCCCTGAGCGATGAGCGCCACTCTGACACCCCGTGCGTCCGGTCTCGGCCGCCGCATGCACCGGCTGCCCGCCGACTCGAGCGATGTGATTCAGAGCCAACTCGACTCATCGTCGCAGCAGCGTGATCTGGTGTTGATCCTCGGCGCCTACGCAAAGCCGGGACTCGCAATCCTCTTCGTGGCCATATCAGCGACGTGATTCACGCGCCCGCCCTCCATCGGGAACGGCTTCACCGGGTGGGGTTCCTGCTAGGACCCCAAGGCCCATCTTGCTGGTCAACTGGGCGAGGGCGTTGGACGGGGAATCCTCGGAATAGGTAATGACTGCTCCAGTTGGTGCAACCGCCGTGATCGCTGTGTACCGCGTCGGTCGCGCAGTGTTCGGCCGAGAGATCACACCAACGGCTGCAGTTGCATTCCGTTTCCTGCATGACGCTCGCATGCAAAGCATGGCGGTCAGTGATGGGCTCATTGGGGGCCTCGGAGTCGCACTCTGGGACCGGACTACGGAACTGCTCACCGCCGCGCTCGTAGTCGTCGACCGACTGCCGATGACGGGTCAAACACCACTGATCTCCGCAACGGGCGTGTTGATGGAGGGTGCTGGCGCTCGGGACCTTCACCTCGATCGTCACCTGGCAGAAAGCGCCGCTCACCCCGCGATCAGGCTCCCGGAGGGGGATCGAGGGGTTGCACCGAGATGGGCATGGCAAGCCGCGCCGGACGGCTGACGCAGTCGGCCGTCCGGCGGATCATCAGGGCGAAGACCAGGTTCGGACGCTCGAATTCCCAGGAGATGCGTCGGTCGGACACCTCCACCGGGTCGTCCAAGCTGTTCATCACCTGGTCGCCGGGGGCCATGATGTCGACGTGGAGGCCCGGGAGGTCCGACAGGGCACCTTCGATGAGTTCGAGCGTGAGCCGCCAACGTCCGGGGTGCAGCATCATGGGGAGGCCGGTGACCGTCAGCTGTTTGCGATCCGGATCCAGATCCAGTCCGTCGCTGTCGGGGCCGCTCCACATCCCGCGGCAGACTCGGGTGTTCCAGTGTGCGTCGAAGAGCTGCTGGACCCGCGCCGCCAGCTCACGCTCTCGTGGCTCCCGGTCGGTTCGGACGGCGTCCATCCACCACACGAACGAGTCGTCGGGACGTTCGCCTCCCTCGACGATGCGGCGAACGACCAGTGCAGGGTCGGAGACTCCCTCCTCTAGCTCCATGACGCGGTCGTCGAAGCGGCACCGCCACACACCGCGCACCCGTTCGACGTCGAAACCAGCGAGATCAACCAGTTCACCCATCTCCGGAGCTGAGATCTCGATGGTGTGGCCCCCGTGGGTCCACGTGAGGTGTTCGGTCACCAATCAGTTCGGACTGTCCATCACCAGGAGACCGTCCACATGGAGCACGCGGTGGGCCTGCAACAGAAACCCGGTGAGCTCGTGGGCCCACAGATGCTCGGTGGTCTGACCTGCAAACACGAGGTCAACCGAATCATCCTCGACACCCTCGAACCGGTCCGCCGTGGCCGCCGTGTACCTCGCCGTGCGCGCAGTGCTCGGCCGAGAGATCGCAACAGCGACCTCTGTTCTGGTCTGCTTCCTGCCCACCTCGTACACGCTCAGCATGGTGTACACGGGAGGCATCTTCATCGCCAGTGCCGGGTTCTGCCTGTACTTCCTCGTCCGCAAGAAGTGGGAGTTAGCCGGTCTGGCTGCGCTGCTTGCGGGTACGACGAGATCAACGGCCGTGGTACTCATCGCGTGCTGCTTCTTCGAAGGAGTCAGGGTTGCCCTCAGGGATTGGTCGGCGCGGCCACTGACCGCCCCGCTGATCGCCCCGCTCGGTCTGCTCGGGGTCATGGCTCCCGGGTGGGCTCGGATCGGGGAGCCCTTGGCTTTCGTCAAGGCCCAAGAGGCATAGAACAACGAGTTCGACTGGTTCCGACCGATCTACCGAGGAGTGACGAAGGTCTTCACAGAACGCGCATCCTGGCAGGGCGCCCAGGCTGTACCTGCGACGCTTGCGGTCTCAGCGGTGCTCGTCGGCCTCGTCGTGATGTGGCGGACGAGAGGCATACCCGCTGTCTGGCGGGTCTACTCGATTGGAATCCTGATTGTCGCACTCAGTCCGTTCTGGCTGTCGAGCATTCCCGCTACCTCCTGCCGTCATTTCCGTTAGCTGCCGCAGTCGTAAGCCGGTTGCCAGCGGCGGCTCGGATGCCGCTTGTCGCCGCCTCCGGCGTAATGATGGGAGCACTGGCACTCCGCGCCTTCAGTTCGATCGTGACCTGGCAGACAGCGCCGCTCGCCCCGTGATCAGGCCTCCGAGGAAGAGCGAGGGGCTACACCCGGTTTGAATGGGAAGCTTCGCCAGGCGGACCATCGTGGCGATATCCATGTCGGGCCGTGCCAATTCGGCGGTGACCCTCTGGTCAGGTACGCGAACTAGTTGGCTCAAGCCGGTCGTGACGTGGTCGTCTGGCCCACCGAATCCTCGTGGTTCGGCGGGGCAGGCGGGCCGGGCACGAGACGGACTCGTTCGCCAGGACCGCCACCCGGGGCCGGCCGAATCCACTTACCGTGGAAGAGGAACAGCCCGAGGTCTTCCGCTGCACAACCGGATGCTCAGGATTCTCGCTCCGCAGTGCTGGCCCGCAGCGGGAGGAACCACTGTCGTCCAGCTCGCGAGAGGTTCGCCGGTCTTGCTTGTTCGTGGACGCTCCCGAGACGATGTCGGAGATCCCGACGAGCTGGAGGAAAAGGCCCCGCGCATCGCGTCGGCACGCTCAAGTGGCCTCGTCCAGGAGAAGGCGGGACTGTCCTGCACTGCGCCATGCTCGGACTCACTCGGGCGACCCAACGTCGACGATTTCGACTGTCATGTCAGCGTCCGAGGAGCGATTGCGTCCTATGTCGTATCCGTCCGAGGATCCGACGGATACGACCAGTCACGGCACGAATTCCTGACACACCGGGGGCAGGCGCCGCAGGAGGGTCAGGCATTGAAGACACCGGCGCTGACGCCTCGGCGTAGACCGAACCCGCGATCGGTCGCAGCTCCTCCGATGGGGTCTTCTCGTCAATCTCTGCGAGCACCTCAAGCGCTAGCTGGAGTCGCTCCCTCCCGATCTTCTCCTCTGCACTGACGCACCTCCCCATCCACTCGAATGTGTCGTGCAACCCGGTGAATGTTCCCGACTCCCGCAGGTCCCAGTCGCGCAGCAGATACTCGAGCCCAAAGATCGTGACGTTGAAGTAGTGCGAGGGCACTGCGTGCAGAGGCTGCATGAAGGCGACCTCGCAGTAGAGGACCCCTCCCGGCTTCAAGACCCGTCGCATCTCGTCGACCGCCTGCTGGGGGTCGGGCACGTGCTCCAGAACCGCTTGGCTCAGCACGAGGTCGAGGGATCCGCTTCGGAAGGGAAGCCGGAGGCCGTCCGCAAACAAGTCGGGGAGCTCGAACCTCATGTACTCGAGGTTGAACACCCGTGGATCCCCGAAACGCCGGTCACCACCGCCCAGATCGACGGCGATCCCGCCCTCTGGGAGCAGGTCCACGAGCTCCTCGAACCGGGGAGGGAACCCGTTCCCGCGATTGACCGGGTCCACCTGTGGCAGCGGCGCGTCGACCGGTCGGCGCAGTACGTCGAACCGGTTGAGAACGATCTGGTCGCCCCCCGCTGCGGGGTGCCGTTCACCGGTCGGGACGACCTCCAGTCGGTGGCCGCCGTTGGGAAAACCGACCAGGTCCACCACGACGAACTCGGTCTCGACCCGGAACAGGTCCACCTCCTGGACCAACTCATCATCGACCCACAACTCCGCACGTCCGCTCCAGCTGTGAGCGAAGAACGTGATCGAGATGCCGACGCCGCGGAACGGCAGCACGGCCCGGTGAGACCCACCCGGCCCCGTTCGCAGTCCCTCCCATCCCGACTCCCAGCGACCAACGAGTTCCAGGCCGTCGTCGTCGATGCCGACCGGGACCCGGACCCGACCAGCCGGAACGCGGTGGGCGCGCGCCCGCTCGACATCTGGGGGGCGGAAACTGACGGCGTAGCTCTCCACCACGCCAACAGCGCCGTGCAAGGGACAGCTGAGGTCGGCGTCGACAACCAGACCCTGATGGCGAGCGGCCGCAGCGAGCGTGAGCGGTCCGCCACAGACCGGACATGCCAGCGCACCGAGCAACAGGCTCTGCCGCTCCTGTGCCACCCGTGGATCGGTCACCGATCGTTCCCCGGATTCACTGCGGTGAGTTCCATCTCGTGCGTCCCCACGTTGCGCCGGCCGACCTCGACCACCTCGACGTGCACGAACCCGACACGTTCCAGCATTTCAGTGAGCGACGGGGCGTCGTACATGGCGAAGTGGTCGTCGCCGGAGTAGTCCTGAAGACCGAAGGTGGCCGTACGAAACTGCTCAAAGGAGATCCGACCGGACGCGACCAACTGGATCAACGCCGAGGCATCCGGACAGACGATACGGAGCGAGCCACCTGGCCGCAGGAGACTCCGCCAGTAGGGCAGCACCACGGTCTCCAGTTCGTGTAGCCGGAAGTGCTCGATCAGGTGCTCCGAGCAGACCTCGTCCGCAGATCCGGGGGGCACCGGCAACCGGCGAACATCGCCGACCACGTCGACGCCCTCGAGGGGCCGGGCGTCCACATTGACGTAGCCGGCCTTCGGCTTCTCACCACACCCAAGGTTCAACCGGACCAGTCCGTTCTCCCGCTTCACCAGCTCGTCCCAACCACTGGACTCAAGGATCTTGGGCTCGGGAATTGCGAGTGACTCGTGGTCGACGGGCAGCCGCTCACGGAGATCGAGCGCCATGCCCTCCTGTTTCCGTTGAAGCACGTCGATCCATGCGATGAGCTGGTCAAAACCTTGGTGCTGCTGCGAGGTGAGCTCGGACTGCTGCGAGGTGAGCTCGGACTGCTGCGAGGTGAGCTCGGACAGCCGGGCAGCCACGAGACGGTCGACCTCCAACGACCGGTCCCAGGCATCAGGACTCACCTCGGTACCGGTAGGCCTGTCGTCCGACGCGGCCAACCGGGTCAGCGACTCACTGAGCTCGCTGAGCCGCTGTTCCACCTGCGCCACCTCAGACTGAAGTCCGCCCAGCTGGCCCGTCATCCGGGGAACGCTGCGAACCGCTGATCGCAGTTCCGACAGACGCTGGCGAAGCTGGCGGGCCGTTGCGCCCACGGTGCGGACACCGCCATCACCTTGCCCCGCTGAGCCCGGGGTCGGTGGAGGCCCCACCACCTCGCTCAGCCAACCGGTCGGCACCTGCTTGGCACGAGCCTCGTCGCTCACGACCAGCGAGTGCAGCAACTCTGCACGTGACACTCCAGCATGCAGGGCCTCGACCACCGACCGGAGCTCGTCGGAGCTCGGCGTCCGGAACAGGACCGTTTCGTAGAGGCGGGTCACGACGTGCGAATCGTCCGGGTCTGCGATGAACCACCGGACAGCATCGGCGAGTGCTTGGCCCCACAGCGGCACAACCTCCAGACGCCAGCCCGCACCGAGCCTCGATGGCGCCCACGGGTCCGCAGCGAGATCGCCGGCGACGACGAGTCGGGATCCCCCCCGGGCCAAGAAGGCCATCTGGACGTCCAGCTCCCACTGCTCGGGTTCCCGGTCGCGCAGCAAACGGTAGAGCCCATCGACGAAGCGGTGGTCGTCAGAGACCAAGAGGCGGACCAACTCGCCGGCCACGTTGTGGGGGTAGTTGGACGGATCGATGAGTGCGGCTGCAACGGAGGGTGCATCGTCGGCATCCAGGCCGGCGTCGATCAGCACCGGTGCGAGCCTTGACGGGGAGAGCTCCTCACCTGTCGACCCCGACGCCGCAAACGACACGTATGCCTGTTCCGTGCGGTGAATTGCAGCAGAGAGTTCCCAGAACTCCTCGAAGAGCTGGCGACCACGGCGTCCCATCGACTCGCGCAGTCCCGGGTCGCGGAGGACCCGGTCGAGGGCCTCGGCCAGGTCAGCTACCTCCTCGGGCGGCACCAAGATCCCGTTCCCGTCCACAAGGTCGGTCATCCCGCCGGCTGCGCTCGCGACAACGGGCTTGCCGTGGGCCATCCCTTCCAGCACGACGAACCCGAATGACTCATACCTCGATGGAACGCACAGCACGTCGCAAGCGGCGTACCTTCGAGCCAGCTCGTCGTCGGCTACCTCGCCGACGAAGTGGACGCGGTTGAGAAACTCGGCTCCACTGTGCTCCTGTTGGAAGCGCTCGCGATAAGTCGTGCCGATCTCAGTGTTCGTGGTGTCGCGACCAACCAGGGTGAGGTGGAGGTCGGGCAGGCGGTCCAGGAGCGCAGGCGCCGCGTCGAGCAGGACGTCGACCCCCTTGCGCCGCTCCAATCGGCCGACGAAGAGCAACTCCGTACCGTCGCCCGCCTCCCGGAGGGGCGATGCATTCGGCGCTGCATCGGTGAGGCCGTAGTGGAGGAGCTCGATCAGACCGTCGGTGAGCCCGGTCGTCTCCTCGACGGTTGCTCGGCTGTTGGCCTGGAGGATTGGGCTCAGACGGAGTGAGTCGAGCTCGAGGCGGATTAGTGCCTGAATGTGCGGATTGCCTCCCCACGACGGAAGGAGTTCGGCCACCTTCCGAATGGTGGTGTGCAGCGAGGTGACGGTCGGGAATCGGCCATCCAGTGAGAGAAGCAGGTTCTCGCAGTTCCAGATGGGGGCGGACACGAGATCGATCGGCCGCCGTTCGTGGAGACGAACCACCTCGGCGTAGAGGGCGGCACAGTGGAGGAGGTTGTGACGGAGCACCGACGACTCGAGACCCGGGATGTACGGGTCACGGACCAGGACCCGGTGGACCCACACACCGCGCTCGACGTCGATCCTGGCGTGGTCCTCGGTGCGGGTCACCACGTGGACCTCGTGCCCCAGCCCCGCAAGACCAACGGCGGTCTCCTCGGTGAACCGCCCGATCCCTCCCACATCTGGCGCGTACTCGCCGGAGACGAAGCAGAACCGTTGAGGCGGTGCGTGACGACGGAGGGTTGGGAACCTCAGGAACTCCGAGCTCGACGGCGGCCCGATCTCGACCGACTGTCGGACAGCGCGCAGTCCGAGCTCCAGCCCAGCGGCCACACCCTCGTGCACCCGGTCATGAAATCGCTCGATCTCAACGTCGTTGGCACCGTAATCCTGAAGCTCACGTGACCCGTTGACGAACACCCCTCGAACCCACTCGGACAGGTCTCCGAGAACGATGCTCCGTTCTCTGCCCCGCGAGTTGGCCAACGCAAAGTAGTACCGGTTCTTGACTGCCGGGTACGGGTTCGTCCAGACCGTCCTCGTGGTCCGGAGGTGGCTCGGCAGGAACCGGTGGTGCACGGCCGCTCCGTCGAGCGGCACGAGGCGGTGGCCGGCATCGACCAGACGCATGCACACCTCCGTCTCGTCGAGGTAGTACTCGATGGTCTCGTCGAATCCACCGATCTCGACGAGTGCCGATCTCCGGAAGCTGCAGTTGGTCCCCTGCAGGTACAGGAACGGGTCAGCCCCGGGGTACAAGTACTCATCAAAGGGCGGGAAGATGTCGAACCTCGGGTGGCCACTCCGACTGCAGACCGAGTACCGGTACTGCAGCTCCATGCCCGTGTGGTCGAACACCAGCCCGCCGACACCAGCCACAGACGGATCGTCGTAAGCGGCGACGAGACTTTCGATCCAGTCTGGCTCTGGAATGGCGTCGTCGTCGATGAAGGCCACGACCTCACCGGCAGCAGCCATGATCCCGAGGTTTCGAGACTTCCCGAGGTGGACCGCAGCGAGGTCGACGACGCGGACCCGGCCCGACCACTCATTGAGGAGCTCGGCGGTCCCGTCGGCCGAGGGGCCGTTCACCACGACCACCTCGAAGTCCTCGTAGGTCTGGCGTGTGAGCCCGTCCAGCGTCGCCGGGAGGCTGGACGCCCGGTTGTAGGTGTTGATGACGACCGAACACGTCATCGCACGCTTCCCTGCCTCAGCCTGAACCACGAAACTCACCTTCCGGAGACCCTCCGCTTAGACGCACCATGACCCCAGCACGTTCACGTCGGCGGTCAACCTGCATTGACCACCGAGTCCTGCTCGCTCAACACACGCCAGACACCCCGGAGGTCCGCCAGACCGGAACCTGGCTGGGCAGCACCTTCACGCACCACGAGCGGGACTCCGTCCCACCGGTCGAAGAGGTGCTGGACGAATCGGTCATTGACCGCCACGGTGACCTGGTAATGGCCCGGATAAAGGAACAAGGGGTCGAAACGACACACTGCGACGCCGTGACTCTTCACCGAACCGGTTTTCAGTCCCTTGATCTGAGTGTTGGTCCCGTCAACCCACACGCCGTTCTCGGAGAAGAAACCGAATCCGAAGACTGGGTCCGACACCGCCCGAACCACCTCGTAGTGAAGGTGGAGTTCGAACGGCTCCCCGTAGATCCCGTGCTCGACCTCCCGACCCGCCCGGTCGTGGAACGTGACTCCGGTGATCACGATGTCGTCGTCACGGCTCACTGATCGGAACCTGTTCGACTCCACCGGACCCACGGCCTCAGCTTCCTCCCGCTCCGAATCGTCCCGGTTCACCTTCTCGAGATACGCCGCAGCAACTTCGGGGCCGTTCCCACACTTGACGAGTCGGCCGTGATCGAGCCAGGCGGCTCCATCGCACATCGTCCTGACGGTCTCGATCCCGTGGGTCACGACGACGATCGTCACCCCGTTCCGTCGCAGGTTGTAGAGATGGTCGTAGCAGCGGTTCTGGAACTCCTGGTCACCGACGGCGATCACCTCATCGATGATGAGGATCTCGGGGTCAACGTGGACGGCCACCGAGAATCCGAGCCGCACGTACATGCCCGAGGAGTAGATCTTCACCGGGGAGTCGATGAAGTCCTCGACGCCGGCGAACTCGACAATCTCGTCGAAGAGCCTGTCGATCTGACGCTTGGACATGCCCAGAATCGTTCCGTTCATGTACACGTTCTCGCGCCCGGTCAGATCCGGGTGGAAGCCTGCGCCGAGCTCCAGCAGCGTGGAGATACGACCCTGCACCGACACCGACCCCTCGGTGGGTCGGTAGATTCCGGCGATGCAACGGAGGAGCGTCGACTTGCCGGAGCCGTTGTGACCGATCAGCGCGTACATCGAGCCCTCGGGGATCTCGAGCGAGACGTCCCGCAGCGCCCAGAACTCATCTATCGCGACATTGCGGTCGCGCCGGGTGATCAACTCCTTGACCGAGTGGGCCCGGTCCGTCTGGAGCCGGAATCGTTTGGACACGCTGTCGGCGATGATCTTGCTCACGATCAGAGCTCCTCAATGACGCGTGGAGCGTAGCGACCGAACGCCCACCAGCCGACGAGCAGGCTGACTGTGGCAGAGCCACCCATCATCAGCCACTCGTTGACAGTCGGCAGGTCGAGTTCGTAGACAGTCGCCCGCATCGCGCCCACGTAGCTAGTGAGGGGATTGAACTCCAGCACCCGTTGGGCCAGCTCACCGATCTGGTCCAGGCGGTAGACGATCGGCGTGGCGTAGAAGGCCACCTGCAGTCCAATGCCGACGAGGTAGCCGACGTCGCGGAACCTGACGTTCCCAAGCCCGAGGACGAGGCCGATCCCGAAGGCGAAGCACGCGCCCAGGAGCATGACCGGGATCGAGACCAGGAAGGTCCAGGACACATTTCCGAACGCAATCATGAACCCCCAGAGGATGGTGAGCTCCAAGGCCCCTTGGATCAGGACCGTGGTGAGACCGGCCACCATGGGCGCCTCGGGCGGGAAGTACGTTCGGGAAAGCAGATCGCCCGCTCCAAGGAAGGATCCGATCGAGTTGTTGACCACCCCGCTCGCCAGGTTCCACAGCACCAGCCCGCAGAAGAGGTAGATGGCGAAACTCGTGAGTCGTCCGTTGCCTGCCACGGGCGCGGTGCCCTTGAGGAACACGCCAAACACCAGCGTGTAGATCCCCAAGGTGACCGCCGGGTTGATCAGCGACCACGTCCAGCCGAGGAAGCTCTTCTTGTAGCGGGCCTTGAGGTCCCGTTGCGCCAGATTGGCGATCAGGGTCCGATACGACCAGACCTCGGCGGGGGTGGACAAGCGCGATGCCTTTGGAAAGCTTGCGGGGAACTCGAGCATGCTAGCAGTCCGGGTCCGAACCGACCGTCAGTGGCCCTCGACGCGGGCACTCCTCAACCTGTCGACGGGACCAGCCCTGCGGGCCCGGTGCATCCGTCCGGGAACGGCCCCGCAGGACGCTCGAGCACTGCGACCACACCGGTTCCCGGATGGGTTGCCACCAGCCAGTCGGACCGGCCTCCACCGGTCGCCACATCGATCGCTCGCGCTGCATTGAGCGGATCCGCCGCGGCGGGCGGCGGCAGCACGGCGAGTCGACCCGGCCCCCGACGATCGACCGGGTTGACCGAGTCGAGACGGTCGGGTCCGAAGAACACCTCGCCGTCCAGAGTGGCGCCAGAACCCCAGACCACCGGGTAGACCGCCCAGTAGTCACCGGCGACGGACGTGACGCCGCAGCGCAGGAGGTCCTCCGCCAGATCGAGCGTGAGCGTCTCCGCCGAACCGGCATCTCCACTCGGTTCAACCAGCAGACGACGGGCGCCGTCGACCACGACAACGGCGTGCAGCAGCAGGGCGGCCCCGATCGCCACGATCCCGACGGTCCGGATCGGCGGCCGAAGGTCCACGACGGTCGCCGCGCCGACAGCGACCAACACGGCGATGGCGGGCCACCAGGCGACCGCGTAGCGATAGTCGACCTCGAGCGAGAGCGCGGGCAGGAGCGGCAGACCGAGGAGCAGCACCGCGCCGGCAGCCAGCAGCGGAGCTGCGGGCCGACCCACCCGGACCAACGCCACGGCGCCGATCAGGCAGAGGACCACCACCACGGCCACCACCACGACTTGGAGTGGTGACCACCACGAAGGAGGATCGAGTGACGCGTCACCGGAGATGACCCGGTAGGTGATCCGCAGCGTGTTGGCGAGGCGATCGACGTACCCCCACTCCGGGTGCTCCACCGGCTGCGCATCAGAGCTGAACGTGGCGAACGAGTTGCGCAGGTTCCACAGCAGGAGTGGCGACAGACCGACGACCCCACCGACCGCCGCTGCTGTCACTCGCACTGGCCGGGAGACGACGGAACCGCTCCATCCGAGCGCAGCAACACCGACCGCCACAACAGCGGCCAGGTGCATCGGCTGGGCGTAGAGTGCCGCGCCGGCGAAGAACCCGGCGGCCACCCAGTGCCACACCGACGTCGAACGGAGCGCCACGGCCACCGCCACACCAGACAGGAGGGCCCCGAGCTGGTAACCCGGGTAGATCCGGTAGAACACCGGCCAGCCTACGACCGAGCTCAGACCGATGAGTCCCGTCACGGACAGCGCCCCCCACCACTGCGCCACCAATGACCGGCCGGTTCGGCGCAGCAGGTCCGTCGCCACCCAGGTCCAGACCCCGAGCGCCGCCAACCACACGAGCTGATGAAACAAACGAGCGGGGATCGCCGTGGGACCGAACACCCACCAGAGCAGCGCATAGACGGGGGTCTCGAGCACACCCTGGTAGCTGTTCCCCGGGAACAGGATCGCCGGCCCGTTGCGGACGAACTCGAGAGGCAGCATCGCAGCCACCGCCTCGTCACCATTGATCAGGAGGCCGTCCCGCAACCCGGTCAGGGTGGCGAGGGCCGGGAGTGCCACGATCGCGCCGACGAGTGCGGCCACCGCCAGCTGCAGGGACCGAACCACCCGACGGGCTGCCGGGTTCGGCTCGACTCCGGAGGCGTCCACCGGACTGCTCGGCACGGCTCAACCGGAGGCGGTCGGGCCGCCGACCGACTCACTCGGCCGCATCACTGAGCGCCTCGGCGAGCGCCGGGTGAACGAGGATGCTCTCCGCGAGGTCAGAGGTGCGGAGTCCGTTGGTGACAGCAACGGCGATGACCGAGATGAGCTCCGACGCCTGCCGGCCGACGATCGAACCGCCGAGAATCACGCCGGTCGCCGGGTCCGAGACGATCTTGACGAACCCTCGCGAGTCGCCGTTGATGAGCGCGCGGGCCGTGGAGGCGAACGGCACCTTGGTGACGCGCACCTTGCGTCCCTCCGCGAAGGCGTCGGCCTCGGCCAGACCGACGTCGGCGATCTCGGGATCGGTGAAGATGGCCGACGCGGCCTTCTCGTAGTCGAGGTGCCGGTGGTCGACCTTGTGCAGGCCCATGACGTGCTCGGCGATCTTGCGCCCCTGCATGGACGCGACCGACGACAGCGGCAGCTTCCCCGACACGTCGCCGGCGACGTAGATGTGGGGCACGTTGGTCCGCATGTGATGGTCGAGCTCGGCAACCCAGGAGCCGTCCATGTGCACGCCGGCCTCGGCCAGGCCCACGCCCTCCACGTTGGGGAGGGAGCCGATGGCCAGCAGCGCGTGGCTGCCGGTCGCCACCCGGCCATCGTCGCATCGGACCACCACACCCTCGTCGGTCCTGTCCAGATCAATCGCACGCGCCCCCTTGTAGAGCTGCACGCCCCGGGCGAGGAAGTTCTCCTCCAGCACCGCGGCAACCTCCGGATCCTTGCTCGGCAGGACCTGCTGACGGGACACGATGAGCGTCACTCGGGCACCCAGATTCACGAACATGTGGACGAACTCGACTCCGGTGACACCCGAGCCCACCACCACGAGGTGGTCCGGGAGCGACGGCGGCGGGTAGGCATCGCGAGTGGTCAGGACCCGATCGCCATCCGGCTCGGCCCACTCGGGGATTCTCGGCCGGCTGCCGGTCGACACCATCACGGCGTCGGCGAGGAAACTCCGCCCGCCTTCAGCCGTGGTGGCAGCAACCGTGTGCTGGTCGACGAGACGTCCCGATCCGCGCACGACCTCCACCCCTTGGCTCTCCAGGAGCCGGAGGTTGTGTGATTCGAGCAGCTCGGTGATTCCTGTCACCCGGGCACGGATGACGTCGAGGTCGATCGACGCCGCTCCGACCGTGAGTCCCATGCCACGGAACTCAGCGATCTCGTCGAGTCGGTCACCGGTGGCGATCATGGCCTTGGACGGGATGCAGTCCCACAGGTGAGCAGCCCCACCTACCACGTCGCGCTCGATGAGCACGACCTCGGCACCGAGACGTGCTGCGGTGGTCGCGGCCTGGACCCCAGCGGGGCCGCCGCCAATGATGACGAATCGCATCGACACACCGTCAGGTTACGAGCTGATCCCCACTCCTTCATGACTTCGCACAACCGATCTCCCGGAGCGGTACGGTCGCGACGTGACCTCAGGAGCATCAACCGCAGGCCGCGAGCCGGCGAACGACGGCGATCGCGAACGTCGAATCGAGGAGCTCGAGTCCGAGCTGGCCGCGGCGAATCGGGACCTCTGGAGCGTGCGGGACGCGCTGATCGGCGCCCAGGCCGAGCAGGCCACGCTACGTGTCAGATACCGGGAGTTGGAGGTGCAGACTGCGCAGCTGCAACAGCTGCTCGACCAGCAGGACACGCTGCATCGCGTCGTCGGACGAATCCGGCGCGACGAACGGTTCCGGTCCGTGGCACGCTGGCTCAGGGCCCGTCTCGGAAGGGGCTGATCGGCCGGATCACGTCAGGTGGGCCGCAGGGTCGTCACCAACTCCCGGAGTGGTTCCCGGAAGTCGCGGCTCGGATCGAAGCCGTGGAACCGCCACGCGAGGTTGTCGAGAACGGAGTTGGCCGGTCGCGGTGCCGGCCGGGGCGGATCGAGCTCCGCCGTGCTCACGGGCAGCACCCTGGTCGGATCGAGTCCCGCTGCAGCGAGCACCTCCTGGGCGAACTCGAACCACGACACCGCCCCGTGATTGGTTGTGTGGAACACCCCGGGGACTCTCTCGATCGCCAGGTGGGCGAGCATCGGGGCCAGGTCGGACACGAACGTCGGATGACCCCGCTGGTCGTCGACGAAGCGGAGCACCTTGTCATCCTCAGCGAGGCGGAGCACCGTCTTCACCATGTTCGAACCGTGGCGTCCGCAGACCCACGAGGTCCGGGCGATCGTCCAACCCGGGTCGATCTCCTGCTCGCCGCCCAGCTTCGTCCGTCCGTAAACGGACCGGGGCGACGGCGTGTCCCACTCCACGTAGGGATCAGGCTTCGTGCCGTCGAACACGTAGTCGGTCGACACGTAGACGACGTGGGCCCCAACGCGTCGGGCGCCATCGGCGACGAACCGGGTCGCCCCACAGTTCACGCGGAACGCCGTCTCGACATCCGTCTCGCACGCGTCAACCGCGGTGAACGCTGCGGTGTGAATGATCGCTTCGGGACGGAAGCCTGCGATCAGTTCGAGCACCTGCGCCCGGTCCGTCAGGTCGACCTCGGGCAGGTCCACGCCGAGCAACTCATGCTCCGAGGCGCGCCCGAGTTGCTCGGAGAGCTCCGTCCCCAATTGACCCCGACTGCCCGTCACGAGTATTCGCATCGTCCCGCTCAGCGATTCCTGACCCTGGCTCGGAGCGGTTCCCACCAGTCCCGCCGAGTCACGTAGAACCGGACGGTCTCTTCCAGCGCGGTGTCGAAGTCAGTTCGTGGTCGCCAGCCGAGGGCGGCCACCCGGTCCCAGTTGATCGAGTAGCGACGGTCGTGGCCGAGCCGGTCCGCCACGTACTCCACCGAGGTCTCCGGGGCGCCGAGCAGAGCGAGCAGGCGGTCGGTCACCGCTCGGTTGGTCCGCTCGTTGCCGGCGCCGATGTTGTAGATCGACCCGATCTCGCCACGGCGGAGCACCAGATCGACTCCCTCGCAGTTGTCGCGGACGAACAGCCAGTCACGGACGTTCAATCCATCCCCGTAGAGCGGAACGGTCCCGCCGCCGAGCAGGTTGGTCACGAAGAAGGGGATGAGCTTCTCGGGGAACTGGTAGGGGCCGAACTGGTTCGAGGAACGCGTCACCACGACCGGCAGGTCAAACGTCTCGTGGTAGGCGAGCGCGATGAGATCGGAGCCGGCCTTCGACGCCGAGTAGGGCGATCTGGGCGCCAGGACGTCGTCCTCGTTGAACGACCCCTGCTCGATGGATCCGTAGACCTCGTCGGTGGAGACGTGGACGAAGCGTTCGACCTCGGCCACGACGGCCTGATCGCAGAGCACATTGGTCCCGAGGCAGTTGGTCCGCACGAACACGTCGGGATCGAGCAACGAGCGGTCCACGTGACTCTCGGCGGCGAAGTGGACCACGACGTCATGTCCGGGGAGGGCTGCTGCGACCGCCCCCCGGTCGCAGATGTCCCCGTGCACGAAGCTGAAGCGCTGGTCGTCGTCGACATCGGCGAGATTCGCCCGGTTCCCGGCATAGGTGAGTGCGTCGTAGACGGTCACGTGGTCGTCGGATGTCGCGAGGACATGCCGAACGAAGTTCGATCCGATGAACCCGGCACCGCCGGTGACGAACAGTCGCATGGCTCCGACCTCAGCTCCTGAGCTGGTGGTGCGGACGAAGCTCCGACGGCAGATCGGCCCGCAGCGGGTTGGTCCGGTCCCGCTCGGAGAGCGTCGGATCCGAGATGCCCCAGTCGGCGCCGATCGCCGGGTCATCCCAGGCGACGCCGAGTTCGTCGGCCGGGTTGTAGTAGCCGTCGACGAGATACGTGATCGTCATGTCGGTGAGCGAGGCGAATCCGTGGGCGACACCCGGTGGAATGTAGACGCCGAGGTGCTCGACGGGCGCCCCGTCCCGCTCCCCCAAGTCGAGTTCGAGCGTGGCGCCGTCGGTCGCGCAACCGACCCGCAGGTCGTGCAGGACGACCCGTGCGAGCCCCCTGGGCACGTACCAGTAGTCGGCCTGGTGCAGGTGGTAGTGCAGGCCGACGACGCACCCTGCGACTCGGTCCCCGCGGTTGGCCTGGACCATCTCCCGACCGCGCGGAAACCAGTCGCGACGGTAGGTCTCCACGAAGAACCCTCGTTCATCCCCGTAGACCTCGGGCGTGACGAGCACGACACCATCGATGACGGCGCTCGGTCGCAGATCTGGCACGTCGCCGCTCCTCCCCTGATCAGTCCAACTCGATGGAACAGTGGTCGCCGACCATGAGACGGGTCGCCCTGGGTCGACGGTCGACACGGTGGATCTCCGAATCACGTCCGATCAGGGAGTCGACCAGCCTCGGAACCCCTCTGATCGAGCACCGCTCCAAAATGACGGAGTGCTCCACCTCGGAGTCGATCAAGCGACATTCGGCGGCGATTGCGGTGAACGGGCCCACGTAGGAGTTCTCGACCCGGGCGCCGGCCCCGATGATGGCCGGACCCCTCACCTGTGAGTTCACGATCTCGGCGCCCGGCTCGACCACCACCCGGCCGTCGAGGACCGAGCGGTCGTCGACCGAACCATCGATGCGAGCCTCGATGGTCTCGAGCACCCGGCGGTTCGACTCGAGCAGCGGGTCCTTCTTGCCAGTGTCGAGCCACCAGCCGGTGAGGGTGTCGTGCCGTACCTGTCGACCCCGGTCGATGAGCCATTGGATGGCATCGGTAATCTCGAGCTCTCCTCTCGGGGATGGCTCGATCGCAGCGACCGCTTCGTGGATGGCGGGGGTGAAGAGGTATACCCCGACCAGCGCCAGGTCCGACGGCGGTTCCTCCGGCTTCTCCACGAGCCGGACGACCTGGCCGGCCCCGTCCACCTCGGCGACCCCGAACCGGTGCGGGTCCGGGACCGGGCTCAGCAGGATCTGTGCCACCGGTGGCTCGTGGTCATCGTCGAGTTCCGGTGCGGCCCAGCGCGCCCGATCCTCCTCGAACGCCCGGACGAACTCCACCAGGCCCTGCTGGAGCATGTTGTCCCCCAGGTACATGACGAAGTCGTCGTCCCCCAGGAAGTCGCGGGCGACGAGCACACAGTGGGCGAGGCCCAGCGGGGCCGACTGCGGGATGTAGGTGACCTCGGCGCCGAATCGGGAGCCGTCACCGACCGCCTCGATGATGTCCGGTCCGGTCTCGCCGGTGATGATGCCGATCCGGGTGATCCCGGCGGCCACCATGTCCTCGATTCCGTAGAAGAGAATGGGCTTGTTGGCGACGGGCACGAGCTGCTTTGCGCTGGTGTGGGTGATGGGCCGCAGACGGGTACCAGCGCCACCGGAGAGGATCAGGCCCTTCACAGGGGAGTGTCTACCAGCCGCCAACGGAGGAACCGGAGCGCACGACCCCCAACGTCGACACCAGGGTCTCGGCCGCATGCCGGTAGGAGTGCTCGGCTGCGTAGCGCCGACCGGCGTTGCGGAGCTCCTCCCTGCGGTCAGAGTCCGCAAGCAACTGCCGGAGGACGGCGGCGAGCTCCCGGGGCCCGAGGTCGACCGGGACCTTGACGACCACGTCATCGGGGTACTCGGAGAACGTTCCGATGTCGGTCACCACCGTGGGCACACCGGCGGCGAGGGTCTCGGCCACCGACGCCGACGACTCGCCGTTCGAGTGCATACGAAGCTGCACTGCGACGGTGGACCGGGCGAGCCACGCGTCGTACGCTCCCGCGTCGATCCGCCCGGTCACGTGCACACGGTCGCCGATGTCCAGCTCATCGGCCCGCCGCCGGAGCGACTGGAGGAACTCCTCCCCTGAGTCACCGACCAGCGCCAGGTCGACATCCGGGAGCCCAACCATCGACTCGAGCACGAGTTCGCTCCGCTTGGCTGGGCTGACGAAACCGAACGAGGCGACGAGCTGCTCGCCGGGAGCGGGGTCCGCGTCGTTCACGGGTGGTGACGGAATCGGGAAGACGACCTCCGGACGTCTGCCACAGTCGAGTTCGACCAGGTCGGCGGCGTGGGACGAGTGCACGAACAAGCGGGTGGCGAGTTCGGCGACGTCTCGGACCATGAGGACGCCGTACAGGCCCTCCTCGGGGAGCGGAAGATATCCGGAGCCGCCCATCACCCCCGGGTAGCGACCCGGGTACATGCGATGCAGAGCTCCGCCGAAGCCGCCGGGCATCTCCTCGGGATGGCTCACGGCGAGTTCACTGTGGAGAATTGTCAAGCGCGCATCGTGGAGGATGACACAGCCTGGACGCCGTCGAAGCATCCGGAGCTCCTCCACGTGGAAGGGGCTGTTCCCGATGAAGTACACGACCTCGTCGAAGCGACCTTCGGCGAGTTCGAGGAGCGGCAGCGAGGTGATCCGCTCCACCCGGATCCCAGCAGGGACGACCACGGCGGCCGGTTCGACGCTCGTCAGAAGCGTCACGTCGCAGAGGTCCACGAGGTGCTCGAGCAGGGCCGCCATGTACGCCGAGGGTCCCGACAGCTGCGGAGGAACCGGCGAGGCGACAGCGATCCGGGGCCGCCGACTCGCGACGATCCGGCCGCGACCGGTGGCCAGATCCCGGTAGACGCCGAGCACGAGTCGGCACACGGCATCGAGTTCGTAGCGTTCGGGCACCGGATCGGCGGCCAGGTCCGACCTCAGGGACGGGTCCCGGAGGTGCAGTTCGACCACCCGGGCGATGTCGGCCGGATCCATCGGGTCGAACCTCGCTTCGGGACGCTCGACGATCTCGGCCATGGACGACGAGTCGCTGCACACCACCGGGGAACCGCAGGCCCGGGCCTCGAGCACGGGCAGCCCGAGGCCCTCGTAGAGCGACGGGAAGACGACGAGCGTCGCCGATCGGTAGAGGGCCACGAGCTCGGCGTCGCCCACCTCGCCGGTCATCAGGACCGAGTCGCGCAGACCGAGTGAGCGGATGCGCTCGTCGAGGTGACACCGTGCATCCGGAGCGAGGTGACACTGGACGACGAGCGGAGTGCGGTGCCGAAGGGCCGGGTCGACCATCGACCACGCCTGGAGCAATCGGTCGAGGTTCTTGCGCCACTCGATGCCGGTCGGTACCAGGACGAAGCCCGAGGCCACCCGTTCCGGATCCACCGACGTCAGCTCCGCCCGGATCACGTCCGCCGCCAGCTCACCGGGACCGAAGCCCGGGCCGGCAGCGCCGTGGACGGTGACGATCCGGGAGTCGGGGACCCCGGCGAGTTCGATCAGGTCACGGGACGTCGACTCCGAGATGGAGAGGATCCGGTCGCACAACGGGAGCAGCGCGAGTCGATGCTGGTACCAGCGACGATCCGAGTCGGCTCGCAGGTAGACATCGGGGAATCGAGCCGGGATGAGATCGTAGGCGGTTGCGATCAACCGGACCTCTGCGGTGGCCCAGTCAGGCAGCGCAGGTGCGTCTCGGGAGCTCCCCTCGGCGAAGGGACTGGTCGTGTGGAACACCCGGGGAGGCGCATCGGTCAGTTCGACCGAATCGCTCCGACGGAGCTTGCCCGTCTGGAGTAACCGCTGCGCCTCTCGATGGAGCGGGAACGCCGGATCGACCACGTAGGCCCGGACCGCTGAGGGATCCCGGGCCTCGATGCCCTCGATCAGCTGGAGGGTATACCTGCCGATACCCCGGGTGGCGTGGTCCGGGGCCTGCAGCGCCCGCAGGTCGACGGCGACGCCGTCCACCTGTCAGCGGCCGACCGTCGGCGCCGGAGATCCACTCGACCCGGTGCCCGGTCGGTCGTGCCGTGCGGCGCGCAGCTCCTCTCGGAGCTCTCGGATCTCCGCCTCGAGACGTTCGATCGCAACCCGCTGCTGTGCCAGCGCCCGGCCGACAACTTCGACGTCGCCCTCGTGTGCCGCAACCTCGGTCCGGTGCCGAGCCAGGAGGTCGTCCTGGCGCTCCTGGATGGCGGCGATACCGAGCTCGATTACCTCGAGCTGTCCCCGGAACCACCGCAGGGCCGGACCGAGCAGGGTGCGAAGCGCACTCCTGAACGACGACTTCACCTTGACGACCCTAGCGCCCCGAGTCGCTGCCGCAGCGTCGCTCCGACCGCCTCCAGACTGAACGGTGCCAGCGCAGCACGTGCCGCACCAGCGAGCTGCTCCCTGAGCCCGGCGTCGTCACGGAGGCGGCGGAGCGCAGCGGCCGCGGCATCGAGGTCGGGGGAGGCCCAGTGACCGGTTGCCGGGTAGAAGCTGCCCGGTCCGATCAGTACCTCCTCTGCCGGCACCAGCATGGCCGACCGGTCGTCCATGAAGTCGAGGTTGCCGGAGTACGCGGTCGCCACGACCGGCGTCCCCACCGCCATGGCCTCGGCCATGGTGAGCCCGAGACCTTCAGAACGGTGGAGCGACGCATAGCAGTCCGCGGCGGCGACGAGCGCCAGACGGTCACGAGGCTCGAGGTACCGGTCCCACAGCTCGATGTCGGGCCGACGGGCCGCAGCGTCGAGAACCTCCTCGAGTTGTTCCGGGGTGCGATCGCCGTTGATGGTCTTCAGGATCAGTCGCACCCCTGCCGGTTCGGGGAACGCTCGACTGAAGGCCTCGATCAGGCCGAGCGGGTTCTTCCGCTCGGCGATCGAGAGGAAGTCGAACGAGAACAGCACCGTGAACCGGTCATCGAGGCCGAGGCGCTCACGATCGCCGGCGACCACGCCGGGGGCATCGAAGACGAGCGGAACCGGCACGTGCTCGACCGGTACCCGGTCGTAGCGGCGGAACACCTCACACAGGTACTCGGTCGCGCCCCAGACCTCGTCGACGTACCCGAAGGACGACTGCTGCCGGCTCGTCATCACGTCGGTCTCCCAGTACCACAGACCCACGTTGAAGCGATCCCGGAAGAACTCGGGACCGACGTCGTCAGCGAAGTACGGCAGCTGATCCGGCGTGATCAACAGGAGGTTGACGCCGTAGGGAGCGTCGATGGTTCGATGCTGAGGGTGGCGTTGACGGCTCGCGGTCCGGTCGTAGACGACCTCGGCGACTGGAATGCCGGCGACGTCGAGCGCGGCGCGAAGGCGACGAGCTGCAACGCCCAGGCCGAGCTCGCCCGACAGGTAGCCGACCAGATTCACACCGGCCGACGACGCGGAACGGACGGACCGGATCGCTGGACGAGGTGCGGGGAGGTCGGGCAGGACGGCGAGCGAGCAGACCCCTTCGTCCAGGCCGTGCGTCCACATCCAGCGCACGAACGCGTCGCGGTCCGACCAACGCACCGACGGGAACGCAGCTGCGACATCGGGACGGTCGGCGAGGACCAGGTCGGCGAGTCTCGAGACACCACTGCCGTCCGGCTCGCCCGGACCGGTGAGAAGCTCGAGGAACGCGTCGGCTTCCTCGGCGACGAACGGGTTCGGAGGACGATTCGTGTCCTTGAGCAGCGACCGGAACCACGAGCGCATCGCCGGCCCGACCACGAGTCCGGGCAGCGGCTCCGGCTCCTGGGTCAGACCGGCGGCTCCGTCCAATGCCGCCGCGGCTCGGTGGAGCAGCCGCCGAAGCGACGGACACGTGCTGATCCGACGGGACGGTTCGCGTCCGGGTTCGGCGAACCAGTGCGGCCTCGCCGGGTCGAGACCGCTCAGATCGACGAGGGCGAGCGGCCGACCGTCGACGAGGAGCGCACCGTCGTCGGAGTCGGTGAGATCGAGCGAACCGGCCGTCGAGGCCCCGAGGCGAAGGGACGGATCGGCCACCAGCGTGACGCCACAGGACGCAGGCAGGTCCCGCCAGATCGACCGAGGATCGAACGCTTCGGGCGACCGGACCGCCGCGGCGCAACGTCGATCCCACCATCCCAGCAGTTCCGCCGAGGACGGTCCGACGGCGATTGCACCCGGTAGACCACCACCCCACGGCAGATCGCCATCGACCTCCGCCGCCCGGACGGCGGCTCCTCCAGCCGCAGCGACGACAAGTGGGTCGATCGATCCGTGCACCTCCATGGTGTCGGCCAGAACCACGACCACATCGGTCGGCCCTTCCGGCGGGAACTCCTCGACGATCAGCGGCAGTGCCGTCCACCCGGCATCTCGGCGGCCCAGAGCGAGCGCGACGTCCTCGTAGCGGACCCCGGCGACCTGCCGGCCCCGGAGCGCGATCCACGAGTCCGCCGTCGTGTCGAAGTGGGCGACGTGTCCACCGTCCGCGAGCACTGCCGACACGGTTGCGTCGGGGTGATGACGCCGAACACCGGCGATCAGGTGCTCACACCACGCCAGCCGGTCGCTTCCGGTCACCACAACGACGCGCACGCCGCCCATTGTGGTCCCCACCTGCCCCCTACACTCGACACATGCCCGGTTCCGTCTCGGTCCGATCCATCGCCACCACCCCGGGTCGGGTCGCCGCCCTCGAACGGACCGTCGAGGATCTCCAGCTGCGGGTCGCCGACCTCGAGGCCTCGCTGGCGGCGATCCACGCCGTGCGGGACGAGGTACGCCGCCTGGCCACGTCGTTCGTCGACGAGGGCGACCCTCCCGACATCGGCTGAGATCGAGTCTGCGCCACCCTCACGGGTACCGGAGCGGCAGGGGGTAGTTGTCGAAGGAGTCACCGTAGGACGGGTTGTAGTAAGGGTCGGACCGGAGTTCGACCAGCCACCGGTCCCGGAGGCGCTGCAACTCGGTGGACCCGACCGTCGGGTCACGGGACATCGACTCGAAGTGGTACAGGCTCGCCTGCGCCGAGACCACGATCCGATAACCGACCGATCGGAGCTTCAGGCACAGGTCGACATCGTTGTAGTTGTTGGGGAACTGGGCACTGAAGCCACCGACCTCCGCGAACACCGACCGTCGGATCCCGAGGCACGCAGCCGTCACGCCGGCGACCTCCCGGTCGAGCGAGAGCGCCATGCGATTCCTGTCGCTCTCGGGAGACTGTCCGAACATCAGATGACCCGGATTGCCGTTCAGGTGGACGTGGCCGGCGTGTTGGATGCGCCCGTCCTCGAACAGCAGCCGGAGACCCGCTGCACCGACGTCGGGCTCACGCGCGAATCCGACGAGCACCTCGATCCAGTCGTCGTCGACCACCTCCACGTCGTCGTTGAGAAACACGAGGTACTCACCACGAGCGACGGAGGCACCGAGGTTGCACTCGGCCGAGAAGTCGAATGGACGGTCCCAGCGGACAGGAACCACCCTGCCCCCGCCCAGCTCGAGCACATCCTCGACCACGGACTCCGGGGTGGACCGGTCGAAGATCACGACGAACTCGAGGTTCGGCCAGGTCGAACGCTCGACGACGCTCCGCACGGCCTCGACCACCATGGTCCTGCTCAGACCCCAGACGGTTCCGGTCGAGCCCCGGGTAGGGATGACGATGCTGACGAGGGGGTGGGACCGATGACGACGACGAAGGTGGAAGTAGCCCCGTCGGTGCTGTTCGACCACCTCGGCGTCGATCCCGACGCGGGTGGCGTGTTCCTCCAGGGCCCTCCGGGCCGCGACGTACGCGTAGGGCTTCACGTGCTCTCCGGCGAGGACCGAACCGGGAACGACACGCCAGTGGTAGAGCACCTCGGGGACGTGCACGACGGTGCCGCCCTGCTCGGTGACGCGTAGAACGAGGTCCCAGTCCTGGGATCCGTCGAGCTCGGATCTGAACCCTCCGACTCGGTCCACGGTCGAACGCCTCAACGCCGACAGGTGGCAGGTGTACATCTGGTTCCGGAACCGTTCCGGGGACCACGCCGGCTTGTAGAACGGATCGACGCGCCGTCCGTCCGCCGTGATCACGTCCTCGTCGGTGTAGACGTAGTCGACCCCGGGGTCCGCGAACGGTGCAACCACACGTTCGATGGCCCTGGGGTGGAGGAGGTCGTCGTGGTCGAGCAGGGCCACCACATCGCCCGTCGCCGCTTGCAGTGCCGCATTGCTCGCGGCGGCGATTCCACGGTTGGGTTCGAGGCGGAGGTGGACCACCCCGGGAAGCGCGGCGGCCCGCTCGAGCACCGATCGGACCTCGACCGAGGTCGAGCCGTCATCGACCAGGACGTGCTCGCAGTTGGGGTAGGTCTGTCGCTGGGCGGAGTCGAGGCACTCGAGGAGCGCCGGAATCGGTGGGTCGTGAACCGGGGTCAGGACCGAGACGCGCCTCACACCCCTCCTCCCGGACCGTTGGCCCGAGCGGTGGGCGAGATGCCGACCCCGTCGATCGGATGATCGGAGGAGCCCTCCGCCTGACCGGTCGGTCTCCGCTGCGTACACCGAAGGATCACGTCGACGACGTCGGTCGCCACATCGCTCCACGAGGGAACCCTTGCGCCGCTCAGGGCGTCGAGCGCCGCTCGACGCGGCGCGGAATCGTTTGCCAGCTCACGGATCGCCTCTGCCCATCCGACCGTGTCGTCCGGATCGACCACGCGAGCGATCAGTCGCGATTCGACACCGGGGGCTCCCGACGGAGAAGCAACGACTGGGACTCCGAGTCGAACGGCCTCCGCCGCAGGCAGGCCAAAGCCTTCGGCCAGCGACGGAGCGAGGACGAGCCGGGCTCCGACGTAGAGCTCCTCGAGCACCTCGTCGTCGGCGTCCTCGATCCACACGACACTCCCGGCCGGACCGCCGCTGCGAAGCCGGGCCGCGACGTCCGCCGCCTGCCAACCCTCACGCCCGACGACCACGAGCACGAGGTCGTCGAGCTGCTCACGCCGCGCTAGATGATCGATGGCATCGAGCAGTCGGACCTGGTTCTTCCTGGGTTCGACGGTACCGACGACCAACACGTACGGGCGATCACGCAGGTCGAGCAGCGAGCGCGACGCCTCTCCTCGTCGGCCACCGCCCACGCCTGATGCCAGACGGATCGGATGGATCGCCGGAGGGTCGATACCGTGACGTGCTGCCACCGAACGAACGGCCGCAGCGGTGGCCGGCGAGGCGACCAGCACGTCGGCGGCCACCTCCATCTGAGCCAAGACGGTGGCTCCGAAGGCACCGACCAGTGGAGGCACGAACCACTCGGGATGCTCGACGGGCAGGACATCGTGGATGAACGGGATCACTGCGACGTCGCCGGCTCGGAGTCGTTCGTAGAGGCGCCGGCGATCGGGCTCTGCCTGATTCCACACGGCGTCCACCTCGAGCAGGACGGACCCCGGCTCGAGTCGGTCGAGCAGGAGGTCCCGGTCGTGGCGGGGCGTCCGGGCGACCGCCAGACTCCGTTGCATCCATCGCACGGGCTCGCGGAGTCGCAGGGTCCGGAGGAGTGCGCCGATCGCACGACGGAGTCCGACTGCGGCGCTGGCGGAGGGCTGTGACCGCATGAGCCGGACCGGACCGAGGAGCGCTGCCACCTCGGCGGTGTTCGCCCGGCGAAAACGTCCGTGAGGAGTGGACCAGACCACCGGAACGACTTCGATGCGGGGGTCCACCGCCGGGAGCTCGCGAACGAATCCGACGACGACGCGCTGGATCCCCGCCCGCCAACCCGACGCGAGCGTGTCGGTGACATCGATGTAGGCGAGTTGGGGTCCCCCCGGCCTGCGACCGGGAGCGGCCGGAGCGGCGCGTGGCTGCCAACGACTGCGGACCCGGTCGGTCGCCCGGGCACCGACGACCGAACCTCGGCGGGTGAGGATCCCCGCAGCCGACCAACCGAGGACCGCAGCCCAGATACGAAGCCACGTGGCAGTCAGCCGCCAACGGGGGCGCCAGCCACGCCGGATCCGACCGATGAGGTTGGCCCGGACCGAACGCCAGGTCGCTTCCCGGGCCGCAGCGAGCACGGCGGATCGCCGACGGCGGTCACCATTGCGTAGCGTCGTCAAGATCCAGTTCCGTCGGTCGAGGAACCAGAACGACGGCGAGCGGGATCCTCCGGCGGCTCCGAACGCGTGCCGGACGATCGAGTCCGGAACGACCACGACGCCCCAGCCGTTCCCTCGCGCCCGCCACGACAGATCGGTGTCCTCGTAGTACGCGAAGAACCCCGGATCGAAGAGCCCGACGTCGTCGAGCATCGCCGATCGGAGGAGGACTCCCCCGCCGCAGAACCCATCGACCGGGCCGTCCGGCAGGCCAGCGGCGACAGGCCGACCGAACCCACGGTCGAAGCCCTCACCCAGGTCGGTCAGTCCGGTCCCGAGGCCGTTGAGGAGCTCGGTCCGCTCCGCCGCAAGGTGGGCGGAGCCCGAACCGGGAGCGCCAAATGCGACAGCCTCCGAGCCACCGCTCAGAAGTGTCACGCCGCCAGAGCCAGCGCACGTGACGGTGATCAGTTCGGCATCCGGGCCGGCTGGGACCCACAGGTCGGCGGTGCTCTCGACGTGGCGGCGCACGTCGAGCGGCCACGCCAGGTCCGCTTCGACTCGGATCCCGGTGGACACGAGCCGACCGGTCACGTCCAGTCCGTCCACCTCGACCCGCTCCAGGGTCACCCCTTGCGTTGCGTGAATCGTGATCGCTGCAACCGAAGGTTCGAGCACCATGCGGGCCGCAGCGGCACCGGCCCGGCCATCACGCTCCAGGGCATCGACGAGCGGACGCAGCCAGCCCGGCTCGACGACGGCATCGTTGTTGACCAGGGCCACGTAGTCGACGCCGGATCGATCGCGCATCGCCCGGTTGCACCCCTCGGCGAACCCGAGGTTCTCCTCGAGCTGCAGATGACGAACCTCAGGGAACTCACGAGCCAGGAACAGTCCCGATCCGTCGATGGATCCGTTGTCAACCAGGACCAACTCCATCTCCGTCGCCGGGTAGTCGGTGGCCAACAGGGATCGGAGGCAGCGTCGGCTGTACCAGGCTCCGTTCCAGTTGATGACGATCACCCTGACCCGGGGTACCCACGACATCGCCACGCCGACACGCTAGGGGCTGCAATCCGGGGAGCCGCGACCCTCGGTAGAGATCGACCCGGCCCTACTTGACGGGTGGCGGCCACGGCGCCGGAGCCGGCCCATAATCGACCCGCCCACTGGAGTAGCTGTCGCCGGTCTGTCCAGCGCGATGGAGCCTCACCACGATGTGGTACGAACCCGGTGCCGCAGGCCATCCCGTCCACCGGAAGGTGTTGATCCCCGGTCCCACGGGAACACCACCGGCGAGCTGCACCAACCCGGGGTTTGATGCGTCACGGTCGGGGTCGGCGTAGATGTCGGCGAAGGTACCCGGTGCCCAGACATCGTCGATGAAGCGCACGTCGAACCCACCTCGGTTGTTGTCGACGAAGTCGTTGCGCAGGAGTCGGACCTCCTCGATCTGCCAGCTGCGATCTCCGCGGTCCTCGTGCGGGTGGAACTGAAGCCCCGAGACCCAGGTGGCAGCACCGACACCCCAGCCGATGAACCGACTGTTTCCCGCCGGATCGAGAACGGCAGTCGGCGGCCACGGCCGAAGGTCGACGTAGTAGGTGGCCCGACCCGTCCGAAGAACCAGATCATCGGAGACCTGGACCGGGGCGAGACCCGAGGGTTTCCACATGATGCGCCCGACCATGCCACCCCCCGGCGCGTCCGCCAGACCCCACGGACCGTCGTAGGTGATGGTGATGGCGAGCTTCTGGTACAGCTGGGCATCGATCGGTCGGCCACTCAGGTTCATGAACACTGCTGGATCGTTCCGGACCGGACCTGTGGTCCAAGCGTTCAGCCGGCCCCAGGCGAACACTGATCCAGCGTTCGCCGTGAGAGCGTCCGTCGGCTGCTCCATGTCCCAGGGGTCGCCCCGAACCACCCCGGACCAGTCCTCCCCGCCTCCCTCCCAAGGGGTGAGCACCCGCGGCGACGGCGAGGACGTCCGCGGCATGGCGACCTCGATCGATGACGCTGATCGAACCCCGTTTCGAACCGTATAGAAGGAAGCCGCTCGACCCCGACCGAGGACACCGTCGGGAACCACCACGGTTCCCTGCCCGTTGACCACACCGAGATGGGAGGCGCTCTCGCCGGCGCCCCCCGACCAGCCGTCGTTGTTCGGATTCCGGTCGAAATCCATCCAGAGATCGACGTTCCCAGCACCGGCCGAGATGGAGAGTGGCAAGCCCGGCGTCGACTCCACGATCCCGACATCCTCGAGACTGAGGTTCGGGCGGGAGGAGTCGAAGCTCGTGATCATCCAGAGCATCTCGATGGAACCCGCCCACGGCGCACCACGGACCGCCGGCAACGACGACGAGGGAAGGCCGTCGAGGTCCCACGGGCCGGTCATGTCGAGGTCGTAGGAGTGCCATCCAGCCCGGATCCTGAAGTACTTGAGGCCATCGGCACAGCTGTTGCACTGACGGAAGAACATGGCCGCATTGGAGTCCCGGTCCGAGTGCATCCGCAGGGTGATGCGTCGAAAACGGTTCGCATCGAGGGGTCGGGACCTCGGATCACGGGTGGCGCTCGTCGGGTACGAGCCGGGGTCCGAGCGCAGGAGGAAGACCTGTTGCGCACCGGCCACGTTCAGTCGTCCGTCCAGAAGCGACGACCATCCCTGCACCATGTGACCGGGCGTCGCATCGAAATCCTCGGCGTCCGAGAAGTCCATCGGATCGTGCCAGCGCGACGCGAAGTACTCCTGGGGAGCGGTCACCGTCGAACGATGAGGGGTGACCGTGACCGCCGAGGAACTGACCCCCTCAGGAGATGCGGAGCTGACGCTCGCCCCGACCGTCAGCGGGGCGAGCGACAACCCCAGGGAACCCAGCCAAGCGAACCAACGCAGCGGAATGGACATCACGACCTGGTATCGGCAGGTCGGGCCGACGACTGAAGCGGTGGTCTCGCTACTTGACGATCGTCTTGCAGTCGACCGGCTGGTTGCGGCCACCAAAGACGTTGATGCCGATGATGCACACCTCATTGGTTCCGGGGAAAGCGACATCGGAGACCACGAAGCGATAGCTGCCGCCGTTGGACGGGATCGTTACTCTGCGGTCCCGGTTCACGAACACACCGCTGATCGTGTCCCATGTGTCCTCGTCACGGAGCCAGCCGGTCACCACGACGTTGACCCCGGAGATCTTGATGCTGTCGATCGCGCCTGTTGGCGACGCGCCGCCGAGCGACTGGCTGGCCCAGAATCCGGCCCGAGCCCGCATCGACCCGAGCTGTTCCATGATCCTTCCGGGACACGACGTGGACGACGTCTCACGGTGACCGACGATCGTCGAGAGATTGGCCACGGTGCCCGCCGAGAAGAGGTTCGAGCCACTCCCAGCGGTGAAGGCGGTCCTCCCCGTCGGATCGACACCATTGGAGGCGAGCTTCCAGCCGAAGACCTGCGCTGCTCCCTCGATGGCCACATCCGGTGCGGTCGAGGAGATGTAGTCCCCGAGAATCGCCACCCCGACCGATCCGGTGTTGAAGGCAATGGCGTGGGCGCCGATGGCATTGGCGTCGACCGAGGTCGCTCGCATCTCCCAGACCGTTCCGAACTTGTCGACGGCGAAGTTGTATCCGGCGTCGGTCCATCCACGGCCGTCGATGTGGAACGCCTGGATTCCCCGGAGGATGCTCGGAACCTGCGCTGCGGTGTAGTTGTTGGATCCGGCCGTGTGGTGGATCACACCGAGGGTCAGCTTCTGCGCCGTCGCCACACCGGTCACCGGGCGGGCACCCCAGTCGGTGGTCCGCTTGATGCTGAACGGTGGCGGCGTGGTGGAGGCAAACGAGGTGGACTCCACACTTACACGCTGCATCCGGTCGTGAACCGTGACCACCTCTGCGTCTGCGCCGGACGGGAGGCTGACCTCGTAGCCGGTCGCCGAACCGACGAAGAGCGGATCGGTCGTGACACTGGCGCCAGCGGCCTCTGCGGTCCCCTCGTCGGGGCCCTCATCGGTGGGATCGAGTTGGTTCCACTCGCCGTAGGAACCATCGGATTGGATCAGACGCACGTAGACGGGATCGGCGAGTGGTTCACTCAACCGGAACCCGATCGTGGTGAACGGTTCGACGGATTCGTCACCGCCGATGACCGATGACTCACCCGGGCGCTCTCCCGTCTCGGATTCGATCTCAGCGAGTTCCGACCCCGACGCGGCATGGAGTTCCGGCACCTCGGAGACCGCACCGGCGGAGCGCATCTCGAAGGCCACGAGCGGCAGTGGCAGGAACGAGAGAACCAGCCCACCGGCCGCCACGATCACGCCGGTACGCAGGCGCCGAACGGCACGCCGACGACGCTGGGCGCGTGCGCGCCGAGGACGGACGACTTGAAGATGGCTGGGGGGTGCCACACGCCCACTCTAGGTCGCAGCGGCGGCAATTGCACCTGTGTCGGAAATCTCCCGGATTTCAGCGCCTCAGCGGACGGATCGACCCGTGGGACCGCAGACCGGAGCGAACACCACAGCGACGGTGACGTCCCCCTAGGCTCGCTCTGTGGGAGTTGCCGACAATACCGAGCGGTCCGCCGGACACGCCTTCGGTCTCGGGCATGCGCCGGGGGAACTGAAGCGTGTCCTCTCCGGCGGTCGCCTCATCCTCGTGGCCGGGCTCCTCGCCGACGGTGTCGGCTCGTACCTGTACCTGAGCGCCAGCGGTCGGGCGCTCGGCCCGGACCGTTTCGCTCTGGTCTCAGTCACCTGGGCGCTGCTGTTCCTGGTGGGCAACGGCCTGTTCGTCCCGTTCGAGCAGGAACTCGCCCGATCGATCGCGAGCGACACCGCAGACCGTAGTGAACGGAGGCGGCTGCCGGGCGGAGGGTCGATCCGCCAGATCCTCCTCGTCGCAGCGGTCCTGACCACGACGGCATGCCTCGCTGCGTTGATCGCCGCCGCATCACTGCGTGCATCGCTTTTCCGAGGCGAGACGGGATTCGTGCTGGCGTTCGTCGTCGGGTTGATCGGCGTCGCTGCGACATTCGTGGTCCGGGGTGTTCTGGCGGGAACCGGGCGCTACATCGCGTACGGGGCCATGTTCGCCACCGACGCCATCGCCAAGGCCGTTCCGGCCGTGGGCCTCGCCGCCGCCGGAGTGGACTCACCGGTGGTCTACGCCTGGATCATGGCGCTGAGTGCCTACGCCGGCATCGCCGTCGCCCTCCTCTGCGCCCGACCGACCGGGCTCCCGCCGGACCGGCGACCGGTGGCCTGGAGCGGCCTCATCTCATCGCTGGGGTTCCTGCTGGTGACGTCGATCGCCAGCCTCACGCTCATCAACCTCGGCACGCTCACCGTCGAACTGCTCAGCGACCCGCGTGAGGGGACCGCAGCCGGCGTGTTCCTCTCGGCGCTCGTCATCGCCCGGATCCCGCTGTTCCTCTTCCAAGCGCTCCAAGCGGTGATCCTGCCTCGGCTCTCCGCTGCAGCGTCGATCGGCGACCGCTCATCGTTCGTGGTCGACCTCCGTCGACTCGCAGGCGGTCTGGCGGCCCTCACCGTGCTGGCCACGCTCGTCGCCGCTGTCGCCGGGCCCGCCGTGGTGGCCCTGTTGTTCGGCTCGGAGTTCGACCGGATCGACGGGTGGGACATGGCCCTGCTTGCGCTGTCCAGCATGCTGCTCACCGCCACGCTCACGCTCAATCAGGCACAGATCGCGCTGCACCGCCAGCGTCAGGCGTGGTGGCCGTGGGTCGCAGGACTCGCCGTGTTCGCTCTCGTGGCCGCCAACCACCGCAGTGACCCCCTGTCCCGGGTCGAGTGGTCGATGGTGTGGTCGGCCGTTGCTGCACTGGGCGTCGCTGCGGCACTGCTCCGCAGAGGTCTCGATGACCTCCGTCCGGAGGGGGCCGATCAGGAGGAGGCCGATCAGGACACCGCTGGCGCCTGGAGCGGCGCCGGCGAGCAGTGACCGTCGAGCTCGACGACCTGGATCAGCTCGCGGTTCTCCCACGTGATCTCGTTGCCCGGGTCGCGCCGGATCCGGTACTCACGGAACTCCATCCCGAGCGCGTCGAAGGTCAGGTAGCGCCCGATCAGCGGGTCGCCGAGGTCGAGGATCAACTTGATGGCCTCGAGCGCCTGGAGCGACCCGACGACGCCCGGCAGCACGCCCAGGACCCCGGCCTCGGCGCAACTCGGCGCCAGCTCCGCCGGCGGCGGCTCGGGCAGCATGTCTCGGTAGGTCGGTCCACGGCGAGGGTCGAACACGGTCACGTGACCCTCGAACCGGAAGATCGACCCGTGCACCACCGGGATGCCGAGCTTCACCGACGCGTCGTTGAGCATGTAGCGCACGGGGAAGTTGTCGGCACCGTCGACCACCAGGTCGAAGCCGCTGATCACGTCGAGCATGTTGGACGCATCGAGCCGCACGTCGTAGGTGATGACGTTGACGTCGGGGTTGAGCGCGGTGAGCGTCTTCTTGGCCGAGTCGACCTTGCGCTCCCCCACCCGGTCGACGTTGTGGAGGATCTGACGCTGCAGGTTGGAGTCGTCGACCACGTCCATGTCCACGATGCCGATCGTGCCGACACCGGCGGCGGCCAGGTAGAGCGCGGCGGGTGAGCCGAGCCCACCGGCACCGAGCAGGAGCACCTTGGCGCCGAGCAGCTTCTGCTGGCCCTCATCGCCGACCTCGGGCAGCAGGAGGTGCCGCTGGTAGCGGTTGCGCTGCTCGGGGCTGAGCGTCTCGGGGACACGCCAGTTGCGACCTTCGTCCTTCCAGCGGTTGAACCCGCCCGCCATGGACACGACGTCGGAGTAGCCGAGCTCGCCCAGCGTGCGCGCAGCGAACGCCGAGCGCACACCCCCGGCGCACATGACCACCACCGGAACGGTCTTGTCGACGAGGCGGCTCTCCACCTGCGCCTCGAGGTGGCCCCGGGGCAGGAACACCGAACCGGGAACCGCGCCCTGTTCGAACTCGTCGGCTTCACGAACGTCGAGCAGTACAGCGCCGCCGGCGAGGAGTTCCTCGGCCTCCGAGGTGCTCACCTCCGTGATCTGGGACTTGGCTGTGTTGAGGAGGTCCCGAAAGGACGGCATGGTCTTGGTCTCCAGTCGATTGCCTTCTGGAGCCTAAACCCTATCGGACTGGTCAGGATTCCCGAACTCAGGTCATCCGACTCCCCACCAGTACGGGCAGGACCTCGCTGATCGAGCTGCGGACCACTGCGTCGGCCAGATGGTCGTACTCGGTCGGCGACCCGTTGACGATCACGAGCGCCGCTCCGGCGTCGACAGCGATCGGGGCCAGGTGCGCCACAGGCGTCACCGCCAAGGTGGTGCCGACGGCCAGCAGCAGGTCGCAGTTCTGCGCCGCGTCGAACGCCCGGTCGATCCGCTCGGGCCGGAGCGACTCCCCGAAGAACACCGTGTCGGACTTGACGATGCCCCCACAGACCAGACACGGCGGGTCCGCCTCGCCGGCGCGCACCCGTTCGAAGACCTCCGGCATGGGAGCGGTCCATCCGCACGACACGCACCGTGCGTCCCGGATGGTCCCGTGCATCTCGACGACCAGGTCCGGGTCCGACCCGGCGGCCTGGTGGAGCCCATCGATGTTCTGGGTGACGAGCAGGTCGATGACACAGTGGCGCTCGAGGTCGACGAGGGCCCGGTGGCCGTCGTTGGGTTCGGCGGTCCACGCAGGGTTCTCGAGGCGGTGCTGCCACGCCCGCACGCGGAGGTCGGGGTCGGCGAGGTAGTGGCTGATCGTGGAGTACTTCTCGGCCTCAGGATTGCGGGTCCACACGCCGTCGGGTCCGCGGAAGTCGGGGATGCCGGAGTCAGTCGAGATGCCGGCACCCGTCAGGACCACGATGCGTCGGGCGTCGGCGACCAACTCCGTCGCCCTGCTCAACCCGGGGACGCTCACCCCGGCCCCCGGCGACTGTGCCCGCACAGCGGGTCCACCTGCCCGGTGACGACCGGCTCGGGGATCTCTAGCGTCAGCGGGGCAACGAAGGCCTCCGACGAGACAGGAGCAACGCCCGTGGAAACCACCGTTGAGAGCGGCGATACCGAATCCGGCACCACCACATCCGTCGTCGTGCGGGCGTGGTGGGATCCGGATCTGATCGGCGTCGGCCACGACCCGCGCGGTGAATACGCCGAGCGGTTCTGGCTCGGAATCATCGGACCATCCACCTTGCTGCTGCTGCGGCGATTCGTCCGCGGACTCGAACAACACCCGGGCGGGTTCCGGGTGGGCCTCACCGAAACCGCCCGAGCGCTCGGCCTGGGTCATGGCACCGCACGGAACTCCCCCGTCGTGCGCACCATCGACCGAGCCCGCACCTTCGGCCTGGCCCGAACCCTGCCCAACGACGATCTCGCCGTTCGCACGCTGCTCCCACCGCTGTCTCGACGCCACGTCGCACGGTTGCCCGAGCCCGTGCGCCGCTCACACGACGCCTGGGTTCACCAGCACCGCCGCGCCGGGTGAGTGCCCGAGCCGACAGGCTCACTCATCCTCCGCCGGGTTCCCGCCACCCCAGTTCTCGACGAGCGACAACAACGTGCGCACACCGAACCCGGTCGCACCGGGGCCCTGTTCGCCATCGACCTGGTCGAGGTACGCCGGACCGGCGATGTCGAGGTGCGCCCACGGGACGCCCTCGGCGACGAACTCCTGCAGGAACAGTCCGGCAGTCAGCGTGCCGCCGTAACGACCTCCGCCGATGTTGGCGATGTCGGCCACCTTGGAATCGAGCTGTCGTCGGTAGTCCGCGGGCAGCGGCAGCGGCCAGACACGCTCGCCCGCCCGAGCGGCGGCAGCGGCCACACGATCCCGGAACCCGTCGTCGTTGGCCATGAGCCCGGCGATGCGGTCACCGAGCGCCACCAGACACGCCCCGGTGAGCGTGGCGAGGTCCACGATGCCCGCCGGCTCCTCCTCGCAGGCCATCACCAGCGCATCAGCGAGGACCAGACGTCCCTCGGCGTCGGTGTTGAGCACCTCGACGGTCGTTCCTCCCCGGGCGGTGAAGACGTCACCGGGACGTTGGGCGTCTCCGTCGATCATGTTGTCGGTCATCGGCGTGTACGACACCGCTGCGGTCCGGGCGCCGAGCGCCGGCAGTGCGCACATCGCAGCGATCACCGCAGCAGCGCCGCCCATGTCCATCTTCATGCCGATCATGCCGTCGGCGGGCTTGATCGACAGGCCGCCCGAGTCGAAGGTGATGCCCTTGCCGACGAGTGCGAGCGTGTCGCCGGTCGGATCGAGCGACTCATCGGGACTGTAGCGCAGCACCACGAAGCGGGGTGGGTGGATCGAACCCTTGTTGACTGCGATCAGACCGCCGAGTTCCTCGTTGCGGATCCCGTCTTCGTCGAGCACCTCGACCTCGAGTCCTGCGTTCCGGGCCCGCTCTGCGGCTCGTTCTGCGAACACCTCTGGGGTGAGGGTTCCACCCGGCGTGTTCACCAGATCCCGGGCGAACGCCACGGCGTCGGCCACCACCGACGCCCGCTCGACCGCAGCCCGGAGGTTGCGCAACTCGGCGTTGGGAAGATCCCGCACCAGCGTCACGGTGAGTGCCCGACGGGGTTCGCTCGGAGGTGAGCGGAACTCGTCGAAGGAGTACGAGCCGAGCAGGATCCCTTCGGCGATCGCCGAGCACGCCGCTGCGGGGTCGAGACCGTCGATCTCGGGCCAGACGAGCGACGCCCGCCGATGGCGGGCCAGCAGTCGCGCCGCAGCAGCTCCACCCCGGCGCAGCGAATCGGTGCACACCCCGGAGGTCGGACCGAGCCCCACCAGGACCGTGGCGCGATCACCGTCGTCGAGGACGACCGACGTGTTCACAGCACCGGTGAACCCCGCCCGGTCGAGCGCCGCCCGGGACACCGACCGCTGACGGCCGAGTCCCTCGGTCGTCACGAGCGAAACGGCTGCCTTGACCGACGCCGGTACGGACTTGGCCACCTTCACGCTGGCGAGTTCAGCCACGGTTCACATCCTTTGGTTTCGTTGATTCCTGATCGTCGGATCGCTCCCGGCCGGATGAGCGGAGGGCCTCAGCGCTCGTCACGCTCGAGATCCTGAGCGGAACCGTCAGCAGGTGCCGGAACCGACCGGGTGGCGAGCGACGTACCCTCCTCGGCGCGGGCGAGCGTCCAGAGGAGATCCGACAGCCGGTTCAGGTACGGCCCCACCGAGGAGTTGTCGCCCACTGAGACCAACGCCGAGCGTTCCGCTCGCCGAACGACGGTGCGCGCCACGTCGAGGTGCGCTGAGAGCACCGTGCCTCCCGGGACCACGAACTCCGTCGGCGGGTCGAACCGCTCCGAGGCCTCGTCGATGAGGTCCTCGAGCCGAGCGACCATCTCTGGGGTCACCTGCGACTCCCCGGGGGTGAGCTTGGCGTGGTTCTCCGGCGCCGTGGCGAGTTCGGCCATGAGCACCCAGAGGTCACGCTGGATCGACACGAGCAGAGTATCGAGTCGCGAATTGCCATTGTGCGCGCGTACGACGCCGAGGGTCGACTGGGCCTCGTCCACATCGCCGTAGGCGCTCGGGCGGGGATCGTCCTTGCGGACTCGACCCCCGTAGAACAAGCCGGTCGTCCCGTCATCACCGGTTCGGGTGTAGATCTTCATCGGTGGCGAGCCTACCCACGCTCCGTCCGCATGGTCACCGAGCAGTAGGTTGACAGTACCCATGGCTGACCCCGCCGATCCGTACCTTGAGGCAATTGCCGACCGGGTCGTCGTCTACGACGGCGGCACAGGGACCTGGTTGCAGGAGCAGGGTCTCACCGCGGACGACTTCGGCGGCCCCGACCTCGAGGGGTGCAACGAGATCCTCGTCGAGACCCGCCCGGACGTCATCCGTAGTCTGCACGCCGCGTACTTTGCCGCCGGAGCCGATGCGGTGGAGTCCAACACGTTCGGCTCGTTCGGCGTCCCGCTCGGCGAGTACGGGCTCGCCGGACGCACCCGGGAGCTCAACCGACTCGGTGCGGCCATCGCCCGGGAGGCCGCCGAGGACGCTGCGGTGGACGGACGGCCCCGATTCGTCGCCGGCTCCATGGGCCCGGGCACGCGCTTCGCATCCCTCGGCCAGATCCGTTACGCCGACCTCCGTGACCTCTACGCCGAACAGGCCCGAGGCCTGATCGAAGGTGGGGTCGACCTGTTCATCGTGGAGACCCAGTTCGACCTGCTCGGCGCCAAGGCCGCCATGAACGGCGTGCGCGCCGCCATGGCCGAGTTCGGCGTCGACCTGCCCATCCAGGTGCAGGTCACGATCGAGCTCACCGGCCGAATGCTGCCCGGGACCGAGATCGGAGCAGCGCTCGTCGCCCTCGACGCCATGCGGCCTGACGTCATCGGCATCAACTGCGCCACCGGACCCGAGGAGATGAGCGAACACCTCCGCCACCTCTCGCAGCACTCCCGGGTACCCGTGTCGGTCATGCCCAACGCCGGCCTGCCGTCCGTCGTCGACGGCCACATGCACTACGACCTCACCGCCGAGGCCTTCGTCGAACACCAGGTGCGCTTCATCGAGGAGTTTGGCGTCCGGGTCGTCGGCGGGTGCTGCGGCACCACGCCTGAGTACATCCGCCAGCTCGTCGAGGCCGTGGAGCGCACCACACCCGCCGAGCGGCAGCCCCGGTTCGAGCCGGGACTGGCATCCATCTACTCGCCGGTGTACCTCGGCGAGGACGGCGGCGCCGTCGGCACGAACCTGCTCCTCATCGGCGAGCGAACCAACGCCAACGGCTCCAAGAAGTTCCGGGAGGCCATGCTCGAATCCGACTGGGACACCTGCGTCCAGATGGCCAAGGACCAGGTCAAGGAGGGCTCGGCGATCCTCGACGTCTGCGTCGACTACGTCGGCCGCGACGGCACCGAGGACATGGACGAGATCGCCAGCCGATTCGCCACGCAGTCAGCGGTTCCGCTCGTGCTCGACTCCACCGAACCGGAAGTGCTCGAGTGCGGGCTCCAGTGGATCGGCGGGCGGGCCGTCCTCAACTCGGCCAACCTCGAGGACGGTGACGCCGAGGGGTCCCGTGCCGATCGAGTGTTCCGGCTGGCCCGGGAGTACGGCGCTGCGGTGATCTGTCTGCTGATCGACGAGGACGGGCAGGCCCGAGACGTCGAGTGGAAGCTCCGGGTCGCCCATCGCCTCCACGCACTCGCCACCGAGCGCTACGGACTCGAGCCGGCGGATCTGATCTTCGATCCGCTCACGTTCCCGCTCTCCACCGGCGACGATGACCTCCGGCGTGACGGCATCGCCACGATCGAGGCGATCCGTCGGATCACAGCGGAGCTGCCCGGCGTGTCGTCCACGCTCGGCCTGTCCAACGTCAGCTTCGGCCTCAATCCGGCGGCCCGGCACGTCCTCAACAGCGTGTTCCTCCACGAGTGCGTCGAAGCCGGTCTGGACTCCGCAATCGTCCACGCATCCAAGATCATCCCGCTCGCCCGGATCCCCGACGAGCAGCGCGACGTCTGCCTGGACCTGATCTGGGATCGACGTGGCGCTGTTGGTGCGTTGGCCGATGGCAACGATTCCTACGACCCGCTCACCCGGCTGCTCGAGGTGTTCTCCGGTGTGGAGGCCACGGTCACCGTCGCAGAGGACCGAACCGGCTGGCCCGTGGACCGCCGCCTCAGCCAGCGAATCATCGACGGCGATCGGGACGGGCTGACCGAAGACCTCGACGAGGCCCTCAGCAGCGGACTCCCCGCCCTCGACATCATCAACGACGTACTGCTCGAGGGAATGAAGACCGTCGGGGACCTCTTCGCCAGCGGCGAGATGCAGCTTCCCTTCGTCCTGCAGTCCGCCGAGACCATGAAGACCGCAGTTGCGCACCTCGAACCACACATGGACTCCTCCGGGAGCGGCGCCGGGAAGGGCAGCATCGTGTTGGCCACCGTCCGGGGCGACGTCCACGACATCGGGAAGAACCTCGTCGACATCATCCTCACCAACAACGGCTACGAGGTCCACAACCTCGGTATCAAGATCTCGATCAGCGAGATGATCGAGAAGGCCGTGGCGGTCGACGCCGATGCCATTGGCATGTCGGGTCTGCTCGTGAAGTCCACGCTCATCATGCGGGACAACCTCGAGGAGCTCAACGACCGGGGTCTGTCCCACATCCCGGTGCTCCTCGGCGGCGCTGCGCTGACTCGAACCTACGTCGAACGAGACCTGAGAGAGGTCTACGAGGGGCGACTCTTCTACGGCAAGGACGCCTTCGAGGGCCTCCGAGTCATGGACCGGCTCGGCGAGATCCGCCGCACCGGCGAGGACGATCCCGACTACGGACGGGCGCCCGGCGGACGCGACCTGCCGCCGAGGGCCTCGGAGCGTGAACGTCCCGACGCCGCCACCATCCCGCCGCGTTCCCCCGAGGTGGCCGACGACGTGGAGGTGTTCGTCCCCCCGTTCATCGGCTCGAAGGTCGTCAAGGGCATCCCTCTCGACGACGTGACCGCCTTCGTCAACACCACGGCGCTCTACCGCAACCAGTGGCAGTTCCGCCCCGAGACCCGCTCCGACGGCAGCGTCGAGACCGATGCAGAGTTCAAGGAGCGCCTCCTGCCGACGTTCCGCGAACAGCTCACAGCCGCCAGAGCCGAGAACCTCCTCGTACCGGCTGTCGTCTACGGGTACTTCCCAGTCAACGCCGACGGCGATGACCTGGTGGTCTTTGACGACGAATCACGAACGGTCGAACGAATGCGCTTCCGCTTCCCCCGACAGTCGGAGTCTCCGTACCTGTGCATCGCCGACTTCTTCCGCCCGCTCATCGATGGCGTCGCCGGAACCGGTGAGCCCGACTACGCCGCCTTCCACATCGTCACGATGGGCGCAGCCGTGTCCGATCGCGCCGCTGAGCTCTTCGCCGCCAACGCCTACCAGGACTACCTGTTGCTGCACGGCATCGGCGTCGAACTTGCCGAGGCGCTCGCTGAGTACTGGCACCAGCGGATCCGCGACGAATGGGGATTCGGCCACGAGGACCCCGACGGATCACGCGGCACCCCCGACCCTCCGGGCCTCGTCGGGCTGTTCCGCCAGAAGTACCGCGGCGGCCGTTACTCCTGGGGGTACCCGGCGTGCCCCGACCTCGAGGACAACATGCGAGTCGCCGAACTGCTCGGCGCCGATCGGCTGGGCATCACCTGCGACGAGGACACCGGATTCCAGTACCAACCGGAGCAGACCACCTCGGCGATCGTCTGCCACCACCCCCGAGCCAAGTACTTCGTCGCCCGCTGAATCAGTTGCAGGCGCTGCGCTACGGTCGCTGCGTGAGCGACGAGCAGCGGCAACGAGGCCTCGAGCGGATGGGCGAGGTGTACAGCTTCGAGGTCAGCGACGGTCCCGGAGACTTCTTCGGCTACACCGTCGAGCACCTCTTCGGCGACATCTGGGAGCGACCGGGCCTGTCGCTGCGCGACCGACGCCTGATGCTGATCGGGCTGATGGTCGCCGAGGGCCTCGGCGACACCCTCGGGATCCAACTCGAATCCGCCCTCGCCAAGGGAGACCTGACCGCCGAGGACCTGCGCGAGGTGGTGGTGTTCCTCGCCCACTACGCCGGCTGGCCCAAGGGCGCCGGTCTCAACACGATGGTCGAGACGGCAATCCATCGTCACGAACGCTCGCTCGCCACGAGCGACGAGAACCCCTGACCGCCGTTCCTACACTCCCGACAGCCCCCCGGACAGCACCGCCCTCGCCACCAGGTCCGTGCCGAACGCCGTGAGGATCGCCAGGTACAGCAGTCCCGTCGCCGCCATCACCGCCGAGTAGGCCCGCTCGTTGAGCGCCAGGCGGGTCACGCCGACGAGGATCCCGGTCGTGACGGCGCAGGCGATCCAGAACCACCCGAGCAGTCCTCCGTAGCCGTCATCGACGGCCCCGGTGATCACCGAGATCATTCCGGGCGGTACCAGCAACAACAGCACCTCGATCGGCCACAGCCACAGCAACCAACGAACCAGTTCGAGCAGCGGTGCCCGGGGCAAACCCGGCTGGGTGAGGTACCAGTGCCCGAGCAGCATGGCGTCGCTCACGCAACCGAGGAACGCCGCACCGACCACCGTGCGCACCAACGACAACCCGGCGGGATCGCCAGCAGCGACGCCTCCGACGAGGAGGCCGACAACTCCGATCGCCGGGGCGACGAGATCGAGGGCCGGCGGGAACTCCGGGGCATCCGGGTCGAAGCGGACCGGTTCCCGTTCGATACCGGTCATCTCCTCCACGCGCGCCGAGCGGACGGCGACCCGCTCACGTTGGTGGAGCACCCCCGCAGAACGGCGGCGCCACGACACCACGCCCACAGCGGCGCACGCAGCAGCCACCCCGAGGGCCGAGAGATCCCGGATCAGTACCGGGTCGTAACGGCGGCCCACCACGAACGCCCCCAGGGCGAGCAGGCCGTAGACGAGTCGCAGCAGCCACCCGTAGCCGAGCGACACCTCCCGCCGGCGCGTCGTGAGCCAGCCGAATGCGAGCCCACCGACGCTCCACTGCAACAGGAAGGTCGCCACGTCGAGGTTCACCGACGCTGAACCTAGGCGCTGTGTGCGCCGGGTCGTCAGTCGGTGCTGTCGAGCGCACGGTAGATGGAGTCGACCAGCGTCACCCGCCGGAATGTCAAGCCGGTGTCGGCGTCGAGGCCGGCATTGAACAACACGCCGACGCTCACGTGGCGCTCCGGGTCGGCGAAGGCGAAGCTCGTCCCGCCCTGACCGGCGTGCCCGAACGCCGCCTCCGAGGGACGACGGCCGAAGACGTGTGTCGACAGGGGCACCATGAAGCCCAGACCGAATCCGGCCTCTCGCCCGAGCGTCACGTCGTGGGTGATCGGCAGCCTGGCTCGGGTGGCGTCAGCGAGCAGGTCGACTGGTAGGACCCGATCGGCACCATCGAGATCGGCGAGCAGACCCTCGTAGAACACCGACATCGCCGAGGTGCACCCGTACGCCCCGAATGCCGGGTTCCACTCGCCAGCGGTCTCCGGTCCGGCCTCCGCCAACAGGGGAACCGGCTGGTCCAGAGTGAGGTCGTAGGTGACCGAGATTCGCGGTGCCACCTGCGGGTAGTCGCCCGGGGCGACACGCAACCAGAGGTCGTCGGGATCCACCCCGTAGGGCTCGAGCACGGCCCGGCGGCAGTACGCATCGAACGGTTCGCCGGTGAGCGATTCAATCGCCTCACCGAGCAGGAACCAGCCACCGAACTCGGCGTAGGCCCGGTCGAGCCCGAACCGCCACACCGATGGAGGTTCGGACGCATGGAGCCAATCGACACGGAGGCTCGGCGGCAACACCCGGGCGAGGACCGTGTTGACTGCGTGCAGCCCGGCGGTGTGATTGAGCACCTCGGCCACCGTTCGCTCGGCGATCCACGGAGTTGACAACGAGTCGACCACATCACCGAGTCGATCATCGAGGCTCAGTTCGTCCTCGGCGACGAGTCGGAGCACGGCCACGGCGATGATCGGCTTGGCCGTGCAGTACAGCGAGGCGAGCGTGTCGGTCGAATAGGGCTCGTGACGGTGGGTCCGACCGGTGGCGACGTCCACGAGGATCTCACCGTCTCGACGGACGGTCAGCTGCGCTGCGGAGTGGAAGAGGCCCTCGTCGGCTTCGTCGGCGATGCGTTCGACGAGTTCGCCGAAGGACTCACGAAAGACTCCTCGAACCCCGGTCCGCTCCGCTGAGGCCGTCGACTCGTCGGACACCTGTTCGGGCCTGGGCTTCAGTCGTCGGCGAGCAGCGAGCGGGCCACCGCAGAGATCTGGATCTCGTCGGTCCCGGCGTAGATCTGGAGGACCTTGGCGTCGCGAGCGAGTTGCTCCACCTCGTACTCAGCCATGTAGCCGTTCCCTCCGAAGAGTTGCACCGCCTCGAGCGCCACTTCGGTGGCGGCCTGAGCGGCGTACAATTTGGCGGCGGAGGCCTCGGCGTAACCCATGCCGACGCCAGCGGCGGTCATCTCGATGTGGCGGAACACCAGGTTCTGCAGGTTGATCCGAGCCACCTCCATCTTGGCGAGCTTGAGCTGGATCAGCTGGAACTGGCCGATCGGCTGGCCGAACTGCACGCGGTCCTTGGAGTATTCAATGGACAGCTCGAGGCAGCGGTCGACGATGCCGAGCGCCATGGCGGCCACGCCGGCCCGCTCCATGGAGAACGTCGCCTTGGACGCCTCACGGCCACCACGGCCGCGATAGGCATCGAGGGACTCACCGAGGAGGCGGTCCGACCCGACTCGCACGTCGGTCAGGAACAGCTGACCCGTGGGCGATGAATGAATGCCCATCTTGCGGAGCGGCTTGGACTGCTCGAGGCCCGCCATACCGGAGTCCAGGACGAACTGCACGATCGTTCGCTCCTCGGGCGGGTTGCCCTCGTCGAGCTTGCAGATGAACACGATCGTGTCTGCGTGCGGCCCATTGGTGATGAACGTCTTGGATCCGTTCAGCACGAACTCGTCCCCGTCGATGCGGGCCGTGGACGTCATTCCACCGAAGGCATCGGATCCCGAGTTGGGCTCGGTGATCGCCCACGATCCGACCTTGTCCATGGTGAGCAGGTCGAGCGCCCACCGTTCCTTCTGAGCGATCGTCCCCTTGGACATGATCGCCGAGGAGGTCAGACCCATCGACACGCCCATGGCGGTCACCATCCCGGGACACACCCGGCACAGCTCGATGATCGGGATCATCGTGAAGGCAATCGCATCGGCGTTGGCACTCCGCTCGCCGGAGTCGACCTCGAGCGCCTCACCGTTCTCGGCGGCCCGCTCCCGCTCGATGCGCCGTTTGAAGCTCTCGCGCTGCATGGCGTCCATGCCGAACGTCGAGAACAGCTTGCGGAGGAGGTCGTAGGGCGGCATGTCGCCGAACTCGAGTTCATCACGGTGTGGACGGATCTCGCGATCGACGAAATCCCGGACCGCCGTGCGGACCATCTCCTGTTCCTCGGACCACTGGAACACTGCTCGACCTCCCGGGGTCGTCCGGCGGGGGCGATCCGCCGCCCTCTGCTGAGGCTTTCAGTCTGTCACCCCGACGGCGACAGCGGCCCATCGGTCCCGATCCACGGTGCCACCTCGCCCCACCAGCCCAACTCGGCCGGCAGCACCGTCGAGGCGCGGTACGTCGCCACGTAGACCGGATCCTGGACCAGACCGTGCAGGAGCAGCATCAGGGTCCAACGGCCGTCGATCGATCCGCCGTCCGCGATCGCCTCGAGCGCCGAGATCTCGCCGATTCGCATGCGGAGGTAGTTGCGGAAGGTCATCGACACCGCCAACTCAGGGGCATCCGCCGCCGGCGAACCCGGCTCCGGTGTGTCCCAGTCCTCGACGAGGTACCCCGTCCGCACGCAGTTGCGGTAGATGAACTCGGCCCGCTGCACTCCCGTCGGCGAGCCGGTCAACTCGAAACGCAGGCGGAGATCGGCATCAGGCACCTGCTCCACTCCGGAGAACCCCGGATCCTCGAGGTCGTCCACCATCGGGAGCGGATGGATCTCGGCACCGATTCGGAGCCCGGTGTTCCCGATGCGCTCCGGTGACGCCACGTCACTCGGACACGGCTCGAGCACATCACCTTGACGCACCAACGCCCACGGTCCCGGGCGATCGTCGAGCTCCCACTCCTCGAGGCGGCCGACGGCGAAGCGCTGGTGGTGGTGCGTCACGGTCCCGTCGGGCGCCACGGCGTCGTGGTGGACCACGCCCGTGGCGTAACCGGGTGGGACGGGCGGCGCCGTCGCCGCCGGAGCCGCCGCTGCCGACTGCTCCCGGTAGCGGGCGATCAGCCCCACGCCGGCACCCGGTGACGGGCCTCGAGTGCCCTCAGGTACGACGACCGCGCGTGGTGACTCGACCGTGTGAACGGTGAGGCCTCGACGTGGCGGAGACCGACGCTCCGACCGAACTCGACGAGCGCCTCGAACTCCTCCGGTCGCCACCACCGGGCCACCGGGAGGTGACGGGCGGTCGGGCGCAGGTACTGGCCGATCGTCACGACCTCCACACCCACCGCTGCGAGATCGCACATCGTGGCGTGCACCTCGTCGGTGCGCTCACCCATCCCGACGATCAGACCCGACTTGACCACCACTCCGGTCTCCGCCGCCCGGCCGAGCACCGTCAGCGAGCGGGCGTAACCCGCCGAGGGTCGCACAGCCCGCTGCAGTCGCGGCACCGTCTCCACGTTGTGGTTCAACACCTCCGGCCCGGCGGCGAGCACCGTCTCGAGCGCCGACGCACTGCCCCGGAGATCAGAGATGAGCACCTCGACACTGCACTCCGGAGCGAGGGACCCGATCGCCGCCACGGTTCGAGCCACGTGGTCGGCGCCACCATCGACGAGATCGTCCCGAGCGACCATCGTGAGCACTGCGTGGTCGAGTCCCATGCGCTCGACCGCAGCGGCGACACGATCGGGTTCACCGGCGTCGAGTCCACCCGGGTGCCTCGTATCGACCAGACAGAACCCACAGGCACGGGTGCATCGCTCGCCGCAGAGCATGAACGTCGCCGTGCCCTCGGACCAGCACTCCGACAGGTTGGGGCAACCCGCCTCCTCACAGACGGTGACGAGATCGAGATCCCCGATCGTTCGCTTGACGCTGAGCACGTTGGGGTCGTGCCGCCATCGGGCCCGCATCCAGTCGGGCTTGGGGCCCATCGCCCCGTCACCGACCGCCACGCCGGCAGCCTCGAGACGACCACGGAGTCGCACCGAGACACCGGCAGGTTCGTTCCGACCGGCACCGGGATCAGGCGCTCCGAATCTGGAGAAGTCCGACAGATCCGCACCGTCGGGATCGTGTCGCCACGCCACATCAGCCCGCTCGACCGCCATCGGCTCCCACGCCGCAGCGAACCGATCGACGAACTCCTCGGCCACCTCCCTCAGGTCGACCGCAGCCCCCTCGGCCGCCAACGACGTGACGCCATGCTCACTGATGCCACAGGGAACGATCGAATCGAAGTGCGACATGTCCGGGTCGACGTTGAGCGCCACCCCGTGCAACGAGCGCCCGCCGACGATCCGGACCCCGATTGCGGCGACCTTTCTGGGCCGGGAGCCGTCGGGGTCGATCCAGACACCCGGGTAACCGTCGAGCCGTCCGACCGGATCGATCCCGAGGGCACGGACGACGTCGATCAGCACACCCTCGAGCAGGCGCACGTGGGCGGGGGTGTCGGGCAGATCGCCGGAGCCCTTTCCCGGCAGTCCGAGCAGCGGGTAGGCCACGAGTTGCCCCGGCCCGTGGTAGGTCACGTCGCCGCCGCGATCGACGTCGAGCACGTCGAACTTCGGCGTGTCCCGGTCGACGAGCAGGTGAGCCGGATTCGTCTGCCGCCCGAGCGTCAACGTCGGAGGATGCTCGAGCAGGAGGAGGTGGTCATCTGGACGACCGCCCGCTTCGGCCACGACGAGGGCCTGCCGGTGGAGCGCCCGCTGGAGCGACCACGCCTCCCGATACGCAACGGTTCCGAGCCACCGCACCCGGAGCGTGGCGTCGGTCATCCGAGCTCTGCCGCCCAGTCCCGGGTCTCGATGATCTCCCGCACCTTCGCCAGGAACGCCGCAGCGTACGCACCATCGAACGCCCGGTGGTCCCAGGCGAGCGTGAGGTTCCCGACGGAGTGAACAGCAATCGCCTCCCCGCCGGCGCCATCGTCGACGACGACGGGGCGACGGCGCACACCGTCGGTGGACAGGATCGCCACCTGCGGCTGGTTGATGATCGGGATCACGACCTCGGTGCCGTAACTGCCCGCATTGGAGATCGTGAACGTCCCTCCAGCGAGCTCGTCCGGGCCGAGCTGCCTGGACCGGGCCCGGTCAGCGAGGTCACGAATGTCGGCGGCAATGGCGCGGAGCCTCTGCTCGTGAGCGTTGCGGACCACCGGAGCGAGGAGACCCTCGAAGTCGAGGTCGACAGCGATGGCCAGGTGGACCTCGTTGTGAATGACCAGCGACGCTCCGTCCACAGCGGCATTCATGCGGGGGAACTCGTGCAGCGCATCGATCACCGCCCGAGCCACGAACGGCAGGTACGTGAGCGAGAACCCCTCCGTGGCCCGGAACTCCTCGGCCGCAACGGAGCGGACCCGGTCGACCCCCTCATAGTCGACCTCGACGATCGTCACGGCATGTGGCGCAATCGCCTTGGAGGCGACCATGTGTTCGCCGGTGAGACGACGGATCTTGTTGAGCTCCACGACCCGGTCGCCGGAGCCGTGGTGCATCGGTGCGGCATCGACCGCCGCCCGCGCCGGTGCTGGTGCTGCTGGTGCTGCCGGCGCTGTTGCTGCCGGCACTGTTGCTGCCGGCACTGTTGCTGCGTCAATCGCATCGAAGACGTCTTCGCGTGTAATCCGCCCGCCGACACCGGTACCGGTGATCCGGGACACGTCGAGGCCGTTCTCGGCGATCAGACGTCGGACGAGTGGTGAGAGCACCTGCCCCGACCCAGCAGGCTCGGCCACCGGCGCAGCCTGGACCACCGGCGCAGCCTCGACCACCGGCGCAGCCTCGACCACCGGCGCCGCCTCAACCACCGGCGCCGCCCCGACCACCGGCGCCGCCTGGACCACCGGCGCAGCCTCGACCACCGGCGCAGCCTCGACCACCGGCGCAGCCTCGACCACCGGCGCCGCCCCGACCACCGGCGCCGCCCCGCTCCCGCCGAGCACAGCGAGCAACGTGCCCACGTCGACGGTGTCACCCTCGGCCACGAGAATCTCAGTCAGGACGCCACCGGCTGGAGCGGGCACCTCCGTGTCGACCTTGTCGGTGGAGACCTCGAACAGCGGCTCGTCCTCGGTGATCGTCTCGCCGACCGCCTTGAACCAACGGGTGATCGTTCCCTCGGTGACTGACTCACCGAGTTGCGGCATCACGATGTCGGTCATGGGTCCTCCTGGTTTCCGATGGAGTCAGCCTACGTCGCTGCCGGGAGCCGACGGGACGGTCGCTCAGCCGTGGAGTGAGCGTCCGGTCAGGGACAGCACCGTCTCACCGAACAACTCGCTCAGCGACGGATGGGGTTGGATGAACGCCGCCACCTCGTCCACGGTGGCCTCCCAGTTGACTGCGAGGTAGCCGCCGGAGAGTTGCTCGGTGACCCACGGTCCGACCATGTGCACGCCGAGAATCCGACCGGCTCGACCGTCGGCGTCACGTTCGGCGATCACCTTCACGAGACCCTCGGTCTCTCCGACGATCATCGCCCGACTGTTGGCGGCGAACCGGTGCTTGGAGGTCATCACCTCGTAACCGAGCTCACGGGCCTGCGTCTCGGAGTAGCCGGCGAAGGCGACCTCGGGATTGCAGTAGATGGCCCATGGAACGAAGTCGTCGTCGACCGGAGGAACGTCCTCCCCGAGCACGCGCCGCACCACGGCGATGGCCTCGGCGAAGGCCACGTGGGCGAGCTGGGGCGAGTCGATCACGTCACCGATCGCGTAGACGTCCTCGGCGTGGGTCCGGTAGTCCTCATCAACATCGACGTGGCCGCGATCAGTGAGCCGGACCCCGGAGGATGCATCGAGGAGGCCGTCGGTGTTGGGCCGACGACCGATCGAGACGACCACGAGTTCGCAATCGATGGTCGATCCGTCTCCGAGCGTCACGGTGGTTCCACCGACTCCGTTGGGTGCGTGACCGGAGACCGCCACTCCGGTGCGGACGTCGATCCCTTTCTTCTTGAAGCTCTGGCCGACGACACGGGTGACGTCCTCATCACAGCCGGGAAGGATCTTGGGGAGCGCCTCGAGGAGCGTCACCTGCGAACCCAGGTCGACCAACGTCGAGGCGAACTCGCACCCGATGGCGCCGCCCCCGATGACGACCGATCGATACGGCACCTGGGTGATGTCGAAGAACTGATCGGACGTGACGACCACGCCGTCCGGCTCGAATCCGGGAAGGATCCGGGGCACCGAACCGCTGGCCAGGATCACGGCCCTGCCGGTGATCACGGCGTGCTCGCCGGAGCCGGCGTTCCGAACGGTCACCGTCCGGTCAGCCCCCAGCGTTCCGGTGCCGGAGAACACGGTGACGTCGCGCGCCTTCAGGAGGTGCGTGACCCCACCGAAGAGCCGATCGATCACCTGCTGCTTCCGCTGGAGGACCACGGGCCAGTCGAGCGCCTTGGGCTCGACCACCACTCCGAACTCGCCTGCGCTCTTGACGGTGCGAACCACCGCTGCGGTCTCGAGGAAGTCCTTTGCGGGGATGCACCCCCGGTGCAGGCAGGTGCCACCGACCTTGTCCTGCTCCACCACCGCCGCGGAGAGGCCGGCCGATGCGGCATACAGCGCCGCCCCGTAGCCGCCGGGGCCACCACCGATCACCACCAGGTCGAACGACGTCGCATCCACGGACCTGAGCCTAGCGAGGGCGGCCACCCGGGCGAACTGCACGGATCGCAACTCAGATCACGATGAGCACCTGCACTGCGAAGGCCACCAGCACCGCCAACCCACACAACAAGGCCAGGATGATCAGCATCCGGGTGCTCACGCCGCTCAAGCTAGACCTCCGAGGACTCCCGGTTAGTGTCACCCTCGCTCTGGCATCAGACCGCTGTTGGTCGGCGAGCAGAAGGAGGATTCCGTGCGAGACGCTCTGGGCGAGGTGCAGTCGGTACTCGTGCTCGGCGGTGGTTCCGACATCGGGCGGGCACTGTGTGTGCGACTCGCACGAGGTCGCTGCCACACCGTGGTGCTCGCCGGTCGACCCGAGGACGGCATGGACGTCGTCGCCGATGCCGTCCTGTCCGCAGGTGCCACCACCGTCGAGCAGATCCACTGGGAGTCGACCGATCCCAGCTCCCACGAGCAGATCGTCGAGGAGGTCTTCGACCGTTTCGGCGACATCGACCTCGTCTACGTCCCTGCTGGAATCCTGGGGAGTCAGGAAGCGTTCGACGCCGATCCGGCGTTTGCCGCCAAGGCCGTCGAGATCAACTTCGCCGGACTCGTGTCGTCGTGCCTGGCCGTCGCCCGACGGATGCGAGCCCAAGGGCACGGGGTGATCGTCGTGATGTCTTCGGTCGCCGGCGTACGCACCCGCGCCGACAACTTCGTGTACGGCTCCACCAAGGCCGGTCTCGACGCCTTCGCCCAGGGACTCGGCGACTCGCTCGTGGGGACCGGGGTCCGGGTCGTCGTGGTCAGACCGGGGTTCGTGCACACCAAGATGACCGAGGGGATGGACGCAGCGCCCTTCTCGACCACCCCCGACGCCGTGGCGCAGTTGATCACCGACGGCCTGGCCAAGGGCCAGGAGGTGTTGTGGGCACCACCTCTGCTCAAGTTCCCGTTTGCGGTGTTCCGCAACCTCCCGCGCCTGCTGTGGCGGCGGGTGGCCGCCCGCGGCTGAGGTCTCGGTCCGACCGCCCGGAATGAGCGCACCACCGGCGTGGTTGTGCCGTTCATGGATGTCGCCATCACCGGTTCCTCGGGGCTGATCGGTTCGGCTCTCGGCCGTTCCCTGACCGCCGCCGGCCACCGGATCGTCAGGGTCGTACGGCCGTCGTCGAGCGACACCACCGGCGAGACGATCACGTGGGACCCGGTTGCCGGGACCATCGACACCGCGGCACTCGAAGGGATCGACGCTGTGGTCAACCTCGCCGGTGAGGGAATCGGCGAGCGGCGGTGGAGCCCCGAGCAGAAGCAACGGATTCTCGACTCCCGTGTTCGCGGGACCGATCTCATCGCCACGGCGATCGCCAAGCTCGACCGTCCCCCTGCGGTCTTCCTGTCCGGATCAGCCATCGGCTACTACGGCGACACCGGGAGCGACACCGTCGAGGAGTCCCGCCCCGCAGGAACCGACTTCCTCGCCTCGGTGTGCGTCGAGTGGGAGGCCGCGACCGCCCCGGCGGCCGATGCCGGGATCCGCACGGCGCTCCTGCGGACCGGGATCGTGCTCGACGCCACCGGCGGTGCCCTGGGCAAGCAACTCACGTTCTTCAAGCTCGGTCTGGGGGGTCGGTCCGGTTCCGGTCGCCAGTACTGGAGTTGGATCACGCTCGCCGATCAGGTGGCCGCCATTGAGTTCCTGTTGACCGCCGAGGTGGCCGGACCCGTCAACCTGACTGCGCCCAATCCGGTGACCAACGCCGAGTTCGCCAAGACCCTCGGGCACGTACTGGGCCGTCCGACCACCGTGATCCCCATGATCGGTCCACGCCTGTTGCTCGGCCGGGAACTCGCCGACTCGCTCCTGCTCACCAGCCAGCGAGTCGTTCCTTCGATCCTCGAGCAGGCCGGATTCGCCTTCTCCGAGCCGACGCTCGAACCGGCTCTCCGCTCCGTCACCGGCCGCTGAGGACCCTGAACTAGGTTCCGATCGTGACTTCGGAACACATATCGGCCTCGCGAGTGATCGACGCTGAGGCATCGGAACTGTTCGACCTGATCGCTGATCCGTCCATGCACGCAGTGTTCGACGGTTCCGGCAGCGTGCGGAGTGTCAGGGGCGGGAGTCGCAAGCTCGCCATGGGCGACCGATTCACCACCAGCATGCGGATCGGGGTGCCGTACATCATCTCCAACCGGGTGGTCGAATACGACGAAGGTCGGCGAATCGCCTGGGCCCACATCGGCGGATGGCGCTGGCGCTACGAGTTCGAGCCTGTCGAGGACGGCACGCTCGTCACCGAGACCTTCGACTGGTCCACCTCGCTGGCCAAGGCGTACATCCGGGCTGCCGGGTGGGGACCCCGCAACCTCCAGAACATGGAACGTACGCTCGAACGGCTCGACGCCTACATGACCAACGGCCGCTCCGGCACCTGAGCATTGGCCACCTCGGGCCGCGGGCTGGCTGCGTTCGACTTCGACGGGACGATCAGCCGCAAGGACACCCTCATCCCGTTCCTGCTCCGGGCCACCGGAAGGGCGCGCTTCGCCTCAGGATGGCGACAGGTGGTCGCCGCCGGCGCCCGTGGCCGGGTCGACCTGCGGGACCGCGACGCGGTCAAGGCGGAGCTCATCGAACACCTGCTCGCCGACCGGCTCGAGGCCGACCTGCGGGAAGCGGGCGAACACTACGCCCGGGACCTGCTCTCCGAGGATCGCCTCCGGCCGCTCGTCGTCGACCGGCTCCGAGCGCACCGCGATCGGGGCGACACCTGCGTCATCGTCTCAGCATCGCTCGTGTACTACCTCGAGCCGATCGCCCGGGAGTTCGGCCTGCACGGCGTGGTCGGCGTCGAACCGGAGGTCTGCGACGGCCGGCTGACCGGCTCGCTGTGTCGTCCCAACGTGCGTGCCGAGCAGAAGGTGGTCCAGCTCGACGCCTGGCTCAGCGCCCAGGGCCTGGTGCCGGAGACGGGACACCGCTCGGCGTACGGCAACACCTCGGGCGACCATGCGCTCCTACGCGGCGCTGACCACCGCTATTGGCTCGGCCGGCCTGGCAAGGTGCCCGACGGCGCCGAGATGCTCACCGCAGCCACGCCGCTGCGGTGATGCGTCACTTGGGCTGCATGCGTGACCCGCTGTCGATGCGGATCGACTCACCGTTGATGTAGGTGTTGCGGATCAGCTCGACGGCCAGGGAGGCGTACTCCGAGGGCAGGCCCATGCGCTTGGGGAACAGGGTCTGAGTCGTCAGGGCATCCTTCAGGCCCTGGTTGCCGCCGTAGATCGGGGTGTCGAAGAACCCGGGCACGATCGTGTTGGCCCGGATGCCCACGGCGGCCAGGTCGCGGGCGAGCACCAGCGTCAGCCCGACCAGGCCGGCCTTGGACGCCGTGTAGGAGGCCTGGCCGATCTGCCCCTCGTAGGCGGCCACCGAGGCGGTGTTGACCACAGCGCCCCGGCTGCCGTCGTCGTCGACCGGATCGGTCTGCGAGATGGCCGTGGCGGCGAGGCGGGTGACGTTGAAGCTGCCGACCAGGTTGATCTCGATCACCTTGCGGAACGCCTCGAGGTCGTGGGCGGACTCGTAGGACCCGTCGCGACCGATGGTCCGCGACGCCCAGCCGATGCCGGCGGAGTTGACGACCGACCGGAGCGGGCCGAGCTCCTTGGCGGCCTCGACCGCAGCGATCACCTGCTCCGTGTCGGTCACGTCGGCCACGGCGAACAGGCCGCCGATCTCCTTGGCGAGCGCCTCGCCCCGTTCGGCCTGGTGGCCGAGATCGGCCACCACGACCCGGGCGCCCTGGGCGGCGAGCGCCCGCACCGTGGCCTCGCCGAGGCCCGAGGCCCCGCCGGTGACGATCGCTGAGGTGTTGCTGAGTTCGATCATGGTCCCGCAACGTAGTGAGGCCCGGGCGGTCGGCGCCAACCCCGGACCGGTCGGGAGCCCGCTATTCTCGGCTCGTGAGCGAGGATCGGTTCGACCCCACCTGGGCGTCGGTGTCCACCCACCGTGTCCCCGAGTGGTACGACGACGCCAAGCTCGGCGTGTTCCTGCACTGGGGCATGTACTCCGTGCCGGGCTGGGCCCCGCAGGTGCCGAACATCCAGGAGATGCTCCACGACCACGGACCGGTGTCCATGCTGCGGAACAACCCGTACGCGGAGTGGTACCGCAACACCATGCAGATCGAGGGCAGCCCCACCTGGCAGCACCACCAGGAGACCTACGGCGGCGCGCCCTACGACGACTTCCGGGCGCCCTTCGACGAGGGCACGGCCACCGCCGACCTCGACGCGATCGCTGCGGTCTGCGCCGAGGCCGGGGCCAGGTACGTCGTGTTGACCTCCAAGCACCACGAGGGCTTCACGCTCTGGCCGTCGGAGGTACCGCACCCCCGGTTGGGTGCGTACCACGCGGCGCGGGACCTGGTCGGCGACCTGGGCGAGGCCGTCCGGGCCCGCGACATGCGGATGGGCCTGTTCTACTCCGGTGGCTACGACTGGTCCTACAACGGCGCCGTGATGCGCCGTCCGGCCGACGCCCTCCTGGCAACACCGACCGGCGATGCGTACCTGCGCTACGCCACGGCGCACGTCCGGGAACTGGTCGACCGATACCGGCCGTCCGTGCTCTGGAACGACATCTCGTGGCCCCCTGGCGGCAACCTGGCCGCACTCTTCGCGCACTACTACAACACCGTCCCCGACGGCGTGATCAACGACCGCTGGCTCGAGCCGACGATCCCCCGGAACGTGCTCACCGACAACCTGTTCCGAGCAGCCGGCGAGGTCGCCCAGGCGGCGTGGCGGTTCCTGCCGAGCGGCTCCAAGTCGCTGACGTTCCCCACCGCCCATCACTACGACTTCTCGACCCCGGAGTACACCTCCTTCGACCAGATCTCCGAACGGAAGTGGGAGTCGACCCGGGGTGTCGGCCACTCCTTCGGCGCCAACCGCAACGAACGCCCCGAGGACATCGTGACCGCGCGCGAGCTCGTGCGGATGTTCTGCGACATCGTCGCCAAGAACGGCAACCTGCTCATCGGCGTGGGTCCGGACGGCTCGGGTCGGCTGCCGGAGCAGCAGGTCGCCCCGCTGCGGGGGCTGGGGCGGTGGATGGCGGTGAACGGCGAGGCCATTTACGGGACCCGACCGTGGACGACGCCGTCGACCACCACGACGGAGAACTCGCAGGTGCGCTTCACCAGTCGCGGGGACGCGGTCTACGCCCTGCTGGTCGACGAGCCCGGCGCGACCACGTTCGGTCTCCGCGGCGTCGACGCCCACGACGTCACCGACGTGCGCCTGATCGGACTCGACGAGACACTCGAGTGGAACTCCGACGACGGCGTGCTCACGGTCACGGTGCCGGACCGCCTCCCCGTCTCGGCTGCGCACGTGCTCGCCATCACCGGAGGCCTGCGTCCGACCACGTCGGATCTCCCCAGCCACCACCGCCCGGCGTGAGCATCCGGAGGACGTCGCCAGCCCTGAGCTGAATCGTGCACTTGTCCGGTAGCCGCTCGGCTCGGGTCTCATCGCCACCCGGCAGGAGCCAGTTCTCCCCCGACGCCCCGGGTTCCCCACCCGCAAGACCCCACGGCTGCGAGGCGCGTCGCTCGGTGATCAGCGACACGGTCGCATCCTCGAGCATCTGGAGGTCACGCTCGATGCCCTCGCCGCCGGATGCCGCACCGACTCCACCGCTCCCCCTCCGCAGCCGATAGCGCAGCACCCGCAACGGGAACGCCCGCTCCAGCGCCTCGATGGGCGTGTTCCGAGTGTTGGTCATGTGTGTCTGCACTCCACTCATCCCCGGTTGCGGCTCGGACTCAGCCCGACTCGGATCCGGTGGGCGCCCTCCCTGGCCGCCGGCGATCGTCTCGTAGTAGACCCACGCGTTGGCCGGGCCGCCGCCGGAACCTCCGATCAACACGTTGTTCATGGTTCCCTGCGACGCAGCGGCCACGGCCACGCCGGGGACCTCCGCCAGTGCCCGGGTGGCCACGTCGACGATCCGTTGGCTCACCTCCACGTTCCCAGCTCCAACTGCTGCGGGGAACTGCGCCGCGACGATCGAACCAGCCGGTGCCACCACCGTGACCGGCTGGAGCGCCCCGGCATTCGTCGGCAGGTCGATACCGACGACGCTGCGAACCACGTAGGCCACCGCAGAGACGGTGACGGCCTCAGGAGCGTTGACGTTCCCCCAACCCTGGGGGTCGGTCCCGGTGAAGTCGAACTCGATCTGCTCCCCCTGGATCCGAACCGTGCAACGCAACTGGGCCGGCGATCCGCCCGGACCGATCGAATCCATCCGGTCGGTCGCAGTGAACTCGCCGTCGGGCAGGGCGGCGATGGAGGCACGCGCCAGCCGCTCCCCGTGAGCGAGCACCTCCTCGGTCGGTGCCCGCAGCAACCGCATCAGCCGCTGTGCTCCCACCACGTTGGCACCGATCTGGGCATCGAGGTCACCGCTCCGCTCCCATGGAGTTCTCGAGTTGGCGAGCACGAGCGCCCGCAGGTCATCGTCGAGCCGGCTCGGCGGGATGCGCAGCCCCTCAGCCGCCACGTCGACGGCATCGGCCGGGAGCGATCCCGGTGCCGCACCACCCACATCGGCGTGGTGCGCCCGGTTGGCGACCCATCCGAGCAGGTCGCCGTCATCCCACACGGGCGTGACGACCGTGATGTCGTTCAGGTGGGTCCCACCACGGAACGGATCGTTCACCACGGCGTGCTCACCGGGACCGAGTTGCGAGTCACCATCGCCCTGGCCGACGTCGAACGCCTCGACCACGGCGGCCACCGATGCCGGCATGGACCCCAGGTGCACAGGGATGTGCGCCGCCTGGGCCAACGCCCGGCCGTGTGCGTCGAACACTGCGGCCGAACAATCGGCACGCTCCTTGATGTTCGGACTGAACGCAGCCCGCTGCAGTACCGCTCCCATCTCGTCGGCCACCCCGGTCAGCCGGGCGATCAGCACCTGCAACTCCGAGGGTGACAGAGTCATGTGGGTGCCTCCTCGGTGGCACCCACGGCACCAGCGCCGCCAACCGGACGCAACACGAGCGAACCGAGCGGTCCGGGCTCCCCCCACCATCCCTCTGGCACCCACACTGTGCAGTCCTCCCGGGACACTACGGTCGGACCCTGCACCACCTCGGCGAACGGCACCACCTCGGCCAGCACCTCGCTGATCGACGACGGCGGCGGTGCCGACGCCACGGCCCGCACGGTGACCACCTCCACGGGGGTTCCGTCCCTCCGGAATCCGTTTCGACGCCAGTGCTCCGCCGGGAAATCCGAGACCGTCGGCACGGTGACCTCGTGGCTCTGCCCTCGATAACGACAATCCACCATCGTCTCGACCTCCACCAGGTCGGCGTCGATCTCCTCGGCCAGAGCGACCCGCGCCCGATCAGCGAGCGCCTCGATGAACTCATCGAGCCCCTCGTGGTCGGCCAGGCCCGCCCAGGTGCGGACGAGTTCCCGGCGGGGCGGCGAGACCAGCAATCCGACGGCGGAGAGAACCCCGGCGGTCGACGGAACGATCACCGTCGGGATGGACAACTCAGCAGCCAGGTTGCAGGCATGCAACGGTCCAGCCCCGCCGAACGCCACGAGCGCCAGACCGGTGGGGTCCACTCCCCGCTCGATCGACACCTGCCGGAGGGCCTGCTCCATCTGCGCGTCGACCACGTCGATGATCCCCTGGGGATCCACGCCGGCCTCCTCACACGCCCGGCGGGCGGCTGACTCGTCGAGCACACCGAGGCCGGGGAACGCAGTACCGGGAGGAATCCGTCCGAGCAGGAGATCCGCGTCGGTGACGGTCGGATGACGGCCACCGAGTCCGTAGCACGCCGGGCCGGGGTCGGCCCCGGCGGACTCCGGCCCGACCCGGAGGGCGCCGCCGGGGTCGATGCGAGCAACGCTCCCCCCGCCGGCTCCGATCGTGTGCACCTCCAGAGCCGGCACCCGTACCGGGTAGCCACCCACCACGTGACCCGATGCCAACGCCGGTTCCCCGTCGAGCACCAGGCCGACGTCGGTACTGGTGCCTCCCATGTCGAAGGTGACGGCATCACCGAAGCCGCACGCCACGGCGATCGCCGCCGCTGCCCGCACCCCGGCGGCCGGGCCCGACAACAGCAGGCTCACGGGATACAACGATGCCGCAGCCAGTCCGACCTGACCGCCGGCGGAGGTGGTCACCACGATTCGCTCGGCCACTCCGACGAGCCCGTCGAGGTAGGGGCCGCAGACCGGCCTCAGCCCGGCGTTGAGCACCGTCGTCACGGTGCGCTCGTACTCGCGGAACTCCGGCGACACCTCGTAGGAGGCACTGACGTCCCATCCGGCCGCCCGCAACTCCTCGGCCACCTCGTACTCGTGATCGGCGACGAGATCGGAGTGCAGCAGGCACACAGCGACGGCCCCACATCCCGCCGGCGGCGGTGGAACCAGGCCCGGCCGGTATGGAGTGAGAACGGCCCCGTCGGCATCGAGCCGTTCGACCACCTCGAGTCGGTCGCTGCGTGCCACCAGCACCGGCGGACGATCAACCCAGGGGTCGTACAAGGAAGGGCGGTCTTGACGCGCGATCTCGATCACGTCGGTGAAGCCGGCCGTCGTCACGAGCGCTACCCGGGCCAGTCGACCTTCGAGCAGGGCGTTCGTCGCCACGGTCGTCCCGTGGGCGAGCAGCGCAGGGCTGGTGCTGCCAATGGCATCCCGCACGGCACGCCCGGGGTCGTCGGGGGTGCTCGGGACCTTGCCGATCGACCCGTCAGCACGGACCACGTCGGTGTAGGTCCCACCCGTGTCGACCCCGAGTCGTTGTTCGACCGGCTGCTCGACCGGTTCGTCGAACCCCATGGCACCCACGCTCAGACCTCGGGTAACTCGAGGTGCCAGACCTCGCCGTCGAGGCCACGGCGTGCGAGCGCCTGCTCGTAGCGGGCTCGCACGTCCTCGGCCGCCTCGTCGACGCCGTCACTCACGGCGATCACCGAATCCACGACCGCCCGCATCCACCCGTCGCGACGGGCGAGCGACGACTGCCGACCAGCAGGATCCACCGGACGCTTGCGCTCGAGCACGACGGTCCGCTCAGCAGCCGCCACCAGTGACGCGAACCGGGAGGCGTCGACCTCGGGCCATCCGGCGGTGGGGTCCGGATACGGGAGCACCGCCACGAACGGGACACCCGCTCGGACCGCAGCGCGGGCACCGATCTCCTCGGCTCCGGGGCGGAGCCCGCTCATCACCACGACATCCGGATGAAGTTGGCGCTGTGCGTCGATCACCTCGGCCAGACGGTCGACCAGCAGCGCCCCGCTCGGCGAGTCGGCCAACGCCTCAGACCGGAGGCCGACTACGGCGAGTCGCCAACCGGGAGGAACCCTGGGATCCCGCTGTGTCGGGTCGACAGCGCCAGCGTCGGGAACAGAGCGGACCGAACCGGAACGACCGGGGCCGGAAACCCGAGCATCGATTCGGCCAGGACCGTTCTCGGCGAGCAACGCCGGATCCGGTGGTGACTCACCTGATTCGCCCTGTCCCAGAATCGCAGCCCGGACTGCGAGTTGATCAACCAGATCGTTCATCTCGTCACCGCTGTGGCCCTTCACCCACTCGAGTGAGAGGTCCCTGCGGTCACGGAAGTGCGGAACGAGCTGCTCCCAGAGGTCTCGATTGGCGACCGGCTGCTTGGCGGAGGTCCGCCAGTCCCGACGAATCCAGCCATCCCACCAACGGTCCCGCCAGCAGTGCACGACGTAGGTCGAGTCCGACACGATCCGCAAGGGACCCGAGAAGCGCTCCGCTGCTCGCAACGTGGCCGTGATCTCCATCCGCTGGTTGGTCGTGGCCGACTCAGCTCCGCTGGCCCACTCACCACCGGGCACGGCCCACGCCCAACCGCCCGGTCCCGGATTCCCCCGGCACGCGCCGTCGGTGTAGGCCACCTGTTGCTCGTCGTGCACCCTCCGAACCTACCCGTAGGCTGGAACCGTGCCGAGCGACACCAACGAGCCCGGCGGATACGCCGCTCAGCTACCCGATACCGACCCGGCCGAGACCCTCGAGTGGCTCGAGTCCCTCGACGCCGTGGCGGCGCGACACGGCCCCGCCCGCGCCCGCTACCTGCTCGTCAGACTGGAGCAACACGCACACGACCTCGGACTGGGGGTCGCTCCGCCGGTGAGCACCCCCTACGTCAACACCATCGCCACAGAGGATCAGGCGTGGTTCCCCGGAGACGAGGAACTCGAGCGCGAGATCCGTCGATACGTGAGGTGGAACGCTGCCGCCATGGTGGTCCGCGCCAATCACCGCTCCGATGCGATCGGTGGCCACCTGTCGACCTTCGCCAGCTCAGCTGCCCTCTACGACGTCGGCTTCAACCACTTCTTCCGGGGCAAGGCGGGCGGCCGGGCCGGCGACGCCCTGTACATCCAAGGCCACGCGTCACCGGGAATCTACGCCCGTGCATTCATCGAGGGACGCCTCGACGAGGACGACCTCGACCGGTTCCGGCTGGAGGTCGACCGACCAGAGCGACGGGGCCGGGGCCTCTCCTCGTACCCCCACCCAAGGCTGATGCCGGACTTCTGGGAGTACCCGACGGTGTCCATGGGACTCGGACCGATCCAGTCGATCTACCAGGCCCGGTTCAGTCGCTACCTCACCCAACGTCGGATCGACGACACGACCGACAGCCGGATCTGGTGCTTCGTCGGCGACGGCGAGCTCGACGAACCCGAGTCGCTCGGCGCCATCTCGCTCGCCGGTCGCGAACACCTCGACAACCTCACCTGGGTGGTCAACTGCAACCTGCAACGACTCGACGGACCCGTTCGGGGCAACGGAAAGATCATCCAGGAACTCGAGGCGATCTTCCGAGGGAGCGGGTGGAACGTGCTCAAGGTCGTCTGGGGCAGCGGCTGGGACGAACTGCTCGCTCGTGATGTCGACGGGGTACTCGTCCAGCGCATGAACTCGACCCTCGACGGCGAGTTCCAGCGTTACGCCATCGCCGATGGCGCATACATCCGCGAGCACTTCTTCGGGCCCGATCCGCGCCTGCGCGCCATGGTCGAACACCTGAGCGATGCCGACCTCGAACGCCTCCCCCGGGGTGGCCACGACTACCGCAAGCTCTACGCCGCATATCGCGCCGCCGTGGAGACTGCAGATGCCCCGACGGTGATCCTCGCCAAGACCATCAAGGGGTGGACGCTCGGCGAGGGTGTCGAGGCGCGCAACTCCACCCACCAGATCAAGAAGATGACGGTCCCGCAGCTGATCGAGCTCCGTGATCGTCTGGGCTTCACCGAGGAGATCCCCGACGACGCACTCGCCGGAGGCGTGCCGCCGTACCTCCGCCCACACGCTGGAAGTCCCGAGCGCTCCTACGCGCTCGAGCACCGGATCGCCCTCGGAGGCCCCCTCCCTTCACGCGAGGTACACACCACCCGTCCCCTCGGCGCTCCAGCGCCGGAGGTCTTCACCGAACTGCTCGCCGGTTCCGGCGGTCAGCCCGCCTCGACGACCACGGCGTTCGTCCGACTGCTGCGCAACCTGTGCCGGGACGCCACGGTCGGGGAGCGGATCGTGCCGATCGTTCCTGACGAGGCCCGTACGTTCGGCATGGACTCGTTGTTCCGGGAACTGGCCATCTACGCCCCCGGCGGGCAGCGCTACGAACCGGTCGACCACGACCTGTTGTTGTCGTACCGGGAGTCGAGCGACGGGCAGATCCTTCAGGAGGGCATCACCGAAGCGGGAGCGTTCTGCTCGTGGACGGCGGCAGCCACCTCCTACGCACACCGGGGCGTCCCGATGGTGCCGTTCTTCACGTTCTACTCGATGTTCGGGTTCCAGCGGATCGGCGACCTCATCTGGGCGGCGGCCGACGCCCGGGCCCGCGGGTTCCTGCTCGGAGCGACCGCCGGGAGGACCACCCTGCTCGGCGAGGGTCTGCAGCACCAGGACGGCCACTCCCACCTGCTCGCCTCGACGATCCCGACCTGCCGCTCCTACGACCCGGCCTTCGCCTTCGAGACCGCCGTCATCATCCGGGACGGGTTGGGACGCATGTACCCCGCCGGTCACGAGGCCGACGGCGAGGACGTCTTCTACTACCTCACCCTCTACAACGAGAACTACCCGATGCCGGCCATGCCCGACGGAGCGGAGCCCGGCATTCTCGAAGGCCTGTACTGCGTCTCCGCAGCTCCACCCTCCGACGGACCGCAGGCCACGGTTCTCTTCTCCGGAACCCTCTGGTCGGCCGCCGTGGACGCCCGTGACGAACTCGCCACCCGCTACGGCGTCGCAGTCGACCTGTGGTCGGCGACCAGCTACCAGCAGCTCCGAACCGATGCGATCGACGTGGAACGATGGAATCGGCTCCATCCCGACGCCCCACCCCGAGTCCCGATCGTCACGAAGCGTCTCTCGGGCCGACGGGGTCCGGTGGTTGCGGTATCGGACTACCTGCGGGCCGTGCCCGACCAGGTCGCTCGTTGGATACCGCGCCGCTTCACCTCGCTCGGCACCGATGGCTACGGCCGGTCCGACACTCGAGAGGTACTGCGTCAGTTTTTCGAGGTTGATGCAGCGAGCGTCGTCATCGCCGTGCTGTCGGGTCTGGTTGCCGACGGTGTCCTCACGGCGGCGGCCGTCAGCGATGCCATCAACCGCCACGGCATCGACCCGGATCGAATCGCCCCCTGGCTCAGCTGACCCTCCACGACCCGGTGGGTAGCCTGAGGCAATGGTCAAGATCCTGATTCCAATCACCGGCGACGACGCCTCTGACCGCCTCCTCCAGGACGAGCCGCTCGCTCTCGTGATCGGAATGCTGCTCGACCAGCAGGTGCCCATGGAGTGGGCCTTCAAGGGGCCGGCGACGCTCCGAGAGCGTCTCGGTGGCCAACTCGATGCGGCGTCGATCGCTGCCATGGACGTCGAGGAGTTCGTGGCGATCTGCTCTGAGAAACCAGCTGTCCACCGGTTCCCCTCCAGCATGGGATCACGGGTGCACGATCTCTGCGCCTTCATCCTCGACCGCTACGACGGCGACGCCGGCCGCATCTGGAAGGGCGTGCGATCGGCGCCGGTGCTGCTCGAGCGCATCCGGGAACTGCCCGGTTACGGCGAGGAGAAGTCCAAGATCCTCCTCGCCATCCTCGCCAAGCGACTCGGTAAGCGACCCAACGGCTGGGAGGAGGCCGCCGCTCCGTTCTCCGACGACGAGCCGAGATCGGTCGCCGATGTCGGCTCACGAGAGCAGCTCCTCGAGGTCCGGGAGTGGAAGCAGATGATGAAGTCCGCCCGGAAGTCGAAGGCGGATCAGGCTCCCGGCTCGTCGTCCAACGACCCGACCAGACGCTGACGCGCCAGCCACCCGAGCAGCACAGCAACCGCCCGCGGATCGTGCCGGAGCTCGTGGCCGGCCCCTCCGACCACCCTGAGTTCCGCCGAACCGTGTGCCTCCACAATCGCCTCGGCGTCACTCAGCGGGGTCAGATCGTCGCTGTCGCCGTGGATGACGAGCAGCGGCCGGGCGCTGAGGCGCGCTGCTCCATCCAACGGCCGCACGAGACGGAGTTCCTGCGCCCAGCGGTCGACCGACGGAGGGAAGCGCTGGTCGGTGATCACGCCGACTTCGCGGGCGTGGAGGACCAACCGTCGCGGGTGCTTGGCCCAGTCGTCGAAGTCCGCCGGTGTGGCGAGCGCCGCCACTCCCCGTACCTCGGGGTTGCGACCGGCCTCGCAGAGCGCCAACGACCCACCGGTGCCGAAGCCACAGAGCCAGACATCCCGTACGCCCAGCGATTGAACATGTTCGACTCCGGCGTGGACATCATCGAGCCAGCCGGTCAGCGAGAACTGGCCCTCCGAGCGGCCGCACCCGCGGAAGTTCATGCTCAACGCCACCCAACCCACCTCGTGCGCAATCCGCTCGGCGAGTTCGGGAAACGACAGCCCCGACTGCGGCGCCTCCCGGCCACGAGTCGGAAAGCCGTGGCACACGACGACCCCAGGGGTGTCGGCGACGGCCTCGGCGGGTTCGGCGAGGTGTCCACGGAGCCGCAGGCCACCCGAAGGGAAGCCGTGGTCCATGGTCGGTGCCGATACCTCGACATCGACCTGTTCCTCCATGGCGATCAGTCGGTCACTGCGAGGCGCTGCTTGGCGAACAGCTTGTAGCCACGGTTTCGAGCCTCGGGCAACGTGTCGGGCCCGAAACTCTGGTAGGCCTCCGCAACGATCAGCTCCTCGACGAGGTGGGCGTCGGCCTCGTCAAGTTGATCGAGGTCGTAGACGACCTGCGTCCGCTTGTCACCCAGGAAACGGTGGTGTTCGAACTTCGATGGTCGCTCCATGACCCGCAGGCTACCGACCACTCGCTGGTGAGCGCGAACCGCCACACCCTCACGACGACGACGGATCCGCCGGTCCCTCGACTTCGCCACCGATCGCGCCGATCGCCCGGTAGTAGCGCTCCTCGACAGCGAGGACAGCTGCGACGTCGGCGTCACCCACGTCGACTCCTTGACTCTCGAGCCGTCCGATGATCCACGCCAGTGGCTCGTCATCGGGTACGAGCAGCAATTCGGTCCCGATGTCCTCGGCCGTGGCGAGCGACGCCACGCCCTTCTCGGCGAGGTAGTCGCAATGGGCTCCGAGCACGGCGCGCACATCGTCGAAGGAGAGTCGAGCTGTAACGTCCTCAAGGAGCCGCTCAGCGACGAACTCGACGGCCTCGTCGAGGTCGTAGACGCTGCGCCGAGGTCGACGGGCGAGCGAGCCGGTCACTGCGCCGATCGAGACGGCTGCGATCACGAAGACCGCCACCGCCGCCAGGATGATCCAGACGATCATCCGGAAGCCGACCTCAGATCCCGATGCGCTGAGCGAGCAGCTCCCGGTGGTAGGTCGGGTCTCCGAAGAGCAGTTCGGAACTCTTGGCCCGCTTGAAGTAGAGGTGCGCCGGGTGCTCCCACGTGAACCCGATGCCGCCGTGGATCTGAATGTTCTCCGCAGCGGAGTGGAAGTACGCCTCTGAGCAGTAGGCCTTGGCGAGCGACGCCACCGACGGAAGCTCGTCGTTCAACTCCGAGGCGCACCAGCCGGCGTAGTACGCCGCCGATTTCGCCGACTCGACCTCGAGCAGCATGTCGGCACACTTGTGCTTGATGGCCTGGAACGAACCGATCGGTCGACCGAATTGCACCCGATCCTTGGCGTACTGGACCGACGAGTCGAGCACTTCCTGCGCTCCGCCGACCTGCTCGGCGGCGAGCGCCACCGCCGCCAGGTCGAGAACCCGTTCGATGGCGGCCCACCCCTCGCCGTCAACTCCAATCAGGCGGCCTTCGACGTCGGCGTACTCCAGGCGGGCCTGCTTTCGGGTCTGATCCATTGTCGACAGCGCCGTGCGGGTGAGGCCGTCGGCGTCTCCGGAGACAGCGAACAGGCTCACGCCTGCATCGGTGCGGGCTGCGGTGATGATCAGGCCTGCCGTGTGACCATCGAGGACGTAGAGCTTGGTCCCGGAGAGCTTCCAGACGTCGCCGTCCCGGGAGGCGGTCATGGTCACGGCGGACTCGTCCCACTTCCCATTGGGTTCGGTGTAGGCGAGCGTGGCGATGGTCTCCCCGGACGCAATGCCCGGCAGGTAGTCCTGTTGTGCGGCGGTGTCACCGGAGTGGATCAGGGTCTGGGCACCGAGCACGACGGTGGCGAAGTACGGGGCGCACAGCAGGCGGCGACCCATCTCCTCGAGCACTACGACCAACTCGACGAACCCGTAGCCCTGGCCGCCGAACTCCTCTGGGATCACGAGCGCCTGGAGGCCCATCTGTTCGGCCATCTGGCTCCACACCGCCGGGTCGTAGCCGTCGATGGTCTCCATGAGCTCACGAACCGTCGCCTCCGAGGACTTGTCGTTCAGGAACGCCCTGACGATCCCGCGAAGCTCCTCTTGTTCCTCACTGAATGCGAAGTTCACTCTGATCCCTCATTCGATCGGGGTTTGTGTCGGTTGTTGCGCCGTGATTCGGTCTGCACCTCCGGCGTCACTTGAGTTCTACCCCAGCGGACACGAACCCGCACACCCGAACGCGTACTTGTGTGTACACATGCGGCTAGGGTTTTGTGATGATCGAGATGGGAACCCGGGAACTGCGCCACGACCTCGCAACTGCAGTACGCCGCGCCGGAGCCGGGGAGCGGATCGTGGTCACCATCGCCGGGCGGCCGATCGCCCAACTCGGTCCAATCGAGCCGATCGGCACCGACGTCACGCTGGCCGATCTCGTCGATCGAGGCCTGTTGGAACCGGCCCGGCGATCCGACCGACCCGAGCCCGCCTTCTCCATGCCGCTGTGGGCGGGAACCCGAATCGATCAACTCGTGCGCGAGGTGCGCGGCCGGTGACCGTCGCGATCGACTCGACTGGGCTGCTGGCGCGCTTCCTCGACGGGCCGGCGCAACGAGTCGCACTCGCCGCCATGGCCTCCGACCCGGACTGGTGTGCCAGCGCACTGGCGCTGGCCGAGGCGCTCATGGTCCTCGACCGGCTCGGCGACGATCCTGCGCGGACCAACGAACTGCGCCGAGCCCTTCGCGATGACTGGGAACGAATCAACGTGGTCCCGGTCGACCAGCGCTGCCTCGACCGGGCCGCAGACCTGGGGCGCACGCAGCCGGTACGCACCGTCGACGCCGTCCACCTCGCCGCCGCCGACCGGCTCCCCCGCCCGGTCACCTACATCACGTTCGATCCGATCCAGATCCCGGTGGCCGTCGCCCTCGGCTTCGATGTGGCCAGCATCTGACCCAGCCACCGGCATGTCAGACTGCCACGGTGCCTGACGCCACCTCGACGCTTCACCACGCCGACACCGACATGGAGATCCACAAGGTCGTCGTCGGGCCCATGGACAACAACGTCTTCGTGCTGCGCTGTCGCCACACGGGCGATGCGGTCCTCCTCGATGCCGCAAACGAGCACGAGCGGCTTCTCGAGCTCGCTCGGGGACTCGGTGTTCGGCAGATACTCGAAACACACGGGCACTGGGATCACATCCAGGCCGTGACAGAGTTGCGCGACGCCGGCTACTCGGTCGGTGTCACCGCAGAGGACGCAGCGATGCTCCCGAGTTACGACGAGATCCTCGGTGACGATGACGAGATCGCCGTCGGACACCTCCGGCTCCGGACCATCCACACGCCGGGCCACACGCCGGGCTCGATGTGCTTCGCCGTTCGCAACAAGCCCGTACTCTTCAGCGGAGACACGCTCTTCCCCGGAGGCCCGGGCGCAACCGGATTCGAAGGAGGTGACTTCAACGCCATCATTCAGTCGATCGACCGTCGCCTGTTTGCGACCCTCTCGCCCGACACGCTCGTCCTTCCCGGTCACGGCGACGACACGACGCTCAGCGCCGAGTTGCCGCACCTGCAGGAGTGGGTGGACCGAGGTTGGTAGCCAGGGGGCCATCAGAAGCGGACCGTTTGCACCGGCGGTTGTCGCCGCCAGATCCGTCTGCTACGTTCGCATTTGGGTGCCTTGACGGTAGCCATGTCCCAACACGCAGGTCCCGACCGTCTCGTCGTGCTACCTGCAGCCCGGCAACCTACGTGACAATTTGGAGTTGACCATGTCCACCACCACTTCATCCCCCTGGCGTCGCAGCCTGACGCTGATCGCCACCGTCGTGGCCGCCGCCGCTGCGGTCCTCTTGTCCCTGACTGGCACCGCCGGGGCGGGACGCTCGGCCGACACCCCCCCCACGACATGTGTAAATATAGATCCTTCTCTAGATATTGGAGAGGTTGAAAAAAAACCTCCACTGACTATTTGCAATACGGTCCCGACGACCGCCTCAACCGCCTCAACTGAGCCCTTACCGATCGATCCGTGCGTGCCGACCACCACGGCCCCGGCCACGACGACCACGACGCCGCCGACGACGGATGCGCCGCCGACGACGGGGAAGATGCCGACGATCGATGATGCGCCGCCGACGACGGTTGTTGAGCCGCTGACGACGGATGATGCGCCGGAGTCCGTCGCTCTGGGTGCGCCGGTGGCCAAGGTTCAGGTCCCTGCGGAGTGCGTCTCGCCGAACAATGCGGCGGCCACTCCCAGTCCGCCCAGTCCGCCCAGTCGCATCCGATTCACCGGCTAACCCCGGTGACCGGCGGCGGGACCGAGTAACCCTCCCCGCCACTCCCGGGCGGCGACCGACCGGACGGCGGGCCACCTCAGATCGCCCACAGACGCCGACTCGGATCGTGGCTGCTCTGGCGGGCCGGTCCGGCACGGGGCGCCGACGCCCGCTACGCCGAGGTCGACCACCGGGACCTGGATCGGATCCACACGTTCCGCCTGTTCCCACCGGACGGCAGCGGCGACGGGGCAGGGCCGAGCGGGCGGCGCCACGAGCGGTTCCGGGCGTGGAAGGAGGACCTGCGTGACCACCACGCCTGATCCACACACACGCCCGACGCTATTTCCACTACCGCAGTAGGGGAAATAGGATGATCGAATGCTGGACGCATCCGATCCCGTCCCAGTCTTCGAGGTGCAGTGCCTGCGCGCGGCGCCCGCCGAGGAGCCGGAGCGGGAGATCCTCCGGGGCGTCGACCTCCGGGTCCTGCCCGGCGAGGTCCACGCCGTCATGGGTCCGAACGGATCTGGCAAGTCCACCTTGGCCAACTCGCTCATGGGCTCACCGGAGTACGTCGTGACCGGCGGTTCGATCCGCTTCCGTGGCGAGGAGATCACTGCGTGGGGTCCCGACGAGCGGGGACGTGCAGGCATCTTCCTGGCGTTCCAGTATCCCCAAGAGGTCCCGGGTGTCCCAGTGCGACAGTTCCTCCGTCAGGCACTCTCGGAACGAAAGGGAATCGACCTGTCGGTACTTGAGATCCGGCTGGCCATCATGGAGTGGATGGAACGACTCGACATGGATCCCGCCTTCGCCGACCGCTTCCTCAACGACGGGTTCTCCGGCGGCGAGAAGAAACGCAACGAGATCCTCCAGATGGCGATCCTCGAGCCCGAGGTTGCCATCCTCGACGAAACCGACTCCGGCCTCGACATCGATGCGCTCCGAGTCGTCGCCGACGGCATCAACGCCGTACGAGCCGACCGTAGCGACCTCGGGGTGGTCGTGATCACCCACTACCAGCGGCTCCTCGAGTACCTCGAACCCGATGTGGTCCACGTGCTTGTCGACGGCCGAATCGTCGAGGACGGCGGCTCCGAACTCGCCCAACGGCTCGAGCGTGAGGGGTTCGATTCGTGGCGGCAGGCGTCGTGAGGCCCGTCGCCGACCTCGAACCACTCGACGCCGCCCGGATCAAGGCCGATTTCCCCATCCTCGCCCGTCCGGCCGGCGGGTCCCGGCTGGTGTTCCTCGACTCCGCCGCCTCCTCGCAGCGGCCGACCGCCGTAGGAGAGGCGATCGACCGCTACTACGCCGAGGACCACGCCAACGTGCACCGCGCCGCCTATGCGCTCGCCGAGCGGGCGACCAATGCCATGGAATCCGGACGACGGCGCGTGGCGTCCTTCGTCGGCGGGTCCAGCGCTGAGGAGATCGTGTTCACCAAGAACGCCACGGAGTCGCTCAACCTGGTGGCCCGGTCGTGGGGTGCCGCCAACCTCCGCCCCGGAGATGTCGTCGTGCTCTCGCTGATGGAACACCACGCCAACATCGTTCCGTGGCTGCAACTCGCCGAGTCACACGGCGTCGAACTTCGCTGGCTCGGCCTCACCCCCGAGGGACGACTGGATCTTTCGGGGATCGACGAGGCGCTCGACGGTGCCTCGTTGCTCAGCATCACAGGCATGTCGAACGTGCTCGGCACCGTCCCTCCCGTGGCCGAGCTCGCCGAGCGGGCACACGCCGCTGGAGCGCTCGTCTGCGTCGATGCCTGTCAATCAGCTCCGCACACGATCACACGGGTCGTCGATCTCGGTGCGGACTTCCTCGCCTTCAGCGGACACAAGCTCTGCGGGCCGACCGGCGTCGGTGTGCTCTGGGCTCGCACCGAGCTGCTCGAATCAATGCCCCCGTTCCTCGGCGGTGGCGGCATGATCCTCGACGTCCGAACCGACGGCTTCACCCCGGCGGCAGTGCCGCACAAGTTCGAGGCCGGCACCCCACCGATAGCCGAGATCGTGGGGCTCGCAGCCGCCATCGACTACCTCGAGGACATCGGGCTCGACCGCATCGCCGCTCACGAGCACATGCTCACCGAGTACGCCCTCGAGACCCTCCCGGCCCGATTCGGTGACGATCTCACGATCTTCGGCCCCGCCAACGCCGAACATCGGGGCGGCATCGTGAGTTTTGCGTTCGCCGACATCCACCCCCACGACCTGTCTCAGGTACTCGACACCCACGGTGTGTGCGTCCGACCCGGGCACCATTGCGCCAAACCACTCATGCGGGTGCTCGGCGTGGGTGCAACGGCTCGCGCCTCGTGGTACCTCTACAACGACACCGATGACATCGACGCCCTCGCTGACGCCCTGGCCGACGCCCGGAGCTTCTTCGCCATCTGAACCGGATGGATCCACCGATGGTCGGGCTTCCCCTCCGGGGCCACGATCTACCAAACTAACCAAGTCATTTCGACTGAACGAGAACCATGTCAGGCCTCGAAGACCTCTACCGCGAGATCATCCTCGACCACTATCGCAGCCCACGGAACCGAGGCGAGCTCCCCGTGCCGCCTGCGACCCGATCGGACGGGTTCAATCCCCTCTGCGGCGACGAAATCGTCGTCTACCTGCAACTCGACGACCCGTCCAAGGGGGACGATGCGTTGATCGATGACATCCGGATCGGCGGCCAAGGGTGCTCGATCTCACAGTCCTCAGCATCCATGATGTCCGCTGCGGTCAAGGGCCACACCGTCGCCGAGGCCCGGCACCTCACCAGAGCGTTCAAGGCGATGATGTCGATCCACGAGGGCGAGCTCGGCGGCGACGGCAGCGAGAGCGAACTGAGCGGCGACGACTCAGGCGACGTCGGGACCATCGCTCTCGGCGACCTCGATGCCCTCAAGGGAGTGGTCAAGTTTCCAGTTCGCATCAAGTGCGCCACGCTCGGGTGGAACACTCTTCTCCAGGGCTTCGACGAGACCGCCGACTGAGTCCCCGGCTCGGCGAACCGCCAGGGATCTCGAGGCAGCCGCGCTGGCACATTTCAAGCCGTTGGCCGGAGCTGGGCATTGACGCTGTCACAGAGCTGTGCTTCAATCGAACACACGTTCGTTCACGGCGCCAGCCGCAACGACACGGCGCCAGCCGCAACGACACGGCGCCAGCCGCAACGACACGGCGCCAGCCGCAACGACACGGCGCCAGCCGCAACGACACGGCGCCAGCCGCAACGACACGGCGCCAGCCGCAACATCTCGCAGCCTCTGCTGCCCCAACCGCCGCCGTTTGCGACGATCTCGGAAGCTGCCCTGTGCGAGATCCCGAAGCATCACCGCCATCCACCGCTCAACAGTCAACCGGTGCGGCCGAGTCGAGCCACCGAACCAGCGCTGCGACTGCCGTCGGTGCGTCTGTCAGCGATTTCGCCGTGTGCGATGGGCGTATCACCTCCCACCATGCAGCCGTACTCGTCCGACTGGCCACGCCCAGGGTGTTCCGCATCGTCGCAGCGTGCCTCGATGAACTCACTGCGCTCGCCGACGGTGTGCGCTTCGAGCAATGGGTCCGTGAGGTGCAGGCTCTCGTTGCGGCCGCCGACCCGGATGGGGGTCACCAACCCGAGAGCGCCTGCGACCGGGCCCGTCTCCGTCCAGGCCTCGGCGACACGCTCCACCTCGACGACACGTTCCATGGCGCCGCCGCCCAGCAGGTTCGGGCGGCAATCGACGAGGAGGTGGAGCGTCGCTTCCACCATCATCGCCAGCCCAACCAGGAGGAGCAGGGCCACTCAGTGCCGTCTCGGAGCGAGCTCACGGCTGAGTCGCTCGCCGAGTTGTTGCGGCGCGACACTGCGACGCAACCGCCCGCCAGAGCACCTGTCTCCGATGTGACGTTGGTGATTCGAGCCGGTGACCCACTCGCTCCGGACGGTTCGCTCGGAGGTACGACCGTTGGAACCTCCCTCGACGGCGTCCGACTGCAGGACGGGACCGTTCGCGAGCTGCTCTGTGACGCCGTTCTCCATCCAGTGGTGGTGGACTCACTCGGGGTGCCGCTCGACCTGGGCCGCAGTATCCGGGCGTTCTCGCCCCAGCAGCGTCGGGCAGCGATCGCTCGGGATGGTGGCTGCGTTCATCCCGGTTGCGACGCTCCGCCCTCGTGGACGCACCTCCACCATCTCGACGAGGTGCGCCTTGGCGGAGCCACCGATGTCAATCGGTCGGCGTGCCTGTGTCCGACACACCATGCGGTGTGGCACGCACCAGGCTGGCCGACCCGGTCACGTCCAGATGGGTACCTCGACATCACCACCCCAACGGGTCAACGCCTCGTCAGCCAGCGTCACGGGCGGCCCCGCCCGGAACAAGGCGGCGGCCCCCGCCCGGTCAGTGACCGGCGAGGTCGTCCAGCCGACGGGCGAACTGCACATCGAGGTCGGTGATTCCTCCAGCGTCGTGAGTCACGAGATCGACGACGACCGTGGCGTAGACGTTGGACCACTCGGGATGGTGGTCGATCTTCTCGGCATAGGTCGCCGCCGAGGCCATGAACCCGAATGCACATCCGAAGTCGCCGAAGGTGAACACCTTGTGGAGCTTTCCGTCGATCACATTCCAGTCGTTGAGCGAGCCGAGGGCCGCTCGGAGCTGCGCCGAATCGAGCGGCTCTGGTCGCGCCATTGGGCGAGCCTAGGCCACCCAGGCGGAGTAGCCCTGACCCTCGAGCCGGTCGACCAGTTCCGGGCCACCACTCTCCAGGATCCGGCCGTGACCGAAGATGTGGACGGTGTCCGGGTGCAGCTCCTGCAGGAGCCGGCTGTAGTGGGTGATCGCCAGCACGCCGAGCGCTGCGGGTCCGGACGTGGCCGCCTCGAGCCGACGGGCCACGGCTCGGAGCGCGTCGACGTCGAGACCGGAGTCGAGCTCGTCGAGTATTGCGATGCGGGGCTGGAGCACGGCGAGCTGCAAGGTCTCGTTTCGCTTCTTCTCCCCTCCGGAGAGGTCCACGTTGAGGTCGCGCCCAGCAAAGGCCCGGTCGAATCCGATGACGTCAGCCTCGTCGCGCATCAGCTCCGGGACGAGCTCGGGGTCGCGGCCGGCGGCGGCGTAGGCGGCGGCGAGCACGTCGGCGAGCTGCACACCGGGGACCTCGGTCGGATACTGCGATGCGAGGAACAGGCCGGCCTGAGCCCGCTCCCACGTGGGGAGTCCGAGAAGGTCCACCCCGTCGAGGGTGGCTGTCCCACCCGTCACGTGGTAGCCGGTGCGGCCCATCAACACGTTCGACAGCGTCGACTTTCCCGAGCCGTTCGGGCCCATCAGTGCATGAACCTCGCCGGACCTCACCGTGAGCGTCACTCCGTTGAGGATCGGGGTCTCCCCCACTGTTGCATGCAGCTGGTCGATGACGAGTTCGCTCACTGCGTTCCCTCGATCGAGACGATCACATCACCGTCGATGATTTCGACCTGGTAGGTCGGCACGGGTCGCAGTGCGGGGAGCGATTGTGGTTTCCCGGAACGAAGGTCGAACTCGCTCCCGTGCTTGGGGCACTCGAGCGTGCAGGCCCGCTCGTCGACGATCCCGCCGGCGAGCGACACGTCGGCGTGGCTACACCGGTCCCCGATGGCGTAGACGTCGTCACCGATCCGTACGAGCGCCAGAACCACTCCGTCATCGAGCGCAAACCTTCGGGCGCCGCCATGGACGAGGTCGTCGAACGCACAAAGTCGCACGTTGTTCATGTTCGATCTCCACTCATCAATTCTGCAAGCGTCGGTCGGATCGCCTCGGCGATTCCCGGAACCGGGCAGCGATCGAGCACTTCGTCGAAGAACCCGGCGACGATCAGACGCTCAGCGACCTCGGTCGGCACACCACGGGTCTCGAGGTAGAAGCGTTGGTCGGCATCGACGGGACCGACGGTCGAGGCGTGGGCGCAACGTACGTCGTTGTTCTCGATCTCGAGGTTGGGCACCGACTCCGCCCAGGCGTCGTCGCTGAGGGTCATGATGCGGTTCGACTGCTCGGCGTTGGCGCCACGGGCGTCGGGGTGGATTCGAATGAGCCCGGTGTACACGGCGTGGGCCCGGCCGTCGACAGCGCCCTTGAACACCAGCTCGGACGTCGTGTCGCGGGCGAGGTGGTCCTGGAAGGTGCGAAGATCACGCATCTGGTCGCCACCACCGGCGTAGAGGCTGACGAGCCGGGCATCGGCGCCCCGGCCGAGGAGTTGGCAGTCCACACGGGTCCGGGCGTAGCGACCGCCGATCGCTGCGATCCACGTGTCGTAGGTGCCGGAGGCCTCCACTCGGGCGGTGACCGACCCGACCACATCGGAGCGGACCGATACGTCCTGGATCAACACGTGGCGCAGGGTTGCGTCACGTCCGACCTCGACCTCGGTGACCGGGACGACGAGTGAATCCGAGGGCCCGGTGCTGCGGTGGACCTCCACCAGCGTCGCCTCGCTGTTCGCTCCGAGCTCGATGCGCATCCGGGGTGCGACGACCACGCCATCGGTGGTCACGACACTCGCTACGACGATGGGAGCGACGACTCGCGCCTGGGCGTCGACCGTGACCGTGACCTGAGCGGAGCAGAGCCGCTCGTTGAGAAGGGCGAAAGCGTTGGGAGATGCCTGCTCGGTCTGGACGGTCTGGACGGCATGGACGTCGATCCGTACGGGATCAGCGGCTTCCGCAGCACTGACGGAGCCGTCGACCACGACGACGGTGGCAGAAGGCGGTTGGGTCGATGCGCCGAGGAGGTCGTCGATGGTTGCTCGGGCGGTTGAGATCGATTCGAGGGCCGGCTCCACGGGCGCCCGGGCGAACCGGGTCGGGTCGATGTCGGCGACTCGGCTGTAGCGCCACTCCTCGGCGTCGGTCGTCGGGAGTTGGAGATCTGCGAGGTCCTCGGCGAGATGCCCGAACGGACCTGTCTCGACCGTCGTGCCCACGACGGGGAATTTACCCTACGGGCGTAGGGATTATTCAGTCGGCGTCGATCGGATCGGACGTTCCCTCTCAGTCCTTCGAGCCCGGGAGGAACCGCCGCCAGCCCCTGCGCTTCTTCTCCTCCGCTGCGAGTTCGCCCATGACCTTGGGGCCCGCAGCGTTGACGACGTCCTCTGCGGAGTCGAGGAGTGCCGCAATCGAGTCGTCCTCTCCAAGGCTCTCCGGTTCGGGCGGCGTGGGTGGCGTCACAAGGGTCCCGTGGGCCCAGTTGACGTCGGCGAGGCGAGGCTGGAACGCCTGGCAGTTCTCAGGGCACCGCCACGGCGCCTCCGGAGCCAGATCCAGGTCGCACTTCCTCACGGTGTCACCGTTCGGATAGGAGCGACTCTCGAAGAATTTGCAGTTCTCCTGCATGGGCATGGTGCCATTGTGGCCTACGTCGGAACGACACCTCGCTCAGGTGGGGTCTGCTGGCCGGGAACTTTGACCCAGTGCCGGCGACTCAACAGGGGTACCGACCGGGCCGATGCTGAACGGGTGAACACAGTCGTACCTCGGATCCTGCTCGATGCCGCCGATGTGCCCGCGTGCACGCTCAATCCGGACGGGGTGATCACCTCGCTCAACCCGGCGTTCTCACGGCTCTGCGGGCGAGGCACCGGTGAGCTCGTCGGATCGCACGCCACGTCGCTGTGCATCGAGTCCGATCAGGCAGAGGTGCTGACCGGCCTGATCAGCCTCCTCGGCCGTCACGCCGAACTCGCTCACGTGGAGGTGCGCCTCTGTTCGGTCAGCGGCACGAGTCGACGGGTGCGCCTCACGATGGCCGCCGAACCGGTCATCTCCGATCACCATGCCACCGACACGCCGGAACGGGTCACGTCGATCGCCGTCGTCGGTCGGGACCTCACCGCTGACCGGCGACGGAACCCCCCTGTGGCGCCCGACTCCACACCGGACCGGGGAACCCAGCCGTCCGGCGCCGCTGTCAGTCCGGATCTCGCACTGACGGTCGAGGCCGCACGCACTGCGACGCTCGAAACCGGTCGTCCGTACGCCGTGATCGAACTCGCAATGACCGGACCGGCGCTCGAACCCGCCGACCTGCGGCTCGCAGCGGCGACGATCGTCGATCGAATGCGTCAGCAACTCCGCTCCCACGACACGATCGTCCGTCACCACCAAGGGGTCTGCACCGTGGTGGCGACCGACCTCGGCGATGCCCAGGACGCCGCCGGTGTCTGTTACCGCCTCCTGTCGACCACGATGGAACCGGTCGTGCTCCGGGGTGAACCCGTCGACCTCAAGCTGGCCGCCGGGATCGCCATCGACGACGGTACGAGCGACCCGGACGACGTCGTGTCAACAGCACGCAGCCTGGAGACCATTGCACTCAGCGATGGTGGTGGGTTCCGCATTCGGGCCCTCGGCGCGCTCGCCCAGGCCTGAGCCTCCGCAGCGGGGGATCAGCCGACGCTGCCCTCCATCTGGAGTTCGATGAGCCGGCTCCACTCGACTGCGTACTCCATGGGCAGGGTCCGTGTGATCGGCTCGATGAAGCCATTGACGACCATGGACATGGCTCGCTCCTCGGACAGTCCCCGGCTCATGAGGTAGTAGAGCTGCTCGTCGGCGATCTTGGATACGCTCGCCTCGTGACCGACCACCGCGTCACGTGAACCGACCTCGGTGTAGGGGTAGGTATCGGACACGGAGTCCTCGTCGAGGATGAGTGCGTCGCACTGCACGTGGCTGACGCAGTTGGCGGCGTCATCCTCGACCCGCACCAATCCCCGGTAGGACGTGCGCCCACCACCGGAGGAGATCGACTTGGATACGACCTTGGATGTGGTTTCCGGCGCAGCGTGGATCATCTTGGCTCCGGTGTCCTGGTGCTGGCCTGCACCGGCGTAGGCGACCGAGAGCACCTCGCCCGACGCCTTGGGGCCGACCATGACCACGCTGGGGTATTTCATGGTGAGGCGACTTCCGATGTTGCCGTCGATCCACTCCATGTGACCCTCGGCCTCCACGACCGCTCGCTTGGTCACCAGATTGAAGACGTTCGACGACCAGTTCTGGATGGTCGTGTAGGTCACCCTGGCCGACGGCTTGACGACGATCTCGACCACAGCGGAGTGCAACGAGTCCGAGGTGTACACGGGAGCGGAACAGCCCTCGATGTAGTGCACCCGAGAACCCTCGTCGGCAATGATCAGTGTCCGCTCGAACTGGCCCATGTTCTCGGCGTTGATCCGGAAGTAGGCCTGCAGCGGCATCTCGACCTCCACTCCGGGGGGCACGTAGATGAACGAACCACCCGACCACACTGCGGAGTTGAGCGACGAGAACTTGTTGTCATTGCGCGGGATCACGGTGCCGAAGTACTGCTTGACGATCTCGGGATACTCCCGCAGAGCGGTGTCCATGTCGCAGAACACCACGCCCTGACGCTCGAGATCCTCACGGTTGCGGTGGAACACCACCTCGGACTCGTACTGGGCGGTTACGCCGGCGAGGTACTTGCGCTCGGCCTCTGGGATCCCGAGCTTCTCGTAGGTGTTCTTGATGGCCTCAGGCAGGTCGTCCCAGTCCTCGACCTGCCCCTCAGTGGGCTTGATGTAGTAGTAGATGTCGTCGAAGTAGATCTCCGACGTGTCACCGCCCCAGTTGGGCATGGGACGCCGGTCGAAGGCGCGGAGGCTCTTCAGTCGGAAGTCGAGCATCCAGTCGGGTTCGCCCTTCATCCAGGACATCTCCCGGACGATCGCCTCGTCGAGACCCTTCTTGGGCTTGAAGACGTAGTCCTCTGCGTCGCTCCAGCCGAGCGAGTACTTGGACAGGTCGAGATCGACCGACATGTGGGCTCCTCCGGAGGACGGGGATTTCTCCTACTCCGATAGTAACAACCTCCCCGTCCTGACGACATGCCACGTCGGCCCTACAGTGATGCCGTGCAGACGCACGGCCACCCCGTCCAACGCAGTTGGCTCGGCCCCGCGGTGGCCATCGGATCGGTGGCGGTCGGCTCGGCGCTGATCGCCGCATGGAACCCGGGCGACACGGGCCAACCGCTGTGCACCTCGCAGATGGCGTTCGGGGTCGACTGCCCCTTCTGCGGCGGCATGCGTTGTGTGAACTCCCTCGTCCGGGGCGATGTCCTCGCTGCGGCAGATCACAACGTCCTGCTCGCTGTGGCACTTCCCCTGGTAGCGATCGGTCTCGCGGTGTGGTTGTGGCGCTCGATGCACGGCCAGACGACGCCGGTGCCGTGGCCCACCGACCGACGAAGATCGATGCTGCTCGGAGCGGCGATCGTGGTGGGCCTCGTGGTGTTCACCGTTCTCCGCAACGTCGGCGGACCGCCCTGGGTCGAGTGGCTCCACTCGACGTCCTACCTGGGCTGAGCGACACTTCCCCTCGAGAACCGTTCCGCCAATCTGCTCAGTCCAGCCGACGCAGAAACGACGGGTATCGCGCAGCGCGCTGCACGTAGGACTGCACGCCGAGGTCGAAGTGTCCCGGCTGCACCGCATCGGGCGTGATGGTCGCCGGGATCCCGCGGGCCATGGACAACGGCGGGACGACCTTCCGGTTTCCGACGAACGCGCCGGCCGCAACAACCGCCTCGCGCCCGATCCGGGCGTCGTGCAGGACGATCGAGCCGATCCCGATCAGCGCCTTGTCCTCGACGACGCACCCCTCGAGGACCGCACCGTGCCCGACCGTGACATCGTTGCCGAGCGTGGTCGGGTGGAACGGAGTGGTGTGCAGGACCGCACCGTCCTGAATGCTGCAGCGCTCACCGATGAAGATGAACCCATCGTCGCCACGGATCACCGCTCCGGGCCAGACCGACGACTCGGCGCCGAGCACGACCGACCCGATGACGACGGCGTCCGGATGCACGTACGCCGACGGGTCGATCTCGGGAACCTGCTCGCCGAGTGCGTAGATGGCCACTGATCCTGCCCGCAGGCCTCAGTCGATCGACTCGTGTCGGTGGTAACCGCCGCGTGCGAACACGAGAGCACCGGCCTCGGCCCGGTGGACCTCGAGTGCGAGCACCCGGCCGATCACGACATCGTGGTCACCGGCTGGGAACACGTCGAAGATCTCGCAGTCGAGGTGGGCGACGGCGGAGTGGATGAGCGGCGAGCCGGTGACGGGCGCCGGTTCCCAACTGATGCCGTCGAACTTGTCCTCCACCCGAGAGGCGAATCGGCCGCTGGTGGCATCCTGGTCGTCGGCCAGCACGCTGACACCGAACGCCTGCTGCTCGGCGATGACGTTCCATGTGGTCGACGATCGAGCGACGCAGAAGCCGACCAACGGCGGGGCGAGCGAGACCGAGAAGAACGAGCCGACCGTGAGCCCGACCGGTCGTCCTGCTGTTGAACCCGACACCACCGTGACCCCGGTCGGAAGGTGGCCGAGGACGTTGCGGTAGACCGCAGGGTCGATCTCGACAATCGCCGGGGCGCCGAGATGGCGCTCCCGTCCGCTGCCGGACGAGTCGGCTGGTTCCGCAGTCATGCAGTTCGAACCCTAGACGGTTCAGGTCCCGGTGGCCGCCTGCGGCGCGCTGCGGCGACGTCCCAGACCACGGGTGGAGTCGGCCACGGACGGGGCCTCCAACTTCAACGTCAGCCCCTCGGAAGCGGCGATCACCTGCTCCACACCACGCGAATCCCCGAGGCGCCGTGCGCCCACGAGCAGTTCGTCGATCCGAAGGTCGGTGTGCGCCGGGTCGTGGTGGAACAACACCAGCGTCCTCGCTCCGGCCTGTGCAGCCACCTCAACGGCGTAGTCGACTGTGCAGTGACCCCAGTCCGAACGCATCGAGAACTCGAGGTCGTCGAACTGCGCATCGTGGATCAGCACGTCGACCTCGGCGCACAGGTCGAGGACCGCTTCGTCGACATCGGTCGACGCCGGGGCCGGTTGCTGGTGGTCGCTGACGTAGGCGATGCTCACGCCGCCGGTCGTGATCCGGTAACCGAGGGTCGGTCCGACGTGCGGCACCCATGCCGCTTCGATCTGCACGCCGGGCACCTCGAATGACCCGATCGGGGCCTCGTGGAAGTTGATCTCGCCGGGGAGCTCATCGACGCTGACGGGAAAGTACGGGGGCTTTATGAAACGCCGGATCGAGTCCTCGAGACTCTCGACCTCCTGCGGCGGTCCGTACACGTCGAGGGAGGCCCCTTCGACGAGGAGCGGTGAGAAGAACGGAATCCCCTGCACGTGGTCCCAGTGCAGATGGGTCAGGAGGGCCGTTCCCCTGAACGGTTGGTCGAACGGTTGGTCGAGCCCGTAGAACCGAAGGCCGGTACCGAGGTCGAGGACGACTGGATCGTGGTCCTCGGAGGTGACGACCACGCACGATGTGTTGCCACCGTAACGAGCGACGCTGTCACAGGCACATGGCGTGGACCCTCGCACTCCGTAGAAGGTGATCTCCGCCATGCCCCCTCGGGTGGTCAGATCGGGTGGTCAGGTTCGTCTTGTTACGCACGCTGGGCTGCCGCGTTGAGCCCCAACGGCTCAACGATAGGTGAACTCAGCCTGAATCGTCACCGGGGTGTGACAGATATCTCCCGCCCGAGTCCAGCGATCACCCGACGTCACTCGACGCCCGGCGAACCGAGCACGATGCAACCGGAGCGGATGTGCACCAGTCCGTCAGCGGCGAGCGAGTCGACCACGGCCTCCACCTCGTGATCGTCGCGATCCCCCCACTCGAGGACTGCGGCGACGTCGTGGCAACGAACCGGGGCGACGGCCACTGCCCGGAGCAGGCGGCCCCGGGCCTGCCGGGCGGAACCGGCGAACGGCGCCTGCGGCGTGGACACCCCTGCGGACCGGGCGGCGGGGTCAGGCGCTGGCCATCCAGAACGCGCCCAGGCGCAGGTGCGTCGGACCGGACAACCCGTGCACTCCGGGTCCGTCGGCCGGCAGCGCAGCGCCCCCAGGTCGAGCAGCCCCTGGTTCCAGGCCCACCCGTGGCCGGCGGGCACCCAGGCGTCGGCCGCGGCCTGGGCCCGGGCTGGGGTGAGTCGCTCCCCCGCCCGCCGGGCGAGCACCCGACCGGTGTTGGTGTCGACGACGGCGACGTCCTGTTCGAAGGCGAACGCCAGCACGGCACGGGCCGTGTACGGGCCGATGCCGGGCAGAGCGAGCAGGTCGTCGAGGTCACCGGGGACCGTCCCGCCGTGGCGCTCGACGACGAGCGTCGCCGTGGCGTGCAGGTTGCGGGCCCGACGTGGGTAGCCGAGCCCGACCCAGGCCCGGAGCACCTCGTCGAGCGGCGCCGCAGCGCAGGCGGCCGGGTCGGGGTAGGCGGCGATGAAGGCCTCGTAGTGGGCGACGACGCGGTCCGCCTGGGTCTGCTGCAGCATGACCTCGGCCACCAGCACCCGCCACGGGTCGCGGGTCCGTCGCCACGGCAGGTCCCGCCGGTTCGCCTCGGCCCAGGTGAGGACCCGGCGCTGCTCGGCGGTCGGCTCCGACGCCCCGGTCGACGACCGACGGCTCACGCGTCGAGCAGGGCGCACTGGTCCAGGACCGTGTGGTGCGGGTAGTCGAAGGTTCCCGTCAGCCCGACGTCCTCCCGCAGCAGCGTCGCCGCCTCCCGCAGCAGGGCCGCCTGGCGTTCCGGGGGCAGGACTGCGACGAACGAGATCGAACGGACACGGTCCAGGACGCCGTCCACGGTGGTCGCCACCGGGTTGTCGAAGCGTTCCTCCTGCACCGGGCCGAACCCGCCCGCCGAGTCGATCACCCCGGGCCAGCGGTGCTCGTCGTGCTGGGAGTACGGGCGACCGCCGGCGTGCCGCTCCACCAGGTCGTCCAGCGCCGTCACCCACCCGACGGACGCGTCGCGAACGTTCCAGGCCAGCACCAGCCAGCCGCCCGGACGGAGCACCCGACGGACCTCGGCGAGCGCCGACGCGGCATCGAACCAGTGGAACGCCTGGGCGACCGTCACCAGGTCGAACGCGGCATCACGGACCGGAAGGGACTCGGCGACGCCGCGGGTGCAGGGCACCGCCGGCAGCGACCGCCGCAACTGCGCCGCCATCTCACCGAGCGGCTCGACGGCGGTGCACTGCAGGCCGGCGCGGGTCAGCTGTCCGGTGAGGATCCCGGTCCCGGCGGCGACGTCGAGCACCCGGGCGTCCCGGCCGGCCGGTGTCGCCCGGGCCACCTCGACGATCCGGCCGATGGCCGCCCGGGCGTAGGTCGGTCGGATCCTGGAGTAGGTCGGCGCCGCAGCGGCGAACCCGCCGGCCGCCACCGGATCGACCGTCACGGCAGAATGCTCAGGCGTCCCAGACGTCGTCGCCGTAGGGGCGCTTGCGCACCGGGGCGGCGTCGGCCTTCCAGACCATCACCTTGCGCTTGAAGTAACAGACCTCGACTCCGTCCTGATTGAAGCCCTTGGTCTCGACCGTGACGATGCCACGGTCACCCTTGGACGACTCGCGCTTCTCGAGCACGCGGGTCTCGGCGTAGATGGTGTCGCCATGGAACGTCGGGTTCTTGTGCTGCAGTGTCTCGATCTCGAGGTTCGCAATGGCCGCACCCGACACGTCGGGGACGCTCATGCCGAGCACCAGCGAGTACACGAGGTTGCCGACCACGACGTTCTTGCCGTGCACCGTCTCGTTCTGGGCGAACCACTCGTTGGTGTGCAACGGATGGTGGTTCATCGTGATCATGCAGAACAGGTGGTCGTCATACTCGGTGATGGTCTTGCCGGGCCAGTGCCGGTAGATGTCCCCGGGCTCGAAGTCCTCGAGGTAGCGGCCGAACGGACGGTCGTGGACGGTCATGTGGGTGCTCCTGTGCTGCTCGGTCAGGACCGACGGACGGTACCGCCCGGGGCTTGGGAGGCCCAAGTGACTCGGCGGTAACCTGCGGAGCATGACGAACGAGCAGATCGCCACACCCACCTCCGCCGACCTGGTCGCCACAGCCACCGTGCTCGACGCAGCACAGGCCGTGGTCGACGCCGGAGTAGGTCGTCTCGCCAAGGACGGGATCGACACCAATCAGGTGCTCGCCTACGACGTGGCCCACGCCGCGGCTGCGGTCATGGCCGCCCGGGGGCTCCTCTCCTACGGCTCCCGAGGCGACACCGAGTCGCTGATCACTGCGGCGTTCACCGCAGACGCCCTGGCGGACCTGGCCGGCAAGGTCTTCGGCCGGGAGGCCGAGTGGGGCGTCTCCCCCACGGCGCTGGATTCCACCCGGGAGTTCGTGGCCACCTACCGGGACCCGGCGTTCCTGGCCTCGCTCGCCGACAACGACGGTCCCCGTGGTCTGACCGACGACTTCGAGCTCGTCCAGGACACGTTCCGCCGTTTCGCCGAGGAGCAACTCGTCCCGATCGCCGAGCACATCCACCGCGAGAACGCCGACATCCCCGAGGACATCATCACCGGTCTGGCCGAGATGGGGGCCTTCGGCCTGTCGATCCCCGAGGAGTTCGGCGGTTTCGCCTCGGGTGACGAGTCCGACTACATCGGCATGGTCGTCGCCACCGAGGAGTTGAGCCGGGGCTCGCTGGGGGCCGGCGGGTCGCTCATCACACGGCCCGAGATCCTGGCCCGGGCCCTCGAGGCCGGTGGCACCGAGGCCCAGAAGCAGGAGTGGCTGCCCAAGCTCGCCACCGCCGAGGTCATGAACGCCGTGGCCGTGACCGAGCCCGACTACGGCTCGGACGTGGCGGGCGTGAAGGCGACCGCCACCGACGTCGATGGCGGCTACCTCGTCAACGGCGTGAAGACCTGGTGCACCTTCGGGGCCCGGGCCGATGTCCTCATGCTGCTCGCACGGACCGACCCGGACCGCAACGCCGGCCACAAGGGCCTGTCGATGTTCATCGTCCCCAAGGAGCGGGGCGACGCCCACGGCTTCGAGCTCACCCAGGACGACGCCGAGAACCACGGGAACGGCGGCGGGAAGATGGAGGGCCGACCGATCGACACGCTCGGGTACCGCGGCATGCACTCCTACGAGATCGCCTTCGACAACTGGTTCGTCCCCGAGGCGAACCTGATCGGTGGCGAGGACGGCAAGGGCAAGGGCTTCTACTACCAGATGGCCGGGTTCGAGAACGGCCGCCTGCAGACCGCCGCCCGGGCCGTCGGCGTCATGCAGTCGGCCCTGGAGCTGGCCCGCCAGTACGCCAAGGACCGGGCCGTGTTCGGCCAGCCCGTGTTCGACTACCAGCTCACCCAGGCCAAGCTCGCCCGCATGGCGATCACCGTTCAGGGCGCCCGCCAGTTCTCCTACGAGGTGGCCCGCATGATGGCCAAGGGCGAGGGCACGCTCGAGGCGTCCATGATCAAGGCCTACGTCTGCAAGGCCGCCGAGTGGGTGACGCGTGAGGCCATGCAGATCCACGGCGGCATGGGCTACGCCGAGGAGTACACAGTCAGTCGGCTGTTCGTCGACGCCCGGGTGCTGTCGATCTTCGAGGGTGCCGACGAGACGCTCTGCTTGAAGGTGATCGCCCGTCAGCTCGTGGCCCGGCACACCAACACCGGCGGCGCCGCCTGAACGTCAGTGGTCAACCCGGTCGGTCGAACGCCAGCACCGACCTCACTGCCACGAGGTCCTCGGCAGCGACACGGTTGCGACCGATCCACAGCGGCGTGCCCTCAGGCAGGTGTGCGTATCCCGCCCGCATCAGGGCGGCGGAGCGGTCAGGGTCGGTCGGCCAGCCCCGTTCGGTCGCTGCCGCCGTCGTGGCCCCGAGGTCGCATCGGTTCCGGCGCACCCAGGTCGACAGGTGGTCGATGCCGACCAAGAAGTCTCGCTTCGACGCATTGCAGCGGGAGTCGGCGAGGACGAGGTTCTCAACGGCGTCGTTGGGGAAACGGCTCCACGGCAGGACGTGGTCGACCTGCGCAGCAGCCGGCAGCGGTTCGGCGCAGTAGAAGCACCGACCGTCCTGCACCTCGGCCAACGAGCCCCGCAGCCAGGCGGGGAACGCAACCCGATCCGCTCCGAAGAGGTGGCGGCGGAGTTGCTCCGACTCGACGTCGATCCCGTTCCATCTCGCCACCTGACGCACCCAGTGGACCTCAACCAGCGGGCGCACCAGCGAAGCAAGTTGCACCAGCTGGTCGGATGCCCCGTCCCGGAAACGGATCGACCCTCCCCCGGGCGCGTGCAACCTCCCCAGCGACACGTTCTCAGTCCAGTCCACGTCGTAGAGGAACGGCAGCGGGACGCCACCGAGCACCTGGAGTCGCAGCACCGGGAACCGAGCGAAGTTGAGCTCGACCTCGTCGAGGCAGCGTTCGAGCTCCCCGGGTGCCCGTGATCGGGCCGCCTCCAGCGTGGTGGCGCCACCGGCGGCCAGGTGGAGCGCCAACACGGCGCGGAGGGTCACGGACTTCCCGCTGCTGATCTGCCGGAGTGGTCCGTCCTCGGCGTCGGCACCGAGGTAGGAGCGAACCTGCGGCAGGTACAGCCGGACGACCTGCTCCGCCACCACTCGGGTGTGCAACCGCTGCGGCGCCTTGCCGTTCGCGTCGGCGAGCGACGCAGATGCGTCCAGCAACGCCAGAATCAGGGCCAGCTTGTAGGTCGCGGTCCGCTGGCCCTCGTCGATCACCCTCAGGAGCCGCTCGGCGACGAGGCCCGGCTCGGACATCACACCTCGACGGCGCCGGACACCAGCCGGAGGTTGATCGGGTAGCGGTACCACTCCCCGCGGTTGGCGGCGAGGGCAGCGATGATGTGGAACACCACGCCGGCGATCAGCACGATCGGGAACAGCACGAACCCGATGAGCACGAACATCAACAGGCCCGAGACGATCAGCGCAATCGCGAGCGTGATCGAGAAGTTGAGCGCCTCAGCGGCGTGGTGGCGGGTGAAGCGCTGCTCGGGCTTGGAGATCAGGTAGATGATGAGCGGTCCCCAGAACCCGATCACGATCGGGAGCGCCTGCGCGAGCGTCGCCATGCCCTTCTCGGCGTCGATCTGCGCCGGACCGTAGGCCTGCGCCGCGGCCCCGTAGGGAACGGCAGGAACCGGAGGTGGCGCGGCGTCACCCCACTGGACACCATCCCACCACCGTTGCTGCCCGCTCGGATCCTCGAACCACCCGGGGGGAGTCTGCTGCTGGTCGTTCACGGTCGCAGCGTAGGTCAGTCGGCGACCGGGTGTGCGCCCGAGGGGGCCCGGGGTGCTGAACTGGCCTCCCACCATCAGGTGGTGAGGACGACTCGACGGAAGGCCGACCCACGTGCGGAACGACTCCGAGACCAGACGGCGACCGCACGGCGAACGCCAGACGGCACCGTGAACGCCACGACCGTCGCCGTCGACTGCCCGGTCTGCGGGGCTGACGCCATCGACCCCTACGCCGTGGAGAACGGCTTCGAGCTGGTGCGCTGCGGTGGATGCGGCCTGCTCTACGTGACGCCCCGACCCGACCCGGTCGCCACCGCTGTTGCGCACCAGTACGGCCTGCACGAGGGAGACACCACGCTCGCGGTCACGGGCCGTTACCGGCCCGACCGGGTCCGCCCGTACCTGCGCATCCTCCGGGACGTCCACGGAGCATCCCTCCCTCCGACCTGCCGCCGGTGGCTGGACATCGGTTGCGGCCACGGCGAGTTCCTCACCGCCCTCGGACGATTCGCCGGCGACGACGTCTCGCTCATCGGACTCGAGCCGAACGTGACCAAGGCCCGGGGTTGCGCGGCACGAGGCCTCGACGTCCGCAGCGTCGGGCTGGAGGAGGTCGACGGGAACTTCTCGACCATCTCGTTGCTGAACGTGTTCTCGCACCTGCAGGATCCGACCGAGTTCATCGCCGGGTGCGTCGCCCGCTTGGATCCCGGCGGCGAGCTCCTGCTCGAGACCGGCGACACCGCCGACCTGGCTGCTGTGGACCACCCACGTCCGTTGTTCCTGCCCGACCACCTGCTGTTCGCCAACGAACGGATCGTGCACCGGGTGCTCACCGAGGCCGGACTCCAGGTCCTCTCTGTCCACCACTACTCCGCAGCCTCGGCGGTCCCGGTGCAGGTGATCCGGGAGTGCCAGCGCGCAGTGCAGCGCGGGGACGTCCCGCCCGTGCTGGCCGCGACGCGTCGGTGGGTGCGGGAACGACGGCGGCGGATCGACATGTACATCAGGGCCCGTCGCCCGGACTGACCCGGTCGGGGCGCCCCGTCAGTCCGACAGAGCCTCGATCGCGTCGGCGACGGCGATCGCCCGCCGGGCGTTGTCGACGTGGAGGTTCTCGATCATGCGCCCGTCTACCGTGACCACGCCCACGCCGTCGGCCAGACCCTGCTCGAACGCCTCGATGACCCGACGCGAGTAGTCGATCTCCTCGGCCGACGGCGAGTACGCCTCGTTGCACGGCTCGACCTGCGTCGGATGGATCAGCGTCTTGCCGTCGAAGCCCATGTCCGCACCCTGAGCGCACTCGGCGGCGAACCCCTCGGGGTTCTTCACGTCGTTGTACACGCCGTCGAGAATCACCTTGCCGGCGAACCGGGCGGCGTTCACACACCGCCCCAGACCCCACAGCAGCGGCGCCCGACCGGGCACGAGCGCGGCGCGGAGTTCTTTGGCCAGGTCGTTGGTCCCCATGACCAGCACCTCGAGGCGCTCCGAGGACGTGGCGATCTCCACGGCCCGCTCGACGGCTGACGGGGTCTCGAGCATGGCCCAGATGCGCGTGTGGTCGGGCACGCCCGCGGCCTCGATGATCCACTCGACGGCAGCGACCTCCTCGGCCGAGTTGATCTTGGGCACGACGATCCCGGCCGGGCCGGCGGCGGCCGCGGAACGCAGGTCATCCGCGTGCCACTGGGTCTCGGCCGAGTTCACGCGGATGGTGAGCTCCCGGTTGCCGTACTCCCCCGACGTGACCGCTGCGGCCACCTTCTCGCGGGCGACCTCCTTCATGTCGGGGGCGACCGAGTCCTCGGTGTCGAAAATGATCGAGTCGCACGGGAGCGCCTTGGCCTTCTCGAGCGCCTTGTCGTTGGCGCCCGGCATGTACAACACGCTCCGGCGTGGTCGGAGTTCGTTCACGGTTGCTCCCCTCTCACGATCCTCACCTCAGAATCCGTAGAGCTCGGCGAGCGACGGGTCGCGCTCGGCGAGCTGGCGGGCAAGTTCGACGACGACGTGGCACTGCTTGACCGACGCGTCGTCCTCCATCTTGCCGTTCAACATGATCGCGCCGGTCCCGTCGCCCATCGCTGCGATGACCTCCTGGGCGTGCGCGACGTCGGCCGGGTCGGGCGAGAACACCCGCTTGGCGATGTCGATCTGCACGGGGTGCAGCGACCACGCGCCGACGCAGCCGAGCAGGTACGCGTTGCGGAACTGGTCCTCACAGGCGACGGTGTCCTTGATGTCCCCGAAGGGCCCGTAGTACGGGAGGATCCCCGCCATGGCGCAAGCGTCGACCATCCGGGCGATCGTGTAGTGCCACAGGTCCTGCTGGAAGCTGGTGCGCTCGGCGTCGTACACGGGACCATCCTCACCCTCCGGCGGATCCTCACGCACCAGGTAGCCCGGATGGCCGCCGCCGACACGGGTGGTCTTCATGCGCCGGTTGGCCGCCAGATCGGCCGGACCGAGCGACAGTCCCTGCATCCGAGGCGACGCCAGGCAGATCTCCTCGACGTTGGCCACACCGCGCGCAGTCTCCAGGATGGCGTGCACCATCAGCGGCTTCGTCAGGCCGGCCTTCGCCTCGAGCTGGGCGAGCAGTCGATCCACGTAGTGGATGTCCTCGGGGCCCTCGACCTTGGGGACCATGATCACGTCGAGCTTGTCCCCGACCTCGGTCACGAGCGTGACGAGGTCGTCGAGCACCCATGGTGAATCGAGGCTGTTGACCCGGGTCCACAGTTGCGTGTCACCGAGGTCGAGTTCACGGGCGACCCGCACCAACCCCTCACGGGCCGCCTCCTTGGCGTCCATCGGGATGGCGTCCTCGAGGTTGCCGAGCAGGACGTCAGTGGTCGGGGCGATGTCGGGGAGCTTGGCGGTGACCTTGTCGAGGTGCGGCGGGAAGAAGTGGATCATCCGCGACGGCCGGAACGGGATCTCACGGAGCGGCTCCGGGGCACCCGCTGCGAGCGGCTTGAAGAAGTCCTTGGGGCTGCGCATGTCTCCGACGCTAGGTCGACACCCGCCGTCCGGCGAAACCGCCCGGTAGCGTTTCGCCGTGCGTGCCATCGTGTGTCGAGAGCTCGGCGACCCCGAAACGCTCGAGATGGTGGAGCGAGACTCGCCACCGTGCGGTCCGGGTCAGGTCCGGATCCGGGTCTGGGCGGCCGGGGTCAACTTCGTCGATGCCCTCTTCGTGCAGGGCCAGTATCAGATCCGCCCGCCGCTGCCGTTCGTCCCCGGGTCCGAGGTGGCGGGCGAGATCATCGAGGTCGGCAGCGAGGTGAACGATTGGTCGACGGGTGAACGCGTCGTGGCATCGATCGGCCTGGGTGGGTTTGCAGACGAGGTGCTCGTCGCCGGGAGCGTGCCCGTCCGTCTCCCCGAGCGGATCAGCTACGGCCAGGCCGCAACCATGGGCCAGTCCTACTCGACTGCGCTGTTCGCCATGACGCACCGCACTCAGGTCATCGAGGGCGAGTGGATCGTCGTGGCGGGTGCAGCGGGCGGTCTGGGCCTGGCGTTCATCGACGTCGGCCGGATGCTCGGTACCCGGGTCATCGCCGCAGCCTCGGGGCCGGACCGGCTCCATCTGTGCATCGAGCGGGGTGCCCACGAGATCGTGGACTACACCACCGAGAACCTCAAGGTCCGTATCCGGGAGATCACCGGTGGTGGCGCCGACGTGGCAGCCGATCCAGTGGGCGGGCCCCACGCCGACGCACTCCTGCGCTCACTCGGTGAGGCCGGTCGCCTCCTCGTCCTGGGGTTCGCCAGCGGAGAGATCCCCCGCCTCCCCGCCAATCAGGTGCTGCTTCGCAACCGCACCGTGGTCGGCGTCGACTGGGGGGCGTGGGCCATGGCGCACCCCGAGGCCCAACGTGAACTGTTCGCAGAGGTTCTCGCTGCTGTGGATGATCGGCGACTCCAACCCGTCGAGCCGACCACTTACCCCCTCGAAGAAGCCGGAACGGCGTTGCGGGACCTGCTCGAACGCCAGATCGTCGGCAAGGCCTGCCTCACCACGTGACCGGCCGTTCGGCGCAGGCGTCAGGACGGCGGGGTCGTGGCCTGGGAGGCGCCGGCATCACCGACGAGGGAGTTCACTGCGGTCTGGAGTTGTTCGATCGGCAGTTTGCCCGAACCGCGCTGGACCACCTTGCCCTCGGCATCGGTCAGGACGAAGTACGGGAATCCGGGCAGCCCGTAGGCCTTGGCCATGGAGCCGCTGGGGTTGTCGAGGAGGACCGGCGGCGTCCAGCCTTCGCGGGTGATCCACTTCGACGGCGGGTAGTTCGGCTTGTCAGGTGAGACCGCCGTGGCGACCGACGTGACCTTGACGCCGGGCGGGAGCCCGCCCTGGTCGATCCACGCCTGGATCTCGGGAACCTCGGACTGGCACACCGGACACCAGTGGGCGAGGAAGATGATCATCTGAGGTTCACCGGACGCCGGGTCCACAGCGAGGGGGGAGCCGTCGAACGTCTCGCCGCTCGCTTTCGGGATCGTGCGGCCGACGGCTGGATCACTCGCCGGGTCGGCCAGTCCCTGGGCGCCCTCCGGATACGGCGGGAGATCTTCGCCGGAGAGCTGGAGCGAGGCGGTCTCCTGGGTGGCCTTTGCGGCCACCGCAGCACCGGTGCCCTCTGCGGTATCGCTCGTGGACGATCGGCTCGAGAGGAAGGCGATCAGACCGACCACGACGAGCACCACAGCGATGACCCCGATCACGATCGGGACCAGATTGGAGCGGCTGTCGACGTCCTTGGCCAGCTTCGAGTAGGGATCCGCAGCGCTCGGCTTCTTCTTGGACGACTCGGTGCTCGTCACGACAGGACCTCCTCGAGTTCGACGGCTTGACGCTCGACAGTATCGCCGGAACTGGCCTCACCTTCCCCGCGGCGGCCCGCCAGAACTGCGAGCGTTCCCAGCATCAGGAACGAGATGCCCGCCATGCCCGGGATCGACAGGAAGTGGAATTTCCAGACCCAGACGGTCTCGCAGGGGACATCGGTGGAACACACCGAGCTCACCGAATCCGGGAAGCGCTCAAGCAGGTAGTGGTAGGCGGCGATCACCGCCCCGATGGCGACGAGCGGCAGGACGTAGAACCGCACGTTGCGATCGCGGCGCCACCAGGCCACGGCGAAGAGGACCACGTTCGGGTACATGCAGATCCGCTGGTACCAGCACAACGGACAAGGCGGGAACTTGGCGATCTCGCTGAGGTACAGGCTCCCCAGCGTCGTCGTCAGGGCTACCGCCAGACCGAGCGGGAGGGCGAGTTCCACGAATGCGTCGCGCAGCGGAACGACGGCGTCGGGCACCGAGCCCCTCACCCGGCTGAGGATCCCGAGGCCCCACGTGGCGAGCAGGAAGATGATTCCGAGCACGGCGAGCAGAGCCAGGAACGTGGTGACCACATCAACGGACATTTGCAAGCAGACTACCGATCCTGCAGTGCCCACGGGTCACCGGGGCGCACTAGCCTCACAGCCATGAGCATCTACGACATCGACCTCGACGGCCTCGACGGCACCCCCGGTGTCCTCGGCGAGCAGGCAGGCAAGGTGACCCTCGTGGTTAACGTGGCCTCCAAGTGCGGACTCACCCCGCAGTACGAGCAACTCCAGGAACTCCAGGAACGCTTCGGCGATCGCAACTTCACGGTGCTCGGCGTGCCCTGCAACCAGTTCCTCGGCCAGGAACCGGGTACGTCCGAGCAGATCGCCGAGTTCTGCTCGGTCAACTACGGGGTGTCGTTCCCGCTCTCAACGAAGATCGAGGTCAACGGCGACGATCGCCACCCCCTCTACGACGAGCTCACCCCGTTTGCCGACACCGAGGGGCACACCGGCGACGTCCGCTGGAACTTCGAGAAATTCCTCGTCGATGCCGACGGCTCGGTGGTCGGCCGCTTCGCTCCACAGATACCTCCGGATGACCCTGCCGTGGTGGCTGCCATCGAGGGCGCGCTCGACTGATATCAGGACGCTCAAGCAGCGCTGCTGCTGGCCGAGCGCACCACCAGCGACCGGACCTCCTCGGCTGCGAGCAGCAGCAGTGCGCCGCCGACGCAGATGGACCACTCAGTGAGCGTCAACCCGACCGTTCCGAAGACGCCCTGCAGGAACGGCACCTCCACGACGAGTACCTGGGTCACGATCACTGCCGCCGTTGCGTACAGCAGTGGTCGGTTGGTGAATGTGAACCGGCTGAACAGCGACAGATCGCCGCTGCGCACGACGTAGGCGTTGGCGATCTGCAGGAACACGAACAGCGTGAACGCCACCGTGTACGCCGCGCTCTGATCCGGCACCACGCCGGATTCGGCACCGCCCTGCCACCAGAGCACCCCGAGGGTGATCACGGCCATGATCACTGCAGTGATGCTGATCCGGGTCAGTCGTGGACCCGTGAGGATCTTCGCTGCGGGGTCGCGTGGCGACCGATCCATGACTCCCGGCTTGGGTGGATCGAGCCCCAAGCTCATGGCCGGGGGACCGTCGGCGAGGATGTTGACGAACAGGATCTGGATCGGGTTGAACGGGGTCGGTAGGCCGGCGAGCCGAGCAGCGAGGATCGTGATGATCGCCGCGATGTTGGTCGTGAGCTGAAACCGGACGAACGTGACGATGTTGTCGTAGATCGCCCGGCCTCGCTCGACGGCAGCCACGATCGTGGCGAAGTTGTCGTCGGTGAGGATCATGTCGCCGGCTTCCTTGGTGACCTCGGTGCCGGTCACGCCCATGGCCACACCGATCTCGGCCTGCTTGAGCGACGGAGCGTCGTTCACGCCGTCGCCGGTCATGGCCACCACGTCGCCCCGGGACTGCAGCGCCTTGACGACCCGGACCTTGTGTTCAGGCGACACCCGAGCACACACGCCGATGTCGTGGATACGGTCTGCAAGTTCCTCGTCGGTCATCCGCTCCAGTTCGGCGCCGGTCACCACCTCGCCGACGATCCCGAGCTCTGCAGCGATCGCTCCGGCGGTCGCGGCGTGGTCGCCGGTGATCATCTTCACCCGGACCCCGGCGGTGCGGCACTCCGCCACGGCAGCGACGGCCTCTGGCCGGGCGGGGTCGAGGATCCCGACCAGCGCTTCGAGCGTGAGCCCCTCGCACTCCTCGGCGAGGGCCAGCGCCACGGGCTCCGACGGCGGGTGGGCCAGATCCCGGGTGGCGAGCGCCAGCACCCGCAGTCCCGACGAGCCCAGCCGGTCGTTAGCAGCCAACAGCTCTGCCCGCTGCGTGTCGTCGAGCTCGCCGCTCAGGCCACCCTCGCCCCGCACGGAGACGCACCGGTCGATCACGACGTCCGGCGCTCCCTTGACAGCGAGCAGGGATCCGCCCTCGGATCCGGGGTGGAGCGTCGCCATGTACTTCACGGCCGAGTCGAACGGAACCTCGTCGAGCCGGGGAGCGCCGTCTCGCACCACGGTCGGGTCCAGACCGGCCTTGCGGGATGCCACCACGAGGGCGCCCTCGGTCGGATCGCCGATCAACTCGGCGGTGCCGCCTGACTCGTTGACCACGGCATCGTTGCAGAGAACCCCGACCACCATGGCCCGTTGCAGGTCGGCGAGCGCCGACGGGTCCGACGGTGTCACGGCTCCATCGCTGCCGTAGCCGAGGCCCTCGATCCGGAAGTGCCTTCCGCCCGCCACGGCCTCGGTGGCGGTCATCTGGTTCAGCGTCAGCGTGCCGGTCTTGTCGGAACAGATGACGGTGGTCGATCCGAGCGTCTCGACCGAGGCCAGCCGCTTCACGATGGCCCGCTCCTTGGCCATCCGGGACACCCCGATCGCCAGGGTCACGGTCACGACAGCCGGGAGACCCTCGGGGATGGCCGCAACAGCGAGGGCGACTGCGCTCAGGACCGCATCACCGAGGTCGTCGCCCTGGAGGAGGCCGACGAGGAGGACGGCGAGCACTGCGACCCCAGCGATGATCGCCAGTCGCTTCCCCAGCTTGTCGAGCTGGACCTGCAGCGGGGTCTCGGTCTCCTCGGCCGCGCCGAGCAGGCCGGCGAGACGACCCACCTGGGTCGACATCCCGGTGCTGGTCACCACGAGCTCGGCCCGGCCACGGGAGAGCGTCGTGTTCATGTACCCGCAATTGGAGCGTTCGGCGAGGGGCACCTCGGCCCCGGGCTCCACGTGGACGGGATCGACCGTCTTGTCGACGGGTACGGACTCCCCTGTCAGCGTGGACTCGTCCACCGAGACCGACGCCGCCTCGACGAACCGCCCGTCGGCTGGGATCCGGTCACCCGCCTCGAGCAGCACCACGTCGCCGGGGACGAGCGCCCCGGCGGGAACCTCCTTCACGGCGCCGTCCCGCCGGACACGGACCACGACCTCGAGCATCTGCTTGAGGGCGGCCAGGGCGTCATCGGCACGACTCTCCTGGACGTATCCCAGGATGGCGTTGATGAGCAGGACGATGCCGATCACGATCGGGTCCTTGAAGTCCCCCACTGCGGCGGACACCGCAGCGGCGCCCAAGAGGATGTAGACGAGGACGTTGTTGAACTGATCGATGAACCGCAACCAGGCCGAACGCCGGGGGGCCTCGGCGAGTTGATTGGGCCCGTAACGCTCGGTGCGCTCCGCCACATCGGCGCTGTTGAGCCCATCGGACACGACGACACCGAGACGCTCTGCCACCTCGTCGGCATCGAGCGCATGATCGGGAGCTCCTGGATCCTGAGCGTCGGCCGGAGCGGCGACGCCGAGGTCGGTCGGTTCAGACATCGCCGCAGAAACTAACGCAGGAAGATGAATTCCTGACTGCACTGTGCCGATCTATCCTGTCGACGTGCTATCGCACTGGACGTTCCTGACCAACCACACACACGTCCTCGTCCTGTTGGATCAGAATCCGGACCTCCGGATCAGGGAGCTGGCAACAGAGGTGGGGATCACCGAACGGGCGACCCAGCGGATCCTCGGAGATCTTGTCAAGAGCGGGTACGTCAACCGGTACCGAACCGGTCGGCGGAACTCCTACTCCCTCAACAGGGACCTACCGCTCCGACACCCGCTCGAGTCACACCGTAGCGTGGGCGCTCTTCTCGACGCCCTCGAGTCCGACTGAACCGCAGGCGGAATCGGCCTACTCGGAGCCGAAGTACTGCTCGTCGAGATTTGCGGCCATCCCGTCCTCACGGAGACGGAGAATCTCCCAATCGGTCGGGACGACGAGCGGGTTCCCGGGAGCGAACACCATGCCGTAGCCCTGCGGTCGGATCAGCGGGCCGACCACCCGCAGGTCGTCCGCGCTGCGTTGTTCCACCAGATACCGGAGCACCGGCGAGTCGTAGACCATCGCCTCGGCCTGACCGGAGGCCACCGGTCCGAACGCCTCGTCAACGGATCCCACACCGGTGGCTGGCAGACCGATCGTCTCGAGGTACTCCGACGACGTCGTCTGCGAGACGGTCACCACGGAGCGTCCGTAGAGGTCACCGACCGATCGCACGTCGGAGCGGAGCCTGTCGGCGGTCAGCACCGAGGTGATGACCGCTGTGAAGTGGGCGACCAACACCAGACCGACGAGCATCCACACCATCGCCACGAGACGGCTCCACTTGGACTACACGGTGCGATCCCCATAGCCGATGGTGGTCATGGTCACGATCGCCCACCAGATGCCCTCCCACACCCCGGCGAGATAGCTGTGCGGGAAGTCGTCGTTGGTTCGGCGCTCCACCAACCAGACGATGTGCCCGACGACGACCAGCAGAAGGATCGGGACCAGCAGGCGATACAGCACCATCGTCGAGAGCAGTTCGAGAAGTTACGCCCAGACACTCGGGGTCTCCGGCCGCGTCAGGATCTGCAGGCCGGAGTCGTACATCGGGAACGAGAAGTCGAACGCCGCCTCTCCTCAGCTGTGATCGAGATCGCTCCGAGCGCAGCGTCGGTCCGACCGGACCGCACTGCGTCGAGCTGCTCGGCGACCGAAGCCACCTCGATGTAGTCGCAGGGGATGCCGAGGCGGCCAGCGGCATCCTCCCAGAACTCCACGCTGTAGCCGGCCCACCCGTTCGCATCCGGCGTTGCCAACGGCTCGATGTTGCGGACGGCGATCGACAACCGCCCGTTTCCGCCCGTCGCCTGAGCCAGCACCTCGGGATCCACGGGAGCCGGAGCAGGCAGTTGCGCTGCAGCCGAGGGCCCGAGGAGGGCTGCTCCGCAGAGGACGAGTACGGCCTCGGCCACCACACGGGGCCACAGCAGGCGTGGTCGGATTAGAGCAGGTGACCCCGGACGACCGCCACCGTGGCTGCGACGTCGCGATGGACGGCGGCATCATCGACCTGGAGGTCAGCGTTCACGTAGTCCCCGACCGGCAGTCGGAGATCGACCGAGGACACCGCTTGACCGGTCCACTCGTCGTTGGCGACGAGGACTGCCCCCGACGGCGACGTCACCACGGTCGCGTCGAACGCTGCGCTGCTCGACTGGTACCTCACTCCGAAGGCGACATCGGAGGTGAGCACCTCGTCTGGATCCTCGACTGACACGTGGCCGAGCGTCAGGGTGAGGACCTGCCCGGGATCACCATCGAAGCGGATCTCATCGGCGTCCTCGCCCTCGGAACGGTCCGAGAACGTGAAGCCCTGGGACTCCGCTGCGCCGACGGCCGCAGCGACCAGACCGGCGTTGATGGCTGCGATCCGGTCGGCTCCGGAGGTCCGGGCCCGGGACCGTTGGACCAGATCGTCGAAGGCTGCGAGGTGCCCGGCGGCGACGACGGGTGTCGACTCCGGTGCCGGTGCCGGTGTCGGTGTCGACTCGGGTGCCGGTGCCGGTGCCGGTGCCGCTGCGGGAGCGGCAGCGAACGGTGACCCGGCCGGTGCGGGCGCCGGGGTGTCAGCGGGTGCTCCGTCGCCGAAGATCGAGCGTCGCTCGCTCTGGACCGGCGCAGGCGCCTCTGGAGCGGGGGCTCCGAAGATGGGTTCCGGAGCGAACGGTGCGACCTCGGGCGACTCGCTGGGTGCCGGTGCCGGTGCCGGAGCCGGAGCCGGTGCCGGGAACGCAGCTGGAGCCGGAGCCGGAGCCGGAGCCGGTGCCGGTGCCGGTGCCGGAGCCGGAGCCGGTGCCGGAGCCGGAGCCGGAGCCGGAGCCGGAGCCGGTGCCGGAGCCGGTGCCGCAGCCGGAGCCGGTGCCGGAGCCGGGGCCGGAGCAGCTGCGGCGCGCAATTGAGCCAGAGCCGCAGTAGTCCCCGGGTGACCGTTGACGGTCGTCCAGTCGCTCAGAGCCGGCCACCAGACCGGCGAGTCGTCGGGAAGTCGCCCGGCGGCCACGTCGTCGAGGATTCGCCCGAGGGCGAGCGGACCCTGCTGATCGGCGCCATTGATGACCACGAACGCCTGAGGGTCGTCGAGAGCTGGTAGGTCAGACATGGCCGTTAGCGTGCCACATGGAGAGCCCGATCGAAACCCTCGGCGGCCGGTCCGCTGAGGGGTGGGGAAACTGACGCTCAACGTCCACCTTGGATTCATCCACTGTGCACGAGCCTGTGCCCGGAGGCGCTCAGCGATTCGGTCGCAGTCCCCAGAACACGAGCTGTCGGCGAGTGGCGTCGTAGGAGTCGGTCAGGGGCCATTCGTGGCCGAAGGGAATCAGGTCGTACTCGACTCGGACGCCGTCGGCACACGAGGACCAACGAGTGATCTCGACCTCGCCGATCGATCCGGTGGCCTCGTCGGTGCACTGCGACGCATCGGCCACGTCGGCGACCGCCGCCGATGTGGAGAAGAAGGGGCCGAGCCCTGGTGTCGACGAGGGCCCGCCACCGGGCGGGACCACGGGGTCGTCCCGTCCGGTGATCTGCAGGAAGGAGATCGCATCCGACGCCGAGCAGCCGTCGACATTCGTTCCCACCACCGAGGCGGCACCGGCGAGCCGGTCGGCGTGCTCGCAGATGTACCGGTAGGTGATCATTCCCCCGTTGGAGTAGCCGGTCATGAACACGCGGCTGCGATCCACCGGGTAGAGGCCGGCTACCGCATCGATGACGTCGTTGAGGAAGGCCACGTCGTCAACGGCGGCGGCCTGCGCCTCCCCGCAGCACCATCCGGCGTTGAAGCTCGCCTCGAAACCCTCGGGATAGGCCACCAGAATCCGGTCGGTCGGCACCACGGCGGGCCACCCGGTGAGTGCAGCGGTGATCTCCGGGGTCGATCCCAATCCGTGGTTGACCACCACGAGTGGGAGTCCGCCGCCCCCGGCAGCATCACCGTCGGCACCGAGGATGTTCTGCCCCCTCGGCTCGATGTCCTGTGGGGATGCCACGAGCGCCCGCCTGATGATTCCGGCGTCCAGAGAGGCGCCGGAACCGACGACCTCCACCCAGCGAGCACCCACGCCATCGACGCCCAGGTCAACCTGATCCGACAACGACGAGCACCCGGCGAGCCATGCCAGACCCGCCGCCAGGACGAGCGTCAACCTCCGCAACCACGGGTCGAGTTCTCGCCGCCTCAGCACGCCTCCACGGTAGGTCACCCGATCGGCCCTCCCGGCGCGCCCGGGGGGTGTCAGGCGCTGCGTGGGCCGGCGGGGAAGAATGACCCCGTGCCCAGACGAGTCACCACATCGTTGGTCGCCCTAGCTGTGCTGGTGATCGCTGCGGTCGCTGCTGCGTGCAGCAACGAGGAATCGGCCACCACCACCCAGCCGTCGACTCCAACAGTCCCGCCGACGACCGCCACGACGATCGTGCCCGGTTCGGAGCCGGCGATCGAACCCGACTGGGCGTGGCAGTCCGGCCGTCCCGGCGGCGACACCGCCGCTGCGGCCACCGGCCGACTCGACTCCGTGGTCCTGATCGGCGAGGGCCCGGTCGAACCGAGCCCGACCCAAACCGGGACCGTTGCGCTCAGCCCCGTGGTGGCGACCCTCGGGTCGGCCGACGGAGCGTTTCGTTCCTCCACGACGGCCCCTCCGGACGGTTCGGTTGACCAGCCCCGAGGGATCTCCTCGGCGGTGGACGGGACCACGCTCACCTGCGGATCGCTCCGACCGGATCTCGGCCCGCAGTTCGGCACCGACATCTGGTGCAGTCCGGTCGCAGCGGACGGCACGCTCCAACCCCGAGTCGGCAACGGGAGCGAGGGCAACGACGAGGTCAGCGGCGTGGCCATGGTCAGTGACGCTGCGTACGCCTTCGTCAGCGCCACGATCGACGGCCTCTTCCCCGGCGCAGAGGATCCAACAGGTGGCTTCCTCGGTGAACGTGATGCTCTGCTCATCCGCACCGACCCCAACGGTCAACCTCGCTGGGCACGGCAGTTCGGTACTCAAGGCGATGACTCCGCCAACGCCGTGTCGGCGACCGGTGACGGTGACGCCGTCGTGGCCGGATCGGCCAGCGCGGATCCGTTTGCGTTCGAGGACAGCTTCCTCCGTCGAGGCGGCCGCGACGCCTGGGTGGCGCGTAGCGACCCCTCGGGTAATCAACGTTGGCTCACCCCGTTCGGCACCAGCGCCGATGACGACGCCCGGGCGATTGCCGCCGGCGGGGATCCGGCCCAGGGCACCGAGGCCGTGATTGCTGCAGGGGTCACCAACGGGGACCTGCAGATCTCCACCGACGGAGCGGAGCAGCTCGTCGCCCCGGGATCAACTGCGGCGGCGGGAGGTACGGACGGGTTGATCGCTGCGTTCGATTCCGCCGGTCGGCAACAGTGGATCACCCAGTTCGGATCGCCGGCCGACGACGACGTTCGGGGCGTGGTCGTCGACGGCAGCGTGGTCTACGTCGCCGGGACGGCCGGAGCGCCGATCACCGGCGCCCAGCGGGTCGCTGTTCCAGGAGCGCCCGACGGCGAGGCCGCCGGAGGCCGGGACGCCTTCCTCTCGGCGTACGACCTCACGACGGGAACGTGGCAGTGGACGGCGCTGTTCGGATCGCCTGCAGACGACGAGGTGACCGGACTGGCGTTCACCGACGACGGGCACGTCGTGGTGGTGGGCACGACTGCGGGGACGATCACTGCGACACCGCTCGTGGGTCCGAGTGACGCCTTCGCCGTGGCGTTCCCCGTGGCGAAGGGCGGGGGGAGCGGGGCGGCGAGCTCGGTCTGACGCCGGAACTCAGCCGGCGTTCGGATCAGCAGGCAGGGACTGGTCGAACGACACCGACGGAGCTGCGGTCGAACCGGCAGGAGCCTGGTAGAAGACCCCCTTGTCGACCCCGGCGATCCCGACGAAGAGCGACCAGGGGATCGTCACCATGGATCGGTTCAATGTGGAGCACGAGTCGTTGTAGTACTGCCGGGCGAAGGCGAGTTGATCCTCGGTCCGGGACAGTTCGGCCTGCAGTTCCGAGAAGTTCGTCGATGCCTTGAGATCCGGGTAGGCCTCGGCCGTGGCGAAGAGGTTGGCGAGTGCAGTGGTCATCTGGGCATCGGCCGCCGCTGCCTCGCCGACGTTCCGGGCCGACTGCGCAGCGGCCCGGGCCTGGGTGACAGCTTCGAGGGTTCCCCGCTCGTGTTGCATGTATCCCTTCACCGTCTCGACCAGGTTCGGGATGAGCTCCGACCGGCGTGTCAGCTGCACATCGATACCGGCGTAGGCCTCATCGACGAGCACGCGCTGCTGTCGAAGGCGGTTGATGCCAACGACGGCGACGAGGCCGACGGCCACGACGAGAACCAGGATGACGATCAGGGCGATGACCACGTGGGAACCTTCCTCATGAGCGACTCACTTCGCACGGAGCGAGCGTAATGGCGCTGCTCACCACGAGCCACCTCCTCCGCCGCCACCGCCACTCCCACCGCTGAATCCACCGCCGGAGGAGCTGCTCACCGATGCGGCGTAGGCCGACGATGCGCCGCTGATCGACGATGCGACGGAGTTGCGGAGATCCGACGAGGAGAACGTCCCGTGGGGACCGACACCGTGCACGTAGCCGAGGTTGCTCACGTCGACTCCTTGAGCGGCGAACCGCTCAGCCCACGCATCGGCCACGCCGAGCGCCGTCGCCCAACCGAGGTAGCGGGGATACCAGTCGGCGTGGGCCGCAGCGTCGAAGCGTGACTCGGAGGACTCCGTCGACAGGAAGCGAGAGAACCCTCCGACCCGGCTCCAGAGTTCACGACCGGCCGCGGAGTGCTTCGTCGAGGCTGAACGGTCAACGGCAACCCCAGCGGCGACGAAGGCGAACACCGCAGTCGGAACGAGGAGGACCCACGGGACCCGGTTGTCGAAGAAGAACCAGAATCCCCCCGCCGCCACGACGGCGCACGCAGCTGCGCCGGCGAGGAACCTGCCGAACGTGCCGACGAGGGATCGTTCGAGATACGGAGCGGCCTCGGCAGCGACCGACGACCGCAGCATCGTCAGCGTCGAGGAGATCCGCGTCCCGGACGTGACGGTGTCGGTCACCGTGAAGTGCTCACCTGCCCCGTCCAGGCCGAGTCCGGACAACACGGCTCGACCCTCTCCGGTCAACTCGAGCGACGCCGGTTCGGCGAGGAGTTGGACCACCCAGTCCGACCCGCTACTGCTGAGCGTCACCGCTCCGCGGCCACCGAGGTCGAACAGAGTGGCCTGCAGGTCATCGGCGGAGTCCTCCTCGGCGAGGACACGGAACCCGGTCGCCGGACCCACGCCCGCCGGCGGTTCGAACAGAACCGGGAAGCCGGGTTGGCGTTCCCTCGTGGCAAACCACAGGCCGACTCCGAGCCCCGCAGCGATCACACCTCCGAGGATCACCAGGACGAGCGACACGCCGCCGGTCGGGGAACCGGGTGGGAGGGGCAGGGAGTTCGGCGGGAACGTGGCCCGAGTGGTGACCGGGGTGAACGGATCGAGCGGTCCGGTCTCGACCGACATGAACGCGCCCTCCACGGTCGCCGTGCACGGCGTGTCGACTCCTTGGACGCACTCGACGCTCACCGGAGCGGCCGGCAGAGCGGCCTTGACGCGCGCCGACTCCATGGGCATCGACCATCCGGAACCGACCACGTCCCACCACCAAGCCGCCGTGGCGTCTCCGCCGTCGCTGGCGGGCTCCAGCGCATCGACCGTGCGCGACACGATCGTGTACACGTGTTCACCGGGCGAGAGGAACACGTCCTCGTCGCCGATCCGGGCGGTTCTCGTGCCGGATGCCGAGTCGGTCCAGGTCCAGGGTTCCGTCACACCGTCACGCGTGATCGAGATCACTTCGACGGGATGTTCGACGTCGGATCGGCGAGGATCGACGGTGTCGAAGATCCTGAAGATTCCGCGCTTTCCGGGTGGCAGCTCGACGATGAGCTGCTCGGAGACCAGGAGGTCACCGTTGGCCGAGAGCTCGTACACCGCCTCGTAGGACTCGATCGTGGCGTCATCGGCGGTCCGGGTGAGCACCGAGACCGGCGACACCTTCCAGACGATCAGCACCGAGACGACGACGGCGATCCGGATCAACCAGGCCACAACGACACGTCGACGACGAATGCTGCGCACGAGTCCCACGCTACCGTTCACCGATCGACGACGAGTCGACAACGACCGGGAGAACAGCATGCCGAGATTGCGACAGGTGCCACGGGCCGAAGCCGACCCACTGGCCTCGATGATGTACCAGATGCTCTTCGGTGACCGGGACCCGGTCGCCGAACCGGGGACCGCCAGCGGCTCGCCGGGCGACTGGTGGACGGTGTTCGCCCTGGTCCCCGACGCCCTGCAGCACGCCGTCGGCGGGTTCACCTTCTACCGCTCGCCCGATCGGCGCCTCGACCCGGTCCTGCGGGAACTCGGTCAGGCCCGGACCGGATGGGCCCGGGGATCCACGTTCGTCTTCTCACAGCACTGCAAGGCGTGTCGAGATGTGGGCCTGAGCGACGAGCAGGTCGCTGCGCTACCACACTGGTCCGTCGCTGAGTGCTTCGACCCGGCCCAACGTGCGGTGCTGGCGTACACCGACTGCCTCGTCCTGCAGGGCGGCCGGACGCCGGACGGGATCATCGAAGCGCTCCGGGCGCACCTCAGCGACGAAGAGGTGCTCGAGCTGACCTACATCGTCACCACATACGACATGCACGCCGTCACCAGCAAGGCGCTGCGGCTCGAGTTCGACGACGTCGAGGACCCGTGTCGGGAACAGCCCGACCTGGAGGGTCGATTCGCCGGACTGGCACTCATGGACGACGAGCGACCGGGCGGACCTCCCCGGGACGACACCTGAGTCGATCGTGTCCGAATCCCCCAGAGGGCCTGTCGACGTCCTGTTCGCCACGGCCGAGGGATCCTGGGAACTCGACCGCGACGCAGAGTCGCTCGTCGACGCCTGCGAGCGACTCGGGCTGATCGTCGCACCCGCAATCTGGAACGACCCGGACGCCGACTGGACAGTGCCACTGGTCGTTGTACGTTCCACGTGGGACTACACCGAGCGACTCGAGGAGTTCCTCCGGTGGGCAGAGTCCGTCGAACGGTCAGCGGATCTGGCCAACCCGTCGCCGGTCCTGCGTTGGACCACCGACAAGCGCTACCTCACCGAACTCGCTTCCGAAGGCGTGCGGACCGTTCCGGGCGAGGTGGTCGTCCCGGTCGCCGGAGCAGCCGACATCGAGGCAGCAGCGATGATGACCGACGTGATCGATCGACAACTCCGTGCCGGTGCCGGTTCCGGTGAAGCAGTCATCAAGCCGACCGTGTCGGCCGGTTCCAAGGACACGCTCCGGATCGGCACCGACGACATCGACTCCGGCGTGGATCTGGCGGTCGGACTCCTCGCAGCGGGCCGGGCGGTGCTCGTCCAGCCGTACCTCTGCAGCGTCGACCGGCGAGGGGAGACCGGCCTGGTGTTCTTCGACGGCGCGTTCAGCCACGCCTTCACCAAGGCTGCCATCCTCCGGCGGGGTGACGGACTCGTGAGCGGGCCCTTCGCCGAGGAGCGCATCACGCCGGCCGTCGCCACGAACGAGGAGCGGGTTGTGGCGTACTCGGCCCTGGAGGTGGCCCAACACCACTGCGATGTCGAATCGCTCCTCTACGCCAGAGTGGATCTCATCCACGATGACGATGGCGACCCCGTCGTCCTCGAGCTCGAACTCTGCGAGCCGTCGTTCTTCTCAGAGGTCGATCCGGAGTCGGCGGACCGTTTCGCTCGGGCTGTCCGTGACCGGCTCGGGCGCTGATCAGCCGGGTTCGGCGACGAGCAGGAACTCGACGGTGCCCTCGTTGCGTACCGACAGCCCCGGTGGCTGCGGCGTCTCGATTCCGTAGTCAGCGAAGACCACCGGGACCGAACCGAGCACCTGGACGCTGCGCCCGGCGCGCTTCACCTCGAGTTGGGTCTCCACCGGCTTGGTCACGCCCTTCAGGGTCAGCTCGCCGCTGACCGGAACGGTGACGGTCTCCCCGTCGGCCGGGATCGAACCCAACGACGCTGTGGGCGCAGCGAACGTGGCGACCGGGAACGTCTGGGTGTCCATGATCCCACCGGCGAACCGTCCATCGCGGAAACTCGAATCCGACGTGATCGTGGCCACCTGAACCTCGGCGTTGATGTCGGACACCTCACTTCCGGCAACCGTGAAGCCGCCGGTGACCTTGTCGGTGCGACCCACCGCCTCGATGTTCTGCAGTCCACCGATGCGGTCCTCGAGCACGCGGTAGCCGGCCTGCGAGCCACCGACGATCACCCACGGCCCGTCGAGCGACTCCCCGGCAGGTTCGCTGGAGGGACCGCCCGGTGCCGCAGTCGTCGTGGGGGCGTCGGCGAAGGTCAATTCCTCCGGTCCGTCGCCTCCGCCGAGGACATTGAGCAACACGAATCCGCCAACGGCGACGCCGACGAGCCCGACGATGACACCAACGGCGATCTTGGCCGACTTGTTCACAACTGCCTCCTGGTTCGTTGCTTGCGGGACTGATCGTTGCGGGACGGCCGGTCGTCGGCCACTCGCGTCGGCTACTCGATGGAGCCCGGACGCGATGCCTGACGGACGAACACGATGCCGAGACCGACCGCCACGGCGGCCGCTGCGCCGCCGGCGATCCACCACCACGGTGACGATGATGTCTCCCCCGTCGACGTTGCGCTGACGGGGGACTGAGCCACCGGTGTCGTGGTGGCCGGCGCCGTGGTGGCCGGCGCCGTGGTGGCCGGCGCCGTGGTGGCCGGGACCGGGACCTCGACGTCGAGGGCGACCGACGCAGTGGGCTGGGCCGAGGTGACGCGCAGGCTCCACGTCCCCGGGACAGGAACAGCGATGTCCCCGGCGTAGACGCCTTCATCACCACTCGGCTCGAGCGACACCGGTGTGAGCGGTGCGCCGCCGGGTTCACCAGCGACCTCACCAGCGACGGTGACGGCTGCGTCCGCCACGCCGTGCCCATCGCCGGTGTAGGACAGGCGCACCTCGATGCGCACCGTTCCCGGGCCGGTCTCGACATCGAGGACCTCGAGTTGCACCGGGCCCCCGTGGGCTCCAGCAGTCGTCGCACCGACGACAGCGACGACAGCGATGACAACGACGGTCAGCGCTGCGCCGAGTCGGCTGAAGCGGCCGTTTCGGGGACGAATCATGGGATGCTCACGACGCTCGAGAAACTACTCGGCGAACCCAGGCGCACGACGGTCGCCTCGAGCGTCCATTCACCGGGGGTGAGGATCGCGTCGTCAGCCACCACCGTGGAGGAGTCGACTGCCCTCACGTCCAGTCGTCGAGGTTCCACGCCGTCGGTGCGGACCCTGAGGTCGGTGGCGTCGACTGCAACCGGTGAACCGCTGCGGTCGGCGTAACGCAACTCGATGGAGTTGGGACCACTGATTCCCGGATCGACGACGATCGAGACCACGAGGTCACCCGAGGTCGCCTCGGTCCGAATGGGTTCGGTCTCGATGACGGGCGGTGGTGTGACCACCAGGACCGCCGAGACCGCAACGACCACCAGTCCGAGCGCCGCCTCGAGACGGACCGACGACGCCAGGTCCACAACGGCGAGTGCGACTCGGCCGATGCTGCGTCGATTGATCCAGCCGAGCAGCAACAGGACCGCTGCGAGGAGCACCTTCGCCAACAGGAGTCGGCCGTAGGAGGTGCCGATCGCATCGCCCGACCCGCCGGTCTGGATCCACGCTCCGACCAGACCGCTCGCCACGACGATCGGAGCCGCCACGACGGCCACGGCGGCGTACTCACCGAGCAGGTGGCGGTCCTCGCTCCAGCGGATCGCCAGCACTCCGAGCGCACCGATCCACAGCGCCGCAGCCACCAGGTGCACTGCAACCAGCACCACCGCCAGTGCCGGAACGTCGGAGCTCACGGCGTGACCCCCGAACGCCGGCGCCACGGTGGCCAGCGCAGCGAACACCGCAACGAGAACCGGGAACCGGCGCATCACCGACGGAATGGCGACCACCATCGTGAACGCCACCGCACACCCGACCCGGGCCATCACCACAGCGCCGGACGTGGTCGCTCCGACGACGTCACCCACCGCTCCGAACGACGACACCAGCCTGCCGGCGTAGAGACCTGCGACCCCGATCAGGATCGCCGTCGTGCCGAGGAGCAGCGCCAGGGCCGATCCGATCAGAATCCCCCGGCGGCGTTGGAGGGCGCTGGCGAAGGACCCGCCCGCGTCGAGGGCGGCGAGGAGCACCGCACCGAGCGCCAGCAACGCACCGGCCGAGGCCGTCGTGCGACCCACGAACTCCACGAACCGCGACGCAGGGTCCTCACGCTCGTCCGCCGATGCCGCCGCCGTCCGCTCCCCCACACTGAACACATACGCTCCGGCGACGACGTGCCCGTCCACGCTCAGCACCCGGTAGCTGACCGTGAAACTCCCCCGGACTCCACCGATGTCGACCGGCTGGACGATCGTCGAGCCGTCGACGGACGCAGCGGACGTGGCGACGTCGGTGCCGTCGGGAGCGAGCACTCGGAGTCCGTCCGGGACGGTCTGGACCGGTTCGTCGAACGTCAGCTCGATCGACGTCGGCGCCGAGTCGATCAACGACTCCGCCGCCGGGGTTGCGCCGATCAGCCGGGCGTGGGCTCCGGCGGCCGGAGCAGGCCCGAACACCGCCGGGAGGACCACGCCGAGCCCGATGAGGACCAGCATCGCTGCGATGTCCCAGACGGCCTTGGAGTGACGGGAGCCGGGGCGCACGAGTGGACCCTACCGAGGACCTATCCTCGCCCACCGGACGGACCGGACGGACCGGACGAACCGGACGAACACGACGTGGACAACCTGGAGGCAGCGTGAGCAACGAAGATCCCGACGTCGAACAGCAGGTGACCTACTCGGTCGCCGACGGCATCGCCCGGCTGACGATCAACACCCCCGACAGCGGGAACTCGCTCAACGCCTTCATGCGGGACCGGCTCACCGAACGTTTCGAGTGGGCCTCGGCCGACCACGGGGTGCGCGTGGTCGTGCTGACTGCGGCAGGCGGTCGGCACTTCTGCACCGGCGCCAACCTCGGTGGCCCGCAGCCGCCGTCCCCCGCCAAGCCCGATGGCGCACCGGACCGGGTGCTCGGCGATGCCGCTCGGACCATCCGCCGCGGATGGCAACGTCTCGTGGCGTCGATCCTCGATTGCGAGAAGCCGGTGATCGGGGCGATCAACGGCACCGCTGCGGGCGGGGGTGCCCATCTGGTCCTGGCGTGCGACCTGGTGGTGATGGCTGACAACGCCAAGCTCGTCGAGATCTTCGTCAAGCGAGGGATCCTCCCCGATGCGGGCGGCGCCTACCTGCTCCCGAGGATCGTGGGACCGCAACTCGCCAAGGAGTTCATGTTCCTCGCCGACGACGTACCGGCGGCGCGTTGTGCAGAACTCGGCATCGCCAACCGGGTCGTGCCGGCCGACGAGCTCACGACGGCCGTCGATGAGCTCGCAACCCGGCTCGCAGCGTCCCCCACCAAGGCGCTGGCGCTCACCAAGTGGCTGTTGAACCGCTCGTTCGAGTCGAGCCGCCACACCGCCTTCGAGGAGGAGGCCGCTGCGCAGGAACTGCTCACATCGACAGTCGACTTCCGGGAGGGGTTGCTCGCCTTCCGGGAGCGTCGGTCGCCTGAGTTCCTCGGTTGGTGACGCCTCGGGGGTGAGTGCGGCGCGGGTCCACCTGCCCGCCCCGATGCCTTGAGCTCGGACGGCGATTCACGTTGACTCGGCTCGTGCCACCACGAGCCTCGATCCACGGTCCCCTCGGCGTCACAGTCACCGTCGTCGTCGCCATGGGCCTCGGCGTCTGCTCGCTCAACGCCCTGGCAGGCTGTGCCTCCTCGGCAGGTCCGCAGGTGGCCCCCGTACCCGACGGCCCGCCACCCTCGGTACCGGCACCGGCAGCGGCACCGGCTCCGGCGCCAGCTCCGGCACCGGGCCCGGGGACCGGAGACGGAACCACGAGCGCTGCTCCGGCCGCACCGAACGATCCAGCCGGTGCCCCGACGGCCGGCCTCCCTGCGACCGACGCCGACCGACAATTGGTCCAGGACCTGCTCGATCGTTACGACCGTGCGCTGACCGACGTCTCTGCCGCACCGGAGTCGGTGGACGACCCGGCGGATCCACTGCTCGGTGCCTGGCACCAGATCGTGCCGGCCGAGTCGGAGTTGAGCGAGAGCGTGCTCGGCCGGATCCGCGATCGTCGCGCCGAGGGCCTGCTCGTCGAACCGGTGGCCTCCGGTGGGCTCAGCTACGTCCACCACACCGTCGACGTCGTCCGGGCGACACCACCCGGCGACGTCGAGGCCGCTCGGGAGGAGTTGGCGTTCACGTGGTGCGGCTGGTCTCCCGGCCTGGGGCGACGAGTGGGTGGTCCCGTCGTCGACGACACCGTGGCCCACGCCCTCGGGACCGGTCGCATCATCAGGAGCGGGCCGGACGCTCCGTGGGTCCTCGCCAGCCTGATCGAATCGGAACTGACCCTTCTCCCACCGGGGAGCGCCGACCCGTGCTGAGGATCCGGTGCCGGCTGGCGGCAGGATTCGTGTCGTGCCTGATCGCCGTCGGCGGCACCACGGCCTGGGTCGACCCCACGCCGGCGCAGGCCACACCCGCCGCAGACCGAGCGGGCGACGGTGGAGCCACATCCCGAATCAGCGGCGATCGGATCATCACGACGATCTTCGGACAGCAGTCCGGATCCCGACGACGTGGCCGCGTCATCACCTCCTCCTGGGTCACCTTCACCGCCACGCAGGTCGCGTACCTCCTCCAGGTGGCCTCGGTGGACCCGGCCGTTGCCGGACACCCGGCGATTCGCGACTACGGCGCCCGAGCGGTCGCTGGAACCGCCGACGACCTGAGCATCCAGTACCGGGTCGTCAACGGCCGGGCCAACGGCGAGGTCCGCCTCGTCAGCATCTCCGCCACCGCAGCGTCCGGCTGGAGCCGGCAGATGGTGACCGTCGTGCCGCCGCTGCGTCCCACGCTCAGCCCACCGGGCGGTCTCGCCGTCCCGGTCAGCCAGCCGGTGTTCATCTCATACACCCCACAGGTCTGGGGACAGGTGGTGCAGCGCACGCTGTCGAGCAACGGAGTGACGGCCCGTGTCCGGGCGTGGCCGGTGCGCTTCGAAGCCCGCAGCGGGGACCCCGCCGCCGTCGGTCAGGTGACCCGTTGCCCGGGGCGGGGCCAGGCCTACGACCCGGGCGACCCGGCGAGTCCGGCTCAGCAAGCGAGGCGACCCGGTGTGTGCACCCTGCCGTATCGGTCGCGCACCGGAATTCCGGGCCGGCCTTCGTCGTGGATCGGCGACGTCACGGTGTGGTGGTGGGCCGAGTGGAGCACCGACGGCCGACGGTGGAGGCCACTCGGCGAGATCCCTCGGCTCACCGCACTACCCCGGGCCGTCCGGGACGTCCCGACGGCGCTCGAGGCCCGCCCCTGAGCTCAGAGTTGCGGCGTCCGGGTGAGGTTGGCGACGTTGACGCCCTTGGCAGCAGCCCGGCTCACGAGTTCGTCGTAGAACTCGGGGCTGACCGACCGGGACCGGGTCAACAGGAAACCGCTCGCACCCGACGGATCGCTCACGATCGCCCACTGGTAGTCCGGGTCGAGGTCGACGATCCAGTAGTTGCCGGGGGGGTTGGTCGAGGCGGTCCCGACGAACGCCACGTTGAGCCGGGCGTTGCTCGGGTCGACAGGCGCTGCGGACCCGACGATCCGTGACTGGGGCCCGTTGGGGCCGAAGTAGTTGCCGGAGTTCTCCACCCGGACCGTTCCGTTGGGGTTGAGGGAGTACTGCGCCTTGGTGTTGACCAGACCGATGGAGAAGAACTGCTTGACGCTCCCGACCTCGTACCAGGTCCCGAGGTACCGGTTGAGGTCGACCGACGCCACGGTCGAGGTCGCTGGGGGGAACGACGGCGACATCGTGCACGCCGAGAGGCCGAGGAGTGCGCTCACTGCGGCCATGGCCAACACCGGAGTCGAGCGCAGACGACGCTTCGACCGCTGCTGACTGGATACACGCGGCTTCGGAGGGGAGATCAGCGTTGTTGGAGTCATGTTCGATCATCGGGGTTCAACTGCCGGACGGATGCACCCCCCGGAGGTTTGTTCGCCGACGCCTCATCGAACGGCATCGATCCTCCAGACAGTGACCGGCTGATCGCTCCCCGTGGCCAGACGCTCGACCTCGGCGGCGATGGCCGGAACGAACTTGAATCCGTGACCGGAGCAGGGCGAACAGACCACCACCGGCCCCCGACGGTCGAGGACGAAGTGGTCGTCGGTCGTCGAGGTGAACAGGCACGTCGTAGCGCTCACCGGCGACGGATCGAGTCCCGGAAGCCACTGCTGCACGTAGTCGACGAGGTGACGGGTCAGGGCCGGATCGACACGACGGGAGTCATCGTCGGGATCGGCGGGGACCACGGTGTTGAATCCACCCACCTTGACGCCTTCACCGGGGTTCTCCACTCCGTAGGCGTCGAAGTGCAGCGGACGGTCGACGCCGGCGATCGGATCGCCGTGGTGCAGGAACGACGGCCACCCCGAGTCGCCCATGCCGCAGTCGGGCCGGGCGGCGAAGACCGCCGGCTGGTCAGCCGTGACGAGCAGTTCCGGCGCAGCGACGACGCCGTCGAGCAGCGACCCGGTCCAGGCACCAGCGGCCACGACAACCACGGGAGCGACCCACCTCGAACCACCGGCGTGGACCACAGCCCGATCGCTGCGCACCTCGATGCGATCGACAGGCGTGGAGAAGTGGATCTGGGCTCCGGCGTCGACAGCCAGCCGCTGCGCCGCCGCCACGGTGCGCTCGGCCCAGCACCGCCCCCCGTCCGGGTTGTAGGCCACCGCACGGTCGAATCGCATTCCACCCCACCGCTCGCTCGCCGCAGCCGGGTCGAGTTCCTCGACACTCCGGCCGGCCGCTCGCAGGGCTCCGGCGACCTCGGCCACCGCCTCGGGTCGGCCGTGATCGAGTTGACCGACCTGTTCGAGCAGCACCTCACCGGCGGCATCGGCGAGTTCGTGCCACAGCGGCAACGCCCGCTCCGCCAACGTCACGTACCTCGGGTCGCGGTAGGCCAGCCGGAAGATCCGCGTGGCTCCGTGTGAGGACCCGCGATCGTGGCCGGGAGCGAAGCGGTCGAACGCAACCACCGAACGTCCGGATCGGGCCAGGCGCCAGGCGCTGACCGCCCCCATGGCCCCGGCACCGACGATGGCCACGTCGACGTGTTCACTGCGACTCACTCGAATCGTCGCCCCCAGTCACGGAGCATCTCGAGGAAGTCCGTCGGGCTGTCCGGGGCGGAGGCACCCGGTGTGTAGGACACCGAGTCGAGTCCGCCGGAGTACGGGAACGGCCCGTGTCGCTCGTAGAGCGACCAGCACACCGGCGATCGGCGATCGATCCCCACGTCGATCCCCTCGAACGGTGCCATCGCCATCAACAACCTGAAGTCGCCGTCGCCGGCAACGACGGTGCCGTCGATTGACAGGGAGAGGTCCCAGCGATCCCCGCCGGGGCAGCCCAGGTGGAGACCGACGGTGTGAACCCCGGGATCGAGACGCGGCCCCCGCACCTCCCGTTCCAGTCCGTAGCCGTTGTGGGCAGCGACGAGTTCACCGGTCGAATCGACATACAGCGAGTACCCGCCGCCCTGATCGCCGTGGGCGACGAGCACGCCGGCATCTCCCTCACCGTGATCGATTCGGACATCGATGTCGACGTCTCGCCACAGGATCAGCCGCTGAGACCGCCAACGATCGAGGGTGGGCGTGCCACGCACGAGGACCACCGGGCGGTCGTAGTCCTCGGTCCAACTCGGCCGGAGGAGGTACCGGTAGCCAGTGCCCTCGTCCAGCGGAAAGATCTGGTTGGACCACGCTGCCTCCTCCCACGCAGCAATCATCTCGGAGAGCAACTGCGGCTGGTGTCGAGCGAGGTCGTGCAGTTGCGTCGGGTCGGAGAGGGCGTCGTAGAGCTCCCACGGCTCACTCGAGTACGACGTCCGGGGCACGTGACGGGTGACCGCCTCCCACCGGCCACGCCGGTAACCGCGATGCCCCTCGTTCTCGACGATCAGATCGGCAGTTCGCCCGGGAGCCCCGGGATCGCGCAGGGTCGCAGCGAGGGACTCGCCGTAGAGCGGCAGCACCGGCTGCCCACGCCAGACCTCCGGCCGTTCGATCCCGGCGAGCTCGAGGAACGTCGGCAGGAGATCCGAGACATGCACGAACTGCTCACGCACCTCCCCGCCGGGACCCAGGTCACCGTCGGGCCACGACACCACGAACGGAACCGAGTGGCCGCCCCGGTGGGCGTTGATCTTGTAGAGCCGGAATGGGGTGTTGGACACCATTGCCCAACCTCGCGGGTAGTGCGGGAGCGTGGTCGGGCCGCCGATGCGGTCGATTCGCTCCAGGTCCTCCTCGAACGGTTCCTCGGTTCCGGTCCGGGTGTGGTGCAGCGTCCGGAAGTAGGCGCTGGTCCCGTCGACCTCCCCTTCCCGTGAGCCGCCGTTGTCGGAGGTGAACACGAACAGCGTGTTGTCCCACACCCCGAGCTCCTCGAGGGCCGCCCGGAGCCTCCCGACGTTCTGGTCGAGGTTGTCGATCAGCGCGGCGTACACCGACATGTAGCGGGCGAAGAGCCGCTTGCGGTCGTCGTCGAGTTCGTCCCACGCCGTCACCTCGTCGCCGGGTTCGGCGTTCCGTGGGGCCAACTCCGCATCCGGCGGAATCACACCGAGTTCGATCTGACGCTCGTGACGACGAGCTCGCAGGACGTCCCAACCCTCGTGGTAGGCCTCGAGGTGTCGTTCGATGTCCTCGGGTTTCGCCTGCAGCGGGGCGTGGACCGCAGCCTGGGCGAAGTAGAGGAGGAACGGCTTGGACGGATCGGACGCCACCGACTCCCGCACCATGGAGATCGCCCGGTCGGTCAGGTCGTCGGTGACGAAGTACCCGTCGGGGTAACGGTCGACGGACACGGCGTGGTTGTCCTCGATCAGCCGGTGCGGATGGTGGAAGTTCGTGAACCCATCGAGGAACCCGTAGTACCGGTCGAACCCCTTCTGCAGCGGCCACGAGGACCGGTCGCCGGCGTCGTTGACCTGACTGTCCTTGGTGAGGTGCCACTTCCCGACCATGAGCGTCTGGTAGCCGGACTCGCGGAGGAGTTCGGCGAGCGTCGGGGCGAATGGCGTGAGCTCCATGGCGTAACCGGGAAAGCCCGGATCCGAGTGGGCCACGTGACCGACACCGGCCCGGTGCGGTTCGAGCCCGGTGAGCAGGCTGGCCCGGGTCGGCGAGCACATCGGCGTGGCGTGGTAGTCGCAGTAGCGAAGCCCGTCGCTGGCGAGACGGTCGATGTGGGGCGTCGGAATCTCCGACCCGTAGCAGCCGACGTCGGAGTAGCCGATGTCATCGCACATCACCACCACGATGTTCGGCGCGCCCGGAGCCGGCCGACGGCGCTCGGGCCACCACGGCTCCGACGTGGCGAACACCCGCCCGACGGTCCCGCCGTGACCGGCGTACGGCGAGAGCGGATCTCCGGTCTCGTCGCTCATCGCCCTGTCGCTCTCTGGCCGGGGGGACGCACGAGTCCACGGCCGACGATGAGCGGGAGGTCGGCGGCGGTGAGTATCCGGTTGGGTGCGGCGATGACGTCCGGTATTGCGTGGACGATCCGTCCGGCGGACAACGCAATGCCTCCGACGTTCCGATCGCCGAGAGTGTCGGGATCAGCAGAGTCTCCGGCCTCGACGCTCAAGGTGACGTCCGGGTCACCGTGGACGATCACCTGGTGACAGCCCATGGAACGCTCAGGGGCGTACGGCCAGTCGGGGGCGCACTCATCGTCGATCCGGGTCACGTGATCCACCACGATCACCGGCTCGCCGTTCACGAGCCCACGCACCAGCAGTCGGAACGCACCCTGGGTCCCGGCGGCGAACGTGCCGATCGGCAGCTCGATGGTCCGTTCGAGCGGTCGGCGTTCGATCTGCTCGTCGACCTCGTCGAGTTCCACGTCGAGCAGTTCCGCCAGAATGCGCAGCACCCCGCCCCAGACCATGGTCGGCACCCCGGGCCAGAGCATGGGCGGCGGAGCGTCCATGGGGGCTCCGAACCCGCACAGTTCCCTCACGGCGTGCGGAGCGTGGTAGGTGGCGTAGTTGAAGACCTCCCGCACCTCGACGCGATCCACCGAGACGCACGTGGCCACCAGGACCGGCGCCAGCAGGTCCGCCAGGAATCCGGGATCGATCCCGGACACCCAGCACGATGCGCCACCCGCAGCACACGCCGTCTCGACACGTGAGCGGAGGTCCGCTGGCGTGGTCGGCGGGTGGATCAACGGGTACACCGACGTACTGACCACGTCGGCGCCGGCGGCGAGGCACGCCACGATGTCGTCGACGGCGGCGTCGGGCCGGGTGTCGCCCGTGGCGGTGTACACCACGGCGTCGATCCCGGAGGCGAGGACCGCATCGGAGTCCTGTGTGGCGATCACGCCGGTCGGGTCGGGTAGATCGGCGAGATCCGCAGCATCACGACCGACCTTCTCGTCGGCGGAGACCACGACCGCAACGAGTTCGAGGTCGGCGTCGGCGACGGTCGCTCGGATCGCCGGACGGCCGACGTTGCCCGTTCCCCACACGGCGATTCGCCACGGTGACCCATCTGGTCGCCGTCGGATGGAGAGCGGTGTCGGATCCACGGATGCACGCTAGGTCAGGGCATCATCTCCGTCATGGGTCCGATCGAGGAACTCAGCGCCCAACTGGGGCCGGGCGCAGTCCTGCGGGCCGGCGATGGCCTCACCGCCGGCTACGCCACGCCGGCACGGGGCGCTCCCGGTCCCGACGTCGACGTGATCCGACCACGGGACACCGAGGAGGTGTGCTTCGTGGTGCGCTGGGCCTGCGAGCACGGGGTGCGTCTGCTGCCGCAGGGGGCCAACTCGGGCCTCGTCGGTGCGTCCACACCGCCGCCCGATGCCACCGGACTGGTGGTGCTGAGTACCGAGCGGCTCCGGCACGGGTTGCAGATCGACCAGACCGACCGGACAGCGATCGTTCCGGCCGGCCTGCGGCTGGGTGAACTCAACGACGCCGCCGGGGAGTTCGGACTGACCTTCCCGATCGACCTGGGCGCTGACCCGTCGATCGGGGGGATGGTCGCCACCAACACCGGCGGGGCTCGGATGCTCCGTCACGGCGACGTCCGTCGCCGGACGCTCGGAGTCGAGGCGGTGCTCGCCGACGGTGCCGTCTCGGTGCTCGACACGCTGCGGACGCACCGCAAGGACAACCACGGCCTCGATCTGACCGGCCTGGTCGTCGGATCCTCGGGAGCCCTCGGGATCGTGACGAGGGCGGCGCTCGACCTGGCGGTGCGCCCAGCAGACACGGCATGCGCCTGGATCCCGATCCGACGGGCCAGCGATGCCATCGTGCTGCTCGAGTACCTCGAACGCCGACTCGATCCGCTCATCAGTGCCTACGAGGTCGTCTCGGCCGCTGCGCTCGGTGCCGCAGCGGTGGCCGGCCAGCGACTCCCGCTCCCCCCGGCACCGTGGGCGGCGCTGGTCGAGGTGTCGGGGCCCCGCGGCTGCGGCGAATTGCTCGTCGACGCCGCAGAGACCGCACCGGTCGACACCGGCGACGCCGTGGTGTTGCCGACGGAGCAGGCCTGGGCCCCCCGCCACGCCGTGAGTGAGGGGCTCGCCCGGCTCGGTGCGGTGATCGGCCACGACGTGGCCGTCCCCCGAGCCGAACTACCGGCACTCGTCGACGAGGTGGGAGCGGCGGTCACGAGTCGCTGGCCGGACCTGCTGGTGGCGGACTTCGGCCACTGGGGCGACGGCGGCGTCCACCTGAACGTGGTCGTGCCCGGGACCCGAGGTGTCGACGAGCACCTCGAAGCCGACGTCCACGATGTGGTGTTCGCCATCGCAGTCGAACAACACGGTGGAACCTTCAGCGCCGAGCACGGGGTGGGACCGAGCAATGCGTCGTGGTGGCATCGGACGGTGGACCCGGTGGAGGTGAAGCTCACCGCTGCGCTCCGCGCCTCCTGTGACCCCCTGGGGATCCTCGGCCACCCGGGCCTGCCGTACCCACGGGACGAGCAGGGGGCCGGTCAGGTCAGCGAGTGAAACTCCACGCCCGGCGGATCATCGGGATCTGCAAGGGCAATCGGAGCCACGCCGCCCATGCGGGGACGCCGACGTCCTGTCCCTGCGTGGCGTCGATCGCCATCTGGATGTTGGCCGGGTAGACGGCCACGATCGTGGCGGTGGCGAGAAACCCACCGATCCGCTTGGTCGAGGGGACGGCGAGGAGTGCCCCCGAGGCGACCTCGGCCACGCCGGACCAGAGCACCGCCTCCCGAGGCCACGGGAACCACCGGGGGACGATCCGTTCGAAGAACCGAGGCGCAACGAAGTGCGCCACCCCGACGGCGACCATCATGGCGGCGAAGCGGAGTCGGGAACGGTCGAGGACGGGGTCTGCGTCCGGGTCGACCACGGCGGCCCGTCCGCGTTCGGTGATGTTCACGCTTCGAGCGTACCGGTTCGCCGTTGGGCGATCACCGAGCAGGCCTGCTCGTGGCGTTGCTCGATCGCAGCGGCGTCGGAGGCGACCGGCGCCCGGGCGAGCGCCCCATCGAGCACAGCGTCGACCTGGACCGCAACGGCGTCGAGTCGACCGGGGTCGATCTGCCGGGCCAGCGTCGTCAGATCGTCGAGCAGTCTGATCACGACCGCCGGATTGCCGGCCCCGGCCTGTCGGATCATGTCGTAGGAGGCCTTCACCATCCGCTCGAAGGGCACCGTCCGCTCCACCAGACGTACCGAACCGTCCTGTCCGAGGACACCGCCGGTGTCGAGCGGGAGCTGTCCGAGGCGACACAGCGCTGCGGTGAGCCAGTCGAGGCAGGTCATCCCGGTGAACGTGTCGTTGACCGCCGGCGAGAGCGCCCGGAGACCGATCTCGACGACCTGGTACAGGGCGAACTCGATGTCCTGCACCCGGGTCCGGCTGGCGCCGATCTCCACCGCCTCGGCCACGACCCGATCGGCGACGCCGTGCGCCGATGCCGGGGTGACCCGGGCGAGAGGCTGACCGGTGACCACGAACTGACCGGGACGACGCAGCATCTCGAGTCGGAACCCGCAGTCGTCGGCCATCCCGATGAGACGATCGAGGTCGAGGGCCTGCACGAATCCGTCGCGGCGCGCCAGGAGGTCCGACCCGTCTGCCCGGAGCCCGACCAGACAACGCTCCACCTCCTGCGGATCGTCGCTCCGGCCGACCCGACGATGCTCCAAGTCGAGTTCGGTGACGGTCCGGTTGAGGTCGGCGACGACGGATGCGACCACCTGCGGCGCCTGGATCGACGTGGCGACGCGGTGCACGTAGAGGACGATCACGAAGAAGCACCCCAGGGCGAGCAGGATGCTTGCGGCGTAGGAGACCTCGGGAACACCGGCAGTGCCGGCCCCCGTCCGGATCGACGCCAGCGTCAACGCACAGACCACCACGCCGGCGAGCAGCGTTCCGAGCGAGAACTGCGTCACCGGGTCCTCGATGAACCTCCGGATCAGTCTCGGCCCGAGCTGGGACGTGGCCAGGCTGAAGGTGAGCACGCTCGTGGAGAACACGAGCGCCAGCGCCGTGGCGAGCGCTGCGAGCAGGGCGCTGAGGACGAGAGCGGCATCGGCCGGCGAACGGGCCACGAGGAATTCGGGTACGACTCCGATCCCAGCTGGGTCCTCGACGAGACGATCGAGCCGGCGGGTGACGGCGTAGAGCGCAATGCCGCCCGCAGCGCAGGCGAAGGGGATCACCCACAGGTTGGGACCGACCCGATAGCCGAGCTCCCAGAACCACACACCCACCCGCGAGCGTCGGAACCGACTCCGGCCCCCGGGGCGCGACGCTGCGGGTCGTCGGGCGACATCGACCGGATCGGGCACACCGAGAGTCTGACCCACGTGACGGGTTCGCCGACTGATCCCCCACTAGCGTCGAATCCGTGGGCAGGACACTCGGCGTTCACCGTCCGGAGCGGACAGTTCGCTCGGCGTGGACGACGGTTGCCGTGTTGTGCACCGGCGCCGTGGCCGTGGCGTGCGTCGGCACGACCGGCGGCCAGGTGCAGGTGACCACCACGACGTCTGCGCCCGAGTCGACCACGACCACGCCCGTCGGCTGCGCCCAGATGCTCCCGCCGGAGGCCCAGGCCGCTCAGATGATCTGGGCCGTCGTGGACTCCGCCGATCAGGCCACCGAGGTGCTCGCCGCCGGCACCATCGGCGGCATCGTGCTCGATGGGGAGCAGTCCTCCGACGTGGCCGAAGAGATCACCGAGGCCACCACGGACGCCCCGATCCGGGTCTCGGTTGCGATCTCGGAGGAGGGCGGCGGAGTCCAACCGCTCGCCAACGCCGTCGATGGGCTCCCCGGAGCGCCGTCTCAGGCCCAGGGAACCCCGACGGAGGCCGCAACCACAATGGCCGAGCACGCAGATCAGGTCGCCGACCTCGGCGTCAACGTCCTGTTCGCTCCGGTCGCCGATGCTGGTTCGGGTGGCGGGATGGGCGGACGCACGTACTCCTCGGAGGCGGCCGAGGTCACGCCGTACATCGACGCCGTCGTGCCCGCCCTCGTCGAGACCAACCTGACCCCGGTGGTCAAGCACTGGCCGGGACTCGGCGGGGCCGACCAGAACCCGGTCGCCGGGACGGCCACGGTGGCGTCCCTCGACGAACTCCGCACGACGGACCTGGTTCCGTTCCAGGCGGCCATCGATGCGGGAGCGCCCGCCGTCCTCGTGGCGAACGTGGAGGTTCCCGGCCTCACCGAGGCGGACCAGCCGGCGACGATCTCCGAGGCGGCAATCACCGGTGAGCTCCGAGAGGCCCAGGGGTTCGAAGGCCTGGTGATTGCTGATGACCTGAGCCAGCAGGCAGTCGCCAACGTCACCACTCAGGACCAGGCCGCCGAGCTCGCCATCGGCGCCGGCGTGGACGTCGTGGTCGTCTCCGGATCCGATGCCGTGGCCGACACCACCCGTCGACTCACCGACGCCATCGTGTCCAACCGTCTCGACCGGTCCCGGGTGGAGTCAGCGGTGCGGCGGGCCCTCACGGTCAAGGGCATCACCGGCGAGTGCCTCGATCAGGTCTCCGCCTACAACGCCATCCTCCGGAACAACTCCACGACCACGACGCTCGCCGACGGTTCAGATGGCTCGGACAGATCGACCACGACTGATGGATCCGGCTCGTCGACCACCGTTGAGGACTCCACCGACACGGTCCCGGAGGGCACCAGTCGCTCCGACTCCATCTCCACCGGCCCCCCGACGACGCTCAACGGCAGGTCCTCCACGACGACGTCGACCAAGCGAGCGGCCGACTCAGGCTGAGTCGCTCCGCCCCAGACAGTTGGCCGCAGAAATCACGGCCTTGAGCGATGCCGTCAGGATGCTCTGGTCCAGGCCGACGCCCCAGTGCGTCCGCCCGTCGGCGCTGCGCACCTCCACGTAGGCCGCTGCCGTGGCGTCGGTACCGGCCGAGACGGCATGTTCGGTGTAGTCGACCACCTCGAGTTGCAGATCCAGACCGCTGCTGAGCGCATGGACGAACGCCGAGATCGGCCCACCACCCTCACCGGTGACCGTCAGCGGTTCACCGTCGACGATCAGTTGGGCGGTGATCCGGGAGGACTCGGTGGACGTGGTCGCCTCCGCCGAGCGCAGTGCGATCCCGGGTCCGCCGACGGGCACCTGCAGGTAGACGCCGTCGAACGCATCCCACATGACCGCCGGGGTCACCTCGGTGCCGGCGTCCTCGGCGAGATGTTGGATCGTGCGGGAGAACTCGATCTGGAGTCGGCGCGGCAGATCGAGGCCGTACTCGGCCTGCATCACGTAGGCCACTCCCCCCTTGCCCGACTGGCTGTTGACGCGGATCACCGCTTCGTAGGTGCGGCCCAGGTGGGCCGGGTCGATCGGCAGGTACGGGACCTCCCACTGGTCGTAGGTCCCGTCGGCCTCGGTGCCCCCGCCGGAGATGGCGGCCACACCCTTCTTGATCGCGTCCTGGTGTGACCCGGAGAACGCCGTGTAGACGAGATCGCCGGCGTAGGGATGGCGTTCGTGGACAGGAAGCCGATTGCAGTACTCGGCGGTCCGGCGAATGGCGTCGATGTCGGAGAAGTCGAGGTTCGGGTCGACACCGGAGGTGAACAGGTTCAAGCCGAGCGTGACGATGTCGACGTTGCCGGTCCGTTCTCCGTTTCCGAACAGGGTGCCTTCGACCCGATCGGCTCCGGCGAGCAGGCCGAGTTCGGCCGCAGCGACCGCTGTGCCGCGATCGTTGTGCGGATGCAGGGACAAGATCGCCTGCTCGCGGCGCGGGAGGTTCCGATGGACGTACTCGATCACGTCGGCGTAGATGTTGGGCATGTACATCTCGACCGTGGCCGGCACATTGATGACGACCTGCTCGTCGGGCGACAACTCGAGCGCCTCCATCACAGCATCACAGATCTCGACGGCGTAGTCGGGTTCGGTCCCGGTGAACGACTCGGGCGAGTACTCGTAGCGGAGCTGGGTGTCCGGCAGCGTCGGCTCGTACTTCCGGACGAGGCGGGCAGCATCCGTGGCGATCCGGGTGATCCCCTCACGATCGAGGCCGAACACCACGTCCCGCTGGAGCACCGACGTGGAGTTGTAGAAGTGGACGATCGCCGAGTGGGCGCCGCGCAGCGCCTCGTAGGTCCGTTCGATCAGTTCGGCGCGACACTGGACGAGCACCTGGATCGTCACATGCTCGGGGATGTGGCCACCCTCGATGATCTCCCGGACGAAGTCGAAGTCCGTCTGCGATGCCGCTGGGAACCCGACCTCGATCTCGGTGAACCCCATGTCGACGAGGGTCTGGAACATCCGCATCTTCCGCACGGGGTCCATGGGGTCGATGAGCGCTTGATTGCCGTCACGGAGGTCCACCGAGCACCAGGTCGGAGCGGCTGTCAGCCGAGCCGACGGCCACGTCCGATCGGCCAGACCGCCGTTGGTGTCCCCGCCGTGATCGAGCGGGAACGGGACGAAGGGCTGGTACTTCTCGAACGGCATCGGATCCGATGCGGGTCCAGAGGTCTCGGTTCGTGCTTCCATCGTGGTTCCAGTCTGGTGGGTGGTGGGTGACGATCCCCCAAAACCGAAGAACCTCCTGCGCTGGCGCAGGAGGTTCGGCGAGCCGGCAGAGGCGGGCTCGCCTACATCAGCAGGAGGAGGGAACGGTGGTCGCTCACGTCTGCGAGCCTACGCCAACGCTGCTGGGACCACAACGCACCCGTCGCTCCCCGCTCGAGCAGAACCGAGCGGAACCGAGCAGAGCGGAACACTTCAGGACAATTGGGGCAGGATGGAGAACGTGAGCACCGAAGCGCCGACGTGGAAGCCGATGAGTGACACCGAGCGCACAGCGTTCTCTGTCCTGAGTGCCACGACCGCTCCGGTGTGGCTCGCCATGATCGTGGCCCCTCGCTCTCGACTCACCGCCGCACTCGTTCGATGGTCCACACCGCTGTCGTTCGGGCTGGGTGCGGCGTACGTGGGCTTCCTCGGTGCCAGTGCAGTGCGGGGAGCCTCTGAGGGCGAGGGCCTGCCACGCTTCGATGATCCCGATGCGCTCCGAGCCGGCCTGTCGACACCGACGGCGTTCCTCGCCGGGTGGACGCACTACCTGGTCTTCGATCTGCTCGTCGGTCGAACCATCCACGAGTACGCACTGTCCCGTGGCCGCACGGCCCGCATCTCGCTGCTCCTGACCTGGTGGGCCGGTCCCGCAGGCGTGACCCTGCACCTCCTCGACCGCCTTCGTCGCCGGGAGCGATCCGGATGAAGCGGCGACGCCGTGGACGAACCTGAGCGATTCGCTCCGATACGTTTCGGTCCGATCACGGTCGACCCGCCGGTGGTCCTCGCTCCGATGGCGGGAGTCACCGATGCACCGTTCCGGCGGCTGGCGGCCTCGTTCGGGGGCGGGTTGTTCGTCAACCAGATGGTCACGGCGCGAGCGCTGCTGGAGGGCCACGCCGCGTCGTGGCAACTCACCAGGTTCCACCCGGAGGAGCCGGTTCGCTCGCTGCAGTTGTACGGAACCGACCCTGAGCATCTCGGCGAGGCGGTCCGCCTGCTGATCGACCGGAATCTGGTCGACCACATCGACCTCAACCTCGGTTGTCCCGCACCGAAGGTGACCCGGGCCGGCGGAGGAGCTGCGCTCCCGTTCAAGCGTTCGCTGCTGCGCCGGGTGCTCGAGGCCGCCACGAACGCTGCCCGCTCGGCCTCCGGCGGCACGGTGCCGGTGACGGTGAAGTTCCGACTGGGCATCGACGACGACCACCTGACATTCCTCGACACCGGTCGGATCGCCGCCGAGGCCGGCGTTGCGGGGATGGCACTGCACGCCCGGACCGCCCTCCAGCACTACGCCCCGAGCGCCCGTTGGGACCGCATCGCCGAACTCGTCCAAGCCGTCGACGGGGTCCCGGTGCTCGGCAACGGCGACGTGTTCAGCGGTGAGGACGCCTGCCGAATGATCCGGACCACCGGATGCGCAGGGGTGGTGGTCGGTCGGGGTTGTCTGGGTCGGCCATGGCTCTTCTCGGACCTCGAACGCTCGCTGCACGGTCGACCCGCCGACCCACCACCGGCGTTGGGGGCGGTGTCGGACACGATTCGCGAGCACGTGCGGTTGATCGTCGCCTGGGAGCCCGGCCGGACCCTCGCCGGGTTCCGCAAGCACCTGGCGTGGTACCTGAAGGGCTACCCGGTCGGCGGCGAGGTCCGGCGCCGAGCGGGTCTGGTCGAGACACCCGACGACGTCGAGGTCCTGCTCAGCGAGCTCGACCCTGCGCTCGTCCCGACGGTGGATCCCGCTTCGGTCATCCGCAGCCACAGCGGGCCGCTCCGTCGGGTGGCGCTCCCCGACGGCTGGCTCGACGATCCCGATTCAGACGTCGTGCTCGAACCTGCGTCGGAGGCGTTCGTCTCCGGAGGGTGAGATCAGAAGCCGGGGAGTCCCTCGGCGAAGGTGCCGGCGGTCCAGCCGGCATCGACGGCGAAGTCGGCGCCGGTGCAACCCCGGGCGGCGTCAGAGAGGAGCCACACCACCATCTCGGCGACGTCGTGGACGTCGACGTTGCGGGGCTGGCCATTGTGGTGAAACGGCAACCGGGGCGCACTGGCGAGGTAGCGGTCGAGGTCGAACCGGTCGAGGAACGGTGTCGGCATGTCAGGGTTGCCCATTCCGGGACACACCGCATTGACCCGGATGCCGTCGAGGCCGAGTTCGAGCGCCGCCGCCTTGGTCAACCCCCGCAGCCCCCACTTGGTTGCGTTGTAGGTGGCCGTCGAGTTCATCGCCTCGAGGCCGCCGATGGACGAGATGTTGACGATCGACCCCCCACCGGACGCCCGGAGCAGCGGGGCGACCGCCTGGGTCCCGAGCAGCGGGCCGAGCAGGTTCACCTCGAGCAGCCGCCGAGCCCGATCTGGTTCGATCTGTTCGATCGGGCCCATGTCGAGCAGGGCCGCATTGTTGACCAGACCGTCGAGGCCTCCGACGGCGTCGGTGATGGCGCCGCACGCCGCCGACCAGTCGTGCTCGGAGGAGACGTCGAGGTGCTGATAGACCGCAGCGGAACCGATCGCCGCCACGGCACTCTCGCCGAGTTCGTCGGAGACATCGGCGATGATCGCGATCCCGCCGAGGTCGACGATGCGCTCGGCGATGGTTCGGCCGAGTCCCTGGGCCCCGCCGGTGACCAGAACCCGCCGATCGGCCAGTGATGTCGGTTCGCTCACCACTCCTCCATCCTCGACCGGCCTCAGCCGGGTTGAGCCGGCCTCAGCCGGGTTGAGCCGGCCTCAGCCGGGTTGATCGAATGTAGCCACCTCGACGGGCTCTGCGAGACTCCCGGCGTGGACCTGCCGGACGGATTCAGCGCCCACGTGGCCAACATCGGTATCAAGGACGACACGCCGGACTTCGTGGTCGTGACCGCTGAGCGACCGGTGCCCGCATCTGCGGTGTTCACCCGATCGCGCTTCGCTGGTCCCAGCGTCGAGATCTCCCGGGAACACGTGGCCGACGGCTCGCTGCGAGGGTTCGTCGTCGTGTCGAAGAACGCCAACGTGGCCACGGGGGCTCAGGGACGCGCCGACGCCGAGGAACTCTCTGCGGGAGTTGCCCGGGCCATCGGCGGCCGGACCGAGGACGTGTTGGTCACATCGACCGGTGTCATCGGTCGCCCCTACCCCATGGATCGGATCCGAGCGCATCTGGCCCAACTCGCCATGCCGTTCGCCGGGGCCACACTCGAAGCGGTCGCCGGGGCGATCACCACCACCGACACCCACCCCAAGGTCGCCGTGGCCGCGCTGGAAACGGTCGAAGGGACCACTGCGACGGTCGCCGGCGTGGCCAAGGGGGTCGGCATGATCGAGCCCGACATGGCCACGATGCTTGCGTTCGTCCTGACCGACGCCGAATTGGACGCTCCGACACTCGACGCAGAGTTCCGTTGGGTGGTCGACCGGACGTTCAACAGCCTGAGCGTCGACACCGACACCTCGACGTCCGACACTGCGGTCGTCCTGGCCAGTGGTGCGGCTGGTTCCGTCGATCCGAGTGCGTTCCGCCGCGCCCTGCTCGAGGTCTGCACCGACCTCACCCGACAACTCGCCGCCGATGGCGAAGGAGCCGAGACACTGATCGTCGTGAGCGTGGCCGGAGGGCGTGACGACCAGCAGGCCCGACGAATCGCCAAGTCGATCGTGAACTCGCCCCTGGTCAAGACTGCGGTCCACGGTGCCGACCCCAACTGGGGGCGGGTGGCCATGGCCGTGGGCAAGGCCGACGATGCCGAGGACGTCGATCAGGACCGGGTCCGGATCACCTTCGGTGGCACCGAGGTGTACCCGACGGTGCTCGACGAGGAGGCCCTCGCTGACCTCGAGGGGTACCTGCGGCGCGACGAGGTGCACATCGGCGTCGACCTCGGAATCGGATCCGGCTCGTGGACCGTCTACGGCTGCGACCTCACCGACGGCTACGTCCGAATCAACGCCGACTACACCACCTGAGCACGGACAACCGGGCCGGTGACAGGATGGGGCCCGTGAGCACGTTCAGCGTGGAGGAGATCGAGTCGGCGTTCGTCACCTACCAGGAGGCAGCGGCGGCAGCCGGTGCCTCCGGCGACTGGAACGCATGGGCCGACGTCTTCACCGAGGACGCCACCTACATCGAGCACCTGTACGGCGAGTTCCACGGCCGAGAGGCGATCCGCGAGTGGATCACCTCGACCATGTCTGCGTGGCCCAACTCTGCGTTCACGTCGTTCCCATGCGAGTGGCACGTGATCGACCCCGAACGGGGCTGGGTCATCACCAAGGTCTGGAACAGGCTCGAGGACCCGGGTGACGGATCGGTGCACGAGCAGTACAACCTGACCATCCTCCACTACGCCGGTGGTGGTCTCTGGTCCCACGAGGAGGACGTCTACAACCCCGAGCACTTCGCCACGGTCGTGCGGGACTGGATCGATCGGCGGCGCTCGCTCGGCCACGCCGATGGTGCGTGAGGACCGACCATGGAGAAGCTCGTCTACCTGATCCGGACACGGACCGACATGGACCGGGCCGCCCTGCGCGACCAGCTCGTCGGCGACGTGGCCGAGCAACTCCGGGCCGAGGGCGCACGAGACCTGTCGGTCCACGTGGCCGACGACCGCGTGGACATCGCCGGACCGATGCCGGAGCCGACCGGCGGCGTCGGAGTGGTCGCTGCCGTGTCCGCTTGGTTCGCCGCCCACGACCTCCGTGGCGCCACCGACGAGATCCTGCGTCCGCTCGGCGTTCGGGTCGACGGCTACCTGGTCACCGAGTCGGTGTGGTCCGAGTTCGGTCAGCGACGAGGGAGCCCCCGCAAGTGGCGGGACGGTGAGCGTTCACCCGGACTCGTCACGGTGGCGCTGGTCCACCGGAACCCCGCACTCGACGAGCGCACCTTCCGGGATCTCTGGTATCTCCACCAGTCACCCATGTCGGAGGAGGTTCAGCCCCGGCTCCGATACGTTCGCCATGGCGTGGTCCACCCAGTCACGTCCGGAGCGGAAGCACTCGACGGCATCGTCGTAGAGACGTGGCCGTCCGAGGCGATCGTCTCCGACATCGTGGCGTTCCACAACGGCGACCCGGGCAATCTCGAGGTGATGCTCGACAGCGTCGGAGCGACGTTCGACCTCTCTCGACTGCGATCGATCGCCATGTCGGAGTACCTGCTCGGCTGATTCAGCCGAGCACCCTGTCCTCGAGGAGCGTCCGGACGCGCGGTGCGTCCACGCCCCAGGCCCCGAGCACCTCAGTGGGATCATCACCGGAGCAGGCCGGCTCGACCGGACCGGACGGAGTCCGATCGAACCGTGGTGCCGGAGCGGGTTGCGCCACACCGTCGACATCGACGAAGGCCTTGCGCTCAACAGCGTGCGCGTGTTCGACGGCCTCACCCATGTCGAGGACCGGCGTGACACAGGCATCCATACCGGAGAAGACCTCGGTCCAGGCGTCGCGCGTCCGAGTGGAAAAGCGGTCGCTGAGTTCGTTTCGCAGGTCCGGCCAGAGGGATCGGTCGTGTTGGAGTTCGAGCCACCGGGAGTCCAGACCGGTCCCTCGGACCAACTCGGCGAAGAACTTCGGCTCGATCGCCGCCACCGCCATCCACCCCCCGTCACCACAGCGATAACAGTCGTAGAAGGGCGCTCCCGAGTCCAGCAGGTTGGTCCCCCGCTCAGGGGACCAGAAGCCCGACGCCCACGCCCCGAACAGCGGTGCCATCAGTAGCGCTGACCCGTCGACCATGGCTGCGTCGACGACCTGCCCGAGGCCCGAGACCGACCGTTCGACCAACGCAGCCAGAACGCCGACGGCGAGCAGCATCCCCCCTCCGCCGAAGTCGGCCACGAGATTGAGCGGGGGCGTCGGGGGCTCTCCAAGGCGACCCACGTGGGACAGGACGCCGGCGAGCGCCAGGTAGTTGAGATCGTGACCCCCACGATCCGCCAAGGGGCCATCCCGACCCCACCCGGTGACGCGGCCGTAGACGAGTCGGGGGTTGCGCTCGCAGATCTCGCCCGGCCCCAACCCGAGCCGCTCCGCCACCCCCGGACGGAAACCCTCGATGACCACGTCGGCTCGCTCCATGAGATCCCGCACGAGCGCAGCGCCTTCCTGCAGCGCGAGATCGATCCTGATCGCCGGCCGGTTGCGATTGAGCACATCCCAAGGGTTGCGCCTCGAAGGTCCCAGATCGGGGCGGTCCGGATCAGGAACGATCAGATCTCGGTCCGGACGATCAACCCGGATGACCTCGGCACCGAGATCGGCGAGGACCATTCCGGCGAACGGGCCGGGCCCGAGCCCGGCCAGTTCGACGATACGGACGCCGTGGAGCGGTCCGTTCACCCCGGACCGCACCACAGCGTGAGTGTCAGGACCTATCGGCCACGACCCACGTGAGGGAGAACGGGCGAAGCAGGTTCGGGAAGGACCCTGGGGTGAACCAGTCGCTCGTCCCACGTACGCAGCTGGGTCCACCGGGTGCGCACTGACCCAGTTCCGGAGAGGAAGCGGGTGCAGACAGTGACCCGAAGACCGGTGCCTGGAGCGAGACGCCCGAGCCCGGATCGAACAGCCTGACCTCGCCCGTCCAGAACTGGAAGATCCAGAACCGTTGCGCAGACACGGTGAACCTGCCGGTTCCTCCGCTGGCTCCGGGGTACTCGACCGATCCGCCGACGCTCAGGATTCCCAACTGATCACGCTGGATCGCGATGTTCCCGCTGCTCGACTCGGCGGTCCTGTTGTAGTTCACCGATCCAGAAACCCTCACCGACACGGCGTCCCGGCTACCCGGAAGCACCGTCGTCGTCGTCGTCGGAACCGTGGTCGTCGTCGTCGTGGTCGTCGTGGTCGTCGGAACCGTGGTCGTCGTCGTCGTGGTCGTC
>VGBZ01000004.1 GCA_016870275.1 Actinomycetota bacterium
TACAGCGCCTCCCAGAACGCCACCGTCACCCGGGTCGGCGACATCGCCGAGCGGCCCGACCCCGGTACCGGTCCGCTCACCGGGCACCCCGCAACAGGCGGCCCGGCTCCTCACCGGTGAGAACGCCGTCGAGCACCGTGACGACACCCGACTTCACCGTCGCCACATACCCCTCGGAACGCTGCACCAGACGGCCTGCGCCACCGGGTAGGTCCTCCACCCGTTCCGGCCGACGCAACCGCAACCGGTCGAGATCGATCACGTTGACATCTCCGACCATGCCGGGGACGAGCCGACCCCGATCGCCGAGGCCGTACAGGTCGGCGGTGGCGCTCGTCATCCTCCGCACTGCGTCGGTGAGCTCGAGTCGGTGGCCGTCGCGACCGTTCACCCAGTGCGTGAGCACGAACGTCGGTGTCGACGCATCACAGGTCTGATTGGCGTGCGCACCGCCGTCACCCAGACCGACCACCGTCCACGGGTCGGTGAGCATGGCGTGGGCGGCATCGAGGTTCCCGTCGCTGTAGTTGAGCACGGGCGCATTCAGCAGTTCCCGGCCGTCGTCGCCGAGCAACAGGTCGTAGAGCACCTCCCAGTGGTTCCTTTCCTCAGCTGCTGCCAGTCCGAGGACCGAGCGTTCCGGACCGGGCTCGTAGTTCGGCGGATCTCCCAACAGGTACGTGCGAGCCGGATCCATGAACCCCATCACGATCGGGTCAGCGTCCAACGACGCCACGTCGCGCAACACCACATTGCGCACCTGCGGATCCCGGAGTCGTTCAGCCTGCTCGCGCCAGCCCAGCAACCCGAGGCCGATCTCGTTCCATCCGCTCGTGAACTGCAGAGCGTGGAACGTCTGCAGACCGAGCAGCAACGACACGGTCCGGCCGTGGACCTGCGGCCGGACGTTCGCTCCGGCACCGTTGGCGGCCCCGACCAGATCGAGCAGGCGTCGCCACTGCGTGGGCTCAGCGTTGTTCTGCGTGAGGGCGAAACTCACCGGCCGGCCGGTGGACCGTGAGAGGCGGACCATCCAGTCGACCTCCCGATCAGGTGCTGCGAGATCCTCGCCGAGTGCCCCGGCGGGGGCGAGTTCGAACACGCCCGTGCCCAACTCCCCGAGGACAGCCCCGATCCCGAACAGCTCGGCCTCGGCTGCGAACGTCCCCGGAACAGGCTCCCCATCGATCGCCCGGTGCGCCAGCGTCCGACTGGTCGTGAACCCGAGCGCCCCGGCGAGCAACCCCTCGCGCACGATCGCAGCCATGGCCTCGATGTCTCCGGCGGAGGCCGGCTCGTTGGCCGCACCACGCTCGCCCATCACGTAGGCCCGCACAGCGCCGTGGGGGACCTGGGCGCCCACGTCGAGCACGAGTGGCAGGCCGTCGAGGGTGTCGAGGTACTCGGGGAAGGACTCCCACGACCAACGGATACCGGCCGACAGCGCCGCACCGGGGATGTCCTCGACCCCTTCCATGAGCCCGATCAACCAGTCGTGACGCTCGGGCGCCACCGGAGCGAAACCCACTCCGCAGTTGCCGAACACCGTCGTGGTGACCCCGTGCCAACACGACGGCGTCAGGGCCGGGTCCCACGTCACCTGTCCGTCGTAGTGGGTGTGCACATCGACGAAACCCGGGGTGACCACGGCGCCATCGGCGTCGATCTCCTGTCGCCCGCGGCCTACTTCCGGGCCGACCTCGACGACGATGCCGTCGGTCACCGCCACGTCGGCGTGACGAGCTGGCGCTCCGGTCCCGTCGACGACCAGTCCACCTCGGACCACCAGATCGTGCACGTGCGCACCCCCGTCCTCGACGACGCAACGATCGGCAGGGGATCCCGGTGTGCCGCGACGTCCTCGTCCGGACCCTACCGGCTGACGGGCACCGCCCGTCCGGCGATCAGGCGTTCTTGGGAAGCTCTGCGAACGGCAGCGTCTTGTCGTTGTTCGGCTCCTTGGGGAGACCGAGTACCCGCTCGCCGATGATGTTCTTCTGGATCTGATCGGTGCCACCGTAGATGGGCGGTGCCTGAGCCCACAGGGCCATGCCGGTCACCATGCCGAGGAACGGATTGCCGGTGGCGTCGCTGATCGCGGCCTGATCCTCGTTGCGGTAGGCGTGGAGCATGCCCGCTGCACCGACGATCCGCAGGCTGAGGTCCCTCGAGAGGCGCATCTGATCGCTCATGCCGAGCTTGGCGAGATTGCCGAGGCCGGGTACCTCACCGCCGATGGCCCTGAGTGCCTTGGCCCGGAGGTTCGTGAACCGGCCGAGTTCGCCGAGCGTGTAAAGACGCATCAGCTCCTGGCGGATGACCGGGTCCTCGATGGTTCCGTTGCTCTTCGCTAGGTCGATGAGGAGCTTGGCGCCGCCGAGCGATGGGACCGTGCCGGTGCTGCGCTGCTTCGGACGGTCCGAGACGAAGTCGCCCGCCCGCCGCTCGAGTTGACCGGCGATCGTTCCCGGCATCGCAGAGCCGGCCGCAGCACTGCCACCACCGGAACCGAGCCCGGCCCGCTCGAATGCCAGCGTCGTGTTGGCCACGGCCCATCCCTGGTTCAAGCCACCGACGACAGCATCATCGCCAACACGCGCATCAGTCATGAACACCTCGTTGAACATGGCGTGCCCGGTCATCTCCACGAGCGGTCGAACGTCGAGTCCGGACTGCTGCATCGGAATAGCGAACCACGTGATGCCCTGGTGCTTGGGCACGTCGACGTCGGTGCGGGCGATCAGCATCCCCATGTCGGCGATGTGACCGAGCGAAGTCCACACCTTCTGGCCGTTGACGATCCACTCGTCGCCGTCCCGCTCAGCCCGCGCACCGAGACTCGCCAGGTCCGATCCGGCACCTGGTTCGCTGAACAGCTGGCACCAGGAGTCGAGCCCGGTCACGATCCGCCGCACGTAGAGGTCGATCTGCTCCTGGGTGCCGTGGGTGGCGATCGTCGGGGCTGCGAGCAGCAACCCGAGTCCGCCGGGCGCTCCGAGCGCACCGTGCTCGGCGATCGCCGTCTGCACCGCCACCACATCGTTGCGGGCCAGTCCCCGTCCGTAGGCGTGTTCGGGGAGACCCGGTGCGGCCCACCCGGCCAGACCGAGCAGCTCCCACCACTCGCCGACGGTCAGTTCCGGATCCCAGTGCTCCTCGAGCCACGAGGTCACCTCGGCAACCACGTCTCCCGCAGCGCTGCTCTCAATCGTGTCGGTCATCTCGTCCCCTGATCTGGTTTCGGTCGACTCGTTCCGGCAGAGCCATGCTCCCCCATCGACCCGCTGACCGCCAAGCCGTTGCGCCCCCGCAACGCCGACGACGATCCAGCAGGCATCGGTGCCTCACCCGCACCGACATCAGCTCGACGGCGGTACCACGGTGGAGGGGCCGGCGGCCGCAGCCGACGCCTGACGCTGGGCACTGAACCTGAGGAGGTCGTCGTAGAGAGTGAGGATCTTCACTCCGTACTCCTGGTTGGTCGCCCACACCCCGGCGAGTGCCATCCACGTGGAGCAGCACCCGCGAACCGAGAGGCGCTCCGGGGGGCGTAGCACCGACGGTCGAGCGAGCGAAGCCGCTGTCGTGGTGGGATCGGCGTAGGCCTTGAGCAACTGCATCTGGGCCCGGGCACCGAGTTGCGGTGTGTCGAAGATGAATCCTCGGCTGCACGAGTCACACGCACCCACCCCGGCGTAGTTGTGGTCAGCCGGGTAGACCATCGAGTTGGCGAAGCTGAACCAGCCGGTCTCGAGGATGGACTGGACCCACGCCAGATCAGCGCGGATCCCCTCGGCTCCCCCCTCGTCGAGGAAGAACACCGCGAGTTCCTCGACGTTCACCGTCGGGTGCGGACGACCTCGTGCCCGCACGAACGCTGCGAGGTCCTCCGCTCCGACGAGCGACTCGCCGAGGAGCGTCGGTCCGGTCGCTTCGAGGAGGGACGCCACGTTGGCGGTGACCTGCGCTTCGATGGGGCGGTTCCGGATTGCAACCTCTGTGGCCTCGAGGGCCGCCACGACTGCGGTCCGCTGATCAACCAGGGCGGTTCGGTCGGTGACACTGCGGTCCGCCTGCTGCTGCTCCTCGACGGCCGCAGCGAGGTCCCGCTCACCCTGTTGGAGGTCGGTTCTCGTTGCGGCGAGGGCCTGATCGGCGAACACCTTGGTCTGCTGGGCGTCGACGTAGCCCGGATCGGTGCCACCGGAACCGATCCGGAGTCGCGACAAGACGTCGTCGCGGTCGGTCCCGACACGCATGTAGGCGTCGGCGGCGATCCCGGCGATTCGCTGCCTGGCGGATTCAGTGACCTGTCGTCGCTCGGCGGTGATGGCCGCTGCGGTCTCAGCGAGGGCGCCGGCACTGTCGAGATCGGCCTGCGCAGTCGCTCGTTCACCTCGAGCCGCCTCGGTCGCCGCCACAGCTGCAGCGAGGTCGGCATCCCGGGCCAGTTCGGCGAACCGCCGGGCCTCGACAGTCAACTGCTGAATCGACGCCAGATCGAGTTGAACCGTTGAGATGGGCGGCGGCTTCGGTCGACTCGGCGGAACGGATCCGCCGACACGTCCCGCCCGGCCGGGGTCGGGAACACTCGGTGACGGCACGCCGGGCTCCGAGGGCGGCGGCACACTCGAGGGCGGCGGCACACTCGACGGCGGCGCACTCGACGGCGGCGCACTCGACGGCGGCGCACTCGACGGCGGCGCACTCGACGGCGGCGCACTCGGGACCGTCGTCGACGGGTTCCCCGGTTGGCCGGGCCCATCCTGGATCGATGCCGCCCCGGCGGGGAGCGCCGCTCCAAGGTGCGCCAGCGCGACTGCGACGACAGCGGTGAGCGACAGTGCGGCCCGGCCCGGCCTGCGCCGACTCACGCGGTCAGGCCGCAAGCGGACGCGACCCGACCGCCGGCGATCAGGTGCTCCGACACGCTCGGTGCCGTCGGGGCGGGGGGTCGACGTCGTCATGATCCTGGGTGGGACCGCATGTTTTAGCGACCCAAGACCATCCACGCTAGGGGGGGATCCCCCCGGTCGGGCCCCGCCCGCTTCCGCGGAAGCCCGTCGGTCACTCACCGAGGCCGCTCCGACGATCCTGCCCACGCAGAGTGGGAACAGCACTTCCGCGGAGGCACCCCGGGCCGGGCCCCGACCGTCAGCGGCCACCGTTGTCCACCCCGGCGGCCCATGGCTACGTTTTCATGGTGCCGTCCGTGCCGTTCCTGAACGCCGTGGCCACCGTCGCCGTGTTCGCGCTGACCATCGGCGTCGGCATGATGCTGTGGTTCCTCGCCGAGTACCTGCTCCACCGCTTCGCCATGCACCATCTCGACGGCAGAGGGATCATGAGTCGCGAACACCTCGAACACCACGTTCACTCAAGCTGGTCCTTCGACGTCACCCATCTTCTGTCGTGGACGGGTGTGGCGGTGGTCGGTGCCGCACTCTGGTTCCCAGTCGGGTGGTGGCTCGTCTCGGCCACGACCGGAGTCCTGCTCGCCGTCGGCTGGGCACTCGGCTATGCGTTCTACGAGTACCACCACGCCCGCTGCCATCTGGCCCCGCCGCGAGGACGCTACGGACGCTGGGTCCGGCGTCACCACTTCCAGCACCACTTCGGGGCACCCATGTCCAATCACGGGGTCTCCATGCCGTTGTGGGACCTGGTGTTCCGGACCCACCAGTCCCCCGGCGTGATTCGAGTCCCCCGCCGGCTTGCGCTGCCGTGGATGCTGGACGAACACGGCGAACTGCGGGCGGAGTTCGCCGATGACTACGAACTCGTCGGACGTGACGTGCTCGACGCCCGGCAGGCGGGCATCGACCGGGCCCGGGCGTTCGCCTCTGAGGCACCGACCGACTGACTCGAACCGGGTGGCGTCAGCGACGACCGAGACGGAGCAACACCTCTTGGGCGAACGTCGCCACGTGCAGTCCCTCCAGCGTGAACACGTGGCCGATCGCCAGCCCCCTCCCCCCGACGAAGGTGTGGCAGGACACGTCGTGGAGATGCCACTCATCGGCCCGGAACGGACGATGGAACCACATGGTGTGATCCAGGCTGGCGGTGAACACGGAGTGGTCGGCATCGAGCCCGACGGTGCGACACAACGGGTGGGATCGGACCACGGCGTCTGTCGGGAGGTCGTCTGACATGTAGGCGAGTGCGGCGGCGTGATCCACCTGCCGCTCGCCCGGCGAGCCGACGGATCGGAACCACCCCATGGCTCGACCAGCACCGTCACGGCTCTCCCAGTCAGCCTCGCCGCCGGCTGGAACCATCGCCCGTTCGAACACCGGACTCCACGAGCCCAGATCGAGTTGGTCAGGATCGAACATCGAGAATGGCGCAGCGACCGTCTCGATGTCGACTGATTCCTCGGGCCGTTGGAAACTCGCCTCGAGGTTCAAGATCGCTCCAGCTGCCTGGTGCGCCACGACACGTCGGGTCGTGAACGACCGCCCGTCCCGAAGTGGGTCGACCTCGTACAACACGGCGTGCTCGTGATCACCCCGACGGATGAAATATGCGCGCAAGGAGTGCACGGCGAACTCGTCGTTCACCCCGGCAGCGGCTGCCGACAGCGCCTGGGCCACGATCTGCCCCCCGTAGAGCCCGCCCCACGGATACTGAGGGCCCCGTCCGATCCACGTCCCGCTGTCACCCGGCTCGAGGCGGAGGATGTCTCCGACCTCGGTGATCTCACCCACGGCTGATCTCCCGCGAGAACGCCGGACCCCCAGCTGACGTCGGCACCGGCGTCACCACGAACGGGCCGAGCGACAAGTCAGCAGCGAGTCCATCCCTACATGATCGCAGGCGTCCGGTCCCGGGACAGGGTTGTGACCAACGACCCGTTCCCGAGGGTCCTTGACGGCCAGCGTGAGTGTCTCCCGGGAACAAGCAGGGATCCCGGCGACGTTCCCCATGACGTGACTCTCCGGGTGATTCAGATGAACGGAACGATCTCGTCGTGTGGATTCGCATCGGGTGACCGCTTCGTCGTCGGTGTCTGGCGGGAGTCCCCTATCGGTCCCACCGCCGACGTGATGTGGGCACTCCCAGACGGCACCCGGGTCCTCCTCGCTCCGGACGTCGAGACCGCAGAGTTCGTGACGTCGGTGTACGGATTCGACGAGGTTCGCATCACCGACCTCTCGGTGACCGCCTCGGAACGGCACCTCCGGCTCACCTGCGATCAACTCGAACTCCGCTTCGCTGCGAACGGGCTCTCCTTTGCACTGCCACCGACACCGAGGTGGTTCACCAAATACGTCGAGCGTCCCGTCGCCTACGCCCTGATGGGGGTTCGGACCTGGGGCGTGAGCCCGACCGGGGTTCAGGAGTGGTACCAGGCTCGGCGGTGTTCGTTCATCACCTCCGCCCGGGCCGCAGTGGACGGAGTCGATCTGGGCGAGCAGCGGAAACTCGAGCCGGCCTGCGGCTTCGGGTTCTCGGAATCTCCGCCGTGGCCGTCGATCGTGGAGGTACGGCCGTCCCTCGGGGTCACCGACTCGTGGATCGCCGAGCGCCATCCCCGCATGGTCGACACCATCTGGTAAGCCCGTCGGGCTGGCGCACCGCTGGCGATCGTGGTCAGATTCACGGGGTGATCGAATCCGACAGCAGTACTCCGCCACCCGTGCACTCCGATCTCCTCGAGCAGGCCGTCGAATGGAGTGTTGCCGCAGGTGATCTGACGCTCGGATGGTTCAACCACCCCGAGTTGAGGGTCCAGCACAAGCACGACGGCTCGCCAGTCACCGAGGCCGACCGAGCCGCTGAACATCTCCTGCGTGAACTCATCTCCGGCGCCCACCCCGACGACACGATCCGGGGCGAGGAACACGACGACCGCGTCGGGACCTCCGGACGAACCTGGGTGATCGATCCGATCGACGGAACCCGGGCGTTCAGTCGGGGCGTGGGCACGTACTCCAACCTGTTGTTCATGGCCGACGAGCACGGTCCTGCCATCGGGGTGATCAACCTCCCGGCGCTCGGTGAGACCATCGCTGCCGGGCGAGGTCTGGGCTGCTTCTCCGGCGGCGTGCGCTGCGGCGTCTCCGACACCGATCACCTCGAGGGTGCCCACCTCTCCTGCACCAGCCTCGAGGGATGGTCAGCCGGTCGTCTCGACCGGGTCGTCGAGGCCGGCGTCGAACTGCGGACCTGGGGTGACGCCTACGGTTACGCCCTCGTGGCCTCGGGCCGCATCGACGCCATGTGCGACCCGGCGTTGGCCTGGTGGGACATCGCCCCCCTCCTCGTCATCCTGCCGGAGGCCGGGGGACGAATCACCTCCTGGGGCGGACACGATGCCGCCACCCCGAGCATCGACCACCCCGAGTACGAGTTCTCAGCCGTGGCCTCCAACGGGATCCTGCACGACCAGCTCCTGGATCTGCTCGCCCACTGACTCCGGTATCCGGCTCGCCCGAAGCCGGTACTCAGATCCCGGCGACGATCCTGCGGAACTCGAGGTCGGTGGTGTCCTCGGGAAGCGGGAGTTTCGTCGCCGACACTCGGATCGACGCCTCGTACGCCGCCCGACGTCGTTCCACGACACCAGGTCGAGGCGATCCCTCGGACTCATCCGCTGGGTCCTCGGATCGGTACTGCGCCTCGATTCCCCGACGCATGGTCGCCAGCGCCTCGCTGCGGAGCTGCGACACACGTGAAACGGTGACTCCGAGGTCCGCTGCGAGCTCCTGTGAGGACCGCTGCTCGATGAAGTACCCGACGACGACCTCCCGGTGCCGGTCCGAGAGGAATGCCACTGCGCTCCGGACGTACGCGTAGAGCTCCCGACGTTCGATCTCCTCGCTCGGATCAGCTGAGGTGTCGTCGGCGAGGTCGTCGGTCACCCATCGCGAGTCAGCCTCGGTCGACGGCGACTCGAGTCCGAGCAACGCCGCTCGAACCACTCCGTCCTTGACCCGCTGGAGGTCACGACGGTCCATGCCCAGGTGATCGGCGGTCTCCATCTCGGTGGGCGCTCGATGCAGGCGCGTGGCGAGCTCGGACTGGGTCCGCTCGACCTCGCGGGCCCGCTGGCGCAACGACCGGGGAGCCCAGTCCGCTGACCGCACCGCATCGAGGACCGCTCCGTGGATCCGCCGTGCAGCGAACCGGGCAAAGGGAATGGCTCGGGATGCGTCGTAACGCTGTGCCGCCTCGACCAGCCCGAGCGCCCCGGCCCGGAGCAGTTCCTCGCGCTCGACGTGCGCCGGGAACCGCACCGCTACCTGATGCACCACCTGTGCCACCAGGTCGAGGTGCTCCTCGACCAACTGGTCGACTCGGCGCGTCGGCGAGACGTCGCCGCGCGTGGTCGATCGCGGGGACCGTCCGCTCGATGTCATCATTCACTACCCCTGTTCGCCCGGCCGGTTCCCTGGGTGGAACCGGTCCCGCCGCGGCCCAGCGACACGAGTTCATCGGCACACAACCCCTCCCACCTTGAGGGGAAATCCGAAATAATCCCAAATTGTTTTCCGCCACGGCGAGTGACGTCCATCCCGCAGGATTGGTGGCTATTGGCCATTCACGTCGCCGTCTCGCCACTACGGGTGTTGTTGCTCCTCCGACGGTTCGTCGATCCCGAACTCCCGGCTGCCCACGAACGTCGCTGCTCGAACCCCCCGACGCGCCAGTTCCCTGAGCATCACGACCGGATTTTCGACCGCCGCCAGTCCATGCGCCCCATGAGGGAGGTCTCCCCGGGCCGCTGCGAGGGCCGCCACCGCAGCCGTCGCAGCTCCGGCCACCGCCGGCCGGTCGAACACCCCGTAGACGACGTCGTGCCGCTCGCCGTTGCGTTGACCTCGAACCTCCACCCGAACAGCACCGGGCGCCCCCTCCGCTGGCGGCCCGATGAACATCGGCATCCAGAACGTCCCCCGATCGACTCGGGACGCAGCCATCCTGGCGCTCGCTCGGCGGAGGCCAAACACTGCGTCAACGATCAGGACCGGATCAGCGAGCGCCGCCCGGTAGCAGTCAGCGCCACCGATCGGATCCGGGAACCACACGAGTTCCCGGCCACTGAAGCCCGGACGTTCCAACCACTCCCCGTCTCGGTACTCAACACCAGTTCCCCGGAGCGCACGACGCCGCTGGCGGGCACACGACGGGCCTCCCGCACCGACCCGAGCGACATGGATCTCGTCGACCCCGTCGAACAGAGCCGTGGCGTGGCGAGCGAGCAGACAACTGAGCCCCGGCGCCATCGCCACACCGACTGCAACCGACCGAGCGGCTGAGATGGCCACGGACGAGAGCTTCAACAGGGACCGGCACTCCTCGAGGTCATCGGAGGTGGCAACGACGTGAGCTCCCGCAGAAACCGCCCGGGTGGCGACTGACAACTGGTCCCCGGCTGCACGGGCGATCACGACCACATCGGCTTCACCGAGCACGTCGGCCGGGGGCTCGTCGGCCTCGATCATCCGGACAGGAGTCCCGTTCGGCCCGGAGAGCTCAGCGAGGCGAGCCGGACGTCGTCCCACCAGCGTGAGCCGGTCGACTGCCGGGGTGCCGTCGCTGTTGAACCCGAGCAACTCACGGGTGACCCGCGCTCCGAGCACTCCCGCTCCGACGACGACGACTGACGGCGCACTCATCGGAGGTCGGTGCCGGCGAGTTCACGCCAACCGCCCTGCTCGGGAACGGTCGCAGTCCCACCGGCCAGGCGGAGGATCACAGCCCCGGCCAACCCGAAGCACACAGCGAGGACCGCCCGTCGCACCGCTCGCACAGATCGCCTCCGATGGTCTCCACCCGGTGTCTTGCGGACCGGCGTCCGCCGCTACCGCAGCGCCGGTCAGTGGGGCTAGCTGGAATCGAACCAGCGACCTCACCCTTATCAGGGGTGCGCTCTAACCGACTGAGCTATAGCCCCGAGCGTTGCGGCCGCAACGGGACCGTCAGCGTAACCGACCACCGAGAACGGCTCGCAAGCCACCGAAGATGCCGCCGACGGCCCCAACGACGGGACCGCTGCCGCCGCTGCGACCTCACATCGGCCGGGCGGTCTCCTCCTCGATCACGGAGATCCACACACCGCCGATGACGTCACTGATCAGGTTGAACACCAGGGTCGATACCACGGTCGCCACAGCGAGTCCCAAGTACCCCAACATGCTCACCAGGGCGAACTGACGGAAGAGGAACTCCCCATCGAGCTTCCAGTCCTGGAGGGAGAAGGTGGAGTTGACGAACTCCTCCAAACTGGCGACCGTCCCGGCGTTGCGAGCAACCGTCCAGAGGATCACTGCGGAGATCATCGTGATCAACCACAGCGACAACGACACGAGGACTGCGAGTTTGAGCGCCGACCACGGATCGATGTGACGGACCAGTCGCCGGACCTTGCGGGCTTCGAAACGTTGGCGGCGATACCCCATGATCCGCCGACTCGACTCGGCCGCTGGATCCGCCCCAGTGCCGACAGGGGTCTGGACCGCCGATCGCGCTGCTGTAGCTGCGACTGCTGCAGTAGCCGCCGTGGGGCCGCTCGGAGCTGGCTGCGGCCCGCTGCGAGACGGAGCGGGCCGGGGCTGCGTCGCTGGACCTGCTCCTGACGCAGGCGGATCCGAAGCCCGAGATGGACTGGAACCCCGACCTCCGGTCGCTTGCGGCTTGGCTTTCGCTGCGGGCTTGGGTCCAGCTGCGGGCTTGGGTCCAGCTGCGGGCTTGGCCCCAGCTGCGGGCTTGGCCCCAGCTGCGGGCTTGGCTCTCGTGTCCGGCTTCGCAGAGGGCCGGGCCGACTCTGTGTTCGACGGTTCCTTGGGAGAACCAGAGGCGGGAGCGTCAACCACTTCGAGGAGCCTACCGAAGCGTGACGGTGCGCTGCGGAACTGACGGATCACAGCACGGTCGAACGACAGACATCGCGAGGTACTCCGATCAACACAGACACCGGCGAATCCGGCTCCCCGGTTGCCGACTCACGGAGCGCCCGGGGAGGCTGTCGGCTCGGCCGGACGAGCAGTCGCCGATCGGCTGATGCCCCCGGCTGTCACGGCGACTGTGACCACATCACCAGAGGAACGCACGCCGGCGAGGGTGGCGCCGTTTGCAGCGGCAACACGTCGAGCACCATCGGTATCGGCGACGACCGCAGCACCGGCGACGAGGTCTGCCACCGCCTGCACCCGAGCCACCTGCCGGGTGGCTCCGGCAGCACGACCCAGCCCTGCGGCTGCGACGACGGCCACGACCGCCACACCGGCCAACAGGACCACGCTCACGGACCCACGCTCCTCACGGCCTCGTTCCGGCCGGGGTGCTCCACCGGGCACAACGCACCGATTCCGGCGCCCGGGACGACAGAGGCGGCTCATCCCTGCTCGGTGTCAGCCACTGGATCCACTTCAGTGCCAGTCGTCGGCACCACTGCGCCAGCCAGGTCGCCGACCGGGGCCTCTTCGGTCGCCGGAACCCGAGCGACCGCCGCCACGCGGGTGTCCTCTCCGACGTTCATGACCCTGACCCCGGTGGCGTCCCGACCTTGCAACGAGATCTCCATGGCGCTGGTGCGAATGATCACCCCAGCGTCACTGATCATGAGCAGATGGTCGTCGTCATCGACGAGCAACGCCGTCACGACACGGCCACGGCCGCCACGGATCCGATGCAGCCGCATGCCCTGACCCCCACGACCCTGTCGAGTCAACGCCGAGACCATCGTCCGCTTGCCGTATCCGCCGTCGGTCACCGTGAGGATCATCGGGCTGTCGGTGTCCTCCACCAGACCGCCGGTGTCCTCCACCGGTTTCGGCGTGACCACGGCATCGGCCCCGACGACCCGGTCGTCGTCGACGAGCCGCATCCCCCGTACACCCGTCGTGGCCCGACCCATCTCCCGCACGTCACTCTGGGCGAAACGAATTGCCTTACCCGATTCCGACACGATCACCACATCGACGATCTGGTCATCGGTGTCAGCCGGGATCGGGAGCACGCGTACGAGCTCATCGCCGTCTCGCAGGGCAATGGCGATCAGACCCGCACGCAACGAGGAGTCGTACGCCGTGAAACGGGTCTTCTTCACGGTTCCGGATCGGGTGACGAACAACAGATACCGGTTGGTCTCGTAGTCACGGGTGTCGATGACGGTCTGGATCCGCTCATCGGGAGCGAGGTTCAACAGGTTGACGAGCGCAGTCCCCTGGGCTGTTCGGTCACGCATCGGAATCCGGTGGGCCTTGAGACGGTAGACACGGCCCAGGTTGGAGAAGAACAAGAGGTAGGCGTGTGCAGAGGTGTGGATCAACTCCGTCACGTAGTCCTCATCACGCAGCTTCGCGCCAGCCACACCCACGCCACCTCGGCCCTGTGCCCGGAACTCGGTGGCAGCAACGGTCTTGATGTAACCGCGTGAGGACATGACGACGACGACCTCCTCGTCATCGATCAGATCCTCGATGTCGAGATCGCCTTCGTCGACCTCGAGTGACGAGCGGCGCTCTGTCGCATAGGTACTGCGGATCTCGCCGAGCTCAGCGATGATCACACCTCGCAGGACTCCGTCATCCGAGAGGATCTCCTCGAGTTCAGCGATCGTCTGCCGGAGCTGTGCCAACTCCTCCTCGAGTCGCTCACGACCGAGTCTGGTCAACGTGGAGAGCCGCATGTCCACGATCTCCGTCGCCTGGATCTCGGAGAACCCGAACGTATCGTCGCTCAGGGCAACGATCGCCGCTGCACGGTCATCAGAAGCTCGAATGGCAACGATGATGCGATCGATCAGGTCGAGGGCGGCGAGGAACCCCTCGACGATGTGGGCCCGCCGCTGAGCCTTGGCGAGACGGAACTCCGACCGTCGGCGGATCACCTCGACCTGATGGGCCACGTAGTGCATCAGGGCGTCGCGCAACGTGAGCGTGTGGGGGACACCGTCGACGAGCGCCACCATGTTCACCGGGAAAGAGGTCTGCAGTGGCGTGTGCTTGAACAAGTTGTTCAACACCACGTTGGCCGCTGCATCCCGCTTCAACTCGATGATGAACCGGGTGGCCCCACGAGCGCTCTCATTGCGGAGCTCACGGATGCCATCGAGGACCTTGGAGTTCACCAGTTCGGCGATCTTCTCCTCGATCTGCTCGACAGAGGTCTGGTAGGGGATCTCCGTGACGACGATCCGCGAGTTCTTCGGGCCCTCCTCGATCTCTGCGAGAGCCCGCATCTTGATGGACCCACGGCCGGTCCGAAACGCTGAGACCAATCCGGCTCGGCCCATGATCTGCGCACCGGTGGGGAAGTCCGGACCCAGTACGAACGCCATCAACTCGTCGGTCGTGGCGTCGGGGTGCTCGATCAGATGGACCGTCGCATCGATGATCTCCCCGAGATTGTGCGGAGGGATGCTGGTCGCCATCCCGACTGCAATTCCCTGCGATCCGTTGACCAAGAGATTCGGGAACCGCGCCGGGAGCACCGTGGGCTCCTCGGTCGAGCCATCGAAGTTGGCGGCGAAGTCGACGGTCTCCTCGTCGATGTCCGCAAGCATCTCGCCGGCGAGGGCCGTCAAACGGCACTCGGTGTAGCGATACGCCGCTGGGGGGTCCGACGGCGAACCGAAGTTGCCGTGGGGGTCCACGAGTGGATGCCGCAGGGAGAAGTTCTGCCCCATGCGAACCAGGGCGTCGTAGACCGCAGAGTCGCCGTGCGGGTGGTACTTACCGATCACGTCCCCGACGACGGTTGCGCACTTGCGGTGGTTCCTGTCGGGCCGAAGCCCTCCCTCGTGCATGGCCCAGAGGATCCGGCGGTGAACCGGCTTGAGACCGTCACGCACATCCGGGAGTGCCCGGGACACGATGACGGACATGGCGTAGTCGAGGAACGACTGCTCCATCTCCTGTTGGATCTCGATGGGCTCGATCGCCCCACCCGCTTCCGGGTCACTCCCGGCATCGGAGCCGGCACCGGGCGTTCCGTCATCACCGGCGCCGTTTCCTGCGGTCGGACGTTCGCTCGCTTCGACGTCTCCGGCTTCACCGCCTCCCGCCTCATCGGAGTCGGACGGAGGGCCAGTTGGATCATCGGTCACGGTCGTACCTCGATCGGTGTTGGTCGGCGGTCAGATGTCCAGGAATCGGACGTCTTGGGCATTGGTCTGGATGAAGGTCTTGCGGCTCTCAACGTCGTCACCCATGAGGATCGAGAAGACCTCATCGGCGATGGCGGCCTGTTCGACCGAGACCTGCAGGAGCGTCCGGACAACCGGGTCCATGGTCGTTTCCCAGAGCTCAGCGGCATCCATCTCACCGAGACCCTTGAGTCGTTGGAACTCGTTCTTGTGGTTCGGGTGGGCATCGAGGAACGCGTTCTTGGCGGCGTCGTCCTTCAGGTAGACCTTGTTGCGGCCGACCTCGGTGGAGTACAGCGGCGGTTGGGCGATGTAGACGTGGCCCTGTTCGACCAGGGTCCGCATCTGACGGAAGAAGAACGTCAGGAGGAGCGTCCGGATGTGTGAACCGTCGACGTCGGCGTCACACATGATGATCACCTTGTGGTAGCGGATCTTCTCGGAGGAGAAGTCATCACCGACGCCACCCCCGATGGCCGAGACCAACGCCTGGATCTCGGTGTTGGCCAGCATGCGTTCGAGCCGTGCCCGTTCGACGTTGAGGATCTTGCCCCGGATGGGCAGGATCGCCATCGTCTCGGAGTTTCGAGCGTCCTTGGCGGAACCGCCCGCAGAGTTGCCCTCGACGATGTAGAGCTCGGATGATCTCGGGTCCTTGGAGGAGCAGTCAGCGAGCTTCCCCGGGAGCCCGGCGCCGTCGAGAGCAGACTTGCGTCGCGTGGCGTCACGGGCATTGCGAGCCGCTTCGCGAGCCCTGGCGGCCTGCGTTGCCTTCTGCAGGATCCGCTTGGCCTCCGACGGGTGCTCCTCGAGCCACTCGGCGAGTTTGTCGTTGGTACTGCGTTCGACCAGCGATCGGACCGGCACGTTCCCCAGCTTGGCCTTCGTCTGGCCCTCGAACTGCGGATCGGTGAGCTTCACCGAGACGATGGCAGTGAGCCCTTCCCGGATGTCCTCACCTTGGAGGTTCTCCTCCTTGTCCTTGAGCATCTGGTGCTCCCGGGCATACCGGTTGACCGTGTTGGTGAGGGCCTTCTTGAAGCCCTCCTCGTGCATACCGCCCTCGATCGTGTTGATCCCGTTGGCGAACGAGTGGAGCCCGTCGGAGTGGTACCCGGTGTTCCACTGGAACGCGACCTCGACCTCCATTGCGGAGTCGTCGCTCTCCTCGCTGGCACTGAAGTACCCCACCTCACTGAAGAGCGACTCCTTGCTGGCGTTGACGTGATGGACGAAATCGCTGATTCCACCCTCGTAACGGAACTCGACCGGGGTGCTGCTCTGACGGCGGTCCTCGAAGATGATGTGGAGACCAGCATTGAGGAACGCCATCATCTGGAGCCGCTCGAGCAACGTGGTCGAACGGAACGTCACCTCGTCGAAGATGAGTGGATCAGGCCAGAACCGGACCGTCGTACCGGTCCGGGGTTCGCCGTCCGGGCTGCTCGGCGACGGGCCGATGTCGTGGAGGGGCTCGATCAACTCGCCTCCGTCGGCGAACACCATGGAGTGACGCCGACTGGAACGGTCGATCTCCACCTCGACTCGATTCGACAGGGCGTTGACCACGGAGATCCCCACGCCGTGGAGACCGCCAGAGACCTTGTAGCCACCGCCGCCGAACTTCCCTCCGGCGTGGAGAACGGTCAGCACCACCTCCGCCGCACTGAGATCGGGGAACTGCACGGACTGCTCCACCGGGATACCCCGGCCGTCGTCTCGGACCTCACAGCCACCGTCGGCGAGGAGGGTCACGTGAATCGTGCTCGCATGCCCGGCCATGGCCTCGTCGACGGAGTTGTCGACCACCTCGTAGACCATGTGATGCAGCCCCGCCGGACCGGTCGAACCGATGTACATGCCGGGGCGCTTCCTGACGGCCTCGAGGCCCTCGAGTACCTGGATGGCTTCGGCTCCGTACGAGTCGGGCTCGGTAGACAAGGGCGCTCCGGTCGACAGCTCAGCTGTGGAAAACTTTGGGGAAATGGCGGGAGACGGCGTCTCTTGGCGACTGGGTACCCTAGCACTGTTCCCGACCCGACCCGGGCCACCCCCGGTGGAACTCGAACGGACCGCTGTCAGCAGTCCGGCGACGTGGGTGGGGCCGGCGGTGCTGAGACCCGAACGTCGATGCCGACGATCGTCCCGGTCATCCCGCTCAGCCGGTCGATCGAGTCGAGCAGATCCCGCTCCAACCAGCGCACCTGCTCGGCTGCTGCAGGTACGTCGGTGCTGAGCACGAGTCGCTCATGCCGCACTGTCGAGGGCCGCACCACCTGGGAGAGCCGTTGACCAATGAGCTGCAGCCAATGGTCGTTCACCAGGGCCAAGACGTCGACCTGCCCCAGGCCGGCCAGAACCCTCCAGGTGGCCAGCGAGTCACCGATGTGTCGGACAACACGCCGATCTGACGGCAACGGTTCGATCGCCACGTCCGGCACGCTACCTGGTGCGAACGACACCACCGCCGGTCACCAACTCGAACACCGCATCCGGTTCGACCCCGCTGGGCGACCCAACGGCTGAGGTGATGATGGTCTGTCCCGCAGGAAGCGATGCCACGAGCGCCGCCGATCGAACGGGGTCGAGTTCGGAGAACACATCGTCGAGGACGAGAATCGGCGGCGTCCCCCTTGCGGTGGTGACGAACTCGTGGACGCCGAGGCGCAGCGCCAGAGCCAGACACCGTTGCTCTCCTTGAGAAGCATGGGTTCGAGCAGCGAGCCCGTTGAGGTCTATCCGGAGATCGTCCCGGTGCGGACCGACCGTGGTGACACCCCGCCGCAGGTCATCAACCCGGGCTGCAGCCACCGCCTCGGTGAGATCCGCCCCCTCCCAACCGGGCTGCAGTGACAACGTCACATCGGACCGGTCCCCGGCCACGTTCCGGTACGCCGCTGCCACGAACGGCCCAAGTCGACCGACGACCACTGCTCGCAGCCCGTGGAGCGCCGTTCCGAGTTGGATGAGCTTGTCATCCCAGACATCCAGAGTGATCGAAGCCGAGTCGTCGAGTCCCCGTCGCCCAGCCGATGGTCCCACCTGCTTGAGAAAGGCGTTCCGTTGACGCAGCACACGTTCCCAGTCACTCACGATCAGTTCGTCCACCGGACGGATCTGCACAACGGCATCGTCGAGGAGTTCCCGGCGCACGCCCGGCCCGCCCTTGACCAGTTCGAGATCATCAGGACCGAATACCGTTACCTGGGCGACCTCAAGGAGATCGCGGCGGCGTGAGAGCCGGTTGCGATTGACCAGTACCCGGGTTCTCCCCCGTTCTGGGATCTCGATCTCGATCAGATGGGTTCGAGCCTCGCTGAGAACCTCCCCGCGAACGGTTCCCGAAGAAGCACCGGCGCGAACGAGTGCGTCTGCCGGAACACCCCGGAAGGACCTCAGCGACACGAGGAACCCGACGGCTTCGGCGAGGTTGGTCTTGCCGGAACCATTCGGTCCCGTGAGCAGGTTCACGCCGGGATCCAGCCTGACATCGGTCGCGACGTGCGACCGGATGTCGCGCAACCAGAGTTGCTGGAGTTCCACCAGCCTCAGGAAACTCGAACCGGCATCAGCAGGTAGAGAAGGTCCTCGGAGTCTGTCGGCCGAATCACCGCCGGCTTCTGGGGATCACGCGTCTGCAACACCACTTCCTCACCGGGGATCACCTCGAGACCATCAATGAGGTACTCCGGATTGAACGCCACGGTGAGTTCGGTCCCGACGAACTTGGCGTCGACTTCCTCGGTGGCTTCGCCGTCCTCTGGATTCTGCGCCGAGAGACGCACCAACTGATCCTGCATCTCGAGACGGATCGGGCTGTTGTTCCGTGCCATGAGCCTGACCCGGCGGATAGCATCAAGGAAGACCTGCCGGTCGATCGTCAACTCGTTCGGCATGTCGTTGGGGATGAGCTTGGCATAGTCCGGGAACTCGTCACGGATCAGCCAGGAGGAGAGCACGAAGCCGCCGAAGCTGAACGACACCATCGTCTCAGCCAAGGTGATCTCGAGATCGGCGTCCGGATCGAGGGAACGGGTGAGTTCAGCGAGAGCACGCGACGGTACGTTCACCCGTTGGCCGGCCTGGAGCACTGATGACCCCGGGAACTCCCGGAACGACAACCGGTAGGAATCGGTCGCGACCATTCGGAGACCGTCGGTCTCAGCAGCAAGGAGCACACCGGTGAGCACCTTTCGTGACTCGTCGGTCGATGCCGCTCCCACGACCTGACGAAGACCTTCGGCGAACTCCGCAGCGGCAACAGTGACCCGTTCACCATCGAGATCGGGAGGATTGGGGAACTCATCGGGTGGAATCGGGAGGAGGGAGAACTCCGACCGGCCACTCGACACCAACGACCGTTCCGCTGTCGTTTCCACCTCAACTGCTCCTGGTTCGAGATGGCGGACGATCTCAGTGACGAGCTTGGCCGGCAGTACCGCAGTACCGTCCTCTGAGCCGGCGACCTCGAGGGTGCGGCTGATCGTCAACTCCAAGTCCGAACCGGTCACGACGAGTTGGTTTCCTCGCAGATCCAGGCGGAGGCCGGACAGGACACGCAGTTGCGCCTTGGGGTTCGCCGCACGACTCGCCGCGGTCAGCGCATCGGTCAGGACGTCTCGTTCACAGCGGAACTTCACTGTTTCTCACTTTCCCCACTACTGGAGCTCATCTGGTGTATCTCCGGCAGCAGAAGTAGTAGGCGCTGTGGATTGTGGGAAACCTAGCGCAGGCCCGTCATGACGCTCATCGGTCGTCCCCAAGTGGTGTTCGGAATCCCCAGCAGTTCTGTGTCGAGACCGTGGGGATGTGGACGGATGAGCCTCGGTGGTCATGATCTCCCCCGGTCGATCCGGTCGCGATCAGAATCCTTTCCAGTCGCGACCCATCTCTCCGGCGGTGCCAGGGTCATCAATCGGCGTTGAGGATGTGCTGAATGAGTGCAGTCACATCGTCGTAGGTCTTCTGCTTGTCGGCCATGCGTGTCGAGACCTTCTCGTAGGCGTGGATGACCGTGGTGTGGTCGCGGCCACCGAACTGCTTGGCGATCTGGGGATACGAGAGATCGGTCAGCTCTCGGCAGACGTACATACCGACCTGTCGAGCGTGGACGAGGTCTCGAGTTCGGCTCCGGGAGATCAGCTGTTCGACGTTGAGGCCGAACATCTGTGCGGTCTGTTCGAGAATCAGGCCCGGCGTGATGGTCTTAGGCTTGGACGAGGCAATGGTGTCGGCGAGTACCTCTCTGGCGACATCCACGGTGAGAGGGGTCCCGCTGAGCGTTGCGTAGGCATTCACGCGGATCAGGGCACCCTCGAGTTCTCTGATGTTGTCCAAGACGTTTGCTGCAATGAAGTCGAGAACCTCGGGTGGAGCGGCGGTTCCGGCCTGTTCGGACTTCTTCTGGAGAATGGCCAGACGCGTTTCGAAGTCCGGGGGTTGGATGTCGGTGATGAGTCCCCATTTGAAGCGACTGCGTAGGCGGTCCTCGAGGGTGGCGATGTTGTCGGGCGAACGATCGGACGAGAGAACGATCTGACGATTCTCACCGTGCAGTGTGTTGAATGTGTGGAAGAACTCTTCCTGAAGTTGCTCTTTTCCTTCGATGAACTGGATGTCGTCGACGAGGAGGACGTCAATTTCCCGGTAGCGCTGTTTGAAATCCTGTTGAGTGTTGTTCCGAATAGCGGCAAGGAATTCATTCAGCAGGGTTTCGGAGGACAAGTAGCGGACGACGTAGCCCGGGTAGTTCAGGGTGGTGTAGGAACCGATGGCTTGGAGGAGGTGCGTCTTACCCAGGCCGGCCTGGCCGTAGATGAACAGTGGGTTGTAGCTCCGGCCCGGTGTCTCGGCCACAGCGAGCGCCGCGGCGTGGGCGAAGCGGTTGGATGGTCCGGTGACGAACGTGTCGAAGGTGAGCGTGGACCGAATCGAGGCCGATGACCGTTGTTGTGATTCCGGGTTGATGGCGTCTCTCGATGAGTTCTGGGCGTCGTCAACTCCACTTGGTGAGTCGGTGAGTGCCAGGTCGTCGACAGGTGCGTGATCGATCTCGACTTCGACCACGACCTTGATCTCGTTGTGTCCACTCATCTCGAGTGCGTCATCGATGAGGCCGCCGAATTTCCGTTCGATTCGCCCTCGGGCCACTTGACTAGGAACCGATATCGTCAAAGTGTCATCAGTGAGATCAACAACACGAGCGTCTTCGAAAAGTCCTCTCCATGTTCCTGGTTGAAGTTGGGAACTGAGAGTACTCGAGACGGTCCTCCAAATCTCTTCTGCTTCATCGTTCGACATCTGTGAGATCCTCTCCGGGACAACTCGATTGAGTTCTTGTTCTCGCTGGATGCGCTGGTTCCACATGTGCGTCCACAGTTGTGGACAACGCCGATCGCACGACGGAGATGTGAAAAAGCCCCGTTTGCCGCTTGTTGGCGGGGATCTTCGGAACCTACCGTCTGGTACTCCAACTGATCAAACAGGTGAGGTGACCGGCGACACACCTCTTTTCGTGGTGAATTGACCACTTTTAGTAAGCTCCCACGGCGTCTGTCCACAGAGGGCCTGGTGGGCGCACCACCGGGTCCTCGGGGATGAGCGCACAACTTCCAGTCATGACCTCCCGGTCGAGGAATGGCAGCCGACCCGGTAGTGGCGTAGTGTCTGCAGCGGCTTGGTGCCTCTGTCAGCTCTCGCCATGTTTTCCCATCGGGTGGATCAGGCCCTGGAGTCAGTTTCGGTCGTTGCGCCGAGGGTCGGAGGTCGTCGTGAAGCGTACGTATCAGCCAAAGAAACGCCGGCGAGCGCGGAAGCACGGCTTTCGGCACCGCATGTCGACCCGGGCTGGGCGGGCGATCATCAAGAACCGCCGCCGTAAAGGCCGCCAGCGTTTGGCAGCTTGATCCATCGCATCTCCACCCGTGCTGCGTTCCGCTCTCTCAGTCGCTCTCGCCAACGGGCCTCGAGTGATCTGTTCACCGTGGTTCACTCTGCAGGCCCACCGGACCCACCGGATTCCGGGATCGGGTTGGCCTGTGCCACGCCTCGGTCCCTGGGATCCGCAGTGGTCAGAAATCGAGCCCGGAGACGCATCCGGTCGGTGGCTCGGGAGTGGGCCCGCGAGCACCCCTCGGATCGAGGTTGGTACCTCGTCGTGGCAGGCAGGAAGGCGGCAACAGCCGAGTATGGCGACGTCCGAGACGACCTCCGAAGCTTGCTCGCCACTCTGCAGTGGACGGCTCGAGGGACGTCATGACCGTGACTGACCAATCGTCAGTGTCTATCGTCAGTAAAGCTGCCATAGGACTCATCAAGGGCTATCAGTACGTGTCTGCATCTCGTCCGTCGCCGTGTCGCCACGTGCCGTCGTGTTCCACCTATGCCATTGAGGCCTACGAGATCCATGGATCCGTCCGGGGATCGTGGCTCACCGTCCGTCGACTCGGTCGGTGTCACCCATGGGGTACGCAGGGATACGATCCGGTCCCCGCTCCGGATCGCTGCACGGATCGACGCAGAGAGGAACGCTGATGTTCGAGGGATTCTTCGACCTGGTGGGTTCAATCCTCAACTTCTTCTACACGTTGATTCCCAACTACGGAATCTCGATCATCCTCCTGACGATCCTGGTCATGGTCCTGATCACGCCGCTCACCGTGAAGAGCACGAAGTCGATGTTGCAGATGCAACGACTTCAGCCGGAGATGAAACGCATCCAGGCCAAGTACAAGAACGACCGGGAGAAGCAGAACGAAGAGATGGTGAAGTTCTACAAGGAGAACTCCATCAATCCGCTCGGCGGGTGTCTCCCTCTGCTCGCTCAGATGCCCGTGTTCATCATCATGTACCAGTTGCTGCAAGGGCTGACGAATCGTGTCGGCGGGTCCGGGAGCGGTGTCGGGCAACTCGCTGGGGAGTTCCAACAGGGCCTCGAGTTGACGCCGTGGATCTACGAGCAGCAGAACTTTCGACCGCTCCATTTGAACCCCGATACGAAGTTGTACCAATCGCTGTCGGACACGAACACCATGCAGTTCCTCGGGATGGACCTGGCCCTGTCACCGAGTCAGGCGTTGAAGATCGGACTTCTGACAGCTCTTCCTTTCTTCCTGCTCCTCGCCCTCATGCTGGGAACGGGCTTGTATCAGAACCGCCAGCTGCGGAGTCGCAACAAGGACGCTGCTGTGAATCCACAACAGCAGATGATCATGAAGGTGATGCCGTTCTTCCTCCCGGTGTTCTCCTTCGGGTTTCCCGCCGGCCTCTCGGTCTACTGGTGTACGCAAAACTTCTGTCGGATCGGGACGAACGCCTACATCACCCGATCCATCTACGCCAAGCAGGACAAGGAGACGCCGTCGGGAGGGTCAGCCGAGCAGCGAAACGTGAAGAAAGGCGCTTCGGTCGACGGTGATGGCGACGAGTCCACTGCACCTGTCCCGAAGAACGGCGCTGCGAAGAACGGCTCGACCTCGGCTGGTACGCCCAAACAGAAGAAGGGCGGCTCCGGAAAGGCCAGCTCAGCCAACAAGGGCAACGGAACGAACAAGAAGAAGTCATCCACCGGTCGAAAGTCTGGAGCCGGCAGTAGTCGCCGCTCCGGAGATCCTCGTCCGAGTGGTTCAGCCGATGGCGAAGTCAGGTGAGCGCAGTGAGGGGACAGCGTGGAGTGGATTGAGATCAGTGCGAGCAGCGTGGCCGAGGCTCGTGAACGGGCACTCGACGAGCTCGGTATCGACGACGCGGATGCGGAGTTCGAGGTGCTCGAAGAGCCCCGGTCGGGCCTCTTTGGCCGTACTCGCGGGGTGGCTCGCATTCGAGCCAGGGTCGTCCCGAAAGGCCCGCGTCCCAAGTCGGAACGCCCGCGCCGGCGTGAGGATCGGGGCGGGTCTGGAAAGTCGAACAATCGGCGGAGACCGCCGAAGTCGGCGACCGCTACCGACGCGAATGATCGAGTCGACGACGCCAGGAAACCAACGAATTCGGCCAGTCGTGTCCCGCAGGAACCGGCACGACCACGGCAGTCTGAGAAGTCGCAACGACAGGAGAGAGCACCGATGGATGCAGCAGAGCAGGAGGCAGTGGCCCGGGAGTTCCTCGAAGGACTCTCCGATGCGATCGGCCTCGAGACGACCGTCTCGGCGGTCCTCACTGACGACAACGACCTCCGGATCGAGGTTGACGGTAGCGAGGTCGGACTCTTCATCGGACCGGGTCTCCAGACTCTCGACTCCATCCAGGAGATCACTCGCCACGTCGTCCAGCGTGAAGCAGGCGACCGGGAGTACGGCCGGGTGCTCGTGGATGTGGCCGGGGTGCGGGAAGCGCGTCGGACTGCCCTCGAGGCGTTCGTGAAGACGACAGCGGAACAGGTGGTCCGCGATGGGGTGGCGGTGCCGTTCGAGCCCATGTCGAGTCCGGACCGCAAAGTCGTTCATGACACCATCGCCGAGATTGATGGAGTCGAGTCGGTCTCTGATGGTGAGGAGCCGAACCGACGGGTGGTCGTTCGACCGTCGTGAGCCGACCGGATCCCGAGTCGGCGGTCGACGGGGAACCGCTCGAGGAGTATCTCGAGTCGGCTCGGACCAGTCGGCTCACCGGGCCGGCTCCCTCCTCGACGCATCTGGCCAATGCTGAGCTCTTCGCCTCCGCAGTGCCGGTGGGCGCATCGGTACTCGACCTGGGATCTGGAGCGGGTCTTCCCGGCCTGATTGTTGCTCATCTTCGCCCGGATGTTCACATGACGCTGTTGGAGGCAAGTGAACGACGGTGTTGCTTCCTCGAGGAGTGGGTGCCGAGGGTGGCACCCACTGCCAGTGTCCTGCATGGACGGGCAGAGACGCTGGCCCGAGATGAACGGTATCGCCAGAGGTTCGAGACGGTCGTCTCTCGCTCGTTCGGGCCGCCCGCTGTGACAGCGGAGTGCGCTGCCGGATTCCTGGCGCCGGGTGGCCTGCTCCTGGTCAGCGAGCCCCCAACGGAAGACACTGATCGTTGGCCTACTGCGGGCCTGTTGCGCCTGGGGCTCGTTGCGGAGGACCATCTTCGGGGTCTGGAGTCGGGCATACGCCTGCTTCGATGCGTCGCCTCGATCGACGCCGTTCCCCGGGCCGATGGCGAACCACGTCAGCGGCCAATGTTCTGACGCCTATCGCTTGCCCGGCAGGTTCGGGTGACCTCGAGCAACGAGTAGTGATCAGCAGTCCTCCAGCGAGGGTTCCAGCCGGGACGGGTTGGAGTGTGTGTTCCACGTGGAACATGCCGAGGGAGCGAAGGAGAGTTCCACGTGGAACATGATCGAGCCGGTCGGATCGACCGAGTCGCTGTATCCGCCCGAAATGCTTGACCGCCGTCGAGTTGGCGGCGAGGATGACACACCTCGGACAGGCAGGTGCTGAGCCCGCTGAGGTCCGCTGTCTCCCGCTGATGTGGGAGGCGCACGAGGTCCACGATGATGGTGGTGCGGGCCGAGGAGAATCCAGAAGCGTCGAGAACGAGTTCCGAACCGGAGGAGTCGACCCAGTGAGCGATAGTGCGATCGATCCAGCAATGGACGTTCCAGCACCGGACCAGCCGGACACCTCCGCAGCAACGAACCCGGAGGCCGACGCGGAATTCTTGGACGGAGAGGCCTCGTCGACTTCTCCGAGGCCCACGCCCCGAGTGATCGCCATCGCCAATCAGAAGGGTGGCGTCGGAAAGACCACTACTGCGATCAACTTGGGGGCGGCGCTGGCCGAACTCGGGTTCCGGACGCTCGTGGTCGATCTCGATCCTCAGGGGAACGCCACGACCGGTCTGGGAATCAACCCGACCTCACTTGACGGGACGACGTACGAGGTGTTGATCGACGGCCTGGGACTCGAGGACTGCGTCGAACCCACTGAGGTGCGGAACCTGTACCTGGCGCCGGCGAGCCGGGACCTCGCTGGGGCCGAGGTGGAGCTGGTCCCGATGATGAGTCGGGAGACCCGGCTCAAGCGGGCCGTGGACGCCGTGCTCGACGACTACGACTACATCCTGGTCGACTGTCCACCATCGTTGGGCCTGCTCACACTCAATGGACTCGCCGCCGTCTCTGAGGTGATCGTCCCGGTCCAGTGTGAGTACTTTGCTCTCGAGGGTGTGGCGCTCCTGTCGAACAACATCGAGTTGGTCCGAACCAACCTGAACCCGAGTCTGGAAATCACCGGGGTTCTCTTGGTGATGTACGACAGCCGAACCAAGTTGGCTGACCAGGTCGCAGCGGAGATCCAAGGACACTTCGGCTCCAAGGTGTTCCGAAACAAGATTCCTCGCAACGTCCGCTTGTCCGAGGCACCGTCGCACGGGCAACCGATCACGGTGTTCGATTCGAGCTCCCGAGGCGCTGTGGCGTATCGGGAGCTGGCCCGGGAGGTGGCAGGTGTCTCGTAAGTCAGGCCTCGGTCGTGGGATCAGTTCCCTGATCCCGGCCGGAACCGACGCTGTGGAGGCTTCGACCGGTTACACGTTTCTCCCGATCGACCAGATTGCTCCTAATCTGCACCAGCCCCGACGGAGTTTCGACGAGGAGACCCTCGTCGGACTAGCAGACTCGATCCGCGAGGTCGGGGTGCTTCAACCACTGCTCGTGCGGGCCTCAGGAGAGCAGTTCGAGTTGATCGCTGGGGAGCGACGACTGCGGGCGGCGAAGCGAGCGGGCCTGACGGAGGTGCCAGTGGTGATTCGTACCGCAGATGATCTCGCTTCACTCGAACAGGCGCTCGTCGAGAACCTCCACCGACAGGACCTCAACCCGCTCGACGAGGCCGCGGCGTACCAGCAACTCATCGAGGACTTCGGATACACCCAGGATCAGGTAGCGCAGCGGGTTGGCCGGAGCCGGGCCACGGTGGCCAACCTGCTCCGTCTGTTCCAGTTGACTCCGGCAGTTCAGAAACTCGTTGGAGACGAGTTGCTCACTGCCGGCCACGCCAAGGCATTGTTGGGCCACCCGGATCGGGCCTACCAGGAGGCTCTGGCGAGACGTGCGGTGGCCGAGGGGCTGAGTGTCCGTGACGTGGAGCAACTCGTTCGTGAGCGTCTGGATCTGGAACGTGGACCGGCGGAACCGGCATCCAGCGGTGCATCCGGGGACGAGTCAGCCCGAGACGACTCCACAGACACCGGCTCTTCGAAGGGGTCGGCCGACCGGCCGAAACTCCGTCCACCTGGTCTCCTCGAACTCGAGGAACTGCTCGCCGATCGACTCGACACCAAGGTCGCCATCTCCATGACCGCTCGGCGGGGCAAGGTCGTCGTCGACTTCGCCAACCTCGAGGATCTCGAGCGGATCTACCGCCTGATCATCGCCGATTGATCGACGTAGGTGATTGGAGTCGATCTACCACCGTGAGGCTCGATCACGGGTTCCACCCCGACTTGAAGGTTTGTCCCCAAGTGGGGATAAACCTGTGAGGATGATCTCACGCCGAGGTCGAGGGTTCAGAGGAGCGATGAGTGGTGCGCCAGGTCCGGAGCACGGACGAGATGAGCTCAGCGAGCTCGTGGGCGGGGACCGCAACGATCTGTGAGCGAGTGAGGCTGAGTTCTACCGCCGGGCAGCGGGTACCTCGGAGTCGGATTCCTGAGCCGCCGGTGGTGTGGACCGGCGGGCCGTCGCCGGCGATTCGGTTGACCCCTGCGGCGAGCGCCTCGGCGAGTTGTCGACCGGCCACCGAAACGAACCCTCCGGAAGTTTCGTAGTACCTGACCTCGGCTGAATCCGAGCAGGTCACGTGGATGAAGACCTCGAGACCGAGGTCGTTGCAGACCTGGATCTGAGCGGCGGGCTCACCGGCGACGAGTCGGATGCGCCCGTCGGCGTCGACGAGGTGTCGGTGGACGCTGCGGCCGAGTGACTCTGCGTCGTCACCGGCGATCACGCCGATCCCGTACTCGAGGTCGTCGGTCGGTACGAGGAGGAGGAACTCACTCTCCCAGACCTCGGCGAGTGAGCGGCCCGATGGGACACGGGAAGTGAGGTCGACGAGCAACTCGCGGGTTTCGGGACCACACACCCGGTCCTCGATCAGTCCGGTGTTCCGCTGGAACGCACCCACTGAGGATTCCGTTTCCGGCCCGAAGATTCCGTCGATCCGACTGCGGTGGAACCCGAGCACGCTGAGTCGCTGTTGCAACTCCTCCACGTCGGCGCCTTCGAGAACGGGCCACTGGAGGTACAGCAGGCGCTCGTCGTTTCGTCGGTCCGGGTCGAACAGCGGATGCCCGAGGTCGGCGAGCGATGTCCATGTCTCGGGGTCGACCGCCCCCGACGGCTCGACGCCGATCGACCTTTGGAACGCTTCGACTCCGGCACGCGTTCGTGGACCGAAGGAGCTGTCGACCACTCCGTCGTAGAGCGAACGGGACCTCAGCAACCGCTGGATCCGGGCGACCGTGTCCCCCTCGTCCCCTACCGCAACGGGAAGGAGCGGTCCGTCCACGACGTGCTGGCTGACGAGATGTCGTTCAGGAGAGTTTGGCGAGGACGTCGAGGAATGTCTGCTTCGGGTGGGCGCCGACGAGCGAGTTGACGATCTCCCCATCTTTGAAAACGATGAAAAATGGGATACTCGACACATTGAACGATCGTGCGAGATCCGGGTACGTGTCCACGTTCAACTTGGCGATCGTGACCGTCTGCGGGTTCTCCTCGGCGATCTCGGCGAGTGTGGGAGCGACCATGCGGCACGGTCCGCACCATTCGGCCCAGAAGTCGACGAGGACGGGTACGTCGGATCCCTTGACGACCTCGTCGAAGGTGTCGGCGGTGAGTTCAATGACGGTCATGGTTGGAGCCTTTCACATTTTCTCAGCGACGGTGCTGACTGGAGCGGATCGTGAGAACCGCCGTGACCGCTCGTAAATTCCGAAACTCGGGGTCAGTGCCCCTTGGACTCGAGCCAACGTTCGGCATCGATCGCAGCCATGCAACCGCTCCCGGCGGATGTGATGGCCTGACGGTACCAGTCGTCCTGCACGTCGCCGCATGCGAAGACTCCCTCCACGCTCGTGTGGGTCCGATCGTCGAAGGTACGCAGGTAACCGTTGTCCAGGAGCTCAAGTTGTCCGACGAACAGGTCGGTGTTGGGTCGATGTCCGATGGCCACGAAGATCCCCGTGAACGGCCTGGTGGTTCGTTCACCGCTGCCGAGGTCCTCAGTGACGACGCCTTCGAGGCGTTCCTCGCCGAGAAGGTCGATCACCACGTTGTTCCAGAGGAACTCGATCCGCTCGTTGTCGAATGCGCGTTGTTGCATGATCTTCGAGGCCCTCAAGGTGTCACGGCGGTGGATGACGGTGACCGACCGGGCGAACCGGCTGAGGAACAGGGCCTCTTCGAGGGCTGAGTCGCCGCCCCCGACGACGCAGATGTCCTGGTCCCGGAAGAAGAAACCATCACAGGTGGCACACGTCGAGAGGCCGTGACCGAGCAGTCGCTGCTCTGCGGGCAGGCCGAGCATGAGTGACGACGCACCCGTGGCGACGATCAATGCCCGAGTCGTGTAGGTCGGGTCCGCCTGGGGATCCCCAATCCACACCGCAAAGGGCCGCTCCGACAGGTCGACCCGGCTCACCCGTGCGGTCTGGATCTCAGCGCCGAATCGAACTGCCTGGGCCCGGAAGGCGGCCATCAGGTCGGGCCCGGTGATGCCGTCGGGGAATCCGGGGTAGTTCTCGACGTCGGTGGTCAACATGAGTTGACCACCGGGTTGGTCGCTCGTCGATGACGGCTCGCCCTCAATGACGAGAGGTTCGAGCGTCGCGCGGGCGGTGTAGATGGCGGCGGTGAGGCCACCGGGGCCCGATCCGATGATCGTGACGTTTCGGATGTCGGTCGTGGAGGACGGAGTCATGGCATACCTCGAAGGGTCGGGAGGAGGTGGGATACGCAACGTCCGGCGGGGGTGTGCGCCCGACGGGGCCGGGGACCGTCGGGGAGCCGTCAGGGGGAGCGATCGCTGAGTCGGTCTCGTCGCTGGTGCCACAGGAGGGCGCCGATCACGATGAACAGCACCGCCATGGCGGCGTAGGAGACCCAGATCCCGCCCGGGAGCAGCCAGTGGAGGAATCGAGTCAGACCGACCGTCACGATGACGAGCACGGGAACCACCACGATGATCGCCACCAGGGCGAGCACCCCGGCCCGACTGGCCTCGAGCAGCGGCCCCGTGGTCCGGGCCCGAACCTTGTCGACGGAGTCCACGATCAGATCAGTGACCTGATCGGTCCAGTCAGGGTCGCTCGGACTGGTCGGGAAGCCGTCCGGTTCGGTCGTTGACATCGACGCAGAGACTAGATCCTTCGTTCGCTCCCCTGCGCACTGTCGAACTGTCCGGTCCGGTGAAGGGTTCACAGAGGTCGGCACGAGACCGAGTCGTACAGGATGACGGCTCCTCCGGCATCGAGGACCACGAGCACGGGCACGACCCGGTCACTCACCGTCACCAATCCGGTTGCCGACCCGAGTGAGGACAGGGATGGACACTTCGACTTGGCGTCTCCGGGACCACTCCCCACCCCGAGCGAGGCAATGACCGGCGGCGTGGGCGATGAGGAGCCGGAGACCACGAGGTCATTGAGTCGCTCGGACAGAACGCCTGCAGTCACGACCGGAACTGCGAGCGGGCCACACGGCGTCGACCCGGTCGTGACCCACCGGCTGTCAGGGAGTACTGCGATCATGAAGCAGTCGGAGAGTGCACCGCGAGCGGATCCACTCAGGGCGGTTCCCTCGGTTGCCTCCCCGGGCACCGCCTCACCGGACATGCCAGAGACCTCGATCGCCGTCGTCGGGGGGTTCGTCGATGGGGCGCTGGCGCTCGACTTGGCCGGACCTCCGTCGGGCGCCAACGCATCGACTTCGCCCCGTGCCGGCCCCGCAGCGGTGTTCGTGTTCGAGTTCTCGGTCGCAGCCGAGCCCGTGGCGAGCACGTCACCCTGGTCGGAGGTGCGAAACAGCGACAGCGATCCGACCACGATCAGGGAGATCGCAGCAACGGCACCGATGGCTCCGACCACCTGCCGGTTTCGATCCCTCCGGCGAGCGGCGAGCGACTCGATCTCCGTGGCCACGTCGGCGTGCGGATCGGGGTCGGTTGCGAGCACGGCCCTGACTCCGGCGAACTCCTCGAGTCGGGAGCGGAGTGCCGGATCTCCAGCGACTTGTTCGAGTTCTGCAGGTGTGGCCTCACCGTCGAGGACGGCGGAGACGGCTTCGTCGTCGGCACGATCGGCGTCGTCGTCCCGGGGCGGCTGAGGTGGTGGCGTGGTCATGCTGGGGTGTCGTCCGGTTCGGGGAGCAGGTTCGCTCCAGGGTGTGGGACGAACGCCGACCCGGGATGGTTCCATCCCGGTGTGTTCCGCAGGACCTCGGCGAGACGAGAGCGGCCCCGTGCGATGCGTGAGCGCACGGTTCCCACCGGGACGCCGAGTTCAGCGGCGATCGTGGCGTAGTCGAGGTCGGCGACGTCACGCAGCACCACTGCTTCGGCGAGCGCCTCCGGGAGTTGGCCGAGGGCCGTGATCAACTCCGTCCGAGTCTCCTGATCCTCCGAGGTTCGTTCCGGGCCGGCTCCGGGATCGACCCGCCGCTCGTCGACCATGGACTCAGCGGCGTCCTCGACGGGCACCGGCCGTCGGCTGCGGCGTCGGAGTTCGTCGAGGGCACGGTTGGTGGCGATCCGGTGGATCCACGTGCTCAGTGAGGATCGCCCGTCGAATGTCCGGAGGCCGACGTTGATCGACGCCAAGGCGTCCTGTGCAGCGTCCTCGGCATCATGAGGCGATCGGCAGACCTGGCGACAGACCCGTCGGACCTGCGGCTGGTAACGCCGGAGGATCTCTGCGGCGGCCAGGGCGTCACCGCTGCGAGCACGTTCGATCAGATGATCGTCGCCGAGGTTCTCCAGGGCCGCTCGGCTCCGACGGCGCATCGTGGGCCGACTCAGCCCTGAGCCGGTCGCCCAGCAGCGGAGAACTCGTCGATCTGGACTCGGTGTCCGCCGTCGGCCGGGTCACCGAGTTGGGTGATCCACAACAGGATGATCCTCCCGGTCGCTCCGCCGGTGGCCAGGTCGAGCGTGCCACGAACGTCCTGGACAACGGCCGCAGGGCTGATGGTCCCGAGGTCGATCGATTCGGCGGCCTCGCCGTCGATCACGTAGATCGAACCGTTCCAACCGTTGTCGCTCGACTCGATTCGCACACGTTCGACCTCTGAGCGTGACTCGAGCACCAGCGCCACGCCGACACCCGACTTGGTGCCGAAGAATCCTGGTTCGTCGTAGATCTCGGTTCGCCAGCCGGTGGTTGGATCGCCGTCGGCGGCATTTGCAGCCAGGTCGTCGTTCTCGCCCTTGGTGCCGCTGCCCTGGGGGTCGAACGTCGCCACTCGGGCCACAGCGAGAGGGTCGAGCTCGTCTGGAGGCGGTGCCTGCGTCACCGACGTCACGGGTCCGGTCGACCGGGACTCGTTGACGAGGAGTCCGGCCACGGTGACTGCCGCAGCGACGATCAGGATCAACAGGGTCGGAAGGAGCCAACCTCGCTCCGACCGGGAGAACGACTTCGGCGGTTCCTCGATCAGCTGCACTGCGGTGGCCGGCTCGAACCCGGTCGGCGGTCCGGGGATGTGGATGTTGCCCCCCATCAGAGCCGCTCGAAAGTCCGCCGCAGAGGCGAAGCGGGCGGTCCGGTCGACGGCGAGCGCCGTCACGAGGACCTCGGCGAGATGCGGTGGTACGTCGACGCGGAGTTGGCGGGGGTCGACCGGGGCCGAGTGGAGCCGGGCGATCGCCACCGCAGCAGGGCTGTCGCCGGCGAACGGGATCCGACCGGTGGTGCACTCGTAGAGCACGACGGCGAGCGAGTAGAGGTCGGACCGTCCGTCGAGTTCCTCGCCCTGCACCTGTTCAGGCGAGAGGTACGACGCCGTTCCGATGAGCGACCCCTCCTGGGTGAGATCGGTGTGCCCCTCGGCGAGGGCGATTCCGAAGTCGGCGAGCTTCACCCGACCGTCGCGGCAGAGCAGGATGTTCGACGGCTTGATGTCGCGGTGCACGATCTCGGCGCGGTGCGCCGCTTCGAGGGCATCGAGGACGCGGAGTCCGATGCGCTCGGTGGTGGCGGCGTCGAGCGTGGAGTTGGCATCGAGCAGATCGCGCAGCGTCGTTGCATCGAGCAACTCCATGATGATCGCTTCGTGGTCCTCATCGGTGAACGTGTCGAAGACCCCGACGACTCCCGGATCGTTGATCTGCGCCGCAGCCTTGGCCTCACGCCGGAAACGCTCGACGAACAGAGGATCGCAGGCCAGGTGCGGATGGAGCAGCTTCACTGCGACCCGGCGTGCGAGCAGGGTGTCGGTTCCTTCCCAGACCTGCGCCATCCCACCGGATCCGATGAGCCGATCGAGGCGGTAGCGCGACCCCAGGACGAGACCGGCGAGTCCAGCGGCCGACGAAGCAATCGGGACGTTGCCGGACTCCCCGACGCGCGTCTCATCCACGGGCGTCGACGCTATCTTCGCTGCGGGAGTCGGTGGATGTCACCGACTCGCTCGGATGGCGGCCCTCGGTCCGACGGGCACGTCGGCGGCGCTTGCGGATCGTCGAGATCCACCACCCGGCGAGTATGACGAGCGAGATGATCGACAGAGCGGCACCGACACCCGAGAACCGGGTCGCCTGAACCTGACGCTCGAACGAGGCGATCCCGACGCTGCCGTCCGGCGAGATCACATCGAAGCGGATCGTTGACTCGCCGCTCGCTCGCACGGTGACCGGGAGCTCGATCACGTTGTCGCCCGGTTCGAGTCGCAACAGTTGACGGTCGCCGTCGTCGAACTCGATCCGGTTGCTGCGGATCCGGAGTTCCACGTCGACGGGGTAGGGGAGCGTGTTGTCGAAACGCAGGGGAATGGCGGACTGCTGGCTGCCGAGGACGAGCGACGAGTCTCCCGGAGAGATGATCCGGTCGAGGATGACTCGCGACTGCGAAGCGATTGCGGAGTGGGTCGCGCTGCGGGTCGCCGCATCCATTGACTCGGACATGCTCTGGGTGTTGAGCAGCGTCCAGGTGTCGACGATCGGCTCGGAGATCCCGACGACGCTGCGCACACCGTCGATGGTCGTGAGCGAGGAACGGAATGCCGCCAAGGCCGGGGACTGATCGGGGGGTTCGGTCCCGGGCACGTTCGCCACTGCGTACTCGCCATCGATCGGGACCGCTGGTGGAGGTGCAGCTCGAGGTTCGGAACGCAGGACACCGCTTCCGTCGAGCGCCGGAGCGAGGGCGAGGAGGATCGCCGGGTCGATCATCGGTGGGACGAACATGAACGCCTGGGGTCCGGGGAACGCCGTTGGATCCAGGTCGACGACGCTGAACCACTGTGCGGCGAGTTCGGTCGAGACGCGGTTTGCGGCCACACCCGGGTCAGCTGCGGTGTCGAGTGATTGAAGGGCGAGGAGGGGATCCTCGGCGATCACGGTGAGTGGCGTGAACGGTGGCTCCTCGGTGACGTCCGGTTGGGCATTGGCGAGCACCATGGTTCGCCAGAGGGCCTCAGGGTCGTCCACGTCGCCGGGCCGGATGATTCGATCTGCGGGCAGCACGATCCGTCGGACGCCGAGTCCGTCGAGGGCCGGGAGCGACTCCGGGGAGAGCGAGTCGTCAAGAACCCACGTGTGGTCGACCGGTATCTGCAGCGTCCCGCTCTCCAGCACCTCGCTGCCGACGACGAGCAGATCCTCGAGCACGTCGAGTCCGTTGGCGGCAATGATTCCGCCGGTGTCGACCGGGACGTCGGTCCGGCGGACGCTCACGCCCCGCAGGCCCGGCTGTTGCAGCGCAGATGCCAGCGCCACCGCTGAGGGTGTCTCGGATCGGTCGAGGCCGGAGAGCAGGTTCGGTTCGATCGCCAGGGTGAAGGGGAAGTCGGGAACGGCCTCGAGCAGTCCGCTCACGGCGTTGATGTTCGGGATGATGTCCTCAGGGATGTCAGCTCGTCCGTCCGGTGCGAGTGTGGGCGGGCTGTCGAGAGCCAGAGCGACGGTGACGGCGAGTTCGGCGGGCCGGCCGTCACGGCCGATTGGACGCTCACTCGGGGGTCGCACCAGGAACACGGTCCGGTTCCACAGGTCGCTGCCATCGGGACCCACCAGATCGAGTGACACCGGGATGATGCCGTCGGTCGGGAGGACGATCGCCTGCGGATCGCCCTCGTCGCTGTCGGTCACCGGGAGGGTCACCGCCCAACCGGCGAGCGGGTTGCCGAGCAGTCCGTCGGGAATCCTCACGGGTCGGCGGATTGTGTTACCGGGTGCTGCTCCCGCCGAGATCCGGTTGACCCTGTCCCGCAGGTTCGCTCGGCCGCTGATCAGGCGGTGGAAGCGGATCTCGAGCACCGATCCCGGAGGAACGGCATCGGTCGGTTCGAACCGGAGTTCGAAGGAACCGACCGGGGGGACGAAGGGGGAGACCGAACGCAGACGGAGGCCGACGGCGTCGGCCGGAGCTGCTGGAGAATCCTGGGCGCCGACACCTTCGGCTCCCGCAATGGCGAAGATGCCCAGGGCGACGAGGAGGCTGAGCCGCAGAACGGTCGAGCGGATCACGACAGGATGAGACGGAGGACGACGAGATCGCTCGGCGTGGTTTGGAAACCGAGGTGTCGGTACAGGGCGAGCGCTCGCTCGTTGTCGACCTGAGTGTTCACGAGGAGCCGCCGGCAGCGCCGGTGTGCCCAGACCATGGCGTCGACGCACAGCGCCGTGGCGAGACCGCGACCCTGGTGGTCGGGGTCGGTGGCGAGACGCTGGAGAAAGGCCTGGTTTCCGCTGCGCCCGGTGATGGCGTACGCAGCCACTCCGTCGGGAGCGTCGATCACCCGGAACCGGACCGAGGGGGTGGCTGACTCGGCGTCGCCCAGCGTGGTCTCGTCGAGTTGCCAGAAGTCGGGGAACGCCCGACGGTCGACCTGCAGCGCCACTGGCCGGTCACCTCGACGGGCGCGTCGCATTCGGTACCCCGGCGGGACCACCGGGTCGGCCCGGGAGCCGGAGAGCTCGACGGAGAGAACGCAGAGGCGGTCGAATTCCTCGAATCCGCACCGGAGGAACGGACCGGTCTCATCGACGTGCAGCGCAGAGGTGATGATCGATTGGTACCCCGACCGGGCGAGTTGTTCCACGCACGCGCGCAGGCCGTCCTCCCGAACACGTGACGTGGACGGAGTGAGGGCCAGGTACGCCGTCTCCGGGTCGGCGTGCCACGGGCCGACTCGGTAACGATCACGCCCCAGAGTGAGGGTGGCTCGAGATGTCATGGAGGGTCTGCCCCAGAGAGCGTACGGGGCGAGGACGCCACAGTGCTGCCGCAGTAACGCCTCGGTGCGACTCGGGTGACCCTCGCTACCATCATTTCGTGACCGTGCTCGTGTGTACCGACACCCGGTTCGCTGAACACGACACCGGTCCGCAGCATCCGGAACACCCGGACCGGCTCGCAGCTGTCGAGGCCGGGCTCGATGAGTTCGACCGGGCGGGAGCGCTCGTTCGCTTCGATGCGGTCCCGGCGGCCGACGTCGACCTGCAGCGGGTCCATCCTGCGGAGCACGTGGCGGCCCTTGAGCGGGCCTGTGCTGCCGGGGCGACGCATCTCGATGCCGACACCGCAGTGTGCGAGCGGTCCGCAGATGCAGCCCGGTTGGCCTCGGGGGCGACCATCGACGGGATCAATCGGCTCCGACGGTCCGAGGCCCGAGCGGCGTTCCTCGCAGTGCGGCCCCCCGGGCACCACGCCTCAGGGACCCGGGTGATGGGGTTCTGTCTGTTCAACCACGTCGCTGTGGCCGCAGCGCACCTGGTCGCTGTCGGAGAGCGTGTCGCCGTCGTCGACATCGACGCCCACCACGGCAACGGAACCCAGGAGATCTTCGAGGCGTCTGCGGAGGTGCTCTACGTGTCGTGGCACCAGTGGCCGTTCTACCCGGGTACCGGAGCGGCGACCGAGGTAGGGGTCGGTGCCGGACGGGGCACGACGGTCAACGTCCCCGTCCCAGCCGGCGCCACCGGCGACCGGTACCTCGAGACCTTCGACCGCGTCGTCGGACCCGCGATCGAGCACCACCGCCCGGACTGGTTGATTCTCTCCGCCGGGTTCGACGCCCATCGTCGTGATCCGCTCACGAACCTGGGGCTGAGTTCCGGTGACGTCGGAACGCTCGTGGCCCGGATCTGTTCACTCGTCCCGACCTCGAGGTCGATCGCCGTGCTCGAGGGCGGTTACGACCTCGAGGCGCTGGCCCTCTGCACGCAGGCGACCGTCGGGGCGCTGCTCGGTGAGGGAACCTCCCCCGAGGCGCCCACGACTGGCGGACCGGGCGAGCGAACTGCCGCCGAGGTCCTCCAACTACGCTCGGCCCGTGACGCCTGAACGGGTTCAACAACTCATCGGGACAGCATCCCCGCTCAGCGAGGCGTTCTCTGCGGCTGGTCGGCGGCTCTACCTGGTTGGTGGAAGCGTTCGCGACATCTTCGCTGTTCCGGCCACCGCTCCGCTGTCGACCGACAACGACGCCGACATCGCCTCGGACGACGTCGCTTGGGACGACATCGACTTCACCACCGATGCCGAACCCGGAGAGATCAAGTCGATCGTCGGTCCCTTGGCCGACGCCGTGTGGACCACCGGCGAGCGGTTCGGAACGATCGGCATCAAGATCGGCGAGCGGCGGTTCGAGATCACGACCCACCGGGCCGAGTTCTACCGGCCCGACAGCCGCAACCCCGAGGTGCGCTTCAGCACGAACATCGATGACGACCTGAGTCGTCGGGACTTCACTGTCAACGCCATGGCGCTGGAGGTGACGAGTTCCAGCCCGAAGCTCATTGACCCCTACGACGGTCTGGCCGATCTCCAGAACCGGATCCTGCGGACCCCCCTGGATCCGGAGGTGTCGTTCTCCGACGATCCGCTGCGGATGCTCCGGGCCGCTCGCTTCGCGGCCCGTTTCGAGCTCACTCCAACCGCCGAGGTGGTCGCAGCAGTGCGTGAAGGGGCCGAGCGCTTGTCGATCGTCTCCCCGGAACGGATTCGAGACGAACTCTGCAAGCTCGTCGTCGTGGACGACCCGAGTCCCGGGCTCTGGTTCATCAGCGACACCGGTCTGGCGACGGTGTTCCTGCCCGAACTGACCGACATGCGCGTCGAGCAGGATCCGATCCACCGGCACAAGGACGTGCTGTCCCACACGATTGCGGTGGTGGCACAGTCGGCGTGCCGGCTCGAGGTGCGGCTCTCGGCGCTGTTCCACGACGTCGGCAAGCCGAAGACCCGGGCGATCGGACCCAAGGGGGTCTCGTTCCACCACCACGAGGTGGTGGGAGCCCGCATGACCCGTGACCGCATGCGGGCACTGCGGTTCTCCAGGCAACTCGTCGACGACGTGACGCAGCTCGTCTACCTGCACCTTCGCTTCCACACCTACCAGATGGGTTGGACCGATGCGGCGGTGCGGCGATTCGTCCGTGACGCCGGCCCGCAGCTCGACGATCTTCTGGCACTGACCCGGGCGGACTGCACCACCCGCAACCGGAGGAAGGCCGAGCAGCTGTCCCGGCGGATCGATGAACTCGAGGCTCGGATCGCAGCGCTGCAGGAGGCCGAGGCGGTTCGCTCGATCCGTCCGGACCTCGACGGAGCGGCAGTGATGGAGCACCTCGGCATCCCGCCGGGTCCGGTGGTCGGTGCGGCGCTGGCGCACCTGCTCGAGCTCCGACTCGAGAACGGGCCGCTCTCCCGGGAGGAGGCGATCGCTGCTCTCGACGACTGGTACGCCGTGTCGGGATACGATTCCCGACCGACTGGGGCATGAGGAGCACGAGTTGACGAAGGACGGAACCGAAGGTGGTGGCGGGCGCACCGGGGTGATCGTCGTCGGAGTCGACGGCTCAGAGCACTCCCTGGCGGCGCTCCGCTGGGCCGCTGAGGACGCCCGCCTCCGGGGGTGCACCCTGCGTGTTGTGGCGGCATTCACGACGCCGTTGATGACCACCGGTTACGAGATGATGGCGCCGGACCCCACGGACCTGCACAACGCCACCGATTCGATGCTCAACGCTGCGGTTGCGAGCGTTCGGGCAGAGGGGCTCCTGGAGGATCTCGAGGTGGAGGCCGAGGTGCTTGACGGCCACGCCGCTGACCGACTCATCGTCTGTTCCGAGGCAGCCGACCTGCTCGTGGTGGGATCCCGGGGTCACGGCGGATTCGTCGGAGCGCTGCTCGGGTCGGTCACGACCTACTGCGTGACCCACGCCAAGTGCCCGGTGGTGGTTGTCCGAACCAGGTCCTGATCCGAGCCGTCGGCGCAGTCGACGGCCAACTCGGCGAACGGAGGCCGGGCGGCTGAGTCGGCCCGGTCAGATGCCGAGTTTGCGGGCGCGCATGAGGAGCGTCTCGGGAACCCACTCGCTCAGCGATGAACGATGGGGGCTCGTTTCGGCACCGTCGGTGCGTGGTTCGAGGATGGTGTCGACCCGGAAGCTCGCACGGGTGAGTGTCGTGAAGACCTCGCCCAGGGAGTGCGGGTGGCTCACCCCCTCGTCCACACCGGCTCGCCAGGCTCGTGGCGCTTCGTGCCAGGCCGTGCGGGTCAGCGACGGCGGCTGTTGTTCAGTGTCGTCGTCCTCGAGCATGGCGGCGAATGGGTGTGGGAGCGACAGGATGAACGGCGACTCGGGCGTCAGGACCCGATGGACCTGACGGACGACCCGGCTGAGGTCCTGGACCTCGGCGAGGGCGTAGATCGAGACCACCAGGTCGACGGCGTCGGCCCGGACGAACGCCAGGTCGGCGAGGTCGCTGTGGTGGAACTCGATGCGGACCTCGGCCCGCTCGGCTGCGGCTCGGGCCTGCGCCAGACGGGTTGTCGAGGTCTCGACGGCGATCACACGGGCGCCGCTCCGGGCGAGTGCGATGGACGCTGCACCGGTGCCGCATCCGAGGTCGAGCACGCGACGTCCGTCGACGTTGCCGATGAGCCGGTTGATCTGGTCGTGGTCGAGATCGGGGCCGAACTCGACGACCCGGCCACTGAGTTCGACACCGTGGGGGAAGCTCACCGGGGGCAGCGGCTCGGGGCGCGTGTGTTCGTCGACGAGCCCGGGCTTGACGTTCAGGTTCCCGGCAGAAGGGTGCCGTCGGACTGCGGTCGGGGCCATTGCCAACATTGTCGCCGCTGGACACCCGGCGGACGCGGACCACGGGGCCAGCGGGCAGAGGGGACAATGCCGGTTGCGGCGATGCCGGTCAGGGGTAGCGTGACGAGGTGCCGCTCAGCCAACCGGACTCCACGCCTCGCCCCGGTCGTTCGCCGGGCAGCGTCGACTACCGGTTCGCCCGACGGCAGGTCCTGGGCCGGGTTCGTTCCGGAGCGATTGCCCGGAGCGAGGTCTGCGACGCCCAGCGGGAACTGATGCGGGTCGCCGAGCACTGTTCGCAGAAGGCCACGACGCCATGTCCGGTGTGCGCTGAGAACAGGCTCCGGATCGTCCGTTACGTCTTCGGTCCGCGCCTCCCGGCCGGAGGCCGGGTCGTGACGAGCCGGTCCGAGTTGCGCAAGCTCGCCTCCGGTCGTTCCGGTCTGCGGTGCTACGTCGTCGAGGTCTGCCTGGGGTGTCGCTGGAACCATCTGATCGAGGTGGTGCCTCTGGCCTCCCCTGACCGCTCGATCGCTCCGGCTGGGTCTCCCGGGGGGAGCGGGCGGTCAGCGGCGTCGGGCAAGCGCTGAGCCGCCCGACCGGACACGGCGGCGATCCTCGGGCAGACTCTGGCGTCCCGGTTCGTGCCGGGCCGTTGCGGATCCGAACGGACCGCAGGTGACCTGCCGTGGCTGAGCGAACGATCAAGAGCACCAGTCGGCCCAGTCCGACTGATCAGGACTCTCCGCCACGCCGGGGTTTTCTCTGGCGACTCCGCTACTTGGCGTTCGGGGCCGTGGTCATCGGTGTGGTGGCTGTCGGTGGGGTGTGGACAGCGCTCAACACGCTCGAGCTCCCACCCGAGAAGCGTCCCATCGAGACGTCGTTCGTCTGCGCAGCGAACGTCGCCGCAGGCCAGTGCGGCTTCGACACGGCCATGGCGAAGCTCACAGCCGAGGAGGAGCGGGTTCTCGTCACCTACGAGCAGCTCCCGGACGTACTCGTCCAGGCCGTCCTCGCCGCTGAGGACCGCAAGTTCTTCGATCACAACGGTGTCGATCCACTCGGGATCGGTCGGGCCTTCTACCGGACGGTCTTCGGCGACGGTGACAGCCTCCAAGGTGGTTCGACCATCACCCAGCAGTACGTCAAGAACGTCTACCTCACCTCGGACCGGACGCTCGACCGCAAGGTGCGCGAGGCCATCCTGGCGGTGAAGCTCGAACAAGAGCTCGACAAGCGCCAGATCCTCACCCGATACCTGAACGAGGTCTACTTCGGGCGGGGTGCGTACGGGGTCGAGGCCGCCGCCCGGACGTACTTCGGCCGGGACGTGGAGCAACTCGACCTGGCCCAGGCGACCTATCTGGCCGGCCTGATCCGTTCGCCAGAGACCGCCGACGCCACGCTCGCTCCGGACGTGGCCAGTCGTCGTCGAGCCAGCGTGTTGACCGCCATGGTCGAGGAGGGGTTCATCGACCAGGCGACTGCCGATGCCACCGCCGCCCAGCCGTGGCTGACCGAAGCTCGCATCGAGCAGGACGGACGGGTGATTCCAGCGAGCATCCTTCCCCGGCTCGAGGAACGGTCCGAGCTCGGCACGATTCGTTATGAGGAGATCGGCTCGGACTACTGGGTGGAACTGGTTCGTCGACAACTCCGGGACCGATTCGGGCCCGGAGCGGAGACGCGTGGATTCCGTGTCTACACGACGTTCGATCCGGATGTTCAGGCCGATGCCGTCGAGGCGGTCAACGGCTATGTGAACCAACCGGAGGGACCGCTGGGGTCGCTCGTCTCGGTCGACGAGGAGGGCCGGGTCGTGGCGATGGTGGCCGGACGGGACTACGCCTCGAGTCAGGTCAACCTGGCCCTCGGAGCGGAGGGTGGGGGCGCCGGTCGTTCACCGGGGTCCACGTTCAAGCCACTCGCTCTGGCTGCGTTCGTGGAGGACAATTTCTCCGTCGAGTCGCGGTTCGAGGCGCCCCCGACCACGCAGTTCCCCGGCGTGACCGACTCCGACGGGTCACCGTGGCGGCCGGCCAACTACGACCGCCGGGGCCGAGGGGTTCAGACCGTCGAGCAGGCGACGTGGGGGTCGACCAACACCGTCTACGCGGGGATGGTCGACCAGATCACCCCGGAACGGCTAGCCAGCATGGCCGAGCGGTTGGGAGTGACCGCCGACCTCGACCCGGTCTACTCCCTCGTCCTCGGGGCCGAGGGCGTCTCGGTGATGGACATGACCTCGGCGTACTCGACGTTCGCCCGGCACGGAGTCCGAATCGACCCGTACCTGATCGAACGCATCGAGGACTCCAACGGCAACGTGGTCTTCGATGCCGCAGTCGACGTCCCGCGTCGTCAGGTGATCGCACCCGATGTGGCCGACACGGTGACGTCGGTGCTGACCGGGGTGATCCGGCGCGGGACCGGAACGAACGCTGCGTTCGGTTCGCCTGCCGCAGGCAAGACCGGCACGACCGACAACGCCGAGGATGCCTGGTTCGCCGGCTACACATGTCGCCTCACCTCGGTCGTGTGGATCGGTTACGAGCAGCCCAGGACCATGACGGTCGGGGGCGGCGGACAGATGTCTGGTGGCGCAACGCCGGCACGCATCTGGAGATCGTTCATGTCGCAGGCCACCAGCGGCGACGAGGCGTGCGAGTATGCCGATGTCGACTTCGGCGAGAAGGTGCTCAACCGCAACGTCGCCCCGTCCAGGTCGCAGTCCCCGGGCACGGGCGGCAGATCGTCGAGTTCGACGACTTCGGTTCCGGGGGGGTCGTCGACGTCGGTCCCGTCCTCGTCGACGACGGTACCGCGGCCGTCGACGACGGTGCCCCGGCCGTCGACGACGGTGCCCCGGCCGTCGACGACGGTGCCCCGGCCGTCGACGACTGCCGCTCCAGCACCTCCGACCACATCGTCGTCGCCCTGAGCGCGTTCTGGGCGCCGCCGTTCGGCCGACCCGGCTGACACCGGGCTGTCTGCGACACCTGGCGCCCCGCACCGCCGCAGAGCGGTCGAGGAGGTTCGCCGCCCGATTCCTGAGCAGGTCCTCGGTGGGGCTGGGGGCTGGTAGTTGCTTCCACACGGGTGCCCGTCGTACCGTTGGTGTGTCGGCCGGCAGCCACAGGGCGCTGGACCAACTGAGGAGGTGGGCTCATGGCTCCATCTGCACCAACCGCTCCTGTCCGTCGAACGGTCCCCGCCGTTCGCTCGGCCAAGGTCCGCCAGGGTGACGCCCCGCTGGTTATGGTCACGGCCTACGACGCGCCGGGAGCCCGAATCGCCTCGGCCGCCGGCGTCGACATGATCCTCGTCGGCGACTCCGTGGCCATGGTCGTGCTCGGCTACGACGACACGCTGCAGGTGACCGTGGAGGACCTGGCGCACCACACCGCTGCTGTGGCCCGGGCCAAGCCCGAGTGCCTGATCGTCGGAGACCTGCCGTGGCTCAGCTACCACGTGTCGATCCCCGAGACTGTGCACAACGCTGCTGCCCTCGTCCGAGCCGGGGCGCAGTGCGTGAAGCTCGAGGGCGGACGCAAGCGGGTACCGGTGATCGAGGCGCTCGTCGATGCGGAGATCCCGGTGATGGGTCACCTCGGGCTCACACCTCAGTCGGTGCACGCCATGGGCGGGTTCCGGGTTCAGGCCAAGGAGTCAGAGGCGGCCCTGCAACTCGTCGCCGATGCCAAGGCACTCGAGCACGCCGGTTGCTTTGCGATCGTGCTCGAGGGCGTTCCGGACGAGGTCGCACGGATGGTCACCGCTGCAGTCGACGTCCCGACCATCGGCATCGGAGCGGGACGCCACTGCGACGGTCAGGTACTCGTGTTCCACGATCTGCTCGGCCTGGAGGATCGCCAACTCCCGAAGTTCGTCCGGCGTTACGCCTCGCTCGCCGACGCCGCCATCGACGCCGTGTCGGCGTTCGCTGCCGACGTCCGCTCAGGGACGTTCCCCTCGGCCGAGGAGTCGTACCACCTCGCTGCGGACGAGGCGGAGGCGCTGGCGCTCTACGGCGCAGCGCACTGATCGGATCGATCGAACCGCGCACAACCACCTGGGCAATCACTGGGGCTTGTGCGACCTGGTCAGAACGGCCCGGCTCTCGCTGTCACACCCCCGTCGCATGATCCCGGGTGTGAACCGCAACGCTGTCATCGTTCCCTCCGCCTCACCGACTGGACTCGGCCGCTACCGGAGTGCCTACACTCTCGGGCGCTCGGAGCGGTTTCGTCCCGGGCGCACAGCCCGGTTTCGTCCCGGGCACACAGCCCGGTTTCGTCACCGGGACCCTGTCCTGCAGATCGCAGGACCCTCGTGTCGTTCGGGCCCGCCCGGAGAGTCCCGAGGTCCGAAGGGAGGAGTCAGCGTGGCCGTACGCGTCTACGAACTCATGATCATCGTCGACCGGGACGTCGACGATTCCGCCAACACCGCCGTGCTCGACCGGGTCGGAGAACTCGTCGAGGCGGGTGGCGGCACGGTCGCCACTGTGGACAAATGGGGCCGGCGCCGGTTCGCCTACCCGATCAACCACAAGGACGAGGGCGTCTACTCGGTGCTTGAGATCGTCACTGAGGGCCCGAACCTCGACGATGTCGACCGGTACCTCCGGCTCGCGGACGACGTCGTCCGCCACAAGATCTTCCGACTTCCCGATACCGAAGCCGCTCGTCGCGGTCTGATCGGCGGTGCCACACCGGAACCGGTGAGCGCATCTGCGGGCGTTGCGGCGTCGAGTCGGCAGGCATCGGATCAGGACGAAGAAGGAAAGGACTGACATGGCAGGCAACTACGTCGAACTGATCGGAAACCTGACCCGTGACCCGGAGCTCCGGTTCATTCCCTCCGGAGCAGCGGTGGCCAACTTCGGCCTCGCAGTCAACCGGCGCTGGCGGAACCAGCAGAGCAACGAGTGGGAAGAAGAAGTCAACTTCTTCGACGTCGTCTGCTGGCGCGATCTGGCCGAGAACGTCGCTGAGTCCCTCTCCAAGGGCAACCGGGTGCTCGTCAGCGGGCGGCTCCAGTCCCGTTCGTGGGAGACCGACAACGGCGACAAGCGAATCAAGGTCGAAGTCGTCGCCGACGAGGTCGGACCCAGTCTCCGCTGGGCCACTGCCCAGGTCACCCGGACCGAGCGTCGCGAGGGTGGCGGCGGTGGCGGCTTCGACGCCCCACCGCCAACGAACGAACCCCCGAGCTACGGACAGGACGAGGAGCCCTTCTGATGGCCAAGACACAGCCCCGCCGGGGCAAGCCCAAGGACGCCGGACGCAAGGTCCGCAAGAAGGTGTCGATCCTCGACAGCGAGAACATCGACTACGTCGACTGGAAGGACGTGAACCTCATGCGGCGGTTCGTGTCCGACCGGGCCAAGATCCGAGCACGTCGGGTGAGTGGCAATGACACCCAGCAGCAGCGGGAGGTCGCCAAGGCGGTGAAGAACGCCCGTGAGATGGCGCTCATCCCCTACACCAGTCGCGTCACCACCCAGCGGGGTCGCCGCGGTGATCGGGACGGTGACGACCGTCGTGGTCCGCGCCGAGAGGAGCGCGAGGATCGTCGCCCGCGCTCCGAGAGCGGGCCCGGCACCGATGCCACGACCGATGTGGACACCGATGTGAACGCCAATTCGGACACCGAGTTCACTCCGGTTGACGACGCTGTCGAGTCCACCACTGGGGACGCAACGGACAGCGAGGCCACGTCGTGAGCTCGATCAAGGTCATTCTCCGAGCCGACGTCGATGGGCTCGGCAAACGGGGCGACGTCGTGTCGGTCTCCAAGGGCTATGCCCGCAACTTCCTCGAGCCGCGCCATCTGGCGCTACCCGCCTCCGACGGCTCCCTCCGGCAGGCAGAGTCCATGCGGCGGGTGCGTTCGATCAAGGACGCCAACGACCGGGCCGCCGCTGAGGAGGTCGCACGTCGCTTGGTGGCGGCGACGATCACCATCCCGGTCCGCGCCGGCGAGGGTGGCCGACTCTTCGGTTCGGTGACCGTCGCCGACGTGTCCTCTGCGGTGGCGGAGCAACAGGGAATCGAGATCGACCGACGTCTGCTCGTGCTCGACGAGCCGATCAAGGACCTCGGAACCTTCATGGTGCCGGCGAAACTGCATGCCGATGTCGAGTTCCCGATCACCGTCGAAGTCGTCGCCAACTGACCGGTCGCCGCTGTCCCGGTTGGATCCACAGTCCGTCCCCAGCGGATCCAGAGGAAAACTCGGGGTCGTCCTCTAGATGGCCACAGGGCGAACCCAACAGGATGGTCGGCGATGTCAGATCAATCAGCCAGCTCCGGACGCCCGGCTCGGGTCCCTCCGAGCAATCTCGATGCCGAGCAGTCGTTGCTCGGTGCGATGTTGCTCGCCGAACACGCCATCTCGGCGTCGTCGACGATCGTCCAGGCCGACGACTTCTACAAGCCCGCCCATCGGCACATCTTCGAGGCCATCCAGTCGCTGTACGGCTCGGGTCGCGGCGTCGATCCGCTCACCGTCGCCGATGAACTCGACCGGGCCGGTGTGCTCGAGGCAGTCGGAGGCCCGGCCACGCTGTTGAGCCTGCAGGCCAACACGCCCGCGATCACCAATGCCGAGCACTACGCCCGGATCGTCGAGGAGAAGGCTCTCCTCCGGAAGTTGATCGGAGCGGCCAACGACGTGGCCGAACTCGGCTACAGCCCCCTCGATGACATCGAGAAGACGATCGACACCGCTGAGAGCATGATCTTCTCGGTGGCGCAGCGGCGCACCACCGACACCCTCGCTGAGCTCGCCCCACTGCTCGACCGGACCCTCGAACAGCTCGAGGAGCTCTACGAGCGAGGCGACGCCATCACCGGCACGCCGACTGGGTTCACCGACCTGGACTCGATCCTGTCGGGCCTGCAGCCCGGGGCACTCATCGTCGTCGGCGCCCGGCCGGCCATGGGAAAGAGCGCCCTCGCTCTGGGACTCGCCTCACACGCCGCCGTCCGTGAGCAGCTACCGGTCATGTTCTTCTCGCTCGAGATGAGCCACCTCGAACTCACTCAGCGGCTCCTCGCCGCCGAGGCCCGGGTCGACGCGACCAAGCTCCGCACCGGGCGGCTCACCGACGCCGATTGGACCAAGATCACCAAGGCCATGGGCCGTCTCGGCGAGGCTCCGCTGTGGATCGACGACAATCCCGCCCTCACGGTCATGGAGATCCGTTCCAAGGCCCGCAGGTTGCAGGACAAGCTCGGGACCAACCTCGGACTCATCGTGGTCGACTACCTCCAGTTGATGCAGGGCCGGGCTCGGGTCGAGACCCGGCAGGTGGAGGTCGCTGAGATCAGTCGGGGGCTCAAGGTGCTCGCCCGTGAGCTCGAGGTGCCCGTGGTGGCGTTGTCGCAGCTCTCACGCCAACTCGAACTGCGCGCCGACAAGCGCCCGATGCTGGCAGACCTCCGGGAGTCGGGTTGTCTGACCGCATCGACCAAGGTGCTGCGGGCCGATGACAACAGCGAGGTGAGCCTCGGGGACCTGCTCGCCGCAGGCGAGCGGGACGTGCCCGTGTGGAGCCTCGATGACGACTGGAAGCTGGTTCCGGCGACCATGACCCACGTGTTCCCCAGCGGGGTCAAGGACGTGTTCCGGCTCCGGCTGTCCTCCGGACGCACCGTGGACGCATCGGCCAACCATCCGTTCCGGTGCCTCGACCGATGGGCCCGACTCGACGAGCTCAGCGCCGGTGACCGGGTGGCCGTCCCGCGCCGTGTCGGGCGTCCCGAGTCGACCCGTGCGCTGGCCGACGTACTCGGCGCTCACCTACCGGTCGACGGACTCGAACGGGTCGAGGAGATCGCTCGGCTCGCCGATGCCGCCGCTCGTTCCGGCTTCCTCGTCGATGGGATCGAGTCGCTCGCCGATGAGGATCTGGCCGAACTGCTGGCGCACCACTGGACCCGCCTCGGTGCGATCAGCACCGGAACCCTGCGAGGCCGACCGCTTGTTCGTCTCTACTGCACGAGTCGCCATCGGGAACTCCTGATCGAGATGCAGCGCTGTCTGCTCCGCTTCGAGGTCCATGCCCGCCTCGTGGCGGTCAGCGGCCGGGCGCGCTCCTGGAGGCTCTGGATCCACGGCGTCGACGATCAGCGCCGGTTCCTGCGTCAGGTCGGACTGGTCGGCCCGACGGTGGAGCTCGCCCGTGAGGCGCTCGGTGCCCTCAGCGACGTGGAATCCAACAGCAACGTCGACACGATCCCACCGTCGGTCCGGGACCTGATCGTCGAGGAACTCGCCCGTCTGGGGACGACTCAGCGGGAACTCGCCGCTGCGATCGGCGAGGCGTACTGCGGGAGCTACTTCCTCGGGACCGAGAGCCGGCCACGGTCGACCAGCCGGGCCCGACTCGGCCGGATTGCAGCTGCGTGTGACAGCAAGGAGCTGGCGGCGGTTTCCGAGTCCGACGTCCTCTGGGACGAGGTCGTGTCCATTGAACCGCTCGGTCCGCAACCCGTGTTCGACGCCACCGTTCTCGGCACCCACAACTTCGTCGCTGACGGTGTGATTGTGCACAACTCCATCGAGCAGGACGCCGACGTGGTGATGTTCCTCTACCGGGACGAGGTCTACCACCCCGACTCACCCGACAAGGACACCGCCGAACTCCTCATCACCAAGCACAGGTCCGGTCGCACCGGGATGGCTCGTCTGGTGTTCCTCGACTACTGCACGATGTTCGCCAACATGGCGAGCGGCGACTGAGGCAGTCCGTCCACCTGCTCAGTCCGGGTGGAGCGCCCACTCCGGTTGGCGGGTCGGGTCGGCGGGAAAGTGCTGGACATCGCTCGGGGGTTCCTCGAGTGCCGGTGCGGGATCGCTGATCGCCTTGAGCGCTTCGATGCGGTCGTCGTCGTCGAGCTCACGGAGGTCACAGCACCATTCCACGAGCGTTCCGTTGGGGTCGTGGGTGTAGACCGATCGACAGAAACCATGGTTGATCTCGAACACCTCGAGACCGAGATCGGTCCACCGTGACCGTCGTCGTTGGAGGTCCTCGGCGCTCGTGGCATGGAACGCCAGGTGGTTGACCCATTCGGGGAGACCGACCGAACGTGACATCCCGTTGGTCGGGACGGGGTAGTCGCCGTGGAGATCCCAGAACGCAATCATCCCAGGGGCGCCCTCGGTGATGTCGGGGTTCCGGTAGAAGACGTGTTTGGCCCAACCTCCCTCCGGCGTGAGAGCGGTGACGCACTTGACGAGTTCGAAGCCCATGGCCTCGGTGTAGAAGCTGTCGGTGCGGTCGAGGTCCGCTGTCGCGAGTGCGATGTGATGCACACCCATGTGGTGCCCTTCTGTTGTGTGCAGCCGGATGCGGGCCGGATGCTGTGGAGGTGATGGTAGGCGTCGATCCGACCGGCCGCCCCTACAATCACCTCGTGGGCGACAGCGGAACCGGCGCCTCCGGCGGGCACACCCCTGAGCGGGACTCACCCGACCCCACCCAGGCCGGCGGTCCCAGCTCGGTGAATGCCGCTGTGAATCCCGACGGCGGAACGCCGCCGACCTCCGGAGGTGGCCTCGACTGGCGCAAGCAGTTGCTCGCCGGGGTGATCACGCTGGCGGTCCTCGTCGTCGTCTTCTACGGGATCTTCCCCAAGTTCGCCAACTACGGCGAGGCGTGGTCGTCGATCCAGCAGATGTCGATCGTCTCGCTGGTGGCGCTGGGTGCGGCCACCGTGGTCAACATCGTCGTGTACGTCTTCCCGTACATAGCCGCCCTGCCGGGTATCCGGTTCCGGGACGCGTTCGTGGTCCGGCAGACGTCGTTCATGATCTCCAATGCCGTCCCGGCCGGTGGGGCATTCGGCCTCGGGGTCCAGTACGCCATGTTGAACGGCTACGGGTTCAGCGCTGCATCTGCCACGTCGGCGATCGCCGTCACCAGCGTGTGGAACACGCTCGTCACCCTGGCGCTCCCGGCGCTGGGCCTGACGGTTCTGCTGGTACAGGGCGACGCCAATCAGAACCAGATCCTCGGGTCGGTCCTCAGCCTGGTCGCTCTGGTGGCGATCGTCGGCGCCATGGTGGTCGTGCTCCGCAGCGAGGGCTGGGCCCGCCGTCTGGGGGGGTGGGGCGACGCCCTCGTCCACCGGGTCCGGCCGTCGACGAAGCCGGGACTGTTGGCCGACGGGTTGTCGAACTTTCGTGAACAGACCTATGACGTGGTCGCCAAGCGCTGGGGTCCCCTCACGGCGACGAACTTCGCCCAGCAGTTCAGCCAGTTCTTCGTGTTGCTCGTCGCAATCTACGGGCTGGGTGGGGCGAGTACCGGAGTGAACCCGGCAGAGATCTTCGTCGCGTTCGCAATCGCCCGACTCGCCGGCTTCATTCCGATCACCCCCGGTGGTCTCGGGACCGTCGACGCTGCGCTGGTCGGACTCCTCTCGGCGTTCGGCATGAACAAGGACGAGGCGCTCGCCGCCGACCTGCTCTGGCGGGCGGCGACGTTCGTGCCGCAGGTGGTCATCGGTGTGGTGACCTTCATCATCTGGCGGATCCAGGCCGCCCGTCGCTCAGCTGGGCACAGCGCTTCGGCAGCGACCACTTCACCCGCAGTGTGAGATCGACCTGAGCCGATCCGCCCCGACCGCTACGGCGCCGGGTCGAGGAGGTCCACCTCCGCAGACCAGTCAGGTCCCACCGAATCGACCGCCGGGGCGAGTCGGCTCAGGTACGCCGCCCGAGAGACCTCGACGACGCCCATCATTCGCAGGTGATCCGTTGCCCACTGAACATCGAACAGCGAACCACGCACGCTCCCGACGATCCGGTCGGTGGCGATCATGGCGACCTTGGACGCTCCTGTGACCCGGTGGAACATCGACTCGCCGGCGAAGAACGCCCCGATGCCGACGCCGTAGAGGCCGCCGACGAGACGCTCCTCGGACCAGACCTCGACGCTGTGGGCCCAACCGAGGGCATGCAGTTCGCAGTAGGCGTCGATGATGTCACGGGTGATCCAACCACTCGGCCGACGGGGGTCCCCGCAGGACTCGACGACGTGTCGGAACTCGGTGTCCACCGTGATCCGGAAACGGGTCAGTGTGCGCCGCAGCGACCGGGCCACGTGAACGCCACCGGCGGGCAGCACCGCCCTGGGGTCGGGAGAGAACCAGGCCAGCCGACGCCGGTGCGGCATGGGGAACAGCCCCGAACGGTACGCCAGCAGCAGCGTCCCCGGAGCGAGGTCACCGCCGACCACGAGCGGGCCGTCGGCCGCTGCGTCACTGAGCGACGGGAACGCCCACCGACTCGGGGGTGGCTCGACCGGCCCGGGCGGTGTGGGGATGACGGAGCGACCTCAGCGCGAGTAGTCGTAGAAGCCGGCGCCCGACTTCCGTCCGAGTTGTCCGGCGGCGACGAGTCGACGGAGGACCGGAACGGCGGCGTAGTTGGGATCCTTGAACTCCTCGTAGAGGGCATCGAGGATGGCGAGGGAGGTGTCGAGCCCGACGAGGTCGAGGAGAGCGAGCGGACCCATCGGGAAGTTGCAGCCGCCCTTCATTGCGGTGTCGATGTCCTCGGCGGACGCCGTGCCGTTCTCGAGCATCCGCACGGCGTTGTTGAGATAGGGGAACAGCAGGGCGTTGACGATGAACCCGGCACGATCCTTCACTTCGACCGGGGACTTGCCGCACGCCTCGGCAAAGGCTCGGGCAGCGGCCACGGTCTCGTCCGATGCGGTGAGCGGACGGACGATCTCGACGAGCGACATGGCCGGGGCCGGGTTGAAGAAGTGGATCCCGACGACCTTGTCGGGGCGACCCGTCGCCACGGCGAGGTCCACGACGGGGAGCGTCGAGGTGTTCGTGGCGATGATGGCGTGATCGCCCACGATCGCATCGACTGCGGCGAAGAGCTCCCGCTTGATGTCGAGGTCCTCGACCACCGACTCGAGCACCAGATCGGCCCCAGCGATGGCGGCGAGGTCATCGGTGGCGCTCACACGGGAGCGAACCTCATCCGCGGTGCTCTGTTCGATCTTGTTGCGCTCGACCTGCTTGGCGAGGGACTTCTCGAGCGCCGTGAGCATGGCATCGGCGGTGGCCTGCTGACGGGACCGCAGGATGACGTCGTGCCCCGACTTGGCAGCCACTTCGGCGATGCCTGAACCCATGATGCCGCTGCCGAGAATGCCCACTGTTGAGATCGTCATGGCGGCGACTGTAGCGAGCCGGGGTGACGCAGTCGCAAGTGAGCCGGCTCCGCTGCGAGGGTCCGAGATGGCCCGGAGCAGGTCGGCGTGTCAGGCTGTCGGATCGTGGGAATGCAAAGCGCCGGCAGCAGTGGTCGACCGGTCACTCCGAGAGGGGCAGCGTGAGCGGCACGGTGGCCCTCGTGGGCGGCGGAGAGTGGACCGATGAGGTCACGTTCGACGCGGAACTGCTTTCCGGGGTTGACGACGTGCTGGTGATTCCCGCTGCGATGGCCTACGAGCGCCCGGAGTTGGCCATCGACCGGGCCCGCAAGCACCTCGGGGCACTCGCCGCCCGCATCAACGTCCTCGACGTTTATCGACGCGCCGAGGCGCTCGAACCCGAGGCCTCCGCAGCGGTGGCCGCCGCATCTGCGGTCTACATCTCGAGTGGCTCCCCCATGCACCTGCGCTCGGTCCTGAAGGACACACCCTTGCTCGATTCGTTGGTCGTGGCGTGGGAACGAGGGGCGCTCATCGGGATCTCCGGGGAGGCCACGGCGGTGATGTGCACCCACATGGTCGACAGCCGTGGCGGAGCGTTCACCGTCGGCCTGGAACTCGTCGACACGATGACGTTCGTGCCCCGACACAACCGGTGGTCGCCGGACAAGTGGCACCGGACCGTGGCGTTGGCCCCACGGGATCTCCCCGTCGTCGGAATCGACGAGCACACGGCTCTTCTGCACACCGGTCCGGGTGAGTGGGAGGTCGTCGGAGCGGGGTCGGTGCACGTGTACGTCGCTGGACGCCGAGTGGATCTCGACGCTCTCCCACCCGTGTTGAACTCGACGCTGGAGCACTGACGCCGGGCCATCACGCTGCGAGGCCCTGAGTGCGGGCAGCCGCCGAGCGGCGTTCCGATCAGCCCGGCGGTGCCGGCTGGATCCTGACCGATTCGATCACCACGGCCTCGGTCGGTTCCTGGTTGGCGTTCCCGAGCGCACCGATGGCGTCGATGACTTCCCGCCCCGAGGTCACCTCGCCGAAGCGGGTGTAGTTGGCGGGGTTGAGCTGTTGTCCGCCGCCGGGGAGCACCACGAAGAACTGGCTGCCGTTGGTCGCCGGACCGGCGTTGGCCATGGCGAAGGAGTAGTCGGTGTAGGCCTCCGGTCCGGCCGGGAGTTCGTCGCCGAAGGAGTACCCCAGATCGTTGTTGCCCCACGGCTCACCGTCACCATCGCCGCCCTGGATGACGAAACCCGGGACGATCCGGTGGAACGGCACGCCGTCGAAGAACCGGTATCGACTGAGGACCACGAAGTTGTTGGCTGCGACCGGGGCGGCCTCGGAGTCGAGCGCAACGGTGAAGGTCCCCTTGGTGGTGGTGACGACCGCCTCGTAGGCCGTCCCTGGCTCGATGCAGGTCGGAGGGAGCCCGGCGAACTTCTGCACCCGCTTCGCCGAACCCTCTGCCGGAGGGCACGGGGTGGGCTGCTCCAGCGTGACGCCGGCCGGTGGGGCCGGGAGCGTTGCTGCGGCTCCCTCGGCCGGCGGCGTGTCCGGAACGGTCGTGGTGGAGTCATCGCTCGGTGCTGTCGTCGTGGAGCTGTCGGCGCTGCCAGAACCTGATGGCTGGACGAGGAGCGCTGCGACGCCGAGCAACAACGCAACGGCGAGGACCACACCGACGATCGTGACGATTCGCCGTTTGCGTTCCTCGCTGCGGACCTGTTTCCTGGCGTCGGCGACCCGGGTGGTTCGTCCCTGCTTCTGGCGTGCGTGCTTCTCGGAGCTTGTTCCCACGGCGGGGGAGCGTAGCGGCGGTCACGTGCCGGACCGCATCGCCGGGTACATGGTTCGGGTGCGTGGCCGAAACCGGGTGAGGGGGCCCTCAGGTACCCGTGTAGCGTTCCCGGGGTGGCGCTGCTGGTCCAGAAGTTCGGCGGGACCTCGGTGGCGGACGCCGATCGCATTCGGGCCGTGGCCGAGCAGGTCGCCCGCCGCCGTCGGCAGGGGGATCAGATCGTCCTGGTGGTCTCGGCCATGGGCAAGGAGACCGACGACCTCTTGCGGATCGCTGCCGAGGTCGCCGGTGAGCCATCCGGCCGGGAGATGGACATGCTCGTGACCGCCGGCGAGCGCAAGGCCGTGGCCTTGGTCGCCATGGCCATCGAGGGGTTCGGCGTACCGGCGCAGAGCTTCACCGGGAGCCAGGCCGGGTTCCTGACCGATGGAACCCACCGGAACGCCCGGATCCTCGAGGTCGGGGCGGAACGGATCCGGGCGGCGATCGACTCCGGATCGGTCCCTGTCGTGGCCGGAGCGCAGGGAGTGTCCGCTGAGAAGGACGTCACCTTTCTCGGCCGGGGCGGATCCGACACGACTGCAGTGGCCCTCGCAGAGGCGCTCGGGGCGGATGCGTGCGAGCTCTACACCGACGTCTCGGGTGTGTTCACCACCGATCCACGAGTCGTCAGCACTGCTCGACGGATGCACAGCATCACGTTCGACGAAATGCTCGAGATGGCCGCGGCCGGTTGTCCCAAACCGGCCATGCGGTCGGTGGAGTTCGCCCACCGGCACGGGGTTCGTCTGCACGTACGTTCGGCATTCACCTGGGAACCGGGAACCTGGGTCGTCGAGGAAGGACCAGACATGGAAGCAGCTCTGATTCGCTCAGTGGTCGCCGATCTCTCCGAGGCCAAGGTCACCGTCGCTGGAGTACCCGACCGGCCGGGGGTGGCGGCGCAGTTGTTCCGCGACCTCGCCACCGCCGAGGTGAACGTCGACATGATCGTGCAGAACGTCTCCGCTGCGGGCGTGACCGACATCTCCTTCACCGTGCCGCACACCGACCTGCCGACTGCGGTCTCCGTGTCCGAGAAGCGGATCGCTGCGAGCGGCGCCACGGCGGTGCTCTCCGACGACTCGATCGCCAAGGTGTCGGTCATCGGTGCCGGGATGAAGTCCAATCCCGGAGTCGCCGCCACCATGTTCGAGGTGCTCGCCCGCAACGAGATCAACATCGAGATGATCTCCACCTCAGCGATCCGGATCTCGTGCGTGATCGCCGAGGAGGCTGCCGATCGGGCGGTCACGGTGTTGCACGAGGCTTTCGAGCTCGACCGGACGACGTTCTGAGTTCCCGTCACGGGAGGATCGACTGAGCGTCGGAAGCGAGTCGGCGCTCAGAGGAGACTGCGCACGACGTGGTCGGCGACGAGGCGACCTTGCGCCGTGAGCACGATCAGTTCTGCTCCCGGGGGACCGGCGGTGGGAATGAGGCCGATGAGTCCCGAGGACGCCAGCTCCTCGAGCACCGCTGGGTCCATCCTCTCGTCGATGGCGAGTCCCTCACGCAGTCGAATGCCGAGCATGATGCGCTCGCAACGCCGGGAGTCCTCGTCGAGCACCTCGTGGCCTGCGGCCGGAACGCCTCCGGAGCGGACGTCACCGGCCCAGGTGCGCTCGGAGGAGTGGTTCCACCACCGCTGTCGTCCCACGTGTGAGTGTGCTCCCGGGCCGATTCCCCACCAGTCGTGATCTCGCCAGGTGCCGAGGTTGTGGCGGCACCTGGCCGCCGGCTCGGCGGCCCAGTTCGACAGTTCGTACCACTCGAATCCCGCTTCCTGGCACGCCTCGTCGGCGATCCGGTAACGGCGGGCGGCCGAGTCGGGGTCGGGGTGGGGGAGCTGTCCCGTCCGGATCCGGGCAGCGAGCCTGGTCCGGGGCTCGACGCTGAGGGAGTACGCCGAGATGTGATCGACGTCGCACGACAGCGCCGTGCGGACCGACGCAGCCCACTCATCGTCGGTCTCCCCGGGAGTCCCGTAGATCAGGTCCAGGCTGACATGGGCGGCCCCGGCGAGGCGCGCCGCGCTCACGGCGGCTGGTGCGAGCGTTCCCGGGTGGGTGCGATCGAGGGTGCGCAGGGCGCTCTCGGAGGTGCTCTGCATCCCGAAGCTGATCCGAGTGACGCCACCGTCGACGAGCCGGTCGAGTTGACCGGTCGCGAGGCCGTCTGGGTTGGCCTCGACGGTCACCTCGATGTCGTCGACGAGTTCGAAGTTCCGGCCGATTGCCTCGAGGACTCCGACGATCAGCGACGCATCGACCGCTGTCGGGGTGCCGCCGCCGAAGTAGATCGAGCCGATCGGCGGAACATCCGAACCGAGCCGCTCTGCTGCGAGCCCGACCTCGGCGGCGGCCGCATCAGCCCAGAGTCGGTGTCGGGCGGTCCACTCACCCGGGACCTCGCCAGTCGGGCCGACGACCTCGCCGGGTGCGGAGGTGACGAAGGCGCAGTAGCCGCACCGCCGGGCGCAGAACGGAACGTGCACGTAGAAGGAGAGCGGTGACCGACCGACGTCGGACCGGAGGTGGGTCGACGAGGGAGCTCCGGTGCTCGTCAGGGTCACGGTGCTCGTGTCGATGGGACAGTGTCGCAGAACGGGTGCGTTCTGCCCGATGGGCGACCGGTACGATCACCCGCCATGGTCGGAGTTCCCAACGACGAGAGCCTCAGCGTCGGCGTGTTCGGCGCCACCGGACAGGTGGGTTCGGTGATGCGCCAGCTGCTCGCCGAGCGCGAGTTCCCGGTCGGACGGATTCGCTTCTTCGCGTCGGCGAGGTCCGCCGGCACGACGCTGCTGTGGGCCGATGATCACGTCGTGGTCGAGGACCTCGCGACTGCAGATGTCGGCGGCCTCGACGTGGCGTTGTTCTCCGCCGGCGGTGGCACGTCGCGGGCGCACGCCGAGCGGGTTGCGGCGACGGGGGCGGTCGTGATCGACAACTCCTCCGCCTGGCGGATGCACCCCGATGTTCCGCTCGTGGTCGCCGAGGTCAACCCCGAGGCGCTCGACCATCGACCACTCAACATCGTGGCCAATCCGAACTGCACGACGATGGCCGCCATGCCCGTGTTGGCACCGCTCGCAGCCGAGGCCGGTCTGATCCGGCTCGTCGTGAGCACCTATCAGGCCGTCTCCGGTGCCGGACTCGCCGGGGTCGACGAGCTCGCTTCACAAGTGAGCGCAGCGTTCGACCGGGCGCCGGAGCTCACCTTCGACGGCACGGCCGTGGAGTTCCCGGATCCGCAGGTGTTCGTGCGTCCGATCGCATTCGACGTGGTGCCCTTCGCCGGTTCGCTCGTCGAGGACGGGAGCGGTGAGACCGACGAGGAGCACAAGTTGCGCCACGAGAGCCGCAAGATCCTCGGGCTGCCGGATCTGGCGGTCAGCGGAACCTGTGTGCGGGTGCCGGTCTTCACGGGTCACTCGTTGTCGATCAACGCCGAGTTCGCCTCGGGCATCACGCCGGAACGCGCCGTTGAGATCCTGCGGTCGGCGCCCGGCGTCGTGGTCGACGATGTGCCCACACCACTCGCCGCCGCCGGTACCGACCCGTCGATCGTCGGGCGCATCCGTCGGGACCCGACCGTGCCGCACGGCCTGGCGCTGTTCGTCTCGAGCGACAACCTGCGCAAGGGAGCTGCGCTCAACGCAGTGCAGATCGCTGAGCTCGTGGCGGCCGGGTCAGGTCACGGCGGGTCGTCGACGTAACGCTGGGCTGCGTCCCGGAGCGAGAGACCGAGTTGGTTGGCCAGCGACGCCAGCCACGCCAGCACGTCACCGAGCTCGTGCAGCTGTTCGCTCTCGGTTCCCTTGCGGACCGCCTGGGCGAGTTCGCCGGTTTCCTCACACAGCCAGGCCACCGTCGCCGGGATGCCCCGTGAGCGGTCGTGCTCGCCGTAGAGGTCCTCCATCAGCTGCTGGAAGGCATCGATCTCCATGGGAGGAGGTTCCCACAGCACGGCGGGTCGAGCGTGGCTCCGAGGTGGAGATTCGCCGCTGGCGGTGGGGTCGTTCACGAACGGCGCGCTCCGAAGGGCGCCGCTGGGATCACTTCATGAACTCCTGCACGGTGAAGACCGTCCGGAACCCACCGCAGTTCCCCCAGACCGCCCCGGTGCCGACCTGGGTGAACACCGGGTCGAGGATGTTCTTCCGGTGCGACGGCGAGTTCAGGTACGCCTCGTGGATCTGGGGGATCGTGCCGCCACGTCCGACGTTCTCACCGAGTTTGCGCCATCCGGGAGGGGCGCCGTCGGCGAGTTGGGAGTGCTTGAGGGCGCAGATGTTGCGGAGGTTCTGGGCCCACATGTCCGCCTTGAGATCGAGGATCGGGTTGGGACTCAGGGACCGGAGACCGTTCTGGTTCCGGGACAGGTTGATCAGGTACCTGACCTCTGCCCGGTCGGCGTCGTTGCTCTCGAGTTGCGCCCGGGCGCCAGCTTCCGGGGCACCTGCGGTGGCGAACGAACCGCCCGTGAGCGAGAGCACCACGAGGGCGGCCACAACCCCGAGGCGGCGACGTGCCTGCAACGACGAGTCGCTGGGTGCTGGTTCGCGGTCTACTGGCATGCAGGAGTATCGGTCCGCAATCGGGGTCGACTTGAGATTGGCGCTCCCGGTCCGGCCCCGGCCCGCCCCCGGGACGGGCCGGGGCCGGACCGGGGAGGCTTGGTCGGGTGGGGGAGATTTGAACTCCCGGCCTCCTCGTCCCGAACGAGGCGCGCTGCCAAACTGCGCCACCACCCGTGGCCGGTTGATCGTACTCGGGGCGTCCCGACACCGAAAACGGGGACGGGCTCAGGTGGGGGCGAGCAGCTCGGCGACTACGTGTTGCAGGCCCAGCGAGTCGAGGGGCTTGACGAGGTGGGCATCGGCCTCTGCGGACTCGGCGAGGAACGCATCGGCGTCCCGGTCGAGCAGCAGCACGATCCGTTGGTCGTCGATGCGCCCGGCACCCGCTTCGAGGCGGAGGTTCCGGCAGGTGGCCATCCCGCCCATGTTGCCGATCTGCAGGTCGAGTAGCACGAGGTCCGGGTCGACCTCGCCCACGGCTCCGAGCACGTCACGGCCGGCACGCACCACGGCCACCTGTGTGTCTCGGTCGACCAGGGCGGCGTCGATCTCGGCAATGAGGTCGTCGTCGTCGCACGCCAGGAGGATCGTCGTCACAGCCCGTGAGGGTAGTGGCGTGCGAGGCGCCCTTTCGCATCATTGGCCGGGTTCATCCGTTCGGAACGGTCCCGAGGATGAGATCTGCGAGGTGATCGAGTGCCACGAGGTCGTTGACCTCGCCCGGCTGGATCGGCACCCGCACCACCGGCGCCGGTGCGACCTGTTCGGCGATGCCGACGAGATGCCCCTCCTCTGCCGCTGCGAGTTGTCTGGCGTCGGCCAGTGCCGTGTAGAGGTCGCCGAGGGGTGTGCCGGCGAGGGTCTCGGCGCGAGCGCGCACGGCGATACCGGCGAGCTCCGGTCGATCGGTGGTGAACTCGAACGCCGGCTGCATCCGGTTGACGACCAGACCCTTGACATCGATTCCGAGCTCACCGAGACGGTCGGCGAAGTACCCCGCCTCGACGACGGTGTCGGCCTTGGGTGAGGCCACGAGGATGAACGAGGTCGTCGACTCCCGCATGAGGGCGTCGACCCGGTCGGCGCGACGGGCGAACCCTTCTTCCATCCCGTCGAAGGCCCGGAAGAACTCGATGGCGTCGCCGATGACGTCGGCTCCGACCACCTTGGCCAACGACCGGGTCACCGCCGCCGCTGCCAGGTTCACCGCTCGGATCGGTCCCTTGGACGGGTTGATGAGCACCTTGTAGATACGGTGGTCGAGGAACCGAGCGAGGCGCTGGGGCGAGTCGATGAAGTCGAGGGCGTTGCGTGACGGGGGTGTGTCGACGACCACCAGGTCGTAGTCGTCCTCGATGGCGAGTTCGTAGAGCCGCTCCGAGGCCATGTACTCCTGAGTGCCCGACAACGACCCCGAGATGTTGGCGTAGAAGCGGTTCGTGAGGATCCGTTCGGCCTGAGTCCGGTCGGCGGCGTAGCGCTGCACGAGCCCGTCGAACGTGGCCTTGGTGTCGAGCATCAGAGCGTGCATCTCGCCGGGCCACGGACCGGGGATCACCGACGCCTGGTCGCTCAGGTGGTCGAGTCCGAGTGCGTTGGCCAGTCGACGGGCCGGGTCGATCGTCACGACGACCGATCGTCGGCCTTCCCGGGCGGCGTGCAGAGCGACCAGTGCCGCAGTCGTGGTCTTGCCGACCCCGCCCGATCCGCAACAGACCACGACCCGGCTGGACGCCACGACCTCGGAGAGGCTCATCGTCGTCCCCGGGCGTCGTCGGCGATGAACTGCTCGGAGAGGGCTGCGGCGAGGACGTCGACCTCGGCCCGGCCGAGTGTCGAGGTGAACAGATCGGGGAGCCGGAGTTGGGGGAGCGGGAGTTCGTTGGCGAGCCGGTCGAGTTGCTCCTGTTGCACGGCGGTCCGGGCCAGGCGGAACTCAGCAGCGGAGCTCAGGGCCTCCGCCTCGCCGGCCACGAGCGCCACGCCCGCCTGATCGGCAGCGGTCTCCGGGTCGTCGTGCAGTCCGGGCAGGTCGGGGTGCACCCCGTTGATGATGACCGGGCCGAGCGCCACGCCCACCCGGTCCTCGAGGTTGTAGGCGGTTTCGATCAACTCGTTGACCGGTGTCTCCTCGGGAATGGTGACGAGCAGGACGCGACAACGGTCGGAGTCGGTGAGCAGGTTCTGGACCTCCTGGGCCTGGGCGTTGATGGGGCCGCCACCGACGGCGTCGAGCAGTCCGCTCGCCGACCGCAGGAACGTGATGGCGTGGCCGGCCGCCGGAGCGTCGACGATCACCAGGTCGAACAGGCCGGAACGCTCGATCTGCTTGACCTTGCCGAGCACCAGGATGTCCTTGATCCCGGGAATCGCCGTGGCGATCACATCGAGCAGCCCGGTACTGACGAGCCGCCTCGAAAGTCGCTGAAGCCCCCGTTCGTTGAGGTAGTCGAGGAGGGCGTCGTCGGGTGTCACGGTCCGGGCGTACACGCCGGCGTGGTCGGAAGCGGCGTCGACGAGCGCTCGTTCCTCGTACGTGAGTGGATCCGTGCCGAACGCCGCCGGCATGGAGGCCCGGCCTTCCACATCGACGATCAGTACGCGAAGACCAGCCGCCGACGCCGCCACGGCGAGGGCCGCAGCCACCGTCGTCTTGCCCACCCCGCCCTTACCGGCGACGATGAGCACGCTGGCCGAGGTGAGAAGCTGAGGTGGAGTCACGGTTGTCCTTCGGTGGGTCATCCGGAGGTCGAGGTCGGAGGTAGGCCGTTGAGACAGCGATTCGACGCCACCGTGAGGCTACCGGCGTGGTCCCGTCGTGTCGGGTTCGCTCTGCTGGTTCTGGTGGTGCTGCTCGCCGGCGTGATCCCGGCGTTGGCGGCGGGGGCTCAGGAGCCGCTGCCGACAGGAGACGGCGATGCTCCCGCAGGGGAGTCCCCGGCCCCGGAGGGCACCCCACCGACATGTGCTGAGGTCGGCTGCCTCGACGTCGTGGCGGTCGACGGCCTGATCGACGGCATCGAGGTCGAGTTCGTCATCGATGCGCTCGCCCGGGCCAAGCGTGCCGATGGTCTGGTCGGCGTGGTGCTGCAGGTGGACAGCCCCGGTGTGGTGGTCTCCGACGACGAACTCACCGAGGTGGCACGGGCGATCACCGACGCAGATGTCCCGGTGTCCCTGTGGGTCGGCCCGTCAGGATCCACAGCGAGGGGCGGCGTGGTCGAACTGGTGCAGGTGGCGGACTCCTCCGGGATCGCTCCGGGGTCGAGCATCGGCGACGCCGGGATTCAGGTGCTCGACATCGACGAGTTCGGCGAGTTGCTCGTCGGCAGCGCTGCGGTCGCTCGAACCGAGTTGCTCGACGGTCAGGCGGCGGTGGACGTTGGGGTCGTGGACCGGTTCTCGCCCACGGTGCTCGAGCACATCTTCGGGCTCGAGGGAGTGAAGACCGAGGTCAGCACCGTCGACGGGCAGCGCCGCGAGGTTCCCGTGACGATCGTCCGATTCTCCAAGCTGCCGCTGGGCCTGCAGTTGCTGCACACCGCTGCGAGTCCATCGGTGGCCTACCTGCTGCTCGTGGTGGCGCTTGGCTTGTTGTTGTTCGAGTTCTTCACCGCCGGAGTGGGGATCGCCGGCGTCGTCGGAGCGGTCTCGGCGGTGCTCGCCGGGTTCGGCCTCGGCGAGTTGCCGGTGAACCTGTGGGCGCTCGTGCTCGTGGTGCTCGGAGTGATCGCCGTAGCCATCGACGTGCAGACGGGGATTCCGCGCGCCTGGACGGTGATCGGCATGACGGCGTTCACGATCGGATCGGTGTTCATGCTGACGGAGTTCCGACCCACTTGGATCGCTCTGGTCGCCGGCATCGGCGTGTTCGCAGTGGTGGCCTTCTCGGGGATGCCCGCCATGGTGCGGACTCGATTCGGCACGCCGACGATCGGCCGGGAGCAACTCGTCGACGAGATGGGGACGGCTGTCGAGGCCGTCGACCCGGAGGGCACCGTGGAGGTCCTCGGCGGGTTGTGGCGGGCCCGAACCAATCGGGCCACACCCATTCCGCTGGGCGACGAGGTCCGCGTGGTGTCGATCGACGGACTCGTGTTGGAGGTCGAACCGGCGACGGGCGGCGCCAAGGACTACCGGGAGATGCGCAAGCGGAGCCGCTGAGACCTGCTTGCTTCAGCAAGCATGATGCTCGCAAATTGATGTTTGCCCGATGTCACACCTTCTGCCTAGCGTGTCGCACTGCCGAGACTGGGGGTTCTTTGGTGAGCGCACAACCATCACGTATCACCTGGCAGGACCGAGCTGCATGCCGCGGACCGCAGGCCATCGTCTTCTTCCCGCCGCCGAGCTTCGAGCGAAAGAGCGACCGGATCGAACGGGAGCGCCGGGCAAAGGCCATCTGCGGCGAGTGCAATGCCCGGACCGACTGCCTCGACTACGCCCTCGAGATCCGCGAGCCGCACGGTGTCTGGGGTGGCCTGAACGAGGCCGAACGCTCGTACCTCCTCCAACAAGCCGGCTGATCCGCCGCACCGGTGCCCCTTCTCAGGGGCCGCCCGCACACGGGCCTCCCGAGTCCCGGCCCTGATCGGTGCCACGTAATCTCGTCTCCGTGAAAGCAGTCGTCGTCGTGGTTGCGCTGGTGGCGCTCGCTTGGGCGCAGGTCTGGTCAATCGTGACCGTCGCCGGGTTGATCGGGGTGGGCTGGACGCTGTTCGCCATGGTGGGGTGCATCGTCGGTGGCCTCTGGTTGGTCGGCCGTCAGGGGGCTTCGGTGGCTCGTCGTGCACGTCTCGACCTCGTCGAGGGCCGCCCGGCGTCCGAGGCTGCCGTCGATGGACTCCTGATCCTCGCCGCCGGGGCGCTCCTCATCGTTCCCGGGTTCGCCACTGCGGCGCTCGGGTTCGTGGCGTTGTTCCCGCCGGTCCGGGCGCTCCTTCGTCCTGCGTTGCTGCGCTGGTGGTCCCGCCGCATCGAGTCGGCGACTCGCCCCGGCGGGTTCGACGCCACCCCGTTCGGCGGATTCGGACACTTCACGGTCCGGACGGTCGTGGTCGATGGCGGGTTCCCGGTGACCGGTGGCGCTGGCCGAGCGAGTGACCTGCCGGCGGTGGAGGCAGAGATCGTCGACGTTCAGGTCAACCGCCCGCTCGAACTCGAAGCAGGCGATTCCGCTGAGTCCGATACCGCTGCCGACGCCGCTACCGGTAGCGACGGCGAGGCGGCCGGCGACGAACCCGACCATTCGTCGTGAGCGGAGCGTTCACGGGCCCTGTCGGCGATCCAGAGTCGGTTCCGATCCGGCCCGCAGCGACGGTGGTGTTGTTGCGAGACGCAGACGATCGCGGGTTCGAGGTCTGCCTCATGCAACGGAATCTGAACTCGGACTTCGTGGGCGGCGCCTACGTGTTTCCCGGCGGAGGAGTCGACCCCGACGACGAGGATCTCCGCTGGGCCGATCGGGTGGACGGATTGGACGACCCGCTGGCGTCGCTCCGGCTCGGGATCCCGAGCGGCGGCCTGGCGTTCTGGGTGGCGCTGGTGCGGGAGGCGTTCGAGGAGGCGGACGTGCTGCTCGCCGTGGACTCCGCCGGCGAGCCGGTCCGTCGGGACGCCGAGGAGAACCGGTGGTCGGTCCACCGGGCCGACGTCGATCGGGGCCGTCGGACACTCTGGGAGGTCTTCGATGAGGAGGACGTCAGGATCGCCGCCCGGTCCGTGCACTACTTCGCCCGCTGGATCACGCCGCTCGGCGCGCCGCGTCGATATGACACCCAGTTCTTCGTCGCTCGGGTACCCGGGGAGCAGGAGGTCCACCACGACGACCGAGAGCTGATCGGGACGCACTGGATGACACCCACAGAGGCGCTCAGCGCCCACGAGCGGGGCGAGTTCACGATGATCTTCCCGACGATCCGGACGCTGGCAGCGCTCGACCGGTTCGATTCGGCCGACGCCGTACTCGCCCACGCCGCAGGGGTCACCGAGATCCCGGCGATCGTTCCGCTCATGGAGGAGTCGCCGCACGGTTGGCGGATCCGTCTGCCGGGTGATCCGGAGGACACCGGCGGCCTCTACGACGCCTTCTCCGGACGACCCGTTCTGGAGTGATCCGCTGCTCCGACCAACCGCCCGCACCCGGCGGCGGGTTCAGTGGTCGGGTTCAGTCGGCAGCGTCGGCGGCGGCAAGGGCCTCGTCGACCGCTGCGAGCATCCGGGCGGTGCAGCCTTCGAGTTCGTTCACCGGAACCGCTTCCTCGGTGATCACCCGTGCGAGTTCGCTGAACGCCGCAGCAGCTGGTCCCGTCCCGAGCGCAGCCGGTGTTCCGGTGTCGCCGCCGGTGGAGACGTCGGGTTCGATCGGGATCACGCCGAGCAGTTCCACGCCGCACGCCCCAGCGAGTGCCTCTCCGCCGCCGTGGCCGAAGATGTGGTGCTCCCGGCCGCCGTCGTCGACGTAGACCGACATGTTCTCCACGATCCCGACGATTCGGAGGTAGTTCTTGCGTCCCATGTCGACCACCCGAACCGCCACCTTCTGGGCGTTCAGCGATGGCGTGGTCACGACGATCATCTCGGAGCGGGGCAGCATCCGCGCCAGGCCCATCTGGACGTCGCCGGTGCCCGGTGGCATGTCGATCAGGAGGTAGTCGAGGTCTCCCCACTCGACGTCCTCGAGGAAGTGCTGTACGGCTCGGTTGAGGATCAGTCCCCGCCACATGAGGGCGGACTCCTCGTCCTCGACGAGGAACCCCATGGACACCACGCGAAGGAGCCCGTCGCCAACTGCGAGGTCCTGTGGTTGCATTCGCGGCGGATCCCCCGTCGCCTCGAGCCGTCCGTCGAGGCCGAGCATTCTGGGCACCGAGAACCCCCATATGTCGGCGTCGAGCACGCCGACGGTCAGTCCCCCTGCTGCCATGGCCGCAGCGAGGTTCACCGTCACCGACGACTTCCCCACACCGCCCTTGCCCGAGGCGACCATGATCACCTTGGTCCGCAGGGGCACCGCCGTCTGCTCGGTGCGTTCGGCGATGTGCCGGCGTGCCCGCGCCATGGCGGTGGCCTTCTCCTCCGCAGTGAGTTCGCTCCAGTCCATCCGGACCCTGGTGACGCCGGGGAGGGAACCAACCCGGGCTCGGACGTCGCGTTGGATCTGTGCCCGCAGCGGGCAACCGGAGGTGGTCAGTGCCACCGACACGTGGACGACGCCGTCGGGGTCGACCGTGGCGCCCTTGGCCATGCCGAGTTCGACGATGTCGAGACCGAGTTCCGGGTCGATCACGCCACGGAGCAGCCCGAGGACGTCGTCGCTGCTGGGCAGGGAGGTGCCACTCACGAAAGGTATTTTACCGGTCCTCGCCGGTGAATTGAATGTCGGTGGTTATGCTGGGTCTGTGTCCACCGGTGATGAGCGTCCGTCCCGGCTCGATCTCCTGAAGGCGCTGGGGGACAACACCCGCTACGCCATCTATCTGGAGCTCGCACGCTCGCCCCGTCCGCTCGCCACCGCTGAGGTTGCGGCCACACTCGATCTCCACCCCAACACCGTGCGGCCGCACCTCGAACGGATGCGAGAAGTTGGTCTCCTCGACGTTCGGCCCGACACCAGCGGAGGGGTCGGTCGGCCGCAGAAGCTCTACGAGCTGAGCGCCCACTCGCCGTCGCTGGGTCTGGAGCCGCCCGTCTACCCGATGGTCGCCCGGATGCTCCTCGACGTGGTCGTCGATCTGGGCGTGGATCCGGAGCCCGCCACCGAGGCCGGTCGCCGTCAAGGGCGAGTGCTCGCCCACTCGCCGGCAGCCGAGCGTGGATCATGCGTGGAGGCCACGCTGTGTCTGCTCGAGGACATGGGGTTCGATCCGGCGAGCGTCTCGGAGGACGGCGTCACGACCGTGGCGTTCGGGCACTGTCCGTTCGCTGATCTCGCCGAGCACAACCCGGAGGTGGTGTGCTCGCTCCACCGTGGCGTGATCGAGGGCTTCGTCGACACCGTCGGTGGCGCTGAGGTCGGCGATTTCCACGACCTGTCGCATCGGACGCCGTGCACGGTCAGCATGAGGTCGGCCCGGTGATCCCGACGGTGCTGTCGGCGCCTGTCTTTTCACGGTGACAACCGGTAGTATTTTCTGTACTTCTCACTTGGAGGCTCACACGATGATCACGCTCACACCGGCGGCGACCACCAAGGTCGCACAGTTGATCGAGGCCGAGGGCGAGGACGACCTGGCGCTGCGGGTGGCGGTTCGTCCGGGCGGGTGTTCCGGGTTCGCCTACGAGATGTTCTTCGATTCCGACGTGGCCGAGGACGACGTGACAATGTCGTACAACACCGACGGTGACGCCACCGATGGAGACGCCACCGGATCGGTGGCGCAGGCCACCAGGATCGTCCGGGTCGTCGTCGACCCCTCGAGCGCCCAACTGCTCCACGGAGCAACGCTCGACTACAAGGACGGCCTCGACCAGTCCGGGTTTGCCATCACCAACCCGAACGCTCAACGCACCTGCGGCTGCGGGCAGTCCTTCAGCTGAGGGGTCGGGACGCTCCTTCCGGTGAAGACCGGACCGAGGTCGGCCTAGGCGATCTGAGCGAACAGCGATCGGAGCTCGTCGGAGCCGACAATTCCGTCTGCTCGGGCTGCAATGATCCCGGACCGGTCCACGAAGAACGTCGCTGGCTCCCACTCGACCCCGAGCCTCTTGGTCACCTCGGTCTCGCCGGTGTCGTCGGGAAAGTCGCCCACTTTCGGGTTGCGGAACGGCTCGGCGTGGATCGCCGTGACCGTCGGGAACTCACCGGCCACCGCCACGAAGCTGCGCAGGGACGGACCGCATCGGTCGTCGAGGCAGTAGACGTTGCTCCCGATGATCAGGGCGACGGGCGAGCCGGACCCGAGTGCAGCGTCGAGCGAGACCGCATGCCACGGACACTCCGGGCTCAGCGTGCAGATCGGGTCCACATCGAGCGTGGCGTCGTTCGTGGCGGTGGCGGTGCTGGGCATGACCGCCCCGACCGGGGGGGTGGCCACCATCTGGGGCCGTGCCACCCGGACCGTGGCGAGCAGGGGCACCCCGTCGAACTCGGCCCGCAACTCGTAGTCCACTGCGGCGTCGAACTGCGTCAGCAGCGTGAGGTACGTCGAGATCCCGTCCGACTGGGGTCGGGCGGCGACGGCGTCACCGACGGGCTGGTTGTCCCGCCAGATCCGGACCTCGAATGGATCGGGGAGATCGTCGATGATCTGCCCGTCTGCTCCGGCGAGTTGAAACGGCAGCCGGACCTGACTCCCGGCGGCGACGTAAGGGATGCCGGTCGGGTAGGCGGCGACGAGCCGGTAGGCCAGGGTGGCGGCGTCACCGGCCTCGACGGTGGCGGACCCCTGCGAGCGGCAACCGGACATGATGACGGCGCCCGCCGCAGTGGCGCCGATGGCGGCGAGGGCGTGCCGACGGGTGAGCGGCGAGCGTTGCACGAGGATGACGGTAGCGGTGCTCCGTGGTCGGAGCGTTTCGCCCGCCGGTAGCATTCTGTGGGAATCAGCCAGCGACAGGGGTCGAGTGGAGCAGCACGAGTCGTCGAACGGCCACCGGTTGTCTGCTGGCGTGGCCCGTCGTCGGATCACGCCGCCGACCGGGGTGTTCCTGGTCGGTTACGGCGACCGCTGGCGAGGGAACCGAGGTGTCCACGACGAGGTCTGGGCCACGGCGCTGTTCCTCAGCGACGGAGCATCACGCGTGGCGATCGTCTCGGTGGACCTGCTCACGGTCAACGAGGTCACCGTCGACCGGATTCGCGCTGCGGTCGGAGACATCGAGGTCCTCATCTGCTGCACACACACCCATTCGGGTCCGATCTCCTACGCCGATGATCGATCTCGCCGCCGGGACCGGAGGTACGTGGACCTGCTCGTCGATCGCATCGCCGCTGCGGTTCGAGCTGCGGCCCGGGTGGCGACGCCCGCCCGGCTCGAGTGGAGCGAGGGCCATGCCGACGTGGCGTCCAACCGCCGGGAGCGCACCGCAGATGGGCGCATCGAGATCGGTGTGAATCCCGACGGGCCGTGCGATCGCACCGTCCGGGTGCTCGGGGTCCGAACTGTCGACGGCGAACGTCGGATCGCCACGGTGGTCGGCTTCGCCTGCCACGCCACCACGCTCGGGCCGCAGAACCTGTTGGTGTCTGCGGATTGGATCGGATCCATGCGGGACCGGCTCGAAGCGGACCTCGGCGGTCTCGTGCTGAGCGTTCAGGGTGCCGGGGCCAACATCAATCCCCTGGTCAGCTGGGACGTCCCGGATCAGTTCGCTTCTGCGGTCGAGGTGGGTACTCGAGTGGCCGATGCAGTGATCGCCTCGGTGCAGGCCGGTCCGGCACCGCTCGCGGGAACGCCTGTGGCGTTCGCCCGTGAGGACGTGTGGATCCCGACGCTCGCTGCGGCGGAGGGAACGGAGCCACCGGCGTCGTACGTGGCACCGTTGCTGTCGCTGGCAGGACTGCCGGCGTTCGCTGCGCCGCTCGGGGAGCCGTTGCTGCGACGTCGGTATCCGTGGCGTCCGACCATCGCGGCGGTCGACGATCGGTGGGCGGTTCCCCTTCGGGTCGGGGCGCTCCGTCTGGGTGGGTTCGCCCTGGTCGCATTCGGGGCGGAGACGTTCAGCGAGATCGGTACGGCGGTCATTGCGGCCTCACCGGTACCGGCCACCATGTTCGCCAGCGTCACCGATGGTTCGATCAGCTACCTCGCCACTGCTGAGGCTCACGAGGAGGGGGGGTACGAGGTCGACGTGGCGCCGTGGGCGTACCGATACCCCGGCCGGCTCGATCCGTCCGGCGAGCAGCGTGCCGTGGCCGCCGCCGACCGACTGTTCGATCGGCTCTGGAACCGGTCGTCGGTGCCGGGCTGAGGTCGTCGTGCTGGTTAACGGTGTGGAGGTCGAGCCTCCGGAGGGCGCCACGACGCTGCTCGACGCACTCCGGGCGCTCGGGTGGACGTCGGTCAAGGACGGATGCGCCCCGCAGGGCCAGTGCGGCTGCTGCACGGTGTTGGTCGACGGCGCCCCGAGGGTTGCGTGTGTCACGCCGGTCCGGCGGGTGATCGGTCGGTCCGTCACCACCGTCGAGGGTCTCAGTCCCGAGCAACGGGAACGCTGGGTCGAGGCGTTCCTGGCGACGGGAGCGTCGCAGTGCGGTTTCTGCACCCCGGGCATCGTGGTTCGGCTGGCCGGACTCGAGGACAAGGACCCGGGGCGACTGAGCGACCGTGACGCCGTGGACCGCTCTCTGGCGGCGCACCTGTGCCGCTGCACCGGCTGGCAGACGATCGTCGAGGCCGCAGCGCTCGTCGGGTCCGGCGACGTTCCCGCCGCCGGGAGCGAACGCGACCTCGACGCGGCGACGCAACGGGCCACGCTCGAACTCGGGGCGCCGCAACGCGTCGGACCCGACGTGGTGCTGGGCCGGGCCGGATTTGCGTCGGACACGGCCCCGCCCGACGCTGCGGTCGCCGTGATCGATGCCGATGGTGAGTGGGCCGTCGCCGCCGACACAGCATCGGCGCGCCAGGTGTCCGCTACGGTCCCTGGCCGTCGCTCGACGGTTGCTGCTGCGCCGCCGCTCGAGCTTCCCCCCGGCGACTGGGCGGCGCAGTTGCGCACCTCCTGGGTCGATGCGGCGTACCTGGAGACGGACTGCTCGTGGTGCACCCCAGGTGCCGGGCCGGCGCCGGTGGCCGCCAACGGCGGCGCCTTCGGCGGCAAGCGGACGAGTCCGCTCCCTGACGTCGCCGCTGAACTCGCCCGACGGACAGACCGTGCGGTGCTCGCCCGGTGGAGTCGGGAGGACTGCATTCGCCGTGGGGCCAAGCGGCCCCCCGTCGCCGGCGGCGCCCGCCCCGACGGGACCGGGGTGCTCCGGGTCGTCCGCACCGAAGGGGTCGCCGAGGCCGTCGCTGCGGTCGCTCCCGGGCTCGTCGTCACCGAGGTCGACGTGGACGGCCCCTCGACCTCGCCGTTCCTGCGGGCGGCGGGTTGGGCCGAGGCGCTCATGTTGCTCGCAGCCGCAGGAGCCTCGTCTGAGGCACTCGAAGTGAGCGACGACTCGGTGACGGTGACACAGCCACGGGGCGGGACGGCCACGGTGGCGCTCGACGGAACATCGGTCAGGGTGGAGGTGGTGGCCGGTGACCCGCTCGACGAGGTCGTCCTGCGCTCCTACTGCATCGGAGCGGTGCACATGGCGCTCGGCTGGGTGCGCTCCGAGTCGATCGCCGTGGATGCCGATGGCGTGGCGCACGACCTCACCGTCCGTTCCCTCGGTGTGCTGCGTGCCGCTGACATGCCGGCTGTGGAGGTGGCCGTGGCCGACGCCACCGGCCCACCCATGGCGGTGTCCGCTGCGGTGTTCGTCGCCACGGCGATCGCCGAGTGGCGCCGATCGGGTTACCCGACCGATCTGCCGGTCGGTCGCCCGGGTGGCGCCGATGAGCCGCCTAGTGTGAGCGTGTGACGAACGGTGCGCCGTACAGCCCGGTGGTCCGGGCCGGGGACTGGGTGATCGTCTCGGGTCAGATCGGACTGACCCCAGAGGGCCTCGATGACACGATGGCCGCACAGCTCCGTGTGGCGCTCGATCACCTGGTCGACCGACTCGCCGAACACGGTGCGACCGTCGACGACGTGGCCAAGACCACTGTGTTCCTGGCCTCCATGGACGACTACGCGGAGATGAACCGGGTCTACCTGGAGACGTTCACGGGCACGCCGCCGGCCCGGTCGGCCGTTGCGGTGGCCGAGCTTCCCCTCGGGGCACTCGTCGAGGTGGAGGCATGGGCCTTCCTCGGGGCAGACTGAACGCATGATCCCTGCGTTGATCCTCGCTGTGGCCCTGCTCGTCGTTCTCCCGGTGGCGTTCATCATCACCGGCGGCGTGTTGTCGGTGATCCTCGGGCAGAGCCTGTCCAAGGACGTCGAGTACCTGAACGAGGGCAGCGAGCTCATCGAGCTCAACACCTGAGCGCCCGATCCGCTGGCGCTCAGCCCCAGCGGGCCTCGCCGAACTTGTAGCCCACCGATCGCACCGTCTGGATCAATCCGGCGTGGACCTCTCCTAGCTTCGATCGGAGCCGTCGGATGTGCACGTCGACGGTTCGGGCGCCGCCGTAGTACTCATAGCCCCACACCCGTGACAGCAGCACCTCGCGGGTGAACACCCGGCCCGGGCTCGAGGCGAGGAACTTGAGCAACTCGTACTCCATGTAGGTCAGGTCGAGCGGCTGACCGTCGATCGAGGCCTGGTAGGTCTCGAGGTTCAACACGAGCGTGTCGTACTGCACGAGGTCCGGCGGCAGTGCCTGCAGCGGGTCGCTGGCGATGAGGTTCCGGACCCGGGCCTCGAGTTCCGCCGGGTGCGCCGGGACCACGCAGAAGTCGTCGAAGCACTGGTGTCTGGCGGCGAGATCGGCGAGCGTTGTCCCCCGGACGAGGAGCAGAACCGCTGCAGGAGCGACCTCGCCCCGTCGAAGTGCCGCAGCGACGGAGAACCCGCGATCGGGCTCTTCCTCGAGCGAGACCACGGCGATCGGGTAGGTCAGGTCCGCAGCGTCGCCCGGTTCGGCCACGGCGGTCCACGGCAGCCCGGCGAGGTCGAGGACGCGGACCAGATCCGGTGGTGCGGGATCGGGCCAGAGCAGGATCGGGTCCATCACCAGGCCTTGAGGTAGCGCTGGAGTTCGAAGCTCGACACGTGCGTGCGGTAGGCGGCCCACTCCGCCCGTTTGTTGCGGAGGAACCACTCGAAGATGTGCTCACCGAGCGCCTCCCGAACGAGTGCGGAGCCCTCCATGGCGTCGAGCGCTGTGGCCAGGTTGCTCGGCAGGAACTCTCCATCGCTCAGGGATCGTTCGCCCTCGTTCAGCGTCGGAGACGACATGGAGTCACCGAGTTCGTAGCTGCCGCTGATCCCGGCGAGGCCCGCGGCGAGGATCACCGAGAACGCCAGGTACGGGTTGCAGGCGGGGTCGATCGATCGGTATTCGATCCGGGTGCCCTGCGCCTCCTTGTTCTGCTTGGGGACCGGCACGCGAACCAGTGCCGACCGGTCGTTGCGAGCCCAGTTGATGTGGACCGGCGCCTCGAACCCGGCGACGAGCCGCTTGTAGGAGTTGACGAGTTGGTTGGTGACCGCAGTGATCTCCCGGGCGTGGCGGAGGACCCCGGCGATGAAGGCCCGCGCGACCTTGGACAACCCGTACTCGGCGTCGGCGTCGTAGAAGGCGTTGGTGTCGCCCTGCCACAGCGACAGATGGGTGTGCATGCCCGAGCCCTGCACGCCCTCCATGGGTTTGGGCATGAACGTGGCGTGCACGCCGGAGGCCACGGCGACCTCACGGACGATCATGCGCAGCGCCATGACGTTGTCGGCCATGCCCAGAGCGTCGGTGTAGCGGAGGTCGATCTCGTGCTGGGAGGGGGCGTCCTCGTGGAACGAGTACTCGACCGGGATGCCACTCGTCTCGAGTCGCTGGATGGTCCGTCGACGGATGTCCGATGTCTCGTCGAAGGTGGTGAGGTCGAAGTAGCTCGCCTCGTCGAGCGGCTCGGGTGGGCCGTCCGGATTGTCGCTGGCGAGGTAGAAGTACTCGACCTCGGGCGCACACATGAACTCGAATCCGGCCTCAGCGGCCCGGCGGAGGTTCCGGCGGAGCACCTGTCGGGGGTCGCCCTCGAACGGGGTGCCGTCGAGGTTGGCGATGTCGCAGTAGATCCGTGCGGTCACGTCTTCGGCGTGACCCGATCGACTGGCCGGCATGAGCTGGAACGAGTTGGGATCGGGGAACGCCAGCACGTCGCTCTCCTGGATCCGGCTGAAGCCGTCGATCGCCGATCCGTCGAACTGGACGCCTTCGTCGAATGCGGCGTCGAGTTCGACCGGTGAGATGGCGACCGACTTGAGCTGGCCGAGGACGTCGGTGAACCACAGCCGGACCATTCGGACCCGACGTTCCTCGACCGCACGCAGTACGTAGTCCCGCTGGTGTTCAGCGGTGACGTCGTCGAAGTTCCCGAAGTTCACGTCGTCGGACATCCTCTCAATCTAGAGGGGCTCCACCTGTAGCGGCCATGGACCGACGCCGGAGCGCCGCCACAAGCGACAACGCAGAGCAGGTCGGTGACGTGGCCAACAATGGGTGTATCAGGACCTCGGTCGATCCGAAAGGCTCTGAGGGTCGGTTCACGGAGCGTTCACAAGGGCGAAAACACCGGGAAAACCGGTCCGGTGATTCTGATCCGGCTCCCGGCGGTGTCCTCGATGATCTTCGTGGCCGTCTACTGGACAACTGGTAGGGAGAGTGAGTGACAGGCAAGTATCGGGCCGACCCCATCGACCGGGTGGGGTCACAACGAAGGAGAAGGTGATTCCGTGGCGTATCGGGCTGAGTACATCTGGATCGACGGAACCGAGCCGGTTCCGCTGGTTCGCTCCAAGACCAAGATCCTCGATGACGGTGCCGAACCGGGTATCTGGGGGTTCGACGGCTCATCGACCAATCAGGCGCCGGGAGCCAACTCCGACTGTGTTCTGAAGCCGGTGTTCACCGTTCCCGACCCCATCCGGGGCGGCGACGACGTCTTGGTTCTGAACGAGGTCCTCCTGCCGGACACCTTCGAGCCGCACCCGACCAACACCAGAGCGGCCTGTGCGGCAGTGGCGGAGCAGTACGCCTCGTTCGAGCCTTGGTTCGGCATGGAGCAGGAGTACACGTTCTTCAAGGAGGGCCGCCCGCTGGGTTGGCCGACCGAGGGCTACTACTACCCGGCTCCTCAGGGCCCGTACTACTGCGGGGTCGGAGCGGTGGAGATCGCCGGCCGGGACATCGTCGAGGCGCACACCACAGCGTGCATCGAGGCGGGCTTGAGCATCTCCGGCACCAACGCCGAGGTGATGCTCGGTCAGTGGGAGTACCAGATCGGCCCGGCCGGGACGATCGAGGTCGCCGACGAGATGTGGATGGCCCGCTACCTGTTGTTCCGCATCGCCGAGGACTTCGGCGTCAACGCCTCGATCTCGGCCAAGCCGATCAAGGGTGACTGGAACGGCGCTGGTTGCCACACCAACTTCTCGACCAAGCAGATGCGTGAGGACTACGACGCCGTGATCGCTGCGTGTGAGGCGATCGGTGCCAAGGGCAAGGTCGAGGAGCACCTCGCTGGTTACGGGCACGGTTACGAGGACCGCCTCACCGGCCTTCACGAGACAGCCCACTACACCGAGTTCCGCTACGGCGTCTCCGACCGCGGTGCGTCCATCCGGATCCCTTGGCAGGTGGCCAAGGACCAGAAGGGTTACATCGAGGACCGTCGGCCGAACGCCAACTGCGACCCGTACGTGGTGGCCCGTCTCATCACCGAGACCGTCTGCTCCGCTGCGAGCTGAGCCACACGGATCTGGGATCCCGACCCCGGGAATGGTGGTCGGTCATCCGAGGCAACGGCGGGGGCCGGTTGGCCCCCGCCGTTGTGTTCCCGGCTCACGCCGGAGTTCCGGTGCGGGTCGCTCGGGTGGTGTCTGCGTAGCCTGAGGCAGTGGCGACGTTGCGGGTGGCGCTGTGCCAACTTGATCTGACCGTCGGGGCGCTCGAGGAGAACTCCGAGCAGATCCTCGCCGCCTACGGTCGCGCCGAGGCCCTCGCCGCTGACGTCGTGTTGTTCCCCGAGCTCGCAGTGTCGGGGTACCCCCCGGAGGACCTCCTGCTCAAGCCGGGTTTCGTCGCCGATCAGCAGGAGGCGCTCACTCGTCTCGCCGAGTCCATCGACGGGCACGCCGCTGCGGTCGTCGGGTGGGTCGAGGGTCACCGTCACCGCGGCGCCGACCCTCATGATGCGCTCGACGGCCCGTGGAACGCCGCTGCGGTGATCCACGGTGGTCGGGTCGTGACGAGTTATCGCAAACAGGCACTTCCCAACTACGCAGTGTTCGACGAACCGCGCTACTTCGACTCTGGTCCGGTCGGGCAGCCGCTCGTGGAGATCGCCGGCGTGCGGGCCGCCGTAACCGTCTGCGAGGACGTCTGGGTTGATGGCGGACCGGTCGCTCGGGCCTGTGCAGACGGCGCCGGCATCGTGCTCAACATCAACGCCTCGCCGTTCCACGTGGGCAAACAGGGCGTCCGTGAGGAGGTGCTCCGTCGGCGTGTGGCCGAGTGCGGCGTCCCGATCGCCTACCTCAATCTGGTCAGCGGACAGGACGACCTGGTCTTCGACGGTGGCTCGGTGGTGCTCGCCGCCGACGGTTCGCTGCTCGCTCGACTCCCGAGGTTCTCTGCTGCCGAGGTGATCGTCGACGTCCCCGTGGCTGACCCCCCGACGACCCCGGGATCCGGCGACACGGTCATCGTGAGCACCTCGGCCACCGGTCGCCCGTCGCTCCCGGCGCCGGTCGTGGAACCATCGCCCTCCGGTCCGGCCGAGGTGTGGGCGGCGCTGTGCCTCGGCGTGGCGGACTACACCCGCAAGAACGGATTCACCGACGTGACGCTGGGGCTCTCCGGCGGGGTGGACTCCGCCCTCGTCGCAGCGATCGCTGCAGATGCGGTCGGGCCTGAGCGCGTCCACGTCGTACTCATGCCCTCGAGGTTCTCCTCGGATCACTCCCTCAGCGACGCCCTGGCGCTGGCGGCCAACCTCGGGGTCGAGTCCCGGGTCATTGGAATCGAACCGGCGCACGAGGCGCTGCTCGCCATGTTGGAATCGAGCTTCGGTGACCGCCCGGTTGACCTGACCGAGGAGAATCTCCAGTCCCGCATCCGCGGGGTGGTGCTCATGGCACTGTCCAACAAGTTCGGCTGGCTCGTGCTGACCACTGGGAACAAGAGCGAGACCGCTGTGGGCTACTCGACCCTCTACGGCGACACCGCCGGCGGTCTGGCGGTGATCAAGGACGTCCCCAAGCTGCTCGTCTACGAGCTGTGCCGTTGGCGCAACGCCCAGGACGCTGAACCGGTCATCCCCGAGTCGATCCTGACCAAGCTGCCCTCTGCGGAGCTCCGAGAGGATCAGCACGACCAGCAGAGCCTCCCGCCGTACGAGGTGCTCGATCCCCTGATCGAGGCCTACGTCGACGGCGATGCCACAGCCGAGGAACTCCTCGCTGCGGGACACGACCCGGGAGTCGTGGCGCAGGTGGTACGCCTGGTCGACCTCGCCGAGTACAAGCGCCGACAGTCACCCCCGGGGATCCGGATCTCCAACAAGGCCTTCGGCCGTGACCGGAGGCTTCCGATCACGAACGGCTATCGCACCGTTCAACGGGCACCCGAGGAGGGGACGACGTGAGCAGGTGCCCGACGTGAACGCAGATGAGCCGGACGTGGCGTACCCGGGCGCTCTCGCCGTCGAGGCGCACCGCCTGGGCCGGGTGGTCTGGGCCTGCGAGGCCGTCGCTGTCGGACTGGGTGAGGTGCTCGGGCGCTCCGGTGACGGGTCGCCCGGCTTCGTCCCCGACGATTCGCAGATCGTTGACCTCGCTCGACGAATCCGTCGGCATGCGAGCGCATCGACGGTGCTCCGAGCCCGCCTGCCGGAACTCCGGGAGTTCCCCGTCGGGACCCTCACCTCCGGTGAACCACTTGTGGTGTGGCGCCAACTGGTGGCGTCGTTCCCGGCGCTCGTGGTGCAGCGGGTGGCTGACGCCGACGATGTGGCGACCACGGCCATCGCTGCCGCTCTCTCGACGATTGCTCAGGATGCCAGCGTCGCCGGGGCGGTCACCCTTCGGCGGCATCTCCCGGTGCTGATCGCCGAGTTGAGTTCGCCCCCGTCGGTCATGGTCGCTCAGCCACTGGTGGACGAGCTGCTCGTGCACCAGAGTTGAGGCGAATCCATCAGGTGGGGACGGGTCCGGCTCACTTCACCAGCATCGTGACTGGTGTCACAGATTTGTCGGGATTGAATACTACGCTAAGTGCGCTGTACGCCACACTTCGTGATGGCAATGGGCCGATCCGCGGTGGAGGGGCTTGACTCGACTCGTACAGTGAACCCCTAGGCCACACAGGGTTCGCCGTGGTCTGGACGTCAGAGGCAGTTCGGCGCCCGGTCGGGCGAGAGTCACAACAGCGGGTGATCGACTCGAGTCCAGGAGCCGAACGAGGGCCACCATCGCGTAGGGGCCCAACGGATCATTCGGTGGCATCGGGTGCCACGAGTTTGCGGACACAGTGAGAGGTGCGAGATGGCAAGAGACCGAGTGGATCGTGACGAGGAGGATCTCGTCCGGCTGTACCTGACCGACATCGGTCAGTACCCGCTGCTCACCAAGGACGACGAGGTCCGTCTGGCGCAGGCCATCGAGCAGGGCGTGGCCGCCCGCAACGAACTCGAGGCCAACCAGAATGGCATGACGCCTGCCCGCAAGCGGGAGCTCCGTCGCACTGCCCGTGACGGTGAGAACGCAGAGCGCACGTTCGTGCAGTCCAATCTCCGTCTCGTGGTGTCGATCGCCAAGAAGTATCAGGCGTCCGGCCTGCCCCTGTTGGACCTGATCCAGGAGGGCAACCTCGGCCTCATGCACGCCGTGGAGAAGTTCGACTGGCGCAAGGGCTTCAAGTTCTCCACCTACGCGACCTGGTGGATCCGTCAGGCCATCACGCGTGGTATCGCCAACACCGGTCGAACCATTCGCCTCCCGGTGCACGCTGGTGACACGCTCGCCCGTCTGCAGAAGGCCCGCAACCGCCTCGAGCACAAGCACGGACGGCCGGCGACCCTGTCCGAACTCGCTGCCGAGGTCGAGATGCCCGAGGAGAAGGTGACCGAGGCGCTCCGGTTCGCTGCTGAACCGCTCTCGCTGAGCGAGCCCCTCCGTGAGGACGGCGATGCCGAGCTCGGCGACGTCGTGGAGGACCGTTCGGCAGAGTCACCGTTCGAGGTGGCCGCCACTGCGCTCCTGCCGGAGGAGATCAGTCGACTGCTCGCCCCACTCGATGAGCGTGAGCGAGAGATCCTCAAGCTCCGGTTCGGCCTGGACCGAGGGGAGCCGAGGACACTCGAGGAGGTCGGGGAGCACTTCAGCCTGACCCGCGAGCGGATCCGCCAGATCGAGGCCCGGGCGATGTCCAAGCTTCGTCATCCCTCCTCCGACACCGGCGCACGGGACCTGCTCGCCGTCTGATCCCCGGCCCGTCTGCGGGCCCATCAGCGGGTTCTCCGACCCGTTCCCACATTCGTCCCGCCGGCGTATCGTGCCCTCGGCCTCCTGCGCCGGGTCGGGCCGCCGCTTCCCCACAGTGCCTCCGGTGAGTTCGTGTCGTCCGCGACCTCGCCCGGGGCTCGCTGATGGACAGCGCCGGGGTCGGCGGTCCGGGAGACGGAGACGGTCGTGTCGGGCAACCTCCTCTGGGGAGTCAAGGGCGGGAGTGGTGTCACCGTGGTGGCAGCGGGGCTGGCAGTGTCACTCGCTCGCCAACGGTCCGTCCTGCTCGCCGACCTCGCCGGCGACCAACCGGCAGTGTTCGGGCTGACCGACGACGACCGCCCCGGGATCTCTGAGTGGGCCACGGCCGCCGAGGTGCGCGAGGACTCACTGGCGCGACTGTGCCGGCCCGTTGCGCCCAACCTCGACCTGCTCACGCGCGGAGCTCTGAGCATCCCCGTGGACACCCCCGTTCGACTCGGCGCCGCCCTCGACAGTGACCATCGCAGCCTCGTCATCGACGCTGGCGTCCAACCGGCCGGGCTCGACCGGCAGGGGGCCTCGCTCACATCGGTGCTCGTGGTTCGCTCCTGCTACCTCGCTCTGCGGCGGGTGGTCCGTCTCGAGCACCCGCCCGACGTCGTGGTGCTCGTCGCCGAACCGGGCCGATCCCTCGACCGCCGGGACGTCGAACGGGTCGTGGGGGCACCCGTGGTGGCGTCGGTCGAGGTCGACGCCTCAGTCGCCCGGAGGGTCGATGCCGGCCTCCTCGCTCACCGGCTCCCGCCCACGCTCCAGCGGCTCGGCCGGAGATTCTCATGAACCAGCCCTCCGAAGCTCACCGAGCGTCCCTCCTTCCCGAGACCAGGGGTGACCCCGAACTCGCTCGGGCCGTCGGCCGGGTTCGGCGGCGCTTCGTCACCGGCCGCACCGCACCGCACGATCCGCTCGGAACGCTGCGCGAACTGCTCGCCGAGGAGGCTCCCCTGCTCGCTGCCGATCAGCTCGAGACGATCGCCTCGCGGCTCGTCGGTGATCTCGTCGGCCTGGGACACCTCGAGGCCATCCTCGACGATCCCGACGTGACCGACGTGCTGGTCAACGGTCCGGGGCCGGTGTGGATCGAACGATCCGGGCGGCTCGAGTGCACGTCGCTCGTACTGGACCACCAGCAGATCAACCGGTCGATCGAGCGGCTCGTGCGACCGCTCGGCCGTCGGGCGGATCGGACCCATCCCATCGTGGACGCCCGGCTCGCCGACGGCACGCGCGTGGCAGTGGTGGTCGATCCCCTCGCAGTGGACGGCCCCGTCCTGGCGTTGCGCCGCCACCGCCGTGCCGTGGTCGGGTTCGAGGAACTCGCCGGCCCTTTCGCTGATGCGCTCCGGGAGCGACTGCGAACCCGCAGGAACATCGTCGTCCACGGTGCGACCGGTTCCGGCAAGACGACCCTGCTCAACGCTCTCGGATCGCTCGTGTCTCCCGACGAGCGGATCGTGACGATCGAGGATGTGGCAGAGTTGCGCCTCCCCGGCCGCCACGTCGTCCGTCTCGAGGCCCGTCCGGGAACCTCCGACGGTGTCGGTCGGGTCGCCATCAGGGAACTGGTCCGAGCTGCGCTCCGGCTCCGGCCGGACCGACTCGTGGTCGGCGAGGTGCGGGGGGCTGAGGCGCTCGACATGGTGTGGGCTCTCTCCACCGGCCACGACGGCGGGATGTCGACCGTGCACGCTTCGTCTCCGGTTGCGGCCATGCGTCGACTCGCAACGCTCGCCCTGTCCGCTGGTGAGCCGCTCCCGTTGGCGGCGGTCGATGCGCAGGTTCGCTCAGCGGTCCATGTGCTCGTCGGTGTCGGTCGCCTCGACGGTGGCCGACGGGGGGTGGTGTCGATCCACGATGTCGATGACGCCGCAGCGTGTGACGCTCCACTCGACAGGGTCCTGCGTCCGGTCACGGTGGAACCGAGGTCGCTGCGGTGACGGCGCTCGTGTTCCTGTCGATCACGCTCGGCGGTGTCGGGGCGGTGGCGTTCCGGCGCACCAACCGTCGATCCCGCCAGCGGCGCTGGGAGGCTGCCGTGCTCGCACTCGGAGGCGAACTCGCCCGTTCGGTGCGTGGCGGCGCCACGCTGTCCGAGGCGTTCGCGGCCGCCAGCCTCGATCACGGTGGTCCTCTGGCCGGTGAACTCGAGTCGATTCAGGCTCGACTGGCCCGCGGGGCGTCCCTCGACGAAGCCCTCTGCGCCGCTGGGTCGCCGGCGTCGGGTGCGTCGGTCCCGGGAGCGCCGGAACCCGGTGCAGCGTCAGACGGTCGTCGGTCGCTCGACGATCGACGTTCGTGGCGTGTGCTCATCAGGGCGTGTCGACTCGGTGAAGGCTCGACCGGCGATGCGGCGTCGGTCATCGACGGCGCCGTGGCGTCGATCGTCGACGACCTCGAGCTCGCCGACGAGACCGCCGCGCTCACCTCGCAGGCCCGCACGTCGGTCTGGGTACTCGCAGCGCTCCCCGTCGTCGGCGCCGCCGTTTTCGCTCTGGTCGACCCTCGGGTGGCCGGTGTCCTCACCACCACCGGTCCTGGGCGGGTCTGCTTGGTCGTCGGATTGTCGCTCGACGCAGCGGGACTCTGGAGCGCAGGCCGCATCGTGGATCGGTCGATGCGCTGATGTCGACGGTGTTGGCCCTGATCGCCGGCATTGCCACCTGGCGGCTCCTCGTTCGTCGACCGTTTCCCTGGCGGGATCCGAGTTGTTGTTCTGACGTGGTCGCTCTCGAGGCGATCGCCGGCGATGGTTCGGGCCGCCCGTCACCGCCACGCCTGAGCACTCCAACCGCATCGCTGTCGGGTCGCTTTGCTGCGCTCGACCCAAGGAAGTCGATCCGGGCCCCCAGCGCTCCGGGGAGCGACGATCACGCATCCTCTGTCGACCTGCTCGCCGTCACGATCGCAGCGGGATGGACCATTCCCATGGCGGTCCAGTCGATCGGCGAGTCAGGCGACGGTGCGACCGCAACGGCGCTGAAGCGGGTGAGTGCTGCAGAACAGCGTGGTTCGGGCTTCCTCGATGCCCTCGACGAACTCGAGCGTTCGCTCGGGAGTCAGGGTCGCGACCTGCGGGTTCCGCTCGCAGCAGCGGTCAGCGCCGGTACTCCGGTCGGCCCGGCACTGCAACGTCTGGCTGACCAGCACCGACGCCGGCGGCGACGGCTCGTCGAGGCGCGAATCCGTCGACTTCCCGTGTTGTTGCTGTTGCCGTTGTGCGGCTTCGTCCTCCCGGCGTTCGTGGTGCTCACCCTCGTTCCGGTGGGCCTGGCGACTGTCGCCGAGTTGGATGTCGCCGATCTGAGCGTGTCCGGACCGGGCGGGCCCGATCCGAATGTGGACGGGCCGCTGGGCCAGCAGCCCGAAGCGGACCCGACCGTGATCACCGAGGACGTCCCACCCGTCGCCTCGATCGAACCCCCCCGGTGAGTTCCGACCCCCGGGCCGTGCGCTTCCCCTGTTCAGTCCCTCGACCAGCAAACCTTGGAGATCACGTGAACCAGATGAGTCGTCGAGTCGTTCCGCCGCCCCGTTCCGTCGTCTCGGGGCCCTCGGGCGGTCGAGTTGTGTTCGATCCGTGCCGCCTCAGTCGGTGCCGGGCCGCTCTGGTACGCCTGCACGTTGCGTGCTGGGCGCCTCCGCCGGTGCGGGACCAGCGGGGTCAGGGGACCGTGGAGTACGCCATCGTCCTGATCGGTGCCGCAGCAGTCGCTCTGGCGTTGGTCGCCTGGGTGGCCCGCTCCGGCGCGATCGGCCGCCTCTTCGATGCGGTGATCGGCCGAGTGCTGAACTCGGCCGGGTGATGGGGCCGAGTGCTGAACTCGGCCGGGTGATGGGGCCGAGTGCTGAACTCGGCCGGGTGATGGGGCCGAGTGCTGAACTCGGCCGGGTGATGGGGCCGGCGTGTCGATCCGGCCGTCGTCGAGGTGGCCTGCGGGGTCAGGCGAGCGTGGAGACGGCTCTGGTCCTGCCGATCGTGGTGTTGGTCGTGCTCGTGGTGTTGCAGGCCGTCCTGCTCGCTCGAGATCAGGTGCTCGTCGTGCATGCGGCACGGACTGCGGCCCGGGCGGTGGCGGTCGAGGGACAGCCTGCGGCGGCGTCCCGGGTCGTGGCGGCGCAGGGGTTCGGCAGTCGTGCCCGTACCTCGGTGGCGGGTCAGGTCCGACCCGGCGGGCTGGCACAGGTGGCTGTGGAACTCGACCCGGTGCGCGTACCGATCATCGGCCGCAGCCTCGGGGGCCTGCGCCTCCGTGAGCGCTTCGCCGTGATCGTCGAGGGCCCGTAGAGCGCACCGTCGCAGTGCGTACCACTGGTTGCGTTCGCTGCGATGGGCGGAACACGTTCGGTTCGTTGAGGGTCGGGTGAGTGACGTCAGGGCAGCGACCACGGGGGAGCGAGGTCACGAGCGCTCGAGAGTGTGTTCGAGCAGGCGTCGAGCGGCGGCCTTGTCGAGCGGTTCGTTGCCGTTGCCGCACTTGGGCGATTGCACGCATGCCGGACACCCGGCGGCGCACGGGCACGACCGCAGCACCTCGAGGGTTGCTGCGAGGTGAAGGTCTGCTGCAGCGTGGGCCAGGTCAGCGATTCCGGAACCGCCGGGGTGGGCGTCGTGGATGCAGACCGTGGCGGCGTCGGTGTCGGGCAGGAAGGCGGTCGACACGCCGCCGACGTCCCACCGATCGCAGATCGCAATGACGGGGAGGATGCCGATGCCGGCGTGTTCTGCGGCGTGGAGCGCACCGGTGAGCTCGGCGGAACCCAGGCTCGCTGCGGCGAGCAACTCGTCGTCGTAGACGGTCCACACTGCCCGGGTCTGGAGAATCGACGGCGTGATGCCGTCGGTGGGGCCGAACTCCACCCGGTCGAGCACCTCGTGTGTGGTGGCGTCGCGTTCCTGGTAGCCGGTCACGACTGTCGTGACCTCGACAACGCCGAGGTGGTGAGGGGCGAGACCGACGTGTGCGGACCGTTCGACTGCGAGAATCCTGAGGTCGGTGGTGGATCGGGCCTGGGTGTAGGTGCGACCGGGGTCGGGTTGCACCAACACGGTCCGCGCCGCGTGTTCGATCCCGATGACCCGCCACGCCCGACCTTGGTGGAGGTAGACGGCCCCCGGGTGCGCCGTCGCCGCAATCCGTGCGTGATCGAGGGTGGCGATCGTCGTCGGGCCTCGCCGTCCGGACGGACCGGGCCCGGTGCCCGCGGTGCGGATGCGGTACTCCCCTCGGCTGGCCGTGCGCAGTCCGATGGTTGGTGCGGGATCGCCCCGGCCGGTCCAGCGGATCGCCGGCGTCCCGTCGGCCCTCTGGCGCACGGTCGCCCGATCGGTGCGGACGAGTTCGCTCACGGCGTCGTCGAGTTCGGGACCCCAGAGGTCGCGGTCGGCGGGTTCGATCGGAGCTTCGGCGGCGGCGCAACCGATCTGGGGGACCATGATCTCCGGGTTGGTGATGTTCACCACGGTCCGTTCCCGCGGTCGCCCGAAGAGGGTCTCGGGGTGACGAACGATCCACTGGTCGAGCTGGTCCTGGCCGGCGACCAGCACCGCCACCGATGGTTGGTGCTCCCGCCCGCTGCGGCCGACCTGCTGGTGGAATGACGCTGCGGTGCCCGGGTACCCGCTCAACACGACAGCGTCGAGGCCGCCGATGTCGACGCCGAGTTCGAGCGCGCTCGTGGCGACGACCACCGAGAGCGAACCGTCGGCGAGCTGAGCCTCGACCTCGCGACGCTCCTCGGCGAGGTAGCCGGCCCGGTAGGCGCGGACACCGTCGGCCAGTTCACTCGGGAGCATCCGTCGGAGCTGTTCGGCGATCAGTTCGGTGCTTCGCCGGGATCGGCAGAACACGAGCGTGCGCAGACCGGAACGCACGAGTCGGCTGGCGACGAGGGTCGTCTCGGCGTGCAGAGACCATCGCACCGGCTCGTCGAGGTCGGCGGATTCCTCGAGAGCGGCCTCCGGGTTCCAGAACAGGATCGTGCGCCGACCGCGAGGCGCAGCGTCGTGGTCGACTGGCGTGACCGGCAACCCGCAGAGCGCCGTGGCGAGGTCGGCGGGATCACCGATCGTCGCTGAGCTGAACGCGAACTGCGGGTCCCCGCCATGACGTGCGGCGAGTCGTCGGAGCCGGCGCAGCACGTGGGCGGTCTGGCTTCCGAACACTCCCCGGAAGACGTGGAGTTCGTCGATGACGACGAGTTGGAGTCGGGAGAGGAACCGACCCCAGCGGTCGTGGTCGGGGAGAACGCCCTGGTGCAGCATCTCCGGGTTGGTCACGATGACATCGGCGTGCGTGCGGACCCAGTGGCGTTCCTCCCGGCCGCAGTCGCCGTCGTAGGCGGCGACGGTCACGCCGGGGAGCCGCCAGGAGGCGAGCGAGCGGAGTTGGTCGCGGGCGAGCGCCTTGGTGGGGAAGACCATGCAGACGCTCCCCCCGGCAGTGGCCACCTCGGCGGCGCGCAGTTGGTAGGCGAGCGACTTGCCCGAACCGGTACCGGTACTGAGGACCACCGACCGTCCGGAGCGGAGGACGTCGGCCGCCTCGACCTGGTGGGCCCAGAACGAGTCGTGGGGGACGTGCTGGCGAACGGCGTCGCTCGGCGGTGGATCCAGGGGTTCGGTGGTTCCGATGCGCGCCGGCTGTCGTTCCACATGGACGAGTCGGGCGTCCTCGGACCACTCCAGCACCAGGTCGTCGATGGTCACCCCCGGGTCGGACCGATCCACGTGGTTCGGGGAGCGGTCGATGAACCCGTTCGGTCCGCCGGCTGTTCCCCCGATTGTGTCCCCGGCTGAGTCGGGGGAACGATCTCGGGCTGTCATGTGAACGTGAGGCTACGAGGATGCTTCGCTCGCTGTCGGGCAGTCGTCGGCCGGCGACATCGTCGTAGGCTCGAAGGATGCTCTTCGACGTGTCCATCGTGCGCCGGGGCACGTGGTCGCACCTCGTCGTGGTGGGCGACGTCGACTTGGCGACGCTGCCGGCGCTGCGGGCGGGCATCGACTCCGCTGACACGCGTGATGTCGTGGTGGACCTCACGTCGGTCGGTGCGATCGATCCGGTGGCACTCGGCCCGTTGCTCATGGTTGCACTCAGGTGCACCCGGCGCTCTGGACGCTTCGTCGTGGCCTGTCCCGACGGTCCGGCTCGGGATCTGCTCGGCGAACTGCGACTCGACGCCGTCTGGGAGCTCACCGACTCTGCCGAAGCCGTGTTCGGCTGAGTACCTCCGGGCCCCTTCCCAGGGTGCGGATCAGGACTCCTCAGCGGTCCATGACTCATCGATTGCGTCGGGGACCGCAGGTGAGACCCCGGTGCGTCGGATGGAGCGGCCGAGGAGGTGGCTCGCCGCAGGGACGGTCCACAGCTGGAGGACCAGCGCGAGCACAAGGAGTGCAGCGGAACCCCAGGAGGGCGCTCGCAGCGCAGCCGCTGTGAGCGTGGCCACGAGCGACAGCGTGGCGGGCTTGGTGACCACGTGGATCCGGGCGTAGACGTCGCGCATCCGGAACATCCCGACGGCAGCGACGAGCGCAAAGGCGGATCCGACCAACAGGAGCGTGCCCGCCACGACGTCGCGAATGATCTCGATCACGATCTCGTCCGATCGAGGAATCGGGCGACTGCGACGCTCCCGAGGAACGCGAGCAGCGTGAGGAGCAGGATGAGCACAGCGACCGCCGGCTGGAACGACCACGCAGAGGTCACAGCGAGCATGTTGATGATCGTGGCGGTGAGGAGATCCAGCCCGACGGCCCGGTCGGGCACACCCACCGACCGGGCGACGTGCACGATGCTCACGATCCCGGCGATGCTCAACAACACCGTCGAGATCACGACCGCAACGATCACGATGCCCCCCCGCTGCCGCTGCCGCTGTCGCCGGCGGTGTCGCTGCCGTGTCCGGTCTGACCGGCGATCGGTGTGAGCGCTCGCAGGACCAGTCGCTCGAGTCGGGCCACGTCGGCCCGCACGTCGTCCGGGTCGCCGAGACCGAGTACGTGGACCTCGATCGCAGGCGGCTCGGAACGGACGTCCAGGGAGAGCGTGCCCGGTGTCAGGGTGATCGAGTCGGCGATCACCGTCGCCACGAATGGGTCGGACTGGATGAGTGGGCAGGACACCACCCCTGTTCGGATCCGCTCCGGGGTCGGTCGGAGTACCGCAACGGCCACCGTCCACGACGACGAGATGAGCAACCACAGGAAGGTTGCTGCGAAACGGGCCAGCCCGATCGGGTGGACGTGGTGGGTACGGGCCGGGGTGCCCAGTGCGACGAGCGTGAGCGCAATGACCACGATGCCGGAGAACAGGTTGGCCCAGCTGACCTCGCCCCAGAGAGCGAACCACAACACGAGCAACAACGCTGCTTGCATCCAGCGCCCGCCGAGCGCGCTTCGGCGGGTGACGGTTGTGGACCCGCTGCCGCCGCTCACGGTGCCCCCACGGTCGTGGTCGCCGTTGGTGCCACAGCGAGGTCGGCCGCAGTGCGCTCGGCGAAGGAGTAGATCGGTCCGGCGAACATCACGATGGCGAGCGTGAGCGCCACGACGAACCACGTCATGGTGCTCATGAGCGGGTGGTGTCGCAGAACGCCGCGGGGCCGATTGTCGGGCGCAGCTCCCCAGAACGCTCCTGTCCAGATCTTCATCATGGAGACCAACGTCAGGATGGAGACGACGAGAGCGACGGCCACGATCCACCACTCGCCCTGGTCGAGTCCCACGGTGATGACGCCGAGCTTTCCGATGAAGCCGGAGAACGGAGGGATGCCGGCCAGACTGAATGCCGGTATCAGGAACAGCACCGCGAGGAATCCAGATCGTCTCCCCAGTCCGCCGAGTCGACTGAGTTCGCTCGTCCCCTCGTCCTGCTCGACGATGCCGTCGACGAGGAAGAGCGACGTCTTCACGGGGATGTGGTGGACGATGTAGAAGACGACCGCTGCGACTGCGGCCACGCCGCCGAGTGCGATGCCGGCGATCATGTAACCGATCGAGCTGACGATTTGGAAGCTCAGGATCCGCTTGATGTCGGCCTGGGCAATGGCACCGAGTACTCCCACCACCATGGTCGCCGCTGCGATCACGAGCAGCAGCGTGCGGTTGGAGTCGGGGAACCACTGGGTCTGGGTCCGGAGGATGGCGTACACACCCACTTTCGTGAGCAGGCCGGCGAACACGGCGCTCACGGGGCTGGGAGCGGCCGGGTAGCTGTCGGGGAGCCACGAGAAGAGTGGGAACACAGCCGCCTTGAGGCCGAAGGCGATCAGCAGCAGCAGGCTGAGTCCGAGTGCGACGCCGTCGGGGAGCGCTGCGAGCCGGTCGGGCAGCTCGGCCATGGACAGGGTGCCGGTGGTGGCGAACACGAGTGCCACACCGGTGACCAACACGAGTGACTCGACTACGTTGAGCACCACGTAGGTGGTGCCCGAGCGGATCTGGTCGTCGCTGCCCTCGAGGGTCATCAGCACGTAGCTGGCCATGAGCAGGATCTCGAAGCAGACGAACAGGTTGAACAGGTCGCCGGCCAGGAACGCCCCGCTCACTCCGGCCACGAGTGCGAGGTACGCCGGTGCGTACCACGGTGATCGCTCATCCCGTGATCCCTGGCCGATCGCGTACACGAGCACGGCGAACATCATCACGTTGCCGATCACGAGCATGAGCGCGCCGAGCCGGTCGGCCACGAACGTGATCGAGATGGCGTCGGGCCACCCACCCATGGAGGTGGTGACGGGCCCCACGGTGTCGACGTGCACGAGCACTGCGATCGAGGCGACGGTCACGGCGCCGCTGACGCTCAGCGCGATCACTCGCTGCGCCGTCTGCGAGCGCGCCACGATGAAGCACAGCGCGGTGCCGAGCAGCGGGCCCGCCACGAACAGCGCCAGACCTCCGGTCACGTCTCCTCCCCGAAGTCCTCGTCCACGTCGGGCTCGGCGGCGATCCGGCGGTCGCTGAGGTCGTCCTCGACGACGTCGTTCCCATCGATCGTCCACGACCGGTACGCCATCGACAACAGGAACGCCACGATCGCCAGGCCGATCACGATGGCGGTGAGCACGAGCGCCTGCGGGACCGGATCGGTGAAGTCCGCCGGGTCGGAGCCGGTGCCGAGGATCGGCACGCCGTCGGGCACGCTGCCCGAGGTGAGGATGAGCAGGTTGACCGCGTTGCCGAGCAGGCCGATCCCCAGGATGATCCGCGTCAGGGAACGGTGCAGGACGAGGAACGTCCCGACCGAGAACAGCACGGCGATCAACCCGGCCTGGGCGATGCTCACCGGTCTGCCTCTGCTCGGTCATCGTCGTCCAGTGGATCGGCGTCCAGTGGACCGCCGTCCTCTGGATCGCCGGTCTCACCTCGCCGGGCTTCGTTGTCGGCTTCGGCGAGCGCGACCAGGATCGCAGCGACCACTCCGGCGACCAGGGTGAACACGCCGAGGTCGAACAGGGCCGACGACACGATCTTGACCTCACCGATGAGCGGCAGGTTCACCTTCCAGATCGCCGACTCGAGGAACGACGATCCGAACAGGAGCGGGACGGCACCGGTGGCCACGGCGAGGAGCAGGCCGGCGCCGATCACCACGATCGGGTCGACGGGCAGGCGTCGCACGGCTTCGGTGCCGTCGGTCAGGTAGCGGAGCACGAGCACGATGCCGACGATCAACCCACCGGCGAACCCGCCACCCGGTGCGTTGTGGCCGCGGAAGGTCACGAACACTGCCACCAGGACCAGCACCGGGGTGAGCCCGGACACTGTCAGCGACAGGATCGTCGAGCGGGGTGTGGCGGAACGCGGGCTCATCGCCACACCTCGGGTGCCCGACCGGAGAGGTCCTTGACGTCGGTGCCGTCGAGGAGCTGCTTGCGTCGCTGTTCGCGCCGAGCCGCGGCGACCAGGTTGATCACGCCCGCCCCGGCGATGGCGAGCACCGTGATCTCGCCCATGGTGTCGAACCCGCGGAAGTCGACGATGATCACGTTGACGACGTTGCGTCCGCCGGCCTCCGGCTCGGATCGGGCGATGTACTCCTCGGCGACCGACGGGTCGGTGCGGGCCGTCGATGCCTGCAGCGCGAATCCGGCGACGCTCAGGCCGATCACCACCGAGACGGCGATTCGCACTCCGAGCGGAGCCCAGTCGGGGGCGGCCGAGAACCGCTGCGGGAGTCGGGCCAGGACGAGCAGGTAGACGGCGATCGTCACGGTCTCGACCAGGAACTGGGTGACGGCCAGGTCCGGGGCGCCCTGGAGGAGGAACACGAGCGCCAGCAGGTAGCCGCTGCCGCCGAGCGCGAGCGCGGCGGCGAACCGCTGGCGCGCAACGGCGACCGCCAGGGCGCTGAGTGCCGTGGCGCCGCAGGCGACCACCTCTAGCGGCGAGTTGGCGAGCGGGACCGCCGACCAGTCGAACGAGCCGGCGTGCGTTGCGAGTGCCGCTCCGGCCGCGGCGGCGACGGAGAGCAGGACGATCCCCAGGTAGAGCGGGAGCGACCCGCTCTGCGTGACACCGGTGACGCGTCGTGACCCCGACAGCACCCCCTCGTAGCCGCGGTCGTACGCAATCGTCGACAGGCTCCGCGGGGCGTCGGTCGTGGCGGTCGCCGCCCGGGTGGACCACCAGAGCGCACCGCCGCCGATCAGCGCGAACGCTGAGAGGCCGAGCGCCGGCGTGAACCCGTGCCACAGGTACAGCTCCCGCCCGCCCGATGCCGGGTCGAGCGACGCCGCGACGCGTGCCAGCCACGCACCGACCGGCCCGGCGGCCAGACCGGCGGCGAGTCCGAGCAGTGCGAGCAGCGCAGGTGGCCCGACGAGCACCGGCCCCGGTCGGTGCAGGTGCTCGGGGTCGATCGCATCCGCTGCGATGGTTCCGTCACCGAGCACTCCAAGGGCGAGGCGGATCGTGTAGGCGACGGTGAGGAGCGAACCGAGCACCACCCCGACGAGTGCGAGTGTCCCCGGCCAGCCGGCGCCGCCCTCGATGAGCGCTTCGAGCGCGCCCTCCTTGGTCACGAAGCCGAACGTCGGCGGGATGGCCGCCATGGAGGCTGCGGCCAGCACCACTGCGGTCGCCAGCACCCCGAATCGGCGAACGCCCCGGATCCGACGCAGGTCGCGGGTCCCGGTGGCGTGGTCCACGGCGCCCACTGCCAGGAACCACGACGCCTTGAACAGTGCGTGTGCGAGCAGGACCGCCACCCCGGCGTAGGTGGTGGCGGGGGTCCCGAGGCCGACCAGGATCATGATCAGTCCGAGCTGGCTGACGGTGCCGTGCGCCAGTGCGAGCTTGGCGTCCTGTTGGCGCATCGACCGGACGCCACCGAGCAGGACCGAGCCCAGTCCGCACACCACGATGATGGGACGCCAGACCGCCACGTCGGCGAAGGTGGGGGCGAGCCGGGCCACCACCACGATGCCCGCCTTCACCATGGTTGCCGAGTGCAGGTAGGCGCTGACCGGCGTGGGTGCCGCCATGGCACCGGGGAGCCAGAACTGGAACGGGAACTGCGCCGACTTGGTGGCGGTGCCGACGAGGACGAGCACGAGCGCAGCGGGCACCACTCCTCCGCTCGGATCCGCCGCCAGCAGACCGGAGATCGTCGTGGTCCCGCCCGCGATCCCCAGCAGGACCAGCCCGGCGAGGAGCGACAGCCCTCCGATCCCGGTCACGAGCAGCGCCCGGAGCGCAGCGGCCCGTGCGGTGGCCGACCGGTCGTCGGTGCCGATGAGCAGGAACGACGCCACCGACGTCAGCTCCCAGAACACGAACAGGGTGAGGAGTCCGTCGGACCAGACCAGCCCCAGCATCGCTGCGGCGAACACGCCGAGCAGTCCGGCGATCCGGGCCCGCTCGTAGGACTCGCTGAAGTAGCCGCTCGAGTAGACGGTGACGAGGGCGCCGACGCCGGTCACGAGGAGCCCCATGAGGAGCCCGAACCCGTCGAGGCGCAGATCGATCGACAGGCCGAGCTGGCCGACCCAGTCGATCGACGCCACCATCGGGTCGCCGTCGAGCACCGAGGGTGCCACGCTGATGAGCCACGCGAACGTCACGATGTGCGGCACGGTCGAGAGCGGGAACGCCACCCGATCCAGCCGACGGTGGCCGATCAGGCACACTGCTGCCACCGCGGCGTAGACGATCAGGAGAATCAGCATGGCAGTCGGTCGGAGCGGTCGGCTCTGGGCCGATGCGCCGCCGCAACCGGGACGCTAGTAGCCGGGTGTGCGGGACTGTTCCTGCGGTGTGAACCGTCGGTGAACACCGGCGTGGTGAACACCGAGCCGGTGGCCACCAGCCGCATCACCGCTCGTGACGGGCCAGTTCGGTGCGTGCCACCTGACGGCGATGGACCTCGTCGGGTCCGTCGGCGAATCGCAGCGTCCGCAGCCCGGCGTACATGCGGGCCAGCGGGAAGTCGTCGCTCACCCCGCCACCGCCGTAGGCCTGGATGGCGCGGTCGACCACACGCAACGCCGTGTTGGGCGCCACGACCTTGATGGCGGAGATCTCGATGGCCGCACCCTTGGCCCCGACGGTGTCCATGAGGTGGGCCGCCTTGAGCGTGAGCAGCCGGGCCTGTTCGATCTCGATACGCGAGTCGGCGATCCACTCGCGGATCACGCCCTGCTCGGCGAGTGGTCGACCGAACGCCACCCGGTCCAGCACCCGGGTGCACATGAGGTCGAGCGCCCGTTCGGCCACACCGACGCAGCGCATGCAGTGGTGGATGCGCCCGGGGCCGAGTCGCGCCTGAGCGATGGCGAAGCCGGATCCCTCCTCGCCGATCAGGTTCCCCACGGGCACGCGCACGTCGGTGAACCGCAGCTCGCAGTGCCCCTCACGGTCCTGGTAGCCGAACACCGGCAGGTCGCGGACACGTTCGAGGCCGGGCGTGTCCATTGGCACCAGCACCATCGACTGTTGCAGGTGTCGGGGGGCATCGGGGTCGGTCTTGCCCATCACGATGAGGATCCGGCAGCGGTCCGACGCCGCGCCCGAGATCCACCACTTCCTGCCGTTCAGGACGTAGTGGTCGCCGTCCCGTTCGATCCGCAGGGAGATGTTCGTGGCGTCCGAGGAGGCCACATCGGGCTCGGTCATGGCGAACGCCGAGCGGATCTCCCCCTCGAGCAGCGGGACGAGCCACTGATCCTGCTGCTCGGGCGTACCGAACAGCGACAGGACCTCCATGTTGCCGGTGTCGGGTGCCGAGCAGTTGATGGCCTCGGGGGCCAGGGCGCCGGACCGGCCGGTGAGCTCAGCGAGGTAGGCGTAGTCCAGGTTGGACAACGGGTTCGGGGTCCACTCGGTCCGGTGGGGGAGGAACAGGTTCCACAGGCCCTGTCGGCGGGCCTCGGCCTTGAGGTCCTCGATGACCGCCGGATGGCCGTGGTCGCCCAACTGGGCCATCTGGGACTCGTAGATTGACTCGGCCGGGTAGACGAACTCTTCGATGAAGGCGCACAGGCGATCGTGCAGTTCACGGCCCCGTGGCGACATTCCCAGATCCATGCAACTCCTCGGCTCCTCGGTTCGTCGCACGGTACCCCGTTCCTCTGCTGGACAAGAGATGGGCGATGCATCGACCTCACAGCGTCCTGATGCCACACCGAGTGGCCAATACTGTTCTCACGGTGATGGATTCCCGCTACGACGAACTCAAGGAGGCCATGCTGGTGGCCGTCGGCCGGTTCGTTGCGGAAATCCATTTCCACGACGACTCCACCGGGACCCACGTCGAGTCGATTGGTGTCGTCGCCGGTGTGATCGGACGGGTCATGGCCGCACGTGGCCTGATCGACGACTGGACCGCTGAGTGGGTCGAGCGGGTTGCGCCACTGCACGGCGTCGGGAAGCTCGACGTTCCCTCAGCCGTGCTCAACAAGCGCTTCAGTCTCGACGCTGAGCATTGGGAGGTCATTCGCCAACATCCGACGATCGGGCGGCAGCGGATCACCGGGGTGCTGTCCCGGATGGTCGATGCCGGCCGCTTGGACCCGCACTGCCTAGAGTCCCTTCGGCAGTCTGTCGACGAACTCGACGAGCTCGCCGCTCGGACCGGTAGGTGAGCCCCGGACGGGATCGATCTGGAGGGGGTGTTTGACACGATGGGGTTGCGGCGTCTTTCGTAGATCAGCGTGAGCAAGCCCCTCGTCATCGTCGAGTCGCCGGCCAAGGCCCGGACGATCGCCCGCTTCCTGGGCGACGACTACGTGGTCGAGTCGTCCATCGGGCACATCCGTGATCTGCCCTCCGGCATGGCCGACATGCCCAAGAACCTGAAGGACCGGAAGTGGGAGATCGTCGGTGTGGACACCGAGAACCACTTCAAGCCCGTCTACATCGTCTCGCCCAACAAGAAGGAGCACGTCCGTGAGCTGAAGGCGCTGGTGGCCGAGGCCGACGAGCTCTACCTGGCGACGGACGAGGATCGTGAGGGCGAGGCCATTGCGTGGCACCTGCTCGAGGTCCTCAACCCGCAGGTCCCGGTCCGCCGGATGGTCTTCCACGAGATCACGCCCGAGGCCATCCAGCATGCGATCGCCAATCCCCGGGATCTCGACCGGCGGCTGGTGGACGCCCAAGAGGGTCGGCGGATCCTCGATCGGCTGGTCGGCTACGGCGTGTCGCCGGTCCTGTGGCGCCGGATCGACAAGGCGAAGTCGGCCGGCCGGGTGCAGTCGGTGGCCACCCGGATGGTGGTCGAGCGGGAGCGGGAACGGATGCGCTTCCGTTCCGCAACCTGGTGGGACCTGCGGGCCACGTTCCACCACACGGCGGCCGATCGTGACCAGACACCCTTTCCGGCCAGGCTCGTCGAGCTCGACGGCTCCCGTCTGGCGACGGGCAACGACTTCGACCAGTCCGGCGCACTCAACAAGGACGGCGTCGTTCTGCTCGACGCCACGGCCGCAGAGGATCTCCGGGCAGCGCTGCACGACCGACCGGTCGCAGTCGACTCCGTCGAACGCAAGCCGTACACCCGGCGTCCGGCACCGCCGTTCATGACCTCGACGCTCCAGCAGGAGGCCGGTCGCAAGCTGCGCATGTCGTCCTCGATGTGCATGTCGACGGCCCAGCGGCTGTACGAGAACGGGTTCATCACCTACATGCGGACCGACTCGACCACGCTGTCGGACACGGCGCTCGACGCGGCCCGCACCCAGATCCGTGAGCTCTACGGCGACTCGTACCTGCCCGATGCACCTCGTCGGTATGCGAGCAAGTCCAAGAACGCGCAGGAGGCCCACGAGGCGATCCGTCCCGCCGGCGACCGGTTCCGCACGCCGGATCAGGTGCGCTCGTCGCTGCAGGACGCCGAGTTCAGGCTGTACGAGCTGATCTGGGCCCGCACGGTGGCCAGTCAGATGAACGACGCCCGCGGCGAGTCGGTGCAGGTACGGCTGGCCGCCACCACGGATCAGGGCCGTACGGCGACGTTCGCCGCATCCGGCCGAACGATCACCTTCCCCGGGTTCCTGCGGGCCTACGTGGAGGGGTCCGACGATCCCGACGCCGCGCTCGACGATCGCGAGACGATCCTGCCCGACATGGACGCCGGCGAGGCCATGTCGGTCGACGCCATGGATGCCGTCGACCATCAGACCCAGCCGCCCCCTCGCTACACCGAGGCCTCGCTCGTCAAGCGCATGGAGGAGCTCGGCATCGGTCGCCCCTCCACCTACGCGTCGATCATCTCGACCGTCGCCGATCGCGGCTACGTCTGGAAGCAGGGGACCGCCCTGGTGCCGAGCTGGATGGCGTTCGCCGTGGTGGCGCTGCTCGAGCAGTACTTCCCCCACCTCGTCGACTACGAGTTCACCGCCCGGATGGAGGAGGAGCTCGACGACATCGCGTCGGGGTCGGCCGATCTCGAGCCGTGGCTCCGTGGGTTCTACTTCGGCCGCGACGATGCGCCGCCCGACAGTTCCGACGCCGGACTCCGCCGGATGATCGACGGCCGGATCGATGAGATCGACGCCCGCGCCATCAACTCCATCCCACTCGGCGCCGACAGCGACGGCGTGCCCATCGTGGTCCGGGTCGGGCGGTACGGGCCCTACCTGCAGCGCGGCGATGGCGACGACGTCGAGCGGGTGTCCATCCCCGAGGAAATCCCGCCCGACGAGCTCACCCCCGAGCGCGCCGTCGAGCTGCTCGAGGCTCCCTCGGGTGACCGTGATCTTGGGGAGCACCCCGAGAGTGGTCTGCAGGTTCTCGTGAGGAACGGCCGGTACGGCCCCTACGTGCAGGTGGGCGAGTTCGACGACGCGTCCGGGACCAAGCCGCGCACGGCGTCGTTGTTCCGGTCCATGGATCCCGCCACCGTCACGCTCGAGCAGGTGCTACCGCTCCTCGCACTCCCCCGTGAGGTGGGTGCGGATCCGACCGACGGCGTGGTGATCACCACCCAGAACGGCCGCTACGGCCCGTACCTGAAGAAGGGCACGGACTCGAGGTCGCTCGAGACCGAGGAGCAGATCCTCACCCTGACGCTCGACGAGGCGCTCCGGATCCTGGCCGAGCCCAAGCGTCGCCGGGGCCAGCGGGCGGCGCCGCCGCTCAAGGAGCTCGGCGCCGATCCCGACTCCGAGAAGCCCATCGTGGTCAAGGACGGGCGGTTCGGCCCGTACGTCACCGACGGCGAGACCAACGCGAGCCTGCGCAAGGCCGACTCGGTTGAGACGATCACCCTGGACCGGGCACTCGAACTGCTCGCCGAGCGCCGGGCCAACGGGCCGAGCAAGAAGAAGTCCGCTGCCAAGAAGAAGTCCGCTGCCAAGAAGAAGGCGGCAGCAAAGAAGAAGGCGCCCGCCAAGAAGAAGGCGCCCGCCAAGAAGAAAGCGGCAACCAAGAAGAAGGCGACAGCGAAGAAGAAGGCCTCAGCCGGTGCGCCTCCCCCGACCGACGGGTCAGCACCTCAGCCAGCACCGGCCGACGGTGGGTGAACCGGACACCGAGGGGCGGCCCACCGAACCGGTCGGATGGGTGGACCGGGTGTTCGGTTCCCGACGCTTCTTCGGCCTGTTCAACGTCCAGGTCATCTCGGCGCTCGGCGACTGGGTCGGTTTCTTCGCCATCACCTCGCTCGCAGCGAGCATCTCCACCCAGCCCGAGGCTGCCATCGCGCTGGTGACCACCGCCCGGGTTGCGCCGGGCCTGTTCCTCGCACCGTTCGTCGGCGTGCTCGTCGACCGGTTCGACCGTCGGAAGATCATGATTGTCGCCGACATCTCCCGAGCGGTCGTGTTCCTGTGCCTGCCGCTGGTGCAGACCGTCCCGGGGCTGATCCTGGCGAGCTTCATCCTGGAGCTGTTCACGCTCATGTGGTCGCCAGCCAAGGAGGCGCTCGTTCCGTCGATCGTGCCGGAGGACAAGCTCACCACCGCCAACTCGCTGTCGCTCGTGGCCGCCTACGGCACCATGCCGATCGCCGGCCCGGTCCAGTACGGGCTGAAGCTGCTCAACGACCAGCTCGCCACCATCTCGGTGCTGGCGTTCCTCGGGTTCAGCCGGAACCTGGGCAATACCCAGACGCTCGCGTTCTACTTCGACGCGCTCACGTTCGCGACTTCGGCGCTGATTCTCTGGCGCGTGGTCTTCCGGGGGATGCCGGCCACCGCCGGACCGCAGCTCGCCGAGGCGGAGCATCGCGATCCACTCGCCGAGGAGCGCTCGTACCTGCGCCGGACGTGGGACGAGGTCCGTGAGGGTTGGCAGTTCATCTACGTGAGCCCGATCGTCCGCGGCGTGATCCTGGGTCTGGCAACGGGGCTGATGGGCGGCGCCATGCTGGTGCCGCTCGGCCCGACGTTCGCCCGCTTCGTGATCGGCGACCCCAACACGTTCCCCCTCTTCATCACCGCGCTGGGGCTCGGGGTGGCCATCGGCGTGATCGTGCTGTCGCTCGTGCAGAACCGGATCAACAAGGAGCGAGCGTTCCCGCTGCTCGTTGTTGCCGCAGGCCTGTCGATGTTCTACGGCGTGTCCATGTCGTCGTTCTGGTTGGCCGCGCTGGGCGTGTTCGGTCTCGGGCTGTTCGCCGGGTCCGTCTACGTGCTGGGGTTCACGCTGCTCCAGGCGCACACCGACGACGAGCTGCGCGGCCGCATCTTCGCCACACTCATGACGCTCGTGCGCCTGTGCGTCCTGGTGGCGCTGCTGCTCGGACCGTTCCTGGCGACCGTGTTCAACGGGTTCGCCCGTGCTGCGACCGGTGACCCCGAACCGGAGGTGCCGACGGTCGGCGTGTTCGGATTCGACCTGGCCATCCCCGGCGTGCGCTTGACGCTCTGGCTCGCCGCGCTCATCCTGATCGGCGCCGGCGTGCTGGCCGGCCGGTCGATGCAACTCGGTCTGCGCACCGGCCTGCGCAACGCCGTGGCCGACCGCACGGGGATGGTGAGTCGTACCGACGAGACGCTGTCGTCCCGACGGGCCGGCCATCCGTCGGTCCAGCCGGTCGACGGGCCGGCCCCGCCCGTGGCTGCGGCGGGCGATCCAGCTGACGCCGAGGACCACGATGATCCCCTCGACGATGACCCCCTCGACGATGGCGGTGCGGACCCGACTGGTTCCGTCACCGACCTCGGCGCGGGGGCGGCGGATCCCGACGATGCCGGCGACGATCCCTCCGAGCCGGGACCGACGACGGCCGAGACGCTCGGCGAGGTCGGGCGCGAGCTCGCCCAGGCCCTCGGCATCGAGGGCGCCGGCCGGCCGGCCTCGGACCGGTCGGGTCCGGGTGCGGACGACCAGCGGCCGGGGCGGCCCACGTGACCGGTCGGTTCGTGGTGCTCGAGGGGGGCGAGGCCACCGGCAAGTCCACCCAGGTGGCGCGGCTCGCCGAGTCGCTCGGCGCACTGGCCACCCGCCAGCCCGGTGGCAGCCCGGTCGGGGTCCGTCTCCGTGAGGTGCTCCTCTCGGCCGCCGATGACCCCACGCCGCTCGATGACCGTGCCGAGGCGCTCCTCATGGCGGCCGACCGCGCCCAGCACGTCGCCGAGGTGGTGGCCCCGACGCTCGCCGCTGGTCGTCACGTCGTCTGCGACCGCTACACCCCCTCGACGATCGCGTACCAAGGGCACGGGCGCGGGCTCGACCCCGACTGGCTGGCGACGCTCGCTGCGTGGGCGGCCCGCGACCTGCAACCCGACCTGATCGTGCTGCTCGACGTCTCCGAGGACGTGGCCGCCGCCCGGCTCGGGCGGGCCACCGACCGCATCGAGGCGGCGGGCGCGACGTTCCATCGTCGGGTCACCCAGTCCTACTGCGACCAGGCGGCTGCCGACCCCGAGCGGTGGGTGACGGTCGACGGTTCCGGTTCCCCGGACGAGGTGGCGGCCCTGGTCCGGGACGTCGTGGCCGATCGGCTGGGGATCTGATGAGTCCTGGCGATGCGTCAGCGGTGGTCGATCCGTTCGCCGAGGTCGTCGGTCAGGACGCGGCGGTGGCATTCCTCCGCGCTGCGCTCGACCGGCCGGTGCATGCGTACCTGTTCGTGGGCCGTCCGGGAGCGGGGAGCCGGACGGCGGCCCGCTCCTTCGCCGGTGAGCTGCTCGGTCGGCGCGCCGCCGGCCGGGCTGCGGCTGCCCCGGGTGACGGGTCGGCTGATGCGGCTGACGAGGCGTTGGATCGGGCCCGAAGGCTGGCGAGCACCGAGTCGCACCCGTCGCTGTTCGTCTTCGAGCGGGAGGGCGCGTCGATCAGTGTTGAGCAGGCCCGGTCAGTGGTGGCCCGGTCGAGCCTCGCCCCACCCGAGGGCGACCTGCAGGTGTTCGTGCTCACCGACTTCCATCTGGTCGCGCAGGCGGCACCGACCCTGCTCAAGGCCATCGAGGAGCCGCCCGACTCGACGGTGTTCATCGTGCTCGCAGACGAGCTCACCCCCGAGCTGGTGACGATCGCGTCGCGCTGCACCGTCGTCGAGTTCCCACCGGTGCCGTCAGTGGCGCTCGGTGAGCAGCTCCGTCGCGACGGCGTGCCCGCCGACGTCGCCGATGTGGCGGCGCGTGCCGCCGGTGGCGATCTGGAACGCGCCCGGCTGCTGGCCAGTGATCCGAGGGTTGTCGCCAGGCGCGCCGCCTGGTACGGCGCGCCCGAGCGGCTCGACGGCTCGCCGCACACGGCCATGACGATCGCGGATGAACTGGTCGCGACGCTCGACGAGGTGGCCGAGCCGCTCGAGGAGCTCCACGCCGCGGAGTTGGCAGAGCTCGACGCGGCCGAGCAGTCCTTCGGTGAGCGTCGACCGGGTGAGCGCAAGCGCCTTCAGGAACGTCATCAACGCGCGGAGCGACGAGTTCGGACCGACGAGCTCCGCGCCGGACTGGCTGCGTTGGGCGACCGGTACCGCGACGCGTTGGTCGCCGGCGGCGACGCCGGGGCCTTCACGGCCGCCGCGGCGCTGGTGCAGGAGCTCTGCGACGCCCTGGTGTTCAACCCGCGCGAGCGTCTGCAGGTGGAGGCGTTGCTCGTCCAGCTCCCGCCGCTCGGCCGCAGCTGATCCCGGGGCGTTCGATCTGCGGATCGGCCCGACGGGCCGGTAGTCTTAGGGCGCACCGCGTGCACGCCCGGGTAGCTCAGACGGCAGAGCAGCTCACTCGTAATGAGCAGGTCAGGAGTTCGATTCTCCTCTCGGGCTCTGAAACACAAGGGTTCCCGGCCCTCCGCACTCTCAGGAACCGGCCCTTGCTAAACCCCTGCTATTCCGCACGGCCGCTCAAGGTGCCGTCGCTGTCACTGGTCCCGAGTACACCGGGCCGGCTCCCTCACCGGAGCTGGGTGGAGTTGCCATGAGTTGATGGACACCTGATTCTGGGGGAGACCCCAGAGGAGGGAGGCCCGGATGGGTCGTCCGGCGAAGTATCCGACGGAGTTCCGTCGGGAGGCCATCGAGCTTGTGCGTAGCTCGGGTCGACCGATCGCGGAGGTGGCGAGATCTCTCGACATCGCCGAGGGCACCTTGTGGAACTGGGTGAAGGCCGACCGCGAGGCCCGCGAACGTGACGCCGACCCTGACGCGCTCAGCGAGTCCGAACGGGCTGAGCTGAAGCGGCTGCGCAAGGAGAACGCCCAGCAGCGTCTGGACATGGAGATCCTGCGGAAGGCCGCAGCGCTTTTCGCCAGGGAGACGAACCGGTGACCGGCTTCCGGTTCGTTGACGAGCACCAAGCCGAGTACCGCATCACCGATCTGTGTCGGGTCGCGTCGGTGTCACGGTCGAGCTCCTACGCGTGGAAGCAACGGCCGTTGTCGCCTCGAGCGGTTGCCAACGCACAGTTGCTGGAGGAGATCCGCGGGATCCACACGGCGTCGCGTGGCACCTACGGGGCCCCGCGGGTTCTGTGGCCAGCTGCGCCGCGCGGGGACCTGCGTGTCGCGACACCGGGTCGCCCGGTTGATGGCCGCTGACGGGCGCGTCGGTGTGCACGGCCGGCGCAAGTGGCGCCGAGGCACCCACCGCGAGATGACACTGTCGGAGGATCTGATCCAACGCGACTTCACCGCCCCCGCTCCTGACCTGCGATGGGTTGCGGACATCAGCGAGTTCCGCTGCTGAGACGGCAAGCTGTTCCTCGCCGGCATCTTGGACCTGCACGACAAGAGCCTCGTCGGCTGGTCGATGGGTGAACGCCAGAGCACCGACCTGGTCGTCGCCGCGCTCGTTATGGGGCTCGGACGACGAGAACCCTCCGAACAGCTGCTGCACCACGCCGATCACGGCTGCCAATACACCTCGATCGAGTTCTCCAACCGGCTCGCCGACTGGGGACTACGCGCCAGCTACCGCAGCGTCGGCGACTGCTTCGATTAATGCTGCGATGGAATCGTTCTGGGCGACCGCCAAGCGGGAGATCCGACACGTCTGGGGACCCTGGGAGGACATCACCCGCTCCGAGATGCGCACGATCCTGTTCGACTACATCGAGGTCTTCTACAACCGCTCACGCCACCAGCAACGCCTCGGCGACCGCACCCCCGCCGAGGTCTACGCTGCGACCCGAGCAGCCTGATCTGTCACAACCACGTGTCCACCAGAACGCAGCAACTCCAAGAACCGATCGATAATGGGTGCCGAGCAGTACGCGTGGTTGAGCGCAGGCCTGCGGAACTCGACCCGACCGTGGCACGTCCTGTGCAACCAGCTGATGATGATGCACTGGCGCGTGGTGGACCTCGACGAGCCGTTCTGGCGGTTGTTCTTCCCCGACGCGCCGCCGAACCACGGGATCTACGCGAACTTCGACCAGGGGGACGGCTACGCCGTCGAGCGGCGCCGATTGCTCGACCTGATCCGGGATGAGGTGTCCGGCGACGTCGTCGTCATCTCGGGCGACACCCACCTGCACTTCAACGGTTCGCTCGTCGTCGACCCGGATGCCGCGTGGCGTGACCCGGTGGCGGTGGAGGTGCTGCCCGGATCGTTGTCGGCCGGGTGTGCGGACGGACTGCTCAGCGGGATCACCCCGGCGAGCCGGGCACTGACCGACGTGGCCGGCGGCCTCTTCATCTGACAGAACGCCCACCTCGACTACGTCAACCTGCTCGACCACGGCTACGGGATGATGACGATCACTCCGGACGAGACCGAGATCGTGATCAAGCTGTTCGACGTGACCCGATCCGATGCGTTGCCGACGACGGCGCTGCGGTACCGGGTGCGGCCGGGGGTCCACCGACTCGAACGGCTCCCCCTGGCCTGAGCGCACCACTCGGGTCGATCACGGACCTCCGTGCCCTGCCGAACCTGAGCCGCTGCACTCGTCGGGTGGGGGGAGGGGTGCTTCAGCGCTTGCTTGCCATGAGCAGGCCGTCACCGACGTTGAGCAGCACCGTGTCGACTCGGGAGTCCGCAGCAACGTGCGCGTTGAGGTCCCGGATCGCCCGGACGTTGTCGTCGTCGGTGTCGGTCAGCACCTCCCCGAAGAAGAGCGAGTTGTCGAAGACGATCACACCGCCCGGCCGGAGCATCGGCAGGATCAGCTCGTAGTAGGTGCGGTAGCCGGGCTTGTCAGCGTCGATGAACGCCAGGTCGACTGGCCCGTCCGGCTCGAACCGGGCGAGCGTCTCGGCGGCCGGTCCGATCACCACGTCGATCCGGTCGGCCAGGCCGGCACGTTCCCAGTACGGACGGCCGACCGAGACGAACTCGTCGTTCATGTCGAAGCACGTGAGCCGACCGTCGTCGGTGAGCCCGTCGGCGATGCACAGCGCCGAGAGTCCGGTGAACGTGCCGATCTCGATGGCGCGCCGGGCGCCGAGCAGGCGGGCGAGCCAAGTGAGGAACGGGCCCTGTTCCTCGGCGATCTGCATGATCGCCAAGTCGCCCATGGCCTCCCGGGTGGCGGCGACCAGGTCGGCGTGCGCCTCGGTCTGCGGGAGCGAGTGCTCGAGCAGGTAGGAGCGCAACGCCGGTGTCACGCTCAGCCCCTTCGACGATGCATCAGCCACCGTGACGGTCCTCTCGTTGCCGTCCGAAGCGACCGGCACCACCACTTCGGGCGTGTCGGCCCGGTCGGTCGCTAACCTACCGATGCGCCAATGCTCCCTCAGAATCCGTCACGGAGGCCTTGATGACGACCACGGAGACCAACACCCACGAGGCACTCCACGTGGGGGCGGATGATCTGCCCTTCGTGGAGATCGGCGGCGGCAACAAGCTGAAGGTGATCCATGTGGACACCGGCCAAGGACTCTGGATCGTTGAGAACATCTTCCAGGCCGGATATGTGGTGCAGACACACCGGCACACGGGTTCGGTGTTCGCCTACACCTCACGTGGTGCGTGGAAGTACCAGGAGTACGACTACGTGAACCGAGCAGGCTCCTACCTCTTCGAACCGGCCGGATCACTCCACACGCTCGAGGCCGTCGAGGACGATACCCACGTGTGGTTCCAGATCTACGGTGCCAATCTCAACCTCGATGCCGACGGCAATGTGGAGAGCATCTTCGACGGCCCTGGAGCTCTCGAGGCCTACTACGCGCTCGCCGAGGCCGAGGGCCACCCCCGGCCGAACGTCCTCGTGTTCTGACGGTGGGCCAGAGCTCGCCGGCGTTGCGACTCGCTGACCCCGACGCGTTCGTCGACGGTGTCCCCCACGAAGTGCTCGCCGAGGTGCGGGCCACCACGCCGGTGCTCTGGCAGGAGATGGACGACCAACCCGGGTTCTGGGCGGTCCTCTCTCACGCCGACGTGGTCACCGTTGCGCGGAGGACCGACGTGTTCTCCGCCTCGCTCGGCGGGATCGTCGTCGAGGACATGGACCCCGAGACCCTCGAGATGGTCCGGGGGATGCTGCTCGCCATGGATCCGCCCCGGCACAGCATCTACCGGGCACCGCTGGCCGACACGTTCCGGGCCTCGGTGATGGCTGCGCTCGAACCGACCGTTCGCTCCATCTGCCGCGAACTGATGGACCGGGCCGCCGAGCAGGTCGAGGTCGAGTTCGTCCACGATGTGACGTCGGGCCTGCCCACCCGCGTGATCGGTCAGCTGATGGGCGTGCCCGAGTCCGATTGGGAACGGCTCCACGAGCTCGCTCAGCAACAGGCCGCCGGTCAGGACCCCGATCTGGCCGGCGACACCGACCTGAGTGCCGCCTCGATCGAGATGGCCATGTACGCCATCGAGTTCGCCGCCGAGCGCCGCGCTACTGCCGAACGCAACCCGGACGCTGAACCACCCGCCGACCTGTCGACGCTCGTGTTGGCTCAGGAGTTCAACGGTGTGCCGATGAACGAGATCGACTTCGGCAGCTTCTTCGTACAGCTCGTCACGGCCGGCAACGACACCAGCCGCACCATGCTCTCCTCCGGTCTGCACGTGCTGCTCGAGCATCCCGAGCAGCTCGCAACCCTGCGGGAGGAACCGTCGGGTATCCCATCAGCGGTCGAGGAGATCCTGCGCTACGCCAATCCGCTCCACTACTTCCGTCGCACGGCGACGTGTGACACCGAACTCGGTGGCGCTGAGATCAGGAGCGGCGACAAGGTGGCGATGTACTACACGTCGGCCAACCGGGACGAGGAGGTCTTCGATGACCCGCAGCGCTTCGACGTGACCCGGTCACCCAACCCGCACCTGTCGTTCGGGATCGGGGCACACTTCTGTCTCGGTGTGCACCTGGCGAGACTCGAGGGCCGGGTGTTCTTCGAGGAGTTGCTCGCTGGGTTCGGGGGGATCGAACTCGCTGGCGAGCCCGTGCGGATCCGCTCCAACTTGAACAATGGGCTCAAGCGCCTTCCTGTGCAGCTGACTCGGTGACGGCGTCGGGCCGGAGGGTCCGTTGCAGAGGGCGGCTACCGTGACGCCCGTGATGGGTGGATCGACTTGGTGGCGCGGCCAGCTCGAACTCGGCCGGGGCGGTCCGTCCCGGCTGGCCTCCATGGAGGGGCTTCGGGGATTTGCCGTCCTGCTCGTGTTCCTCGTCCACTACTCCGACCTGATCATGCCGTGGGTCGGTGTGGCGGATGTGACCGGGTCGCTCGCGCGTCGAATCGGAGATGCCGGCAACGTCGGCGTGGACCTGTTCTTCGTGTTGTCCGGGTTCCTCATCTACGGCAACCTCATGGACCGGGAGCAGGCCTACCGTCCGTTCATCCGTCGCCGGTTGCGACGCCTCTACCCAACGTTCCTGGTCGTGCTCGGCGCCTACGTGGTGCTTGCAATCGCCATTCCGTCGGCGAGCCCGGAGTTCCCGCGCAACCCAATCGGAATGGTTCCGTATCTGGGGTTCAATGCGCTCCTGCTCCCGGGCATCGTGCCGGTGGACTCGTTCATCACCGTTGCGTGGTCACTCAGTTACGAGGTCTTCTTCTACCTGACTGTTCCGGTCTTCATCTCCCGACTTCATCTCCGCGAGCGTGACTCCCATCGTCGTGTACGGCTGCTTCGCTGGTGCGCTCTCGGGACGCTGCTGCTCGGGGGATTGATCTCAGGAACGCATCCTCGGTTGTGCATGTTCTTCGGTGGGATGTTGCTCTGGGAGTGGCTCCGTTTCCGTTGGCCGCAGGAACAGGACGACCCGGACCGGGTTCGGAGCCTGGATCGCCTCTCCTCGTGGGCCCTCGTCGCTGCGATCGTCGCTGCCGTGGTCCTGAGCGGGACGTTTCTGCAGGGGCTGCCGCGGGTTGCCGCAATGCTGGTCCTGTGGCCGGTGCTGTGTGCCGGGTGTTTCGCCGTCGACGGCCGCATGCGACGGTGGTTCTCCTGGACGCCGATCCGGTATCTCGGCAACATCAGCTACTCGTACTACCTCGTTCACTCGCTCGTACTCCAGGGGTGTTTCCTCCTGCTCGAGAGGATCTGGCCCCCGGGTGGAACAGCCGGGTGGGCGTACTGGGCGTTCCTCCTGCCCTGCTTCGCTCTCACCGTGGTCGGTGCGCTCGGACTCTTCCTGGTCGTGGAGAAACCCTTCTCGCTCGACCGACGGAGTCTCCACCCTCGTCGTCTCGGGCAACGTCTGGCCTGATCCCGCCTCGAGGATTCCGCTTCAGGACCCTGCGCAGCCCTACCGGTTCCGTCTTGGATGTCACGTGCAGCCCGGAGTCGGCTGTTCGACCCTCGATCGGCAGCCCCACGAGCACACCGTTGCGGAACTCCATGGCGTGTAGCTCGGTCGGTTCGCTCACCTGACCGCCGATCCGTAGGTGCTCGCCTCAGTCCGCCGGGTCGGCTGGTGTGTTCCGAGGGTGCGAGACTGCCCCCGTGTCGCAGCGCAACGTGCTCGGTGGTGAACTCCAGGAGTGTGGGACTGATCCGGTCACCGGGTTCTTCCGAGATGGTTGCTGCAACTGGTCACCAGAGAACGTCGGATACCACACGATCTGTGCCGTGGTGACCGCTGAGTTCCTCGACCACCAGGTGTCGATCGGCAACGATCTGGTGACCCCCAATCCCGGATTCGGCTTCCCGGGTCTGCACCCCGGTGACCGATGGTGCGTCACGGCCCGCAACTGGCTGCGCGCCCACCTCGATGGTGCGGCGGCCCCGGTGGTGCTGGCGTCGACCAACGAGCGCACGCTCGACGTCGTCGACCTCGATGTGCTCCTGCCCTACGCCGTCGACGTGCCACCAGATCCTGGAACCCTCACGAACTGATCCGCACGACACAGTGACGTCGGCGACGTCGTTGTCGTTCGTTGCGCTCAGCAGTACGACCTCGCCTGATCCCCTGATCTCTGCGGCGTTGGTCTGACTGTCGAAGTCGACTGACGCGCTCGTGGCGCCAGTCGTCGTCTCCTCGGCCCAGCATCTGGTGCCGAGCGGTAGCCCGTTGGCAACCTCGACGGTCTGGCCGCCTCGGAGCGTGACGGTCTGGTTGACGATGGTCTCGGCCCCACCGGCGAGCAGGTTGCGCGAGCAACTGACCTGGACAGTGAACTCGACGGTCGGGAGCAACGCTTCGCCTCCGGTGACCCGCTTCGTGGCCTGTACCGAGCCGCCGGGGAACTCGTCCCTGGCCGACACGTCGACGGCGGGAGCGTCGGCTGCTGGAACGGTCACGGTCCCCACAACGGCTGGGACGCCACCGGCGGCCCCGCCGGCGAACGTCTCGGTCACGCTGCACTGGGCGCCCACGGGGATGGGCTTCACGTAGCCGATCAGGGTGGTCGGGGTCAGTTCCGTGATCGGGAACACGGAAACCGACGCGCCCGAGAGTGCTAGACACGTGGCGACGATCACTGTTCCCTTCGTTACCCGGCCCACGACCCCCCTTTCGCTTGAGGTCGTTACGGGTGCTTAAGCACCCCTCTGTTACTGGGTAGACATTTCGCACGGACTGTCAGGGTTTCCGGAGACAAATGTCCTCTCTTCGATGCTGAACCAGTAGCCCGACCAGAACGGCCAAGGCATCACCTGCGGCGGAGACTGGCTCGGTTCGAATCGGGTGATGTTCCGCAACACCTACATCCGTTCGAACGATGGACGCTTCACCTTGTGGCTCCAATCCGATGGCAATCTCGTGCTGCACGGCCCGACCGGAGCGATCTGGTCGAACGCAGCTTCGCTGCGCCGGCACCGAACCGGTTGTGGGTCGCCGACATCACCTACGTGCGCACCCACTCCGGGTGGGTCTACGTCGCGTTCGTGATCGACGTGTTCTCCCGGATGGTCGTGGGCTGGCAGGCCTCCAAGTCGCTGCGCTCGGACCTCGCACTCGACGCCCTGGAGATGGCCGTGTGGAACCGTCAACGCCACGGACATGACGTCTCGGGCGTGGTGCACCACAGCGACCGCGGCGTCCAACACCTCAGCATCCGCTACGCGGAGCGGCTCGCCGCGAACGACATCGTCGCGTCGGTCGGGTCCAAGGGCGACAGCTACGACAACAGCCTCGCCGAGTCGTTCCACGGTCTCTACAAATGGGAGCTCATCCACCGGCAAGGACCCTGGACCGGGCTCGAGGACGTCGAGTTCGCCACCATGAGCTACGTCGACTGGTTCAACCACCGGCGCCTCCACGGCGCCATCACCAACGGCCCGGCTACACCACCCCGGCACGCCACGAGGCCGACCACTACCGTCACAACCACCCAGCCGAACAGCTGGTCACCCAATAACCCGAGCAGTCACGCGACCCGGGGTGCTTCATTCTGTCGACGTCGGCGCCATTGGTCTGCTCAGGTGCGATCGCCGGCACAGTCGATGCAGGGGGCAGCCGTCGTGGTGGAACCGGTTGTGGCGGGACCAGGTTCCGTCGTCGTCACCGACTCGGTCGTGGGGGCCGATGTCGCCGTCTCGCTCGTCGGGGTGTCCTGTGCGGCCGCAGTGGTCGCCCAGTCCGATCCGGCACCGAACAACAGTGCGCCGACGGTCGACGCCGCAATGATGATGCGGGCAGTGGTGCATCAGGCTCGAGACACGCTGGATGCTCCCTCTGGAGGTGCTGAAGATCTCAGGGCGCTGTTCGGCGACCAAGGTGACCTCGGCCCGACGGAAGGAGGATACCGGCGTCGTCCTGTCCGGACGTGGCGCAGGGTGCGGCCGGGGATCGATCAGCGGAGCGGGGCGTTGATGTCCTCGGGCAACAGCAAGGAGAGCTGCTCGGCGGTGAGCGGCCCGGGCAGGGGTGCCAATCGGTTGGCCTGGAGCGCGAGAGCGTGTTCGAAGAGCTTGCGCATCGTCCGGCCGTTGCCGAAGTCGCGGGCCCGGGGCAGGTCGGCGATGACCCCTCGCAAGCGGTGGAGCGCATCGGGACCGAGCGCCATGGCATTGTCGGTGCAGTTCTTCAGGAAGATGGCAACGAGCTCGTCGTTTGAGTAGTCGGGGAACTCGATCGTCTGCTTGAACCGTGACTCGAGACCCGGGTTGGAGCGGATGAATTCCCCCATCAGGTCCGTGTAGCCCGCAACGACGACCACGACCTCGTCGCGGTGGTCCTCCATCAGCTTGACGAGAGTGGCGATCGCCTCGTTGCCGTAGTCCTGGTCGCTGCCGCCGACGAGGCTGTAGGCCTCGTCAATGAACAGCGTGCCGCCGATCGCCGATCTGAAGACCTGCTCGGTCTTGATGGCGGTCTGCCCGACGAACCCGGCCACCAGGTCGGCGCGGGACGTCTCGACGAGGTGGCCCCGCTCGAGCACGCCGAGTGCAGCGTAGATACGGGAGAGCAGACGGGCGATCGTGGTCTTGCCCGTTCCCGGGTTGCCCGTGAACACCAGATGGTTCGACACGGGCGCCACCGGCAGTCCGGCGATGCGTCGCTGTTGGTCGATCTGGGCCATGTTGATCAGAGTCCGGACCTCGGCCTTGACCTCGGTCAGTCCGATCCGAGCATCGAGTTCCTTGAGCAGATCCTCGAGTGACTCACCGTCGTCGGGCGCATTGTCGTCGACGACGCTGCCATGCAACTCGAGGCCGACTGAGTCGGCCTGATCGCAGAGAAACCGGTGGAACGCGTCCTCGGTCTCGGATCCGGCGAGCGCCGTCTGGGTGATGGCGTAGCGCCCGAGTCGCTCGAGCGCCTGCAGGTAGCCCTGCGCAAGCCTCGGCCCGTCGCCCCCGGCAGCGCCGGCTGCCCGGGCGACGTTGTCGTCGACCTGTCGACAGAGTCGGAGTGTCTCAGTGGGTGCCGGCGGGAATCCCCGCTCGACCCCATCGATCAGGGTTCGGATCGCTTCGTCGTCGAGCGCATCGGGGGGTTCCTGCAGGAAGTACCCGAGGAGTCCGTGGAACAGCGGCAGTTCGAATTCTGAGATCTCGTCGTCGTCGAGCACGAGCGCCGTGACCAGACGCAGAGCGTCGTAGCGGACGACCGATTGGATTGCGTCCCGGTAGTCGCCGCCGGAGGAACTCGTCAGGCGCAGGTTCAGGGCGCTCGTCGTGGTGGTGAACTCGTCGACGACTGCGTCGTGGAATTCACGCTGGATCCACTCCTCGGCCTCGGCCGGTCGGACTGCTCGACGGGGGCCGATGCCGGGGACCGGGGGACCGGGCCGTGCGATCCGATTGATTTCTGGGCCGGGTGGTGACGAGAGAGGCACCGGCGGCAGGACAGCGATCGCTGGGTCGCTGCCGACCACCCCGAGGTCAGCCACGTGGTGTGTCCACGCGGCGCCGTCGAAGTAGCGGTACTCGTGGCGGCCGAACGGATCGTCGTACCAACCTTCCACGAATCACGTCCTCCTCGGGACGGTCTCTGCGATGTGCACCGCCCGTGGAGGCTATCGGCGCAGTGAAGCGCTCAGGCGCGGCCGCTCATTCGGCGTCGGCGACAGCTTGAGCCTTGGCCCAGCGGTAGTCGGCCTTCCCCGACGGAGAGCGGACCATCTCGTCGACGAAGACGAGGGCCTTGGGCAGCTTGTAGGACGCAATCAGTTCGACGGCGAAGTCGTGGAGCTCCTCGACCGATGGCCGCACCTCACCTCGCACCACGACCACGGCGGTGACACGTTCGCCCCACCGCTCGTCGGGGACGCCGACGACGACGGCGTCGAAGATCTCGGGATGACCTTTGATGACGAGTTCGACCTCCTCGGGGAAGATCTTCTCGCCTCCCGAGTTGATGCTCACCGATCCACGGCCGAGCAACGTGATCTTGCCGTCGGCCTCGGTGAGCGCCATGTCGCCGGGGATCACCCACCGCTGACCGTTGATCGTGGGGAAGGTCTCGGCGGTCTTGGCCTCGTCCTTGTAGTAGCCGAGGGGGATGTGACCGCGCCGTGCGAGACGGCCGATCACGCCGTCGCCGGGCGTGGTGGGGTTGCCATCGTCGTCGATCACGATGGTGTGGTCGCCGAATGAGAACTGGGGTCGACCTTGGGCGTCGCTCCCGGCGTTGGACCCCTGGAACCCCGTCTCGGACGCGCCGAGTGCGTCGAGCAGGATCACGTGGGGGAGCAGCTCGGCGTACTTCGCCTTGACCGCAGGCGACAGGATGGCGCCGCCGGAGCTGATCAGGAACATGCCGGACAGGTCGACCTCGCCGGCAAGGTGCTCGAGGGCGTCGGCGAGGGGTCGGGCCTGGGCGTCGCCGACCAGGTTGAGCACCTGCGCTCCCTCACGGGCCACGATCCCCCACACCTCGACGGGGTCCATGCGTCGGGCAGCGCTCAGCACCATCACGTTGCCGCCGAGTGCACCCTGGATGGAGGACCACTGCGCGGCGCCGTGCATGAGCGGGGCGAGCGGAAATCCGATCATCGGGTTGTTGGTCGGGGCGCGCTCGGCGACCTCCTCGGCCCGCTCGATCGGGTCGGCGAGGACGGTGAGCATCGGGCCGACGGTGGCCTTGAAGAAGTCCTCGTGGGTCCACATCACGCCCTTGGGCATCCCTGTCGTCCCGCCGGTGTAGAGCATGTAGAGGTCGTCGTTGCTACGGGCCCCGAAGTCACGGTCGGGTGAGGACCCGGCGAGAGCTGCCTCGTAGTCGAGCGCCCCGCACACGGAGATATCGGCCGCTGATCCGTCGTCCCATGCGACACAGGTCTGCAGGAGCGGGCAGTCGTTGCGGACCGCAGCGATGCGCTGGGAGAACTCCGCACCGTGGACCACCGCTGCGAGGTCGGCGTTGTCGAACAGGTAACGGAGCTCGCCCTCGACGTAGCGGTAGTTCACGTTCACGGGCACGGCCCGCAGCTTCCACGCCGCCCACTGCGCCTCGGCCCACTCGTTGGTGTTGTACCCGTAGACGCCGATCTTGTCGCCCGGCTGCACCCCGCCGTCGGCGAGCACGTGGGCGAGCCGATTGATGCGCTCCTCGAACTCGGCGAAGGTGAACGACCGTCGCCCGTCGGGGGCGTTGGCGACCACCACCGCCGTTCGGTCACCGATGACGTCGACGACGGACTCGAACAGATCTGCCAGGTTCCAGCTCATTGCCGAAATCTATGTCAGCGGTGACCCAGTGTGCCTGTCGACACATCCCTGGAGGTCGCCGATCAACCGGCCCCGCTCTCTGACGTCGGAGTGGAACAGCGATGGCGCTGGTCGGGAGTCCAGCGAAGCTCTCGAAGATCGCCTCGTCCCCGATGGTCGCCGGCGGGGAGCGGGCTCAGCCGCTGAAGGGCCCCAGAACCTCGTAGGTGATGCCACCCTCTCCGGCCTGATTGCCAGCAGTGCCCCGCTGCGAGCTGAAGTACAGCCGCGTCCCGTCCGGTGAGAAGGCCGGGCCGGTGAGTTCGCTGTCGGGTTGACCTGTCACGCGGAGCAGTGGGACCACGGCCCCCTCGGGCGTGATGAGGACCAACTCCTGATTCCCGCCGTCCTCGGCCACCACGACGTCGCCACGGGGACTGACCGTCACGTTGTCGACGCCTCGCAGCACCCCGGCAGGGTCGCGCTCGGGTCGGTGGATCACCCGGAGGGTCTGACTCTCGGTCTGCAGCGCCCAGACCCGATTGTCCCCCTTGGTCGTGAAGTAGATGGCCCCGTTGTCGTACCAGCACCCCTCGCCCCCTTGGAACGCCGTCGTACCTGCAGGTCGTCCGAAGCTCTGGGGGAGGTTCTGATCGATCGGTCCCACCCAGGTGACCTCGTCACCGTCGACGGACGCCGCCTCGAGCACGCCGCTGCCCAGGTCGGGATAGTTGTCCGGCCGGAAGCGGTACAGCCGGCCGTCCTTGGCGTCCTCGGTCAGGTAGACGTGACCGGCGACGGGATCGACCGCTGCCGCCTCGTGGTTGAACCGGCCGAGCGTGGGCCGCAGTTGGCCCTGTCCCGGCTTGGTCGGATCGCACTCGTAGACCTGACCGAAGATGTTCTCCTCGCACGACAGCCAGGTTCCCCACGGCGTGGGTCCACCAGCGCAGTTGAGGTTGGTCCCACCCAGGATCCGGTACGCCTGATCGACCTCTCCGTTCGCCCCGAACGACAGGGCGCTGACCCCGGCCCCGAGTGGTGCCACGGTCTCGCTGTTGGAGACGTAGATCCATCCGCCACCGGGTCGCGGGAAGCACGCTCCGCCGTCGGGTGCTGCGTGCCACTCGTAGTTGGTACCGGGGACCACCTCGCGGCTCCGGGCCACCTCCCGGACGGTGAAGCCAGCGGGGAGTTGGATCCCCAGTTCGTCCGGTTCACCGAGCGGGCCGAACGGACCGAGGCTGTCATCCCGTGTCGTGGTCTCTGGTGCCCTGCTGCACCCGACGGCGAGCAGAGCGGCTCCGACAGCCCCGAGAGTGAGCAGGTCACGTCGGCCGATCTGAGGTTGGGTCACACTCGCATTCTACGAGGTCCGGTCGTGGGGAACATGGTCTGAGGGTGGCCGGGACCCTGCGAGTCGATGAACCCTCAACCTGTCGCCGGAAATGGTGCGAGTTGGAGGCCTGGTACACCTCGTCGACTCGTGAAGCCGTTGAGCCAGCGTTCGGCCGGCCGCCGAGCGAGGAGTTTCTCCGGGTCCGGGAAGCCGAAGAAGTCGCTCTGAACCCGCTCGGGAGTCAAATCGACCACCAGGTATCCCCGCTTGTCGCCCGAGGTCCATCGGACCTGGGATCCGAAACCCGACCCGTTCGAACCCGGTGACGAGATTGATCCGGCAGCGAACTCGACCGCAGCGGTTCCTGCGGAACCGCCGGGAACGTAGGCGGCGGGATCGTCGAGCACGTCGATGGCATGGAAACGGTGGATGTCGCCGGTCAGGACCACCAGATCGGGCCCGAGGAGGCCGAACGGGTGAGCACGCGACCTCGATCACGTTCGCCCCATCCACCCGAACGACGATTGGGCGCAGTTGCTGCAAACGTCGACTGCTGAGCCAGGACGGTCCAGTCGCTGGTGACCGCACCGAGTTGGCTGTCGAGCCAGTCGAACTGTGCCCGTCCCAGGTACAGATCGCCGTCGTCGGGCTCGGGCCAGATGAAACGGCGTTGGCGGTCCACCCCGACGATCGTCGCCAGATCGCCGTGACGCAGCGTCCGGTAGATCAGATTGCCGTCGAGTCGGGTGGGCATCCACTCCGAGTAGGCCTGCAGCGCAGCGGCGACACGGAGGTTCCAGTCGCCGTCCTCGGCCTGGTGGTTGCTGGCTCCTCCGATGAACGGGTCGTCGGCGAACTCGTGGTCATCCCACACGTGGATCACGGGGTGGAGTCGGTGGAGTTCCTGCAGGTCGGCGTCGGCGCGGTAGCAGGCGTAGCGGCGGCGGTAGTCGCTCAACGGCCTGATTTCGTTGACCGGGTCGTTGATGCGGTACTCGCCGTAGGTCTCACCCGCACCGGGGTTGGCGTACTCGTAGGTGTAGTCGCCGAGGTGGATCCAGGCGTCGAGGTCGTCCCGTGCCGCCATGTGTCCGTGGGCATGGAAGTTCCCGAATGCGTAGTTGGAGCTCGACGCTCCCGGACGGGGCGGTCCGGGTGCGGCCCGGTGGGGAGGCGTGTCCGACGTCGTCGATGAACCGGTACCAGTAGGTACGCCCCCCAGTCAGTCCGCCCGCCACCACGTTGACGGTCCAGTCGCGTGCCTCGCTCGTGGTCGCAGCGCCCTGCGCAACGACGTTCCCGAACGTCTCGTTGTCCGCCACCGGCCAGGTGACCGGGACCGTTCCGCTCCGGCCCGACGGGTCGAGCCGGGTCCACAGGACGACGGAGTCGGGGTGCGGATCGCCCGACGCGACGACGTGACTGAACCCTGCGACTCCCCGGTTCGGGATCGTAGGTGCGCACGACGACACGATCGCCAACGACGAGGCGGCCGCTGCGGTACCGAGGAGGAATCCTCGCCGGGTGGTCTCCACGTTCGCCCTCCTCGCCCAGAGCACCGTCCCGCTCTGGTGGCGGTGCGCCGGTGGCACGTAGAGGTGACGTACTCGCCCGTCAGCGCCAACCGAGAGGTTTCATCCAAGGTTCAGTCCCATGTCGATCCCACGTCACGTCCGGTGCACCACGCGGGCCGCTGACACCTCGATGACCTGTGCCGTCGTGGCCCGAGTGAGATCCCAGACGAGCGCTCCGTCACCGAGTTCGGCGCCGGAGAGGCGACCGACCGGTCGGGGATTCGTAGTGAGGTCGGTGATCGTGACGTCGTAGTTCGTTGCGTCGTCGAGTCCGTCGATCAACAGGTCCGGCGGTGGAGCCGCCGAATCCTCGATCTGGTAGCAGAACACGACAGCCCGGTCACTCGCAGGATCGATGTAGGCGAGTGCTGCCCTGCTCCGGTCACCGTCGGCGACCGGGCTCACGAGCCGCCGGAGCCGGCCGTGTTGGACCAGGTCCTGTGTTCGTCGGGCAACGGCGACCGACCGACTGCACACCGCTGTGTCCGCTTCGTCGAGCGCCGCCAGGTCGAGGTCGAAGCCGAACCGGCCGGACAGCGCCACGGCGCAGGCGAAGGGGAGCGGTCGTCCGCCCCACGCCGTGACGTGGGCGGCCATGGCGCTTGCCGGGAACCAGTGGCCGCACGACCACTGCATCCGGACCCTCGTCACCGGGTCGGTGTTGTCGGACGTCCAGAACTCGTGGAACCAGCGCAGGGTGCCGTGGTCGGTACGCCCGCCGCCCGACGCGCAGAGCATGAGCTCCACGTCGGGGTGCGCCGCAGCGACGCGCTCCATGACCTCCCACGTTGCGTGCACCCAGTCGACCCAGCTGTTCGACTGCCGGTCGTTCCGCAGCGCCCTCGATCCCGGATCGGTGACCGGTCGGTTGGCGTCCCACTTCACGTAACTGGTCCCGGATGCACCTGCCAGCACCCTGTCGAACACTGCGACCTCGAAGTCCCGGACCTCGTCGACGAGCGGATCCAGGGCGAACTGGTTGCGGTGCTCCCGCGGCTCGCGTCGATCTCGGATCACCCAATCAGGGTGTTCTCGGAACAGGTCGCTGTCGGGGTTGACCATCTCGGGCTCGACCCAGATGCCGAACCTGATGCCCCGATCGACCGCAGCGTCGATCAGTGGCGCGAGACCGCCCGGGAGCTTGCGTCGGTCTGGCTCCCAGTCGCCCAGTCCGGCGTCGTCGTCGTCACGGGGTGAGGAGGTACCGAACCAGCCGTCATCCAGGAGGAACAGGTCCGCACCCACGTCGGCGGCCCGGTCGATCAATCCCACGATGCGCTGCTCGTCGAAGTCGAAGAACGTCGACTCCCAGTTGTTCGCGACGATCGGCCGGGTCCGATCCGGATCACGCAGCACCCGGGCCCGGGTCCAGGCGTGGAACCGGTCGGTCAACTCCTGCCGGCCATTCGCCCACGTCCACGCCACGACCGGCGAGGTGAAGGTGCGCCCGGGGTCGAGCACGTAGTGCGCTCCGAGCGGGTTCGCTCCGACCCGGAGCCTCAGATCCCGCGCCTGCTCACCGCTGCGGGGCCGGACGTCGGCGGCAAATCGGGTGTTCCCTCCCCACAGGATCGAGCACCCGATGACTTCGCCGGAGGCCTCGTCGGCCGGGCCGTTCGGCTCGATCATGAGCACCGGCGATCGCTGCAGGTGGGGCTGGACACCGCCCAGGGAGTCGAGCACCTTCGTGCCGGGTGTCAGCTGTTCGGTCGTCCACGCCCACTCGTCGGCCCAGCCGGCACCACCGAACTGCGTCACCCGGGCCTCCGGCCCGATCAGGAAGGCCGGCGCGATCGAGTCGTAGTCCCACAGCGTGACAGGACCGTCCTCCTCGTGGTCGACCTCGATCCACTGCTCGAGGACACCCGAGGCGCGGTGTGTGCGGGCGCAGAACTTGGCACGAAAAGCGAACACCTCGTCGGTGGTGACGATCCGGACGATCTCATCATCGTTGTCGGGTCCGGACTCTCGCTCCACGCCATGGAGCCGCAGGCGCGTCGTGGTCGTCCCGTCGGCGTGGGTGATCCGCAGCGCCGGGGGGCGGACGGGGTCGGGACCACCCCAGGTCGGGTGCGCGTCGGGGTACCAGATGGCGTCGACGTCGAGCGCGGCGTCGGCACCGGAGGGACCGAGCCCGACCTGGTGGAGTCGGCCATCGTCGTCCGCCGACCACGTCCAACCCCAGCCTCCGGCGTCGAGCCGGATCGTCAGGTCGTCGTGCTGTTCCACTGCACCATCCTCGCTGTTCGCGATCGCCACGCTGCGCCCGCCCGTCGGCGGTGAGTTGGTCCGCTGCGTCAGGCGACGGTGTGCACGATGCCCTCGGGTTCGACGATCACGAATCCGCCGGGGGAGAACTCCAACTGGAACGCCTCACCCGACCCCCGTCCGATCAGTGCTCCGGCGCTGAACGACGACCTCACCGAGACCTGCAGTCCAGCGGTCCACGCCACCACGGCGTTCGGATCGACGCACGTCCGAGCTTCGGAGGTGTCGAGCACCACTGGCCAGTCGGAGGCCAGGATCACAGTTCCCGGCCCGGTGAGGGTCACATTGAACAGGCCGCCCGCAGCGGCAGCGCCGATACCACCCTTGATGGCGTTGATGTCCCAGGCCACGGTGTCGTCGAACCCGAGCAGCGCCCGGGACGACGCCGAGATCTGTTCGCCGGGCGCCAGGTCGAGAAGATGCAACTTGCGACTGTGGTGTGAGACGAACAACTCGCCGGCACCAGAGCACCGCATCAGCCGGATGCCTTCGCCGGTGAGGGACGCCTTGACGAACCGTTTGGCACCGGATCCCTCGTAGGCGAACTGCACGTCGCCCTGGTAGGCGATCATTGCGCCACGGGTCACTAGGAGGGGGTTGCCCAGCGTCACCTTGACCACTGCGGGGTTCTGACGAGTCATCCGGCCGGTGGTGTCTTGTTCCCTGTTCTCCTTGGCGAACAGGGTCGAGTTGGCGAGCCCCGATGAGGGCGCTGGGGAGTGTCCACCAAGTGCCGGGCCGATCGGATTCCCCTGATCGGCGGTCTCAGATCCGGTGAGGGGAGCGGTGTGCTCGGACCATTGGGTCCCGTCCCACCATCGCAGCAGCGAAGGGTTCTGGGGATCCGGATGCCATGCGGCCTCTTCCACGGTTCGTTCCCTGTCGCTGATCAGTCCTTCTTCCTGGACCGTAACAGCATCGCACCTGAAGCGAGGGCGAGTAGCCCGAGGATGACCATTCGAGTGAGGTCGGCGCCCGTCACCGCCAGTGGCGCAGTCGGCGTTCGCGTCTCCGTCTCACCTTCGACCTGTGCGGGCGGGATCGTCGCGATCGTCGTAGCGGGCCATACGTCCACCGGCACCGTGGTGCTGGTTGTGGTGGGCACCGTGGTGCTGGTTGTGGTGGGCACCGTGGTGCTGGTCGTCGTGGTGGGCAACGTGGTGCTGGTCGTCGTGGTGGGCAACGTGGTGCTGGTCGTCGTGGTGGGCACGGTGGTGCTGGTCGTGGTGGTGGTCGTCGTGGTCGGGCAGTCCGGCGGCAGGATCTTCGACAGCGAGGCGGTTGCGGTACCGGTGCGGACCGTGCCGTCACGTTCGATGGTCGTTCCGGTACCTGGGACGTCGATGAATCCGGGCACCGGCGTACCATCGGGCCCGCGCACGGTGAGCAACCATTGCTTCACGGTGGTCGGATCGACGTTGAGCAGCGTTGCGGCGTCCCACGTGACGGCCGGATCGGTCCGGCAGTAGGACGGGCTGGGGTCGACCTGAAGCTTCGCCGTCGCCGACGCCGACGCCGACGCCGACGCCGACGCCGGCGCAGGGTCCGTCGGTGCCGAAGTCGTAGCAGAGGCCGTAACTGTTGGCGACCGGTTGGGACTTGGTCGAGTCGGTGAGGAACGGGATCCAGAGCCGGTTGTTGGATGTCGCAGCGACGTAGGCGAGCGCTGCGAAGACCGTGCCGCCGGACCCGTCGGGGAACAGCTTGGGCACGCCGTTGATGGCCGCCTGCAGTCCCGGTGGCACGGGCCCGGGTCCGCCGGTGGGACCGAAGCAGGAAACGGGACGGGAGACGTTCGGCTGGGCGAACAGGACCGGGCCTGCGAACGTCGTGTCGACGCAGACCGCTGCGGCCCCTTCGGCGTCGGGGAAGACCAGTCCCGACAGTCGGTAGAAGCCGCTCAAGGTGCCCGGAACCACCGGCACCCTCCATCCGGTGCACGCTGCGCCTGTGGCCATGTCGAAGCAGAAGAGCCGGTTCCCGCGTGACTGGAACAGCGACGGATTCGACCCATGGTCGACCACGAAGTAGAAGTGGCTTCCGATCACCTCCATGGACAGGGTGGGCGATCGTCCGGCGGGGAACTGGTTCGGATCCCAACCGGGGAGTCCGACGGTGTTCAGGTTGACACTGCCGCATGTCGTTCGCGTCGTGGTGTCGAGGCACTCGACGTTGATCCGGTCGGCCTGTTGACCGGTGGGAAGGTGAACAGCGGCGCGGTAGATCCATTTCCCGAATCGGGCGACTCCGCTGAACGGCGAGTGGCTGACCGGGGCGAACGGGTTCCCCTGTTGCAGGAGCGGTGCGACGGGGAACCATGCCAGTGGGCACGGTGCGTCGGTGGTGGTGTCCCAGCAGTAGAAGCCGCCTTCGTCCGGGCCCGGCTTGGCTCGGGTGCCGGAGAGCCACAACCGTCCCTGGTCGTCGTGCACGGAGTCCGGCTCGAACGGCGTCGTGAGGTCACTCGCCTCGCTGATCGAGACTTCGACCGGGTGTCAGGGGCAGGTGGCCTTCGCGGCGCGGTCCACGCAGTTGATCTCGGGCCTGCCGGGGTTGGTGTGGTGGAAGATGTTGTAGGTGCGCGGTTCCCCGGACAGCACGGGCACCCAGCCGTCACCGCGAGTCTGGATCGGGTCGGACCCCCAGAAGTCGGAGATGCCACCCCGCACGGTGCCCGGCTCCTCGCCCGACTTCACCTGGATCGTCCGGGTCGACGTCGAGGGCGGATCGGTGAGCGGACCGGCCGGTCCGGCGTTCGAGTAACCGACTGCCCACCCGTCGGGTGCCTGGACCGAACCCGGCACCAGTTGCGAGCCGGGACCGATCGAGTCGACGGCTTCGATCCGGACCGGTTGCGTCGACAGGTCGCCGACCCGGACGGTCCAGTCGACGGTGTCGCCGCCGACCACCTGGGTGGACGAGCCGGTCGACGTGGCGACCCCGACCTTGGTGGTCGCAGGGGGGATTGCAGACTGACCTGCAGCCACTTCGAGGTCGATGATGCTTCCGAGGGCTCCGGTCGTCAGCGCCGCAGCAACCAACGCTGCCAACTCTCTGTGTGCTCGGGTACTCCGCCGATCCGTCACCTTGCAGATGACGGGGATCGCCTTGAGTTATTCAAATTCTGCGGCCGTCCGATTCCGTCTGGAACTGGGACTGCACCCTCTTGGGAAATCTGCTCATCACTCACGGTGAGGTGAGTCTTGCTCAGAGAGTTCAGGTATGGGAGCCTGACCGGGTCCAGCAGAGTCGGGCTTGCGGGTGCATCGGCTGAGTGGAGCGGGAGACATGAATCGTTACGGTTGGACTGAGCACCGTTCGTTGGGATCAGGACTTGTTGCCCTGCTCATCGGCACGTTGATCCTCATCGGTCCGCTCGCCGGGAGCGCTCAGGGTGCCGGCGTCGCCGGAACACCGGCGTCGCAGGCCTCCTCGCAGGTCTCGGTAACGTTCACCCCCAAGGCTTCCCCCCCGGGCTGTGTGCCGTTTCCTCTCGACGTGGTGCACTCCGCTGGTAACTCGGCTGCTGCATTCACGATCACGATCACCGTCAACCAGCGCCTGTGCGTTCCGGTTGGTGCGACGGCAGCGGTCTACGCCATGCCGAGCGCAACCGTGGCGTGGCCTCAGACGATCGTCGAACGAAAGGTTCTCACGCTCGAGGATGCCGGGAAATACAGCGTTTCCTTCGCCAAGCAGGACTGCGTGGCTCAGCAGTTCGACCTGATCGCCGGGGCATCACCGGCGGTCACGCCGCCGGTGATCGCGCCGACCGGGCCGTGGCACGGACCGCTGTTGTTCCCGTTGGACACAGCAACCGCATCGCAGTGGGCCGGCTGCAGTTCCACGACCACGACCACGACCACGACCACGTCGACTTCGACCACGTCGACCACCACAACGACGACCTCGACGGTGCCGGGGCCGATGTCCTCCACGGTGCCGGGGCCGACGTCCTCGACGGTGCCGGGGCCGACGTCGAGCGTGCCAGCTGATGTGGCGGGCGAGACAACGGTGGCACCACCGACGTCGACCGAGGTCGCCGGGACGACCGACACGTCAGATCGTCTGGCCTTCACCGGAGTGAGCCCATTCGGACTGCTCCTCGGAGCGGTCCTCGTGGTGACGGGTCTGGTCCTGATGATGTTCGGGCGACGGCCGATCACCCAGCGGTGAGCATCGCCGGGTGGGAGGCGACTGTGGATCAGCCCTCGGAGCGGTCGCTCGCCACCGCATCGAGCGACTCGAACTCCTCGCTCGTGTCCACCCAGTTCTCGTACTCGATGATGCCGAGTTCGGTGAACCGCTCCCGGAGCCATCCGTCACCGGCGTCGATCAGCCCCAGCTTCTTGCAATTGGGCACGATCTTGGAGAACAACATGGTCCGGAACATCCGTTCCTCGTTGGAGCGTTCAGCGAGCATCACCCGAACGATCGGCTCCGGGTCGACCCCCATCCGTTCCCACGTGTCGGTGTGGAACCAGCGGTCACGGAGACGTAGGACCGCCTCGTAGGCGAACTCCTGGCGTTCCCTCAGCTCAGCTGCCGTCATGGAGTCGTAGAGCTCCTGGAGGGACAGCACGCCGAAGGCCACGTGCCTGGCCTCGTCGCTCATCACGTAGCGCAGCAGCTTCTTCAGCAGTGGTTCGCTGGTGATGGAGTGGATGAAGCCGAACGCGGCAAGCGCCAGACCCTCGACCATGATCTGCATGCCCAGGTAGGTGATGTCCCATCGTTCGTCTTCGATGATGGCGTCGAGCAGTCGGCCGAGATGCGGGTTGATCGGGTGCTCACCCGACATCTTCTCGGAGAGGTAGCGGGCGAAGACCTCGACGTGGCGGGCCTCGTCGATGACCTGCGTGGCGCCGTAGTACTTGGCGTCGATCCACGGCACCTGTTCCACCAGCTTCGCAGTGCAGATGAGCGCTCCCTGCTCACCGTGGAGGAAGTTGGAGAGCATGGCGTTCTGCTGCTGGATACCGAAAGCTGTCCACTCGGCATCGGTCCAGCGGGCGACCTCGGAGCCGTAGCTCGCAGCGAGTTCCTTGAACCGTGCGGTCGCTGGTGTCACCGTCATCTGCGCCGCCATCTTCTCCTGGTCCACATCGGTGTCCCAGGGCAGGTCGGTCGAGCCGTTCCACTGCGAGGTCTTGGCCTTCTCGTAGAGTTTCGCCAGCCCCGAGCGGCTGCGGTCGTAGTTCCAGGTGAAGGCGATCTCGCCGGCGCTCACGACGGCGTGTTCGTCCTCTGGGGCGCTCTGCCCTGCGGCCAGAATCGACTGGACCTGATCGTTGGTGATGCTCACGCTGACCCCCTCGGCGCTGACGGTCGGGCCTGATGTCCTGACCGGCTCCAGAACTCCGATGAATTCTCTCACAGGTTCAGCACCTGATTCAGCCCGGTGCGCCCGCTCTCGGGCGTCGGTGCGGTTCAATGCGGAGGTTGGCGGCAACGGGGCCGCCGGCGAACGGGAGGAGCTGTGATGAGCAGCACGTCGACCTGTCAGCACTGCCGGGGGCTGGCCACAGGAACTTCGGATCGCTGTCCGGGATGCGGCAAGTGGGTGAGGCCCCCCGACTACTTCCCGACTGCTGGGACGATTGCGGCGCCGCCGCAGCGCAAAGGTCGGTAGCCTCGGAAGTCCATGGCCGACCGTTCGCTCTTCAGTGAGCAGGCGACTCCTTTCATCGACCAGCTCTACGGAGCAGCGTTGCGCATGACGCGGAACCCCGCTGACGCCGAGGACCTCGTTCAGGAGACGTTCATTCGGGCCTACCGGGGTTATGAGGGCTTCCAGGACGGAACCAACCTCCGCGCGTGGCTGTTTCGGATCCTGACCAACACCTTCATCAACTCCTACCGGGCCGCTCAGCGTCGCCCGGAGCAGAGCGAGCTCGACGATGTCGAGGAGTTGTACCTGTACCGGCGTATCGGGGGTCTCGAGGCCGCCTCTCTGGGCCGCAGCGCCGAGGACGAGCTCATGGATCTCTTCACCGATACCCAGATTCACGACGCCCTCGACGCCCTCCCGGAGCAGTTCCGGCTGGCTGTGCTGCTCGCCGATGTGGAGGGGTTCTCCTACAAGGAGATCGCCGAGATCCTCGGAGTTCCCATCGGAACGGTGATGAGTAGGCTCCATCGGGGAAGAAGAGCGCTCCAGAAGTCGTTATACGGATATGCCCGGGATCAGGGCGTTGTCCGAGGCGACCCAAAGGGAGCCAAGGAGCCTGTTCCCGGATTCACAGAAGAAGGTCGAGCGGAGAGCACCACGTCATGAGCGACCACGATCATCAGGCCGGTAGCCACTCCGGCGACGTTGGCGAGCACCGCTGCGACGACGCCATTGCCCAACTTCAGGCGTTCCTCGACGGGGAACTCGATGAGGCCACCATTGCTCGGATCGAGGCGCACCTCAAGCAGTGTTCGCCATGTCTGGAGGCCTACGATTTCGAAGCCGAGCTTCGAAAGGTGATCGCAGCGAAGCTGAGGAACGATGTTCCCGGTGACCTCAGGACCCGCCTGACAGCCGTCCTCGACCGACTCGAGGCCGAGAGTGGAACCAGCTGACGGCGCTGCCCGGGCGCATGTGCCGGTTGCGAGCAGATCGCTCTAGGATGACCCCTATGCTCTTGGCCTCCGAAGCTGCAGGGTCGACCGTGTGGCACTTCTGGCTCGCCGTCCCGATCGTGCTCGGGGCCATTGCGGCGGTCGTCGCCGTCGTGGCCGGCTACGTGATCAGCGTCAGCCGCACCCGGTACCCCAAGAGCGACTCCTGAGTCCGAGGTGGCGGAGTCCATCGACTGGGGCCTCGCTGAACAGGTCGCCCGTCGGGTGTCAGGATCCGATCCCTTCGCTGACTCCTACCATCGTCTCGGCCTGGAGCGGGACTTCGCCGAGTTCACCGAGCGGGCTCAGTTCTACGTGGAGTCCGAGACCGGTCTGAGGTCGCAGGCGGGCCCGGCCCGGGCCCGGGTCGTGGATCGGATCGACTGGGTCCGGGCCAATCTGGCCTCGTACCAGCGGCTGTTGCGTCCGATGCTCCGACGGATGGAACAGCAACTCGGCGGACCGCTGTCGTTGGTGTCCAACAAGATCGCTGGTGCCGAACTCGGTGCTCTGCTCGGGTGGATGTCGACTCGGGTGCTCGGCCAGTACGACCTGTTGGTCCTCGAGGACGAGGACCCGGAGGACCAAGACCTCGTGTACTACGTCGGGCCGAACATCCTCTCCCTCGAGAAGCGTCACTCGTTCCCGCCCGGGGAGTTCCGGTTGTGGGTGGCGCTCCACGAGGTCACTCACCGCACGCAGTTCACCGGAGTCCCGTGGCTTCGGGGCCACTTCCTCGGATTGGTCGACCAACTCGTGGGCGCCAACGATCCCGACCCGGCCCGCATCTTCACTGCGGTCGGCCGGGTGGCTGAGGCGGTTCGCACCCGGACCAACCCGCTGAGCGACGGTGGTGTCGCTGGCCTGTTCGCCTCGTCGGAGCAACTCGAGGTGATGGAGCAGGTCGGCGGATTGATGAGCCTGCTCGAGGGTCATGGCGACGTCACCATGGATCGTGCCGCAGCGTCGGAGATCCCGTCACAGGAACGCTTCGCCCGGGTCCTGCGGGCACGGCGCCAGCAGGCCAACGTTGCGACCCGACTGCTCCAGCAGATCATCGGAATGGAGGCGAAGCTCGCCCAGTACGAACAGGGTGAACGCTTCATCGAGGAGGTTGAGCGATCGGCGGGTCCGGCGACGGTGCAGCGCGCCTTCGAGGGACCGGAGATGCTCCCCTCGCTCGCTGAGATCCGTGATCCGTCGCTGTGGTTGCGTCGGCTCGGGGTGAGCCACGCAGCGTGAGTCCGAAACTGCCGGATCCCACGGACCCGGTCCTCGGCACGCTCCTCGCCCGCACGGTGTTCCCAACGGGTGACGGCACCCTTCGCTGCGGCGTCTCGGGCGGAGCGGACTCCACGGCTCTCCTCGCCCTCGCCGTCGCTACCGGTCGGCCGGTGGAAGCAGTGCATGTCGATCACGGCCTCCGCTGCGATTCATCAGCCGATGCCGACGTGGTCGCCGACCTCGCAGCTCACTGGGGGGCCGGGTTCGAGTCGCACCGTGTGCACGTCGGAGACGGTGGCGATCTCGAAGCCCGCGCTCGGGCCGAGCGCCACCGGGTCGCTGGTCCCGGGACCCTGTGGGGTCACACCGCCGACGATCAGGCCGAGACGGTGCTGCTTCGCCTCCTCCGGGGCACCGGCCCCGTGGGTCTGGCGGCCATGCGTCCGGCCGAGCATCCGCTCCTCGGACTCCGTCGACTCGAGACCCGGGCGTTGTGTGCTCACCTCGGGGTCCGACCACTGGTTGATCCGGCCAACACCGATCGCCGCTTCGACCGGGTGCGCGTGCGTCATGAAGTGCTTCCCCTGCTCGACGACGTGGCGCAACGTGATGTCGTCGTGCTGATCGCTCGCCTCGCAGCACAGTCGGCCGAGGTCGCCGACCTGCTCGATGCGCTCGCTGTCGAGGTCGACGCCACATCGGTCATCGATCTGGCCGCCGCTCCCCGGCCGGTTGCTGTTGCTGCGTTCCGCAGATGGTGGGCCGAGTGCACCGAGGGGCTCCCGCCACCCGATGCTGCAGCGATCGAGCGGGTGTTCGGCGTGGTCCACGGAGCGGCTCGGTCCTGTGACGTCCTCGCCGGCTGGTCGCTGCGACGGTCTGCAGGACGTCTTCGCCTCGAGCCCGATCGCCTCAGCGGGGTTCGTTGAGGAGCAGGCTGGTGAGCGGTGATCGTCGGTCGGTAACGTCGGCGGTGTGACACCGGCGCCGCTCGAATCGTTCGACAACGACCCGAGCGTGGGGGCCACCGTCCTCACCGAGGACCAGATCGCTGAACGAATTGCCGAGCTCGGTGTCGAACTGACAGCCGACTACCGGGATGAGCGCCCGCTGCTGGTCTGCGTCCTGCGGGGGGCGTACGCATTCCTGACCGACCTGGCCCGGCACATCGACCTACCGGTCGAGGTCGACTTCATTGCGGTGTCGTCGTACGGGGCGTCCACTCGCACCTCGGGCGTCGTCCGGCTCGTGAAGGACCTCGATGTGGACCTGACCGACCGCCACGTGGTGCTCGTCGAGGACATCGTCGACACCGGGCTCACGCTGCGCTACTTGCGCCGGAGCCTCGAGGCCCGGGGACCGGCGAGCCTGGAGGTCTGCACGCTCCTCGCCCGTGAGTCTGCTGACCTCGAGGGGCTCGGGGTGCGTTACGTCGGCTTCACGATCCCGGGCGAGTTCGTGATCGGCTACGGCCTCGACGTCGATGAGCGCTACCGGAACATGCGCCACATCGCCGTCTACGTCGATCCTGGCGTGTGAGGCGCCGGGGTCGGGGACTCACCAGTCGACGCCACGGCGTCAGATGCGACCGGACCGTGCGAGTGACTTGTACGCCCAGATGCCGGGTGGCACTGGCAGCCAGAACGTCACGAGGCGGTAGAGGAAGACCGCTGGGATGGCCAGCGCCAAGGGCACGCCGAACAGCACGAGACCGGCGACGAGGAGGAGTTCGACGAAGATCACGCCACCCGGGGTGGGGGCGGGAGCGGCGATCACCGTGACGATGAGGAACGTCAGGGCCAGCTCGATGAAGTCGCCCTCGACCCCGACCGCCCAGGCCGAGAACACCAGCGCACTTCCGTAGGCCGACGTCACGGCGATTGAGCCGCCCACGAGTTGGGCGATGCGTCGGGGACGATCCACCACCGCTCGTAGGCCGAGAACGGCGCGGCGCAGCGCCGGTGCGAACGTGTCGATGATCCGGGCTCGCCACACCGGCACCAGAACGGCGATGAGCGTCGAGGTCACCGTCAGGGCGACGGCGATCAAGGGGAGTATCACCCGAGCTGGGTCCGAACTCAGTTGCACCGAGTCGTCGCTGATACCGATGCGCGAGACGACCATCAGCAGCAGCATGTGAACGACGAATCCGGTCGCGACGATCAGCCCGAGGGACTGGAGTGCGTCCTGTGCGGTCACGCCCTGGCGTTGCAGGAAGCGGACGTCGAGTGTCAGCCCACCGCTCCGGGCCGTGCTGGTCCGGTTGGCGACGGACGAGGCGAGTCGTGACTGGATCGTCGGGCCGAGTTGGAGCGAGTCGCAGAATGCCCCGATCTGAGCGGTTGCTGACCCGAGATAGGTCAATGCCGACGCTCCGATTGCTGCGGCGAGGGTGACGGGTTCGGGCTCGAGGAGTGCAGTGAACGAACCGAGTTCGCCGGTAAGCGCTGCGAGGAGGATCCAGAACGCCGTGGTCGCCGCAACCGTGGCGAGAAGTCGCCACGGTTGGATCGGGGCCAGTGGAGCGAGCGGTTCCGCTGCAGTACCGGTCCGGAGTTGGACGATGGCCCGGAGCGGTTCGAACAACTCGTTGTTGCGGAGTGCGGTCCGGGTGGCGCTGCCCAGAGCGAACGGCTGGAGTCGGGGCAGGGCCCGGACGAGTGCCTCCCGGTCGAGTGATCGCTCAGCGGCGGACACAGCACGTTCGACTCCCACAGCGGTGGCCGTGGAGCCGAGCAGCTCGGCCACGTCGGTGTCGAGCAGGAGATCGGATGCCGCCAACTCCGCAAACCCGAAGTCGATGATCCACACCCGACCATCGCTGGCGAGGAATACGTTGGCGAGGCGAAGGTCGCGATGTGCGATGCCGGCGGAACGCATGGCAGCGAGTTGCCCCCAGACTCCGTCGAGTGTGTCGTCGTCTAGGGCGTCCGAAGGCACCCGATCGAGCGAATCGCCGTCGATGGCGTCGAACGCCAGCAGCATCCCGTCATTGCCGACGGTCGACACCGCCTCGAGTTCCGGAGTGCGGATCCCCACGCTGGTCGCTCGCAATGACAGGAGCGCCTCGTGTTCCACGGCTCGGCGGAGCGACGGAAACGGACGCTCGTCGCCGCCGCTGCGCAGCGTCAGGATCCGAAACGCCCGGAACAGGAGGTCGGCGGAACGGTTGTCCTGATCGAGCACCTTCACGAAGAGCCGGCGGCCATCGGTCGTCGAGACGAACCACGGCGTGGATCCCCGGGCGTCGACCGCTGCGGGCGTGGCGTCGGCGAGCCGGAATCCATTGCGAGCGAGCGTGGCGGTGATGTCGGCCGCTGTGGGCCTGGTGTCCGGCGTCCCGAAGGCCAGAGCGATGAGAGCACCGCAGGTGATCCCGGCACCGATGTCGACACCGAACCCCACGGGCGAGATCGCACCAGCGGTGAACGACACGACGATCTGGATCACGACGAGTCCGACGGCGAGCCGCTTGGTGGTCCTGTTCAGGTACGGGAGTCCGACGACGAACGCCGCAACGAAGCCGGCCATCAGGGCGTCGTTCGGGGTGGTGTAACCCGTTGCGCCTGCGAGGTCCGATGTCGAGACGTAGGCGTCGGGGAACTGTGTCGGTGGAGTCTGCGTGGAGATCCGCACGAGGAACGCGCTGAGGAGGAACGCCGACAATCCAGCGAGGTTCACCAGCCCGAAGAGCCGCCAGGAGCGGGTCCGGATCAGGCGAACGTTGACCACCACCGGGGTCACGAGGAGGATGGCCGCCACCACCACGAGCGGAACCGTCGAGAGCCACTCCGGGAGGAACCTCGTGAGCGAGTCGAGATCGAGGTAGAACGCAATGACGGCGTTGTCGAATCGCCACACGGCGAGCACACCGGCGGCGAGCACGAGTAGCCCGACGAGGAGGCGGAACAGCGACGTGGGCGTACGGACCATCTTCGCTGCGGGGCCCGTCGGCTCAGGACTCCACGGCGCTGAAGGGCTGTTGCCCGGGTGGGGTGAGGTCTCAGGAACGTCTCGATCGTACAGAGCGCGCTCAGCGTCAACGTCGATGTGGGTCGCTGGACGAACCGGCCGACGGTGCCACTAGCCTGCGAGTATGGCGGCGTCCCCCCGGCGAGGTCCGAGTTCCAGACGCGCGCAGTTGTTCATCGCGGCCGGCGTCGTCGTGGCGCTGGTGTTGATCCTCGGCGGATGGTGGATCGTGTCAAATCGCTCCGCATCGCCGACGGAGCTCCGACTCGATGAGTTCCAGTCGGCGCTCGCCGAGGGCCGCGTCCAGACCGCCACGATCGTCGACCGATCATCGGTGATCGAAGGTGAACTTGTCGGCAGTGAGCAGTACTCGGCAGCTTTCCCCGAGGCCTACGGCGAGCAGCTGACCAAGGAACTCCTCCGGGCCGGAGTCCCCGCTGAGGTCGACAACTCCGAACCCACGACCATGACCGACATCCTCCTCGGCGTGGTGCCGACGGTGTTGATCGTCGGAGTGTTCCTCTGGTTCGTCCTCCGGATGCAGGGTGGGGGCAAGGCTGCGGGATTCAGTCGAACCCGGGCCCGGGTCGATGGGGAGGTCCCCGTCTCCTTCGCCGACGTCGCCGGCGCCGAGGAGGCCACCGAGGAACTGCGTGAGGTCGTCGAGTTCCTCAAGGACCCGGAGCGCTTCAGTCGTCTCGGGGCCCGGGTCCCGGCCGGGGTGCTCCTCGTCGGACCGCCCGGAACCGGCAAGACGCTGCTCGCCCGAGCCGTTGCCGGCGAGGCCGAGGTGCCGTTCTATTCGATCTCCGGGTCGGACTTCGCCGAGATGTACGTCGGGGTTGGTGCGGCCCGGGTACGGGACCTGTTCCGCCGGGCTCTCGCCACAGCACCATCGATCGTCTTCATCGACGAGATCGACGCAGTTGGCCGCCATCGCGGTACCGGGGTGGGCGGCGGCCACGACGAACGTGAGCAGACGCTCAATCAGTTGTTGGTGCAGATGGACGGCTTCGATGCGCAGAGCGGAGTGGTCCTGATCGCTGCGACCAATCGTCTCGACGTGCTCGATCCGGCGCTGCTGCGCCCCGGCCGCTTCGACCGTCACGTCCACGTGGACCCGCCCGACCGTGCCGGGCGGCTAGCGGTGTTGACGGTGCACACCCGCTCGACGCCGCTCGCTGCAGATGTCGACCTCGAGGCGGTCGCTCGCCGCACCCCGGGGATGACCGGTGCCGATCTGGCGGCGGTCGTCAACGAGGCGGCGATCGCTGCGGCGAGGCGCGGGGCCACCTCGATCGAGGCGGCCGACCTGAGTCGTGCGGTGGATCGGGCGATGGCCGGCAAGGAGCGACCGTCCCGTGTCCTCTCGGCGGCGGAGCGAAAGGTGATCGCTGTCCACGAGGCGGGTCACGCACTCGTGGCGCACGTGGCCCCCCACACCGACGAGGTCCATCGTGTGTCGATCGTCGCCCGGGGGGCGGCGCTCGGTCACACGCTCCTGCTCCCCGAGGAGGACCGTCACCTGCACAGCCAGCCCGAACTCGAGTCCCGACTCGCAGTGTTGCTCGCCGGAAGGGCCGCCGAGCAGGCCGTGTTCGGTCAGGTCACGACCGGATCCGCAGACGACATCGCCCAGGCGACCCGACTGGCGCGGTCGATGGTCACCGAGTTCGGAATGAGCGAGAAGCTGGGTCCGCAGCGCTATCTCGAGGCCGTCGACGCTCCGTTCCTCGGTCGTGACGCCGCTCGACCTCCCACGGTCTCACCGGAGACCTCTGCGCAGGTCGACGCCGAGGTTGGTCGACTCGTCGACGACGCCGAGCATCGCGCCACGACGATCATCGAGGCCAACCGGGACGTGTTGGACTCGGTGGTGGCCGCCCTGCTCGAATCCGAGACCCTCGAGGACGAAGCCCTCGCTAGCCTTCTCGCAACAGCCGCTGTGGTGCGAGACCAGATGGAGCGGACGGAGGTCCACTACCGCAATCAGTGACCGCAGTCAGCGATCGCAGTCAGTGGCGGCAACCGCCATTGTCGACTCGCTCGAGGCTCGTGCAGTGGGAAGAGCGGCTCCCGCCGAGGTGTTGAAGTCGGCTGACAGGAGGAACAGACGTGAGTGGAACGCACCCAACTGATCCCTCGGCGGTCGATCCGACCTCGTTCGGGATCGTCGATCCCGAGCGTGACCTCCAGGTTGTGGGCGCCATGCCATTGACGGTGGAGATGGCCGGAGTCGACCACGCCCGGATCGAACGGGCCGTGCGGGAGATTCTCCTCGCCGTCGGCGAGGACCCTGACCGGGAAGGTTTGCAGGACACCCCGGCCCGGGTGGCCCGCATGTACGCCGAGACCTGCTCGGGACTGCACGAGGACCCGGCGCACCACCTCAAGGTGACCTTCGACGCCGGCCACGACGAGATGATCCTCGTCCGGGACATTCCCATCTACTCCATGTGTGAGCACCACCTCGTGCCGTTCTTCGGCCGGGCACACGTGGGGTACATCCCCAATGGCGACGGCCGGGTCACGGGGTTGTCCAAGATCGCCCGGCTCGTCGACGGGTTCGCCAAGCGGCCACAGGTGCAGGAACGCCTCACGACCCAGGTGGCTGATGCCATGGAGGCCGCACTCGACCCCCAGGGGGTGCTCGTGGTGATCTCCGCCGAGCATCTCTGCATGTCCATGCGGGGGGTGCGCAAAGCCGGATCCTCGACGGTCACCTCGGCGGTTCGCGGCATCTTCCGCAGCGATCCGGCTGCCCGCATGGAGGCCATGCGGTTCGTCGACCGCCCGGACTGATCGTCGCCCGGTGACCCGGATCGTCGTCCGGTGACCCGGAGCGTCGCCCCTTCCATCGACCCTCTCGTCATGGGAGTGCTGAACGTCACGCCGGATTCGTTCTCCGATGGTGGCGAGCACTTCGCCACCGCCGACGCCGTGCGTCGAGGTCTCGACATGGTCGCCGAGGGTGCGTCGGTGATCGATGTCGGCGGGGAATCGACCCGTCCCGGGGCCGATCCGGTCGCCGTCGACGAGGAGATCAGCCGTGTGGTTCCGGTGATCGAGGGGCTCGCAAGACCGTGTCGGCTCGCAGGTGTCCGGCTCTCGGTCGATACACGGCACGAGGCCACCGCCCGGGCCGCTGCGGCAGCCGGCGCCGACCTCCTCAACGATGTGAGCGCTTCCCTCGCCCCGGTTGCTTCCGAGCTGGGCCTGGGCTGGATTGCCATGCACATGGCTGCGGATCCCCGGACCATGCAGGACGACCCCCGCTACGACGACGTGGCCATCGAGGTGCAGACGTATCTGCTCGAACGGGCGGCGTGGGCGAATTCCCTCGGTGTGGACGAGGTCTGGTTGGACCCGGGCATCGGTTTCGGCAAGACCGTCGAGCACAACCTGGCGTTGCTCGGTGCGGTGTCTGCACTGACGGCCGGGGGCTGGCCGGTGGTCGTGGGGACCAGCCGGAAGAGATTCCTCGGGGTGCTCGCCGCCCGCTCGGCCGCCGGTCTCCCACCGGTGCCCGAAATGGTCCGACAACCACTTGATGCATCTGTTCAACCACTCGAAGTGGGAAATCGTCGAATCGGTTCGCTGATCACAGCTGGTTGGGCCATGATCCACGGGGCACGGATGGTCCGTGTCCACGACGTGGCTGCCACCGTCCGGTTGGGCCGACTCCTCTCGGGAGGACCCGCCGGGGCGCAGCCCGGAAGGTGACACCGTCATGGCCAAGGGCAAGTGGGCGCAGGGGATCCAACCCCGTCACTTCCACTGGATCATTCAGGACCAACTCGCCGTGTGCGAACGCCCCGGCGGCTTCGGCACCAACCACCGGAAGGTGCGGCGCCAGGAGGAGATCATCTGGATCCGGGAGCAGGGGTTCGACCGGGTCATCTCGTTGTCGAGCGCTCCGACGAATCTCCACAACTACGACGAGTTGGGCGTGGCGTGGTCGCACTGGCCGTTTCCCGGGCACGACGACGTCGGATCGTTCCTCGAGTCCTCCTACACGAACCTCCAGCAACTGCTCGCCGCCCGCCAGAAGCTGGTGGTGCATCAAGACGAGTTGTCCATGCGGGTGTGCGGGTTCCTCGCCGGGTACCTGGTCTGGAGTGACCTGGTCCCCGACCCGCCGAAGGCCATCTCCGTCGTCGAGCACCTGACGGGACGGCAACTCGAAGCCGATGGTCGCGAGATCGTCGGCCAGAGCATCCGGCTCGACCACTGAGCGGCCGGGCCGAGACCACATGTCGAACGAGGTGATCGAACTCAGGGGGCTCCGGCTGACCGCCGTGGTCGGGGTCCTGCCCTCAGAGCGCGAGCGGGCCCAGCCGATCGAGATCGACCTCGACGTGGTGGCCGACCTCGACGCCGCTGCTGACTCAGATGATCTCGATGACACGATCGACTACGGGGCGATCTGTGATCTCGTCGAAGCGGTCGTGGTCGCTGACCAGCCGCTGTTGCTCGAGCGACTCGCCGGCCGCATCGCTGAGTCCGTGCTCGCCGCCGACGAGCGGATCGCCGCAGTCGAACTCACCGTGCGCAAGCTGCGCCCGCCGGTTCCGCAGGATCTGGCAACGTCAGGTGTCAGAGTCCGGAGATCGCGTTGACGCCGATCGCACGCCGGGTGTTCCTCTCGCTCGGCTCCAATCTGGGTGATCGAGCCGGGCATCTCGCCAAGGCCATCGACTCGCTCCCCGATGTGGTGGCTGTGTCTCACGTGTATGAGACCGATCCGGTCGGTGGGCCTGAGCAGGATGTGTTCCTCAACATCGCCGTCGAACTCTCCACCACACTCGAACCGAAGGCCCTGCTCGCCGTCTGTCACCGCATCGAGGCCAACGCCGAACGGGTTCGGGAGGAGCGGTGGGGGCCACGAACTCTCGACATCGATGTGATCTGGGTCGACGGCATCCAGAGTGACGATCCGACACTCACGTTGCCGCACCCCCGTTGGATGGAACGACGATTCGTTCTCGCACCGCTGCGGGATCTGGCTCCCGAACTCGTCAGCGAGCGCGACCTCCAGCTCGCCCACGGGACCGTTCGACGTTCCGCCACGGAACTCCCGACCCTCGGCGGGACCGGTGCGGCCTGACGGACGCCCCCGGACGTGAGCGGCGAGGCGCCCCGGATCCGGGTGGTCGGCCGCGGCCGGGCCGGTGGGAGCTTCGCCCGGGCGCTGAGCAGTGTGGGTTGGAACGTCGACCTGGTGGCGGGCCGGGGATCGGGCCCGGTTCACTCCGGCGACACCGACGTCGTCCTGATCGCCGTCCCCGACGAGGCAGTGGCGACGGTGGCCGGGCGGGTCGAGCCGTCCACTGCGGTGGTCGCGCACTGCTCGGGTTCGTTGACCCTCGAGCATCTCTCGCCGCACTTGAGCGTGGCCTCGATCCATCCACTCATGTCGCTCAGCTCCGCTGAGACCGGGGCGCATCTGCTGGTCGGGGCGTGGTTCGCCGTTGCCGGTGATGCCACCACCGGGCACGCCCTGGCGCTCGAGTTGGTCGGGGCCCTCGGTGGGCGTCCGGTCGAGGTCCCCGATGACGTCCGCACCAGGTACCACGCCACTGCTGTGGTGGCGTCGAACCATCTCGTGGCGTTGCTTGGGCAGGTCGAGCGACTGGCTGCAGAGGCCGGAGTGCCACTCGAGGCCTACCACGACCTGATCGCCGGCACCCTCGCCAACGTCACCGCGCACGGCGCCACCGCAGCGCTGACGGGGCCAGCAGCGAGGGGCGACTGGGACACCGTCCGCCGGCACCTCGCCGACCTGCCCGAACAGGAGCGTCCGCTCTATCTGGTGCTCGCAGGCGCTGCGGCCGACCTGGTGGGTCGTCCGGTACCGACCGACCTGCGGGTGTCCACGTAGGCTCAGCGTTCGTGCAGGTCCTCACACACGTCGATGAGGTGCGTGCGCTGCTCGACGGCGCCCGGGCCCGGTCCGCGTCGGTCGGGGTGGTCCCGACCATGGGGTCGTTGCATCGAGGGCACGCCTCACTCGTGGAGCGCGCTGCGGCTGAATGCGACGTCGTCGTGGTGACCGTTTTCGTCAACCCGTTGCAGTTCGGCGCCGGTGAGGACCTCGAGGCCTATCCGCGGGACCTGCAGGGCGATGTGGACCTCGCTGCCGCCTGCGGTGCCGGTGTCGTGTTCGCCCCGGACGAGTCCGAGATGTACCCCGCCGGTCGAGAGGGTGTGTTGACTTCGGTGTCGGTGCGCTTGCTGACCGAGCGGTTCGAGGGAGCGAGTCGGCCGACCCACTTCGCCGGTGTCTGCACGGTCGTCGCCAAGTTGTTCAACATCCTCGGACCGGCGCGGGCGTACTTCGGCGAGAAGGACTTCCAGCAACTCGCCGTTGTGACGCAGATGGTCCGAGACCTGTCGATGCCGGTCGAGGTCATCGGATGCCCGACGGTGCGTGAACCGGACGGCCTGGCCCTGTCGAGCCGCAACGTCTACCTCTCGCCGTCGCACCGGTCGCAGGCCACCGTGATCTCTGCTGCCCTCCGTGACGCAACAACGGCGTACTGCGCTGGAACCCGCAGCGCGAGCGACCTCGAGCAGGTGATGGTCGATCGGATCGCCTCGGCCCCCGACGGTGTGCTCGACTACGTCGCAGTGGTCGGCGCACGGACACTCGAACGGGTCGTCACCGCTGATGACGACAGCCGTTTGCTGGTGGCGGTGGCGTTCGGTTCGACCCGTCTGCTCGACAATGCCTCGGTACTCGGAGTCACCGGAGCGATTCGTGTCTGAGTCCACCGGCGCCGTCCTCGACCTGCTCGTGCTCGGTAGCGGAGTGGCGGGCCTCTCAGCGGCGGTGCGAGCGGCCACCGAACACGACCTCGCAGCCGGTGTGCTCACCAAGGGAGTGCTCGATCAGGCAACGACGCGTTGGGCCCAGGGGGGTGTCGCTGCGGCGCTGTCGCAGGATCCCGAGGAGATCGACCTGCACCTCGCCGACACGCTGGCGGCCGGAGCCGGCCTCTGCGACCTCGATGCGGTCCGGGTGCTCGTCGACGAAGGTCCTCGCCGAGTCGAGGACCTCATCGCCATGGGCGCCGAGTTCGATCGGGACGAGCGAGGCGAACTCGACCTCGCCCGAGAGGGCGGCCACTCGGTGGCCCGGGTCGTCCACGCCGGCGTGGCCACGGGCGCAGAGGTCGAACGGGCGCTCGTCGGAGCGGTGCAGCGGACAGCGGTGGCGATCTACGAGCACTCCTACGCTCTGGATCTGATCGTCGAGGACGGCCGTTGCGCCGGCGTGCTCGCCACCACCGCCGGCACGGTCACGGAGGTACGGGCCCGTCACGTACTGCTCGCCACCGGCGGCGCCGGACAGCTCTACGCCGTGACGACGAATCCGCACGAGGCCACCGGTGACGGCCTGGCGATGGCCCTGCGGGCCGGGGTCGCCGCAGCCGACGTCGAGTTCTTCCAGTTCCACCCGACGGCCCTCGCTCACCCCGAGATGCCTCGGCCGCTGTTGTCCGAGGCGCTCCGGGGTCACGGCGCCCGCCTGCGCAACCGGAGCGGAGAGCGGTTCGTGAACGAACTGCTGCCGCGTGACGTGGTGTCCCGGGCGATCCTCACCCAGATGCTCGCTGACGGCGCCGAGCACGTGTGGCTCGATGCCACCGGCCTCGACCACTTCGCCGAACGTTTTCCGACGATCCACGCCGATCTGGCCCGGCTGGGCCTCGACCCCGCACGGGATCTGTTGCCGGTCGCACCCGCCGCTCACCACCAGTGCGGCGGAATCGTCACCGACCTGCGCGGGGCCACGTCGTTGCCCGGACTCTGGGCCGCCGGGGAGGTGGCGTGCACCGGGGTGAACGGGGCCAACCGACTGGCGTCCAACTCGCTGCTCGAGGGCATGGTCTTCGGACCTCGCGCCGTGGAGTCGATCGCCACCGGGTTCGATGGCCCTGAGCTCTCCGGTGCGATGCGCTCGGTGCTCGGATTCGTCGAGGGTCCACCCGACGCTGAGTCGCTCGACATTCCCGGCGTCGCACTGGTCGTGGAGCCGCTCGCCGTGTCCACATCGATGGGTGCGAGGCCGTTCGATCCTCGGGTGGTGAGTGAGATCCGACATGGGGTGCAGTCGCTGATGTCGATCCACGCCGGTGTCAGTCGTTCCGCCGAGGGTCTCGGTGCTGCCGCTGATGCACTCGACGATCTCGCAGAGGCCCTGGGTTCGGCCGGGCCGGTTCCGCACCCTCCGGTGGCCGAGGTGCGGAACCTGCTCACGGTCGGTGCGGCGCTCGTCGCTGCGGCGGCCGCACGAACCGAGACACGGGGATGTCACGCACGCATCGATTACCCGGACATCTCGGACTCCTGCCGGCACCGGTTCGTGCTTGAGACGCAGCGGATGGATGCGGAGTCGAACTCGGGCCCTGCCTCGACACCACGGGAGTCCCCCGTGCCAACGGCGGCGCAAGGATCAGGCCACGAGGTCGAGCAGTGAGCGGAGCAGTGAGCGGAGAGGAGTGGCTCCATCCACCCCGCCACGAGGTGGTCGCTGCGGTCGCTCGTTCCCTGGCCGAGGACCTCGCACCGCTCGGCGATCTGACCGCTTCGTTGCTCGGGCCCGAGACGACCCGGGCCACTGTGCGGGCACGTGCCTCGGGCACGGTGGCAGGGACGCGCTGTGCCGCCGAGGCGTTCAACCAGGTCGACCCGTCCGTTGAGGTCGACTGGTCCGTGGCTGAGGGGGCGATCGTCGGACCGGGCGACACCATCGGGGAGATCAGCGGTCCGCTGGCGGCCGTGGTCACTGCCGAGCGCACGGCGCTCAACTTTCTCGGTTTCCTCTCCGGTATCGCCACCCAGACCCGGCGCTTCGTCGACGCCGCTGCGGTGGGCGGCGACGCCCGGGTGTGGGACACGCGCAAGACCGTTCCGGGTCTGCGCTCGTTGTCCAAGGCTGCGGTCCGTGCCGGGGGTGGCCGCAACCACCGGGGCAATCTGTCGGACTGGTTGATGCTCAAGGACAACCACCTGAGCGAGTTGGGCATCGCCGCTGCGGTGGCCGTGGCCCGTGATCGGTGGCCCGGCCGAACGATCCACGTCGAGTGCGATCGGCTCGATCAGGTACGCGAGGCGCTGATCGCCGGAGCCGATGCCGTTCTCTGCGACAACATGACCCCGGATGAAGTGGGGGAGTGCGTTGCCGCCGCGCGGGAGATCCACGGATCTGCGATACGGCGGACGCTGCTCGAGGCCTCCGGAGGCATCACGCTCGAGAACATCGCTGCCTACGCCGCCACCGGTGTCGATGCGATCTCCTCGGGGGCGTTGACCAACGCCGCCGGCGTGCTCGACGTCGGCCTCGACATCGGTGACGGCGATCCGTCGGGCCGGTCCCGAATCAACGAAGTCGACCCGAGCTGAGTTCAGCGACCAATCTGGAGGGAGACCGCCCCGATTCCTGTCGTGGCGTCCGACTCAGGGAGAACCAGTGCTGCTCGTCATCGACGTGGGCAACACCCAGACCGTCGTGGGGCTCTACGACTCAGGTGACCGTAGCCACCAACTGCTCGACCATTGGCGCCTGGCCACGCATTCGGAGCGGACCAGCGATGAACACCTCCTCATGCTGCGACAACTCCTCGAGACCCGTGATCTCGACCTACGCACCGACGTCGAGGGCGTGGCGGTGTCATCGGGCGTGCCGACGGTGACGTTCGAACTGCGCCGCATGTGTGATCGTTACCTCGACCTCGAGCCGGTGGTCCTCGGCGCCGGTGTCCGAACCGGTATGTCGGTGCTCTACGACAACCCCAAGGAGGTTGGAGCGGATCGGATCGCCAACGCCGTCGGCGCCTACGACCTGTATGGCGGACCGACGATCGTCGTCGACTTCGGCACGGCGACGACCTTCGACGTGATCTCGAGCGCCGGGGAGTACCTCGGTGGAGCGATCGTCCCCGGGATCGAGATCTCGCTCGATGCGCTCTTCGGCCGGGCGGCGGCACTCCGTCAGGTGGAGCTGGTCGAACCTCGGTCGGTGATCGGGAAGACCACCGTGGAGTCCATCCAGTCCGGGGCGCTGTACGGGTATGCGTCGCTGGTCGACGGCATGTGCGAACGAATCGAGCAACAGGTCGGTGAGTCGACGGTCATCTCCACCGGCGGGCTGGCCGGCTTGATCGGACCGATCACCACCTCCATCGAACGCGAGGAGCCGTGGCTCACGCTGCACGGTCTCCGGCTCGTGTGGGAGAAGAACCAGTCGTGAGTGACCCGATCTCCGACACGCCGGCGAGCGACCGGACGCACCCGGACCGGGCCCGCAGCGGTGAGTTCGACCAGCCCTACACCTACGACGTCGATGCCCGAGCCGCTGAGATCCACCAGCGCTTCGCCGACCTCGAACCCGGAGCGGAGAGCGGCCACGTCGTCAGTGTCGCCGGGCGACTCATGCTTCGCCGGGTGCAGGGAAAGCTGGCATTCGGCACGCTGGCTGACTCCTCCGGACAGGTGCAGCTCTTCGCCGTTTCGGCGACCACACCTGGCTTCGCCGACTTCTGCGACCTCAATGTCGGTGACTGGATCGGAGTGAGGGGCGAGGTGATGACCACGCGCCGGGGTGAGCTCTCGGTGCGGGTCGACGAGTGGAGCCTGCTCGCTCCCACCCGCCGCTCGTTTCCTGACAAGTGGCACGGCATCACCGACCCGGACACCCGTTTCCGTCAGCGTTACATCGATCTGTGGGTCACTCCGGAGGCCCGCCGGACCTTCGAGCTCCGCTCGCAGATGGTGTCGCTCATCCGCCGGTTCCTCGAGGACCGCCACTACCTCG